>NZ_DAWCXD010000126.1:0-14336 GCF_052357945.1 Bacteroides sp. | reverse complement strand
ATACTAAAAACATAATCAAGAAGTATTATATATTAAGATTTTTATATTATGATGCATTGCGTAATTCTATTATAAAAATGAATCATTTAACGGATAAAGAATTAGTAAGTCTATTCAGCACGGATAAAGAGAGGGCCTTCAACCTTTTCTTTCAGCGTTACTATATCCGTTTATGTATGTATGCAGTACAGATTACAGATGACTTTTCCGAATCCGAAGATATCGTTCAAAGTTTTTTTATTTCATTCTGGGAAAAGAAGCTCTATAAAACCATTACTGACAATCTGAAAGGATATGCCTATCTCTGTATTCGCAATGCATCACTGAAATTCATTGAAAAACGAGAAAAGATAGACTCCAGCGATATTCTTCTCAACGAAGAAGAATACCTATATATATGTGAAAGCCTTGAAGAGAATGAACGTGAACAAAAAGAAAAGGAGTTGGAAAAAGCTTTAGCAGCATTGCCCGAACAAGAAAAGAAAGCACTCTATGGTGTCGTTATTGAAAACAAAAGCTATAAAGCAGTAGCCAGTGAACTGCATATCAGCGTCAATACATTAAAGACTTATCTTGCCAGAGCGATGAAGAAACTGCGTAAAAACGAGAAATTACTTCTAGTATCTTTATTCTTGATAAACCTATCATAAATCTTCCAAGAAAAAAAGTCTCTCGTTTTTGACACCCATTTTACACAATTCCGGATCATATAATAAAACGAGAGAAAAGATGAATCAAGAAGATCATAATAAAACGGAGAAAAATCTGATTACTTTGCTCAACTGGTACCGGTTGAAACGGGTAAATGAATTTGCGGCACAATGCGATGAAGCACAAGCATGGGAATCAATCCAGCAACGCATCCGCCACCGTAAACGGATACGAATGTACACCTATTGGAGCAGCACTGCCGCTGCCTGCCTGTTAATAGCAGCTTTCAGTTTTTACACACTCACAGAATATGACCAATCTCTATTCGCACACAGAGGGGAACAGAAAGCAACCCTGTTTGTAAATAACGGAGAATCTTACGACCTGCTGTCGCAAGATAAATCCATATTTAATGCAAACGGCATGCAAGTTGCTCAAAATACAGAAAAAGAATTAAGATACGACACTCAAACGAGTATACAAAAGAATGCAGGAAAGCATATTTTAAATGTACCCAGAGGAGGAGAATATAAACTCGTGCTTTCAGACGGTACACGTGTACACGCCAATGCCGAAAGCCGCCTTACTTATCCCGTTTCTTTTACCGGTAATAAAAGAGAAGTCTACCTCACAGGAGAAGCTCTCTTTGAAGTTGCCAAAGATACGCTCCATCCTTTCATTGTACATACCCCGTACGGTATAGTAGAAGTAGTAGGAACACGGTTTAATGTCAATACTTACGAGAAGAATCAAACTACCGTAACCCTGGAAGAAGGAGCCGTAAAAGTATACTGCGAGGAAAAGAAAGGGACAGAACAAAAATCTCTTTCACCCGGTGAACAAGCTGTCATACAATCAAAAACAATTAATACACAAACAGTTCAGGTACAGGAATATACTTCCTGGGCAAACGGTATATACGAATATACCGATACGTCACTGGAAACTATTGTGCAACAACTTTCGCGCTGGTATAACGTCAACATAACCTTTACCGACCCGCAATTGCGTGAACGAAAGTTTGCAGGAGTCATCTTCCGCGACCAACCATTACAAAAAGCAGTAGATATATTATCCAAAGTTTCTAATGTACACTTCAGACAGAAGGGAAATGTTATTGAGATAACAGAGAACCGTCCCCAATATTAAACAGGAAAAAGCGTTGTTCAAATATGAAAAAATATCTTTTAATCCGGATGATGCAAACAGTAGCCATTATCCTGTTTGCCGCCAATGTATCGGCACAAAACCAAAATGTGGTCATATCAGTACGGAATATCCCGGTACGTACCGCACTGACCCAGATTCGGCAAGCTGCCAATGTACATTTTGTCTATGAAGAGAAGAATATTAATAGCCAACAGACTGTAACACTCAATTATCCGCAAGGGACATCATTGAGCACTTTACTCAACAACCTTTGCAAGCAAATAGGACTGACGTACGAAATCAATGAATCCGTAATTCTACTCTATCCTGCTCAAAAGCAAACCACCACTCATGACATCCATATCCTGTTGTTGGAAAGGGGAAACAAACAGCCGCTACCAATGGCAACCTGCGTTCTCAATCCGCTAGGAGCTTATGCCGCAACCGACATGGAGGGAAAGGCAGTACTAAAAAACGTCCCCACAGGAAAATACATATTAAATATTTCGTATGTAGGCTTCGAGACTGTGCAACGGGAAATCAACGTTGAACAAAACCTGGATCTGACGATCCGCATGTCTCCCACTTCGCTAGCTTTGAAAGAGGTAGTAGTCGTAGCAAAACAAAATGCGGCCGGAGAATCTACCAGCTCCATTATAGGCAGACAAGCGATAGACCATTTACAGGCTATGAGCCTTGATGATGTGATGCAACTCATACCGGGACACTTAATGAAAAATACAGATCTGACATCCCGTTCCAATGTGCAGCTCCGTACTCTTGTTAACAATAACACCAATGCCTTCGGTTCGAGTATCATAATGGACGGAATTCCCATGTCCAACAATGGTACACTATCGCAAGGAGGATTTTCAAGTACCGCATTTGTCGGAACAGACTTACGCCAAATTAGTGCGGACGATATTGAATCCGTAGAAATAATCCGTGGTATTCCTTCTGCCGAATACGGTGATTTAACCTCCGGACTTGTAGTTGTTCATTCCAAAATCGGACAAACTCCCTGGCAGATCAAGGGAAAGATAAATCCCGGAACAATGAATTACTCGCTCGGTAAAGGATTGCGTTTAAACAAAGATGCCGGTATCCTGAATTTCAATCTCGACTATGCACAAGCATGGGGAGATCCACGCCAGAAAACAAAGTCATTCGACCGTTACACCTTTAGCTTGGGATACAGCAAAGATTTTTCACGTATCTGGCATACAGACACAAAGGTACGTTACATGATGGGCAAAGACTGGAATGGAAAAGACCCGGATGCCATCGACGACGGCACTTTTCAAAAGAATCGCAACCAGCTGTTCTCACTAAGCCATAATGGCAAACTATCAATTAATAAACCATTCTCACGTACTGTTAATTATACATTAGGTGTCAGCTATACTCAAACAGAGATGGAAAAAAGCGCCATTGTTGCCAATTCGTCCGGGTTGCTACCGATACTTACTGCCACAGAAACAGGGTATTATAATGTGCCTTTCGAGCAAAGCTCATATCAGGCAAGCGGAGGTTCCCTTAGCCGTCCCGGAAATGTATATGCCAAAGTCAGCAACACGTTCTTCGTAAAATCAAAGAAAACATATCAGAACTTCAAAATGGGAGTGGAATACCACTACGACTGGAATAATGCCCGCGGATATTATAATGATGACGACCGTTACCCATTGCAACCCAACAGTAACGGACGTCCCCGTCCTTTCTCCGATATTCCGAGCATCCATCAGATGGCCGCTTACATAGAAGATAACTTCCGTTGGGATATATCAGAAAACAGATTTCTGAAAATACAGTTAGGCGGACGTTTCACCACTTTACAGCCGTGGGCGGATGAAGCAACCTTTTCTTTCTCTCCCCGTGTAAATGCTTCGTTCTCCGTCAACAAATGGCTGAATATCCGTGGAGGATTCGGACTCAACTCAAAAACTCCCGGTTTGGATTATCTCTATCCCGACAAAAAGTACATTGACCGTGTAGCTGCCAATTATATGCCTCAAGACGACAAAGTCGGACAAATATTGATGTACCACACCCAAGTGTACAACGTGCAACGAACTAAAGGATTGAAGAATGCGACCAATCGCAAATGGGAGGCAGGGTTCGACATAAAGTTATCGGACAAGCATAAATTAAGCCTCATCGGTTATCATGATAAAACCGCTAACGGATTCGGATCGGCCACAGAATATTTTACGTATACAGCCAACTATTATTCTGCGGAAAAAGGACTGATTATTACTCCCGGACAAGCCACTAAAATAGATTGGAATAATCCAGAACGCACGGACCTTGTACTCAGTACAACCGGTAAAATAGGAAACACGAACGTCTCTATCAATAAAGGGATAGAAATGGACTTTGACTTCGGCGAGATTCCGGCACTGCACACTTCATTCTATCTGTCAGGAGCATACATGGAGTCCAAGACTTACTCTACAGACATAAATAGTAGCAATCCTACCGATCTACCTACTGAATATCAGGTAACCAATACCATTCCATTCAAAATTGTATATCCATCCGGGCTAAACTATAGCACTTACCGCCGTTTTACAAATACTCTGCGGATTGTGACCAATATCCCGGCACTGCGTATGGTAGCTTCGTTCTCAACACAAGCCATCTGGTACAATTATTCCAAGAGCAACAATCCTCCGATGGACCCTATCGGATGGATAGACACAGACCTCTCTTATCATGAAATAACAGCAGATATGCTGGCAGATGAGAACTACAAAATAAAAGGAGTATCATTGAAAAGCCAACGCAAGAATCCTAAAGACAATGTGCCAAGCAAAGCCCCTATTACATGGTTAATGGCGGGACGCCTCACCAAGGAGCTGGGCAATATAGGCGGCATTTCATTCTATGCCAACAACATACTCTTTTACGAACCTTTTCTCAAAAACTCTACCTCCAACACGCTAGTACAGCGTAATACAGGTAATTTCAGTTTTGGTGTCGAATTATTCTTTAATTTATAAATCACAATATGAATAGAACAATTTCTTTTATTACAAAAATGATGTTTGCGGCTGTCACAGTTATCATGGCTGCATGTTCCTCTGACGACAATGCCACACAAGCATTGACCGTACAAGTGAAAGTATCCATGCCCGAAGGATTCAAGTCCGACATTCTATATACAGGGCACACTGTTACAATGGGTAAATACACTGCCATTACAAACGAAAAAGGTATAGCCACTTTCGAAGGAGTGATTCCCGATTTGTATGACATCTCTACTTCCTGCGAAATCACTGCAGAAGAATATGAAGAAATGACAGGCAACGATCCGCAAAATGAAAATTATGTGATTTCCGGCAGTCTATTGAAATATACTGTCGGCTCGTCAACAACCATCGAACTTCAAACAAGTATTTCTGCCAAACAATCAATTGTTATCAGCAAAGTTTACTATGCAGGAACCAAAGACAACAATAATAAAAATTATCTGGCAGGAAAGTACATTGAGTTCTTTAATAACTCGGACCAAACCGTTGATATAGCCGGACTTTATTTCGGACTGGTAGAGTCGGAAAGTACTCCTGCATATACGCTTGGCTCCACACCGGAATATATTTACCTAAAGCAGATTTACCGTTTCCCATCTAATGGAGTCACAGAAGTTGCACCGGGAGCCTCGATAATCGTTGCCAATAGTGCCATCGACCATACAGGAAATAATGAAGTAGATTTATCCAAAGCCGACTTTGAAGCTAAAGATACGCAAGGGAAAACAACCAACAATCCTGCAACCCCGGCTGTAGAACTGATATATACAACATTTCCCACAATCAGTAATATGAATCTGGTACAAGGTGGTCCCTGTTCTGTTGTATTATTCAGTACGGATGAAGATGTAACCTCATGGGAAACTGTATACGTTGACGGTAAAGATAAAGGAAGCAAGTTTGTCAAAACCCCTGTAAAATACATAATGGATGGTGTAGAATGTTTGAAAAACAAAAGTACGGGAGTAGATAAAAATTCCAAACGTCTTTACAACTACATTGATGCAGGCTATCAATACACGGAGGCTACCACCGGATATACCGGAGAAGTAGTCTACCGCAAAACAGCCAAGACAGAAAACGGGCGCACCATTCTTGCTGATACCAATAACAGCAGTAATGATTTTGCCGTATCAGCTGAAATCAAACCGAGGGAATACAAATAATAGAAAACAAAAGAGACTGTGCCCCAAGAACATATAACCTTCCGGTACAGTCTCTCTTCAACGACTTCACGAAATAATTAAACCAATTCAGAAATGATGATGAACCATCGATATATACTCTTTACCGGTCTGATGGTAACTGCACTGTGCATACATGCCCAAGATATCGAATTACAGACAAAAGAAAAATACGAGTACGCCGATGCTACCCAGTTATGGAGACGTACCCTGAATCCTGCCGGGCTCTCTTTGGATACGCTGACCAACCGGGGAATCAGTTATTTCGAATTCTCTCATCAACAAGGCACACACTATCGGGTTCAGGACGGTGATGAGCAAAACAAATTATTGTTCACTTCGGAACGATACCAAAAAATTGGAAAATATCTCTACGGATACGGGCGTTTTACCTTTGACATGGGACGGCAATTCAACCGTTCATGGAGCGACGTATTGCGTAGCCACCACTCCAATCCTTACTTTTCAGGAAGCTCCATCAAAGGAAAGTACGACTTCCAGAACTTCGACCTCTCGGCAGCGTTAGCCACCCTGCCTATCAAAAACTTCACTTTCGGCGCACGGCTGGATTATAAAGTAGGAGATCTTTCCCGACTGAAAGACCCCCGTTCACGCACCAATCTGGCAGACTATCAACTGACTCCTGCCATCACCTACACGTGGAACAAACACTCGCTGGGTCTTAGCGGTTATTACCATCGCAGAAAAGAAAAAATCCCCAACATCACCACCGTACAAACCGATCCGAACCTCAAATACTACACCTTCACCGGAATGGAAAATGCTGATGGTACCACTGGTGGTTACTCCGGTTTTGAACGTGAATTCGTCAACCATGAATTTGGCGGTGAATTATCCTATCAATATAAAAACGAACGGATTCAAACACTTACCACCCTTTCATACGCCAAAGCCAACGAAGACGTATGGGGAGACATCAAATATTCACCGGGAAAATATCACACCACCACCTACAACCTGCTTTCTATGAACCGGATCAAATCCGGACGCACAGAACACATCATCGACATTTCCATTAACTATCAGACCGGAAAAGCCGACGAATACCGTCAGGAAAAAATAATAGAAAAAGATCCGGTAACAGGTATCGAATCTTCTTACTGGAACACACTTCTCACGTACGACGAACGTTACACCGTCGATTTACTCAATGCCAATCTGCACTACCGCCTGTTGTGGAGTAATCATCGCACCGGAGAAGCCACAGCCTACGCAGGCGCACGCGCCTATTTCCAATCGGTAGAAGATCAATACAATCTTCCATCTTCATCGCTTACCGTCCGCCAGGCAACTATCTGCATGGAAGGAGGATATTCATTCCTACGCAAAAACAACCGTTCATTATGGATAGAAGCAGAAGCCGGATATCACATTTCGCTATCATCGGACCTGTCACTCAACGATCCGTCCACTGAATACGCCCAAAGTGTACTTTTACCCGATATGACCTATTATGGAGCATCGTATGCACACGGAAAACTGCAAATACAATATCAAATGCCTGTAACTATAAAGAAACACACCAACGTGTGGTTCGTCAAAGCCACGGGAGCATATCTGAAGACCGACAAGAAAACCGATTCCAAAATGTTCGGAATAAGTCTCGGATTGTACCATTAACCTTCCTCACCTCACAAAAACCAACCAGATAATTTACACCAATCATGATGAGAATTGCCAATAACAAACTTCGGTTGCTACTCCTGCTGCTCTTTCCCACCCTCCTTTGGGGTAACTCTGCCCCCATGTTTCACATCCGGCAAAACACCAAAGGATGTTTTGTAGAAATACCCAAACGGTTGATAAACCGGGATTTTCTGTTAGCAGCCCGTGTGATGACCGTCAGTTCTCCCAATAATAAAGTTAAACTTTATGCAGGCCAGCGACTTTATGATCCGGTATGGATACGTTTGGAATATGACAAAGAACAGTTATATCTGTTACGTCCCGACTCCAAGAACTTATGCGAGGATACAACTCATCTCTCGTATCCAGCCTATGCGCGCAATGCTATCACTCCCATAGCGGAATCCTGGAAAATAGAACAGGAGACAGACAGCTCGATTGTTGTAAACTGGAGCAAATTTCTTAGTGAGCCCATAGAAGGTGTAGACCCCTTTGGAGGGAAAACGTCACCAGGACGCTCCCTGCCCCAACTCAATAAAATACTTCAGGTAGACGTCCACGAAAAGAACCTGGAAGTCAGCGTACAGTATGGTTTTGAAGGAACCACCCAACCTTTCCTCACTACCATACGGAAATCGCTGTTACTACTGCCTGAGCAACCTATGCAACCACGTATACACGATGCCCGGGTAGGATATGACAATATCCCTAAACGGAAATTCAACTTCGATACTCCCTCAATCGCAGCGGAAAATTACATCACCCGCTTCCGGATTGTCCCCTCTCCTAAAGATGTACGCAGTTATTTGCAAGGCAAACAAGTGAAGCCTCAACAACCCATCGTTTTTTATATAGACGATGCCTTCCCTCCCCTTTGGAAAAAAGCCATACGCAAAGGAATACTGGATTGGAACAAAGCATTCGAAGAAATTGGCTTTAAAGAAGTTATGCAAGCAAAGACATACGCCGAAGCCGGACCGGAGTTCGATCCGAACGATATACGTTTCAACTGTTTCCGATATGTAGTCAGCGATTTCCCGAACGCAATGGGGAAACACTGGGTAGACCCGCGTTCAGGAGAAATTCTGCAAGCAGACGTGTTGTTTCACAGTAATGTCATAGCCCTGCTACGCAAATGGTATTTCCTGCAAACATCAGCCTACCATCCTGCAGCACGCACGAAAACACTACCGGATGACATAACGGCACAATTAATCCGTTACGCCGCCGCCCATGAAATAGGTCACTGCCTCGGACTGGAACATAATTTCAAAGCCTCGTATGCCTATAATACAGAAGACCTGCGTCGTCCGGAGTTTACAGAACGTTACGGCACCACCCCGTCCATCATGGATTATGCCCGGTTCAATTATGTCGCCCAACCGGGAGACGGCGTCCGTTACGTATTACCTCCCCTGTTGGGAGTGTACGACCGATACGCCATCCGTATCGGATACGCTTATCTCTCCCACGAGAATACCCGAACTGTAGCCGGGTGGATAGATGAAAAACAAAACGACCCCATGTATCATTGCGGACACATGACACCGAGCACCATCCCCACTGACCCTACCGTTCAAACTTCCGATCTCGGTAATGACCCCGTCGCATCGGCAACATACGGAATCCGCAACCTTCAACAAATATTGACGCAATTGCCGGAATGGAACAAAAAACGTCTGACAGATAATCCGTTTGAGGAGATGCCCGCCACCTATACCGATTTGCAACAAGCCTATTTCGACCATCTGGAACGTGTGATCCCTTTTATTGGTTTCTCCGATGAAGTATCCGGAAAAGCTGTCGAATTTCTTTGGAAAGAACTGCTTGGCGGATACAACTTCCTACGGACGGATGCCGTATGCAAATATGCCGGCAACCCAACCGAAGCCATCATAAAAGCACAAAAGACAATTATTGAAAAGATGTTTGGCAGAATCATTGCCGAACGGATCTCTTCGAACGAAACACCAGCAGGATTTACCTACGCCCATTATCTGGAAGTCTCTGCCAAACATCTTTTTACGGACAAGACACCGGACATATTCACGCGACATTTGCAGGAAAGCTATCTCCAGACCTTGCAATCATTGCTAACAGAAGCACGTACCTCCTCTTTCAGCGTACTCTTCTCCCCGACGGTCAGCGAGCATCTTACCCGCATCCGCGAACAGTTAACAACTACCCCTTCTACCTGGAATAATTATTTAAAAAACAAAATACAATGAAGCTAACTACCATTATTTCCGCCTTCTACCTCCTCTGCCTGTTGTGCATACAGCCCGTGCATGCCGATGGAGGTTTCTGGCTGCCTACTCAAATACAAGGAAAAGTACATCAGGCAATGAAAAAACAGGGATTGCGCCTTAGTGAAAAAGACATTTACGACATCAACCAGTCGTGTCTGTCGAATGCTATCCTTTCATTAAGTTATGACAACAGTACATTTTCTCCCTCTGCCAGTGCCTCTTTCATCTCCAGTGAAGGACTGGTATTGACCAACTTCCACTGTGTCGCACGTTATCTCGAACATATCTCCGATGCAAACCACGATTACGTGAAGCATGGCTGCTGGGCTACCCAACGCAGCGAAGAGACTTATCTCCCGAATTTACAGGTCAATCAATTAATCACTATCAAAGACGTAACGACGGAAATAACACAAGATACCGGAAATCTTACCGATCAGGCACTTACCCAAAAGATCAACGAGAACGGGAATAAAATTGTCAAATCCCAAGCCAAAGGTCGTGGTGTAGAAGGAAAAATCTACTCCTTATTTGGTGGCAGACAATACATCCTGGCTGTCTTCCGCTGCTTCAAGGATGTGCGTATCGTAGCCGCTCCCCCCATTTCAATAGGGAAATTCGGAGGCGACACAGACAACTGGCAATGGCCCCGTTACTCTGCCGATTTCGCCATCTTGCGCGTTTATGCCAACGATAAAAATCAACCGGCAGCCTACAACAAGCAGAACCGCCCCTATCAACCCGACGCTCATTTGTCTATCTCTACCAAAGGAGTGAAACCCGATGATTTTGTAATGGTTGCCGGCTATCCTGCACAAACAAGACAATATGTCCCTTCGTTCGCCCTTGAGAAAATTGTATTCAAAGACACGCAAGCAGAAGCAGATATTGCCAAAATCAAGCTCGACTTCTACACACAACGTAAAGAAACGGCTGCCGACTCGCTTTATTCCTACTATAACATTAAGGCCGGAAGTGCTGCTAATGTCTATCTAAAATCAATTGGTGAGATCAGTGGTGTGAAAGAATCCGGCATCATTGCCCGGAAACAGCAGGAGGAACAGGCGATGACAGGATGGATTCTGTCTGATGACACCCGTACGCAACGCTACGGGGCAACATTGCTCGATGATATGAAAGCAAACTACGAACGTCTTACCCAACTGAACTTCACAGACCAGATGTTTCGCGAAGTCGCACTTTATGGTGCCAACGTCATTCCTTTTGCCGGAAAATTTGAAAAACTGGTGCAAATGGAACAAAGAAAAAGCAAGAATGTAAAGACTGCCATGAGAGGAGAAATCCGCAAACTGAAACCGCTTACCGTAGCATTCTATCGTGATTTCAGACCTGAAGACGACAAATATATCATGAAAAAGATGTTGGCTTATTATCTGGATCACGTAGATTCTATTTTCTACTCCACAGCATTGAAAAAGGTAGAAAAGCATTACCCTCAACATCTTTCTGCCTATATAGACAGCCTGTACGATCATTCCCCCTTGCGTAATCAGGAAAGTATGCTCGCACTTCTGGACAGTGTACCGACACAAGGAACAGCTGCACTGTCACAAGATGGGCTGTATCAGTTGTCACTCGGTTTCTATCTGGTGTATGTAGAAAAAATAAACCGTTTGAAACAAGCGTATCAGAATAAAAACATGAAACTCTACTCTTTGTATCTGCAAGCATACGCTGAAAAGAACAAGGGGACACAAATTGCATTTGACGCCAACCGTACCCTGCGTTATTCTACGGGAAAAGTAAAGGCAGCCGTTCCCAGCGAAGGAGTCATCTATACTCCATTTACAACTGTTGACGGAATGCTCAGCCGTCATCGCCTTTATGCCGGAAACAAGGACTTCAATCTGCCGGCACGTTTCGTCAAACTCATCGAACACCGCCAACCCAGTAACTACTTTAGCCAGAAAGTGACACCCACCTGTTGTTTCCTGACAGATGCACATACCACTTCTGGTAGTTCGGGCAGTCCGGTATTGAATGCCAAAGGAGAAGTAGTGGGTATCAACTTCGACCGTATCTGGCAGGGACTTAGTTCCGACTACGAAACTGCAGGCAATGAAAAAAGCCGTAACATCGCAGTAGATATCCGCTATGTGTTATGGACTTTGGAGCAATATTCACGTTCCCAATACATATTAGACGAATTGGACATTCACTAACTTAGTAAATTCTATATAAAAATGTTATCTCCCAAAACGCTCAAATACTTACGTTTAACGCACCGTTATGTATCTTTCATTTGTGCAGGCATCCTGTTTGTCTATCTCCTTTCCGGCTTCCTGCTCAACCACC
Source organism: Bacteroides sp. (assembly GCF_052357945.1). Lineage (GTDB taxonomy): Bacteria > Bacteroidota > Bacteroidia > Bacteroidales > Bacteroidaceae > Bacteroides. The sequence continues at coordinate 2,108 of NZ_DAWCXD010000126.1, read as the reverse complement.
GGAAAGAATTTACATTCATGAATCAGAAAAAGGAACGTACGGTGGACTATATATTCCAGCTCCCTGCCAATAAAGACGATTTTACAGAAGCCGATGCACGAAAGATTATCTCCGATCTCTCATGCAATCCCGACCTGTATAACCGTTTCAGCCTCAGTAAAAACAAACTGACCATCTTTGGCAAAGAGCAATTGGTAATCAAGTTGGATGCAACCAGCCAGCAGGCATTTATCAAAGAAATGCATCGTCCCGCTTTCCTAACCGCATTGAATAAGCTACATCGCAATCCGGGTTCTTTATGGACAATAACCTCAGATGCATTCCTCTTACTCATGTTTATTTTGCTCATCACCGGGTTACTGATCGTTCCCGGGAAAAAGGGATTGTGGGGTATCGGCGGAATTCTAACGATAATAGGAATTTTAATACCTATATTGATTTACTGGATGATAGCATAATTTCTTATTTTTATTCATCCGTATCTTTCTGTACTATCTTTCCGTATCACAGAAAACAAAAAAGGACCTTTATTCAAGGTCCTTTTTAATCACTTCGTCCATTTCTTTTATACGTTTCTCACGGTCTTTAATGGGACCGTCTTTCTTGTCATTCTTAAATGCGTCATCGGCACGGTCGGCAACCTCGCCACTCCATTCCTCAAACTGGTTCTTAGCCGGACGACCATTCGGTTCGATATTTTCTTCGGCTATCGAATCATGCCTGTTAATCATATCATCCATAAGTTCTCGTTTTAAAAGTTTATGGCTATAAGACAATACAAACGAAGAAAAGTTTTCTATTTTAATGATTTTTGAAGAAATCAGTCATGTTATTATACTATCAAAGAAACACTCCAACCCAATCTGTGTCATTCATCCAGATACCTATATAAATTGCAGTTACCAGCAACGTCCAGTACATTCAGCTCTTTCAAGCGTTTTTCCACTTTCTTTTGTGAAACCAGCCCGAAATTCCGTAACATATCACGCAACTTCCTAAACCCATATTGAGAAGTGATTTGTAGCAGTTCCCGAAGTGTTTTTATATCAGCTTCAGAAATGATCCGCTGCGACCGAATATCGAATTTCAATTCTGTGATAGGAGTATCAAGCAAAGCCTTTATCGCTTTTATATCTTCAGGAATAAAAATTTCCGGATTCGTTTCTTCTGCTTCCCTCATGAGCATATCATTATCAAAGCCATTTTGGCGGGATTTCATTTCATACGCCCGTACTGTTGCTCTAAGGCGGATATTTTCTTCCTTATAAGTCCTAAGAAATCCCGCTTGAGATTTTATTTCCTGTACAAGTCCCTCAAATGCCTTCTGCGCTTGACGATATTTCATGCGTTTCCGGACACTAAAATCCTTAATATTTCCTTGTAAAACGGTATAAAGAAATAGTTGCCGTCTTTCATCATTCCTTATCATTCCGGCAAGCTCCTTTATTATTAACCGGATCAATGGGGTCAACTCTTTCAGTGATTGAAGTAGAAAAAATTCCTCTTCATTTTCCTTCATCTTCTCATCCATCCGGCGTTTGTGTTCTTCTTCGGAAAGACTGAACCGGATATTTCGTTCAAGACAATCCGTCAGACTGTTTTCATCAAGCATCAGATAATCACCGACTTCTGAATAAATAATCTCTTGCCTTTTACACCAAGTAATAATACGTCTGGTAGATACCTGATACTTGGTTGCCGCTTCTTCAATACCAATCCATTGTTTTGTTGTCATACCTCGTTTTATTTTTAGATGTATGCGTCGCAACCAGATATAAAAAAAGGTGCGAACGATACATGTATTTCCTAGTAGAGGTAGTCGCATACCCATAGATGAAAAATACAGTATGCCCGCACCAGAACTTATATATCGATAGGGATATAAGCTTGGCACGGACATTTGATTTATCATCTATTCGAAAATGCGACTTTCCTACTAATAAATTAAATGTCCTATAAATACAAGTCCGGCTGTCAAAGGTCCGGTCCTTGATTGCAAATATACTTCTTTTTTCTGAAAAGAAAGATAATAAATGACAAGCTTTTTAGTTACAATGTAAGCACTCATTGTATGGCTGTCCCTTTTTCTATACTCTGTAGTGGAGTAT
>NZ_DAWCXD010000125.1:0-14362 GCF_052357945.1 Bacteroides sp. | reverse complement strand
ACTTAAATAATACCCTTTGGGATATATAAAAATATCCGGCAGAAAATAAATGAAATAAAGAATGAATGGCTTTGATTTACTATTTGGTTCCATTGGATCTGCGCTAAACTTCATCTTCAAAATTGGGTGTATAATCATTTGCTGTTTGCAGGCAGCAAATGGTTGTACCTCTTTCTCGTTTTAATAATTCCGAAATTTGGCTGATAACATAGTTGAAAGTTGCATATCTTTTCTTTATCAATGTGCTATTTTTAAGATTTCGTTGAAAGTGATTATGATAAAATTGATGAACTAGAGAATATATTGCATAAATAACTGCATGTATATACGAAAATATAAGCTGATATTGTATAAAGCTATACGGAATATGCATCTTTTCCTGTTCGTAAAGTACTTATTACTTTAAAACCAATGAGGTGTTCCTCGGTGTGCATCGATTTGTTTCTCACCGGAGAAGCTATTGTTTCTCGGTGAGGAAGATGTGAAGGGGGATTGAGTGCTTGTTTTCCCTCTGGTTTATTATAAATATTGAAAACAAGACAATGACAGGAATGTGTAATATTCGAATTTATTCCTTTTAAATGGTAGATAAAGAAGGAAAAATGTTGCGATTTGATTGGGGAATCATTTAAATAATAATAAAAGAGATTTTTGTACTTGTAAATGCCGGCGCTTTTCTATTCTTTTCAAACGGTGGATGTAATTAATGCCTTTCCAGACTGTTTAGATATTCTTTTTTTAAGAAGAGTCATTTTTTCAGTGAGTAGACTTTTTGTATAATGACTATATTTCAGCAATAATCTTTCAGTATATTGAAAGATTATTGCTGTATTTGTTTCAGTAAATAAGATGAGTATGGAGAAAAGAGTGATTATTTGAAAACCATCTTCATCGGTCTGCCTATCCAGACTTGTGGTTGTTCGAGGTTGAAAATAGATGCTATGGTAGAAGCTACATCATATTGCATCATGCTTACGTCATCAAAACGAAGTCCTTTTTTAATATTCTTGCCGGAAATGATGAAAGCTGTTTCCATTTCTTGCATTGTCTTGCCGCCGTGCCCTTTGTCAATGCCGCCGTGGTCGGAAGTTAATATAAAAATAGTATCATCAAGGATTCCTGCGTCTTTTACAGCCTGGACAATTTGACCGACATATATATCCAACTCTTTGAGTTTCTCATAATAGGCGGGAGTGTCATGTCCTTCAGTATGTCCGGTATGGTCGGGGCCGTCGTAGCAGATGGCAACCAACGCTGGATGTTTCTCTTTTATATAGGCTGATGCCATATTGCCTAATTCTTTGGGAGTTTTGTTGCAATCGGCAACATGATAATGATAGTTCAGAGAAAGGGTATCCACTAAATATTTGATACCTTCCCATTCGTAGAGGCAACCGATTTCAGCTTCCGGGCGGGCGTCGCGCAGCAATTGGAATACAGTCGGGAAGATTCCGTTCTTGTTCAATACACGCGACGGAAGTTCAGGTGTTTTGGATCCCCATTCGGTGTATCCGTGCAGTTCCGGACCGGCTCCCATAAACATGGATGCCCAGTTGATGGCGCTGGAAGAAGGAAGTGCCGAACGTTTCTTTAATGTATAAGAGCCGTCTTCCATTAGCTTTTTGACATTAGGCATATCTGCTTTGGGTAGGCTATATGCGCCCCAGCCATCTAAACCGATGAAAACAACGTGTTTGGCCTTGTCTTTTCCTTTGGCATTACAAGAATATGTGAAACAGAAGAGTAATGCGAATGTAGCGAGCAATGTTAAAAGGTTTTGTCTATTCATGATACTTTTATTTAAATGGTTAATGTTTTATTCGTTGTTTAATGAGCCGTCATCATTGATGATAAGCAAAGGTAGGGCTATTTTGAAAGGCAGACAAATATAATATTAGCAGATACTAATACTTTTTTCTATTTTCCTTGAAACTATATGGTTTGCTTTTTGATTTTCTCATTTGATAGCTGTTTTTTTAGAGAAACAAAGATGGATTATCAATATATGTAAGAAAAATATTATAGAAATTTGTATGTAATATTGACTGTTTAGTAACCTCTCTTATTCAAATGTGAATAAGTCTGTTATTCTATAGAGATAATATATTTACAGTTCTATAATAAACCCGAATATCGTTTTTAATAAATAGTTGAAGAGTTTATTATAAACGGTATTCAAGTTTATTAAAAACTATTTTTGATGAATTTCAGAAATGTTTGTGAATTATGTAAACAAAATGGGAGAAGATCAGCACTGATCTTCTCCCATTTCGATTCTTATATATATGGAAATATATGTTTGATAATACGTCTTTATGTCTTGATATTTGTATATCTCATCTTGTTTTTCTTCTTTTTTTCTCAAAGATACGAAATAAAACAGGAGAAGTCAAGGGTTTGGCTACTATTAAACTGTTCTCTTCTTTACTTGTTTCATCCACAACACAGAAAAGTGATATTTATTGATTTTCTTACTTATAAGGAATAAAAACAAGGAGCTGTGTTACATGATAGTTTCATTCGTAATGGATAATAGTTTCCAGTCGCACTGGAAACTATTATATAATACTGATAATCAATTATTCCTCATGATAAGAGTGATCTCTTGGAAAATCCTCTCCATCCCATGCCTTTTTCGAAGTCCAGGGCTGTGAGGTATCTGTCCAAAAGGGATCGTCGGCAGGAAGGCCTAATGGCAGAAAAGCAAGGGAAGCCATATATAAACTACCATTGTTGGTGTAATAGTCTGAAATGCCGGGTTGGGAACCGTTAAAACCTAGCGTAAGAAAATCTTTCTCATTGAAATTGCGGTTATTTCCAAACATGCGATTGATGACGGCCGTCATGCCGGCACGTACTTGTCCGTTTGTCAATTCTTCGGGAAGCCATTTGCGCCAGGCGAGTAGTGCCAGTGTTTGCAGGGAACCGGTACGGTAAGTGATGGAACGTCCGACAACGGGTAGTGTTCCTTCCGGAGAGATGAGGCGTTCGAGGATCACTCCGAATCGCTGTGCACGCGTGATCGCTTTGTGGTAATCACAGCCGGGCATGTTCCATATCTTTTTATGTTTGCCGGCTTCGGTGATAATTTCCAATGCTTCGATATACATGGGGTGTATCACAAAACTATTATAATAGTCGAATGCGAAATGCGGACCGTCTGAATACCAACCGTCACCTACGTACCATTCTTCTATTTTTCGTAAAGAAGAGCTGATACGGTAGGTGTCGCTGGGTGCGCCTGCTTTTCGAAGAAACGATTCGACAGTTGCGCTGAACAGTAACCAGTTGCTGTATGAAGGATCCACTCGCCTGAGCTGGGTGAATTCGTTGATATATCGTTGTTTGGTAATACTGTCTAAAGGCATCCATAAAGCATCGTACCCTCTTAAAAAACTCTCTGCAATATACGCTGCATCAACTAAAGTCTGTCCTTCCTGACGCCACAGCAGATAATCCGGTGCTGCAGAGTCAACAGCCTGCTTATAGCTGTTCAAAGCCCATTCCCGTAGCTGTTTGCGCTGTATGCCTTCTGCCGTATCATCATTCGGTAATGATAGCCAGGGGGCCAACCCTGCCATCAGTCGCCCGAAACATTCCATGTAAGTGACCTCTTTATTGCGACCATCCCATGTCGGGCTTAATTCTACAAGCATATTCTGTTTCAACAGACCATCACTCATATTCTTTAATACAGGGGTCGCCATCCGGTACATAATTTCACACCAGATTTCTCTATCGCTTTTTTCTGTATTCTTTTTAGCAATCATATTTTCTGCCGGAAGCAGAAGGATGACAAGTAAGAGTAGCCAATTTTGTTTTTTCATGTATTACCTTAATTTTTGAGATGCAGGCAAAGGTAGGGCAATTCCTGCGGTGGGACAAATACAATCTTAGCATTATCCAATACTTTTGCATTATTTATCCCAAACTGATACTTTACTGTGCGAAATGAGTGATAACAGATTGACGTGTTTCGATTTGTTATATATTTGCGGATAAATAATATATTACTATGAAGAAAAATTGGATGTATGGCAGTGTGATGGCTGTTTTATTTGCCTTGTTGGCAGGTGGATGCGGTGAATCCCGGCAGACTGTTGAGTTTCGCGGAATCTGTGTCGATGATTTACACGGTGAGAATGGGCTCTATAATCCTGGAAGAGGATTCCGGCTGGAGACAGCGGTAGATGTACTGCATGAGAAGGATAGCCCTACTAAAGAGCTGGTAGAATTGTCGGAGAAATATGTGGCGGATAGTGTTTCGCTGGCTCAAAGTTATTTCTATCTTACCTATTTAATAGGTGAAAAACTATCGGAGGAAAATTTCCTGACCATGCAGACGTATTTTGATGAATTACAGAAGCAGGGAAAGAAAGCCGTATTGCGTTTCGCTTATGAAAGAGATTTCATGGGAAGAGCTGCCGTTGGTCCTACCGGCGAACAGATTTTGGAACATCTGGACCAGTTGAAACCTTTCCTGGAAAAGAATAAAGATTTGATTCTGGTGGTACAAGCCGGAATGATTGGTGCATGGGGCGAATGGCATAGTTCTATTCAGGGGCTTGAGAACTCGGAAGAGACAAAGGCTGCGGTATTGGAAAAATTACTGTCAGTAGTGCCCGAAGGCAGAAATGTGCAGGTGAGACTTCCGGAATTTAAAAACCTGTTGAAAGATAAACCGGAACTGTATAAAAGACTTTCATTCCACGATGATTTTATCGTCATACGACCTGATAGATGGGATGCCGACATGCACGAAGGGACTTCCAAATTCGATCAGATTGTAGCAGAATCTCCTTATCTCGTTGTGGACGGAGAACTTCCCTGGGGATTCTGGAGCGTAGGAGCCGATCCCGACAGTCCGTCTGCCGGATGGATTATTGACGGACTGCAAGCAGCGAGACGTTTGTTCCTCCAGCATTACACTTCCTTGAGCGTTATCCATAATTATAAGGAACAGCATCCTAATAACAGATTTGATGAGAATAATCCTCCCGAATACTCCATGATTGTCTGGAAGAAGACAATGATAACGGAAGATTCTCTTCGCCAGCATCTCATGCCTGTGTCCGACAGCTATTTCCGGAAACAGGACGGAACGAAAGTGAAACGCAATATGTTCGATTATATACGCGATCATCTAGGTTATCGTATAGAATTGCAATCCCTTCAATTACCGAATTATCTGCAAGCTGGAAAAGAAAACAGACTGAATCTGAACCTGGTGAACAGAGGTTTTGCCACTGTCTTTGGAGAACATCCTGTCTACTTCGTGTTGATTGATGATAAAGGAAAAGTCACAGAGTTCCTGACGGAAACCAACCCGTTGGATTGGCAACCTTTCCAACCGGGTGATATATTATGTAAACCATTGACACATTCTGTAGAACAAGTTGTTCAATTACCCGGTTCAATGGCTGCCGGAGAGTATAAACTAGGTTTGTGGATACCTGATGGTTCAGATCGATTGAAGTATAATCCCCGTTATGCTATCCGTTGTGCGAATGGGAATACTACCTGGTGGACATCTGACGATGGAAAATATGGTGTCAATATACTGACAACTGTGGAGGTGAAATAAATATCAGAATTTAATTGGCTAGTGGGAATAAAAGGCTTCCGGTGTTACTGCCGGAAGCCTTTTTCTATTTTTATGTATTATAAATTAATACTACCGTGTACGCCACATAACAAAGTATCATAATCGCTCCTTCGATTCTTGTAATTGTTCTTTTGGCAAAAAACAGTCCGAATAACCAAAGCAGAATACCGGAACCTACTAATGTAAACAGGTCAAAATTGGTGATTCCACTAAGATGGAGAGGAGTGATGCTCGCGCTGCATCCCAGTACAAAGAATATATTGAAGAGGTTACTACCAATCACATTTCCAATGGCAATTTCCGGATTTTTCTTTAATGCGGCAACGATAGACGTAGCCAGTTCCGGAAGAGAAGTCCCTCCTGCAACCAGTGTCAGTCCGATAATCGATTCGCTGACACCCAGGTTGCGGGCGATGCCCGTGGCACCGTCGACAAACAACTGCCCTCCATAAATAAGGGCGGCCAAGCCTCCGATGATATAAAGAATGGATTGCCACCAAGGCAGTGATTTGATTTCTGTTTCCTCTTCTATGACCGGATGTTCTGCTTGTTGTTCCATTGTAACCGGCTTGGAAGCGATGGCAAAAGTGTAGCCCATGAAAATGAGAAAGAAGCAAAGCAACAACAAGCCGTCTACCCTGTTCAGGATATTCTCCGGAGCTTTATCCAAAAATACATCATTGGCACAAATCAGCAAGACAATAGAAGAAAGTATGCAGAGCGGAATCTCTTTTCTAAGTGTATTGCGGGTGATGACAATCGGGGCGAATAATGCCGTGCAGCCCACAATCATCAATGTATTGAAAATGTTACTTCCCACCACGTTGCCTATGGCAATATCCGCGCTTCCTTTGAGAGCAGAAGATACACTGACCGTCAGTTCCGGGGCAGAAGTACCGAATGCAACGATGGTAAGTCCGATCACGATGGGAGGGATGCGGAAACGCTTGGCTACCGAGGCGGCACCGTCTGTTAATCCGTTAGCTCCTAGAAGAATGAGGATTAATCCCCCGATAAGTAATAATATATTCATGCTTTTTCTCTTTTAGTGGCAAAGATAATCAATTTGGAAATGGTAATGTCAAAAACAATCCGTATGTTTGCTCTGTTTTTATGAAAAGTTAGATTAACCTTAAATTATAACCAAGGGATATAAGGTATGGAAATAAATAAAATAAAACGGTCGTTACTGGTGTTGTTCCTTTCTTTTCTGGCAATCGGGGCGCAGGCACAGTTGGAACAGGCGGTTAAGAAGATATTTGCCGGAGATACAATAACGAACGGACATGTTCCTTTGAAACGGGATTCGGACTCTATCCATCTGGCGGATATGCGGAAATCGTTGGAAGAAGCCCGGCTCAATGAGGCGAATATGCGGATGGAAATGGAGCAGATGAAGCTCCAGATGGCTACTGCCGACTCCGTCAAGTATGTACAGCAGCGACAGCGTATCGACTCTCTGCGTCAGTTCACTAAGGGAATACCGGTAGTGGCGGACGGTGATACCTTATTCTACCTTTTCACCAAACGAGGCGGATATACTCCTCAGCAACGTGCCCAAATGACCGGTGCAGCGATTGAAGAGATAGGAAGACGCTTTAATCTACAACCCGATTCTGTGGCTATCGACCATTCGGACATTGTTTCCGATTTGATGTACGGTAGCAAAGTTCTGCTTTCTCTTACCGATCAGGATGCTTTGTGGGAAGGAGTTTCCCGTGATTCACTGGCTAAGGAAAGACAGCAGAACGTCATTACCAAACTGCATGAGATGAAAGCGGAGCACGGACTTTGGCGGATGGCAAAGCGTGTGCTCTATTTTGTGTTGGTAATTGTGGGACAGTATTTCCTGTTCCGCTTGACCAACTGGTTGTTCCGTAAACTGAAAGCGCGCATCCTGCGCCTGAAAGATACGAAGATAAAACCGGTATCCATCCAGGGATATGAATTGCTGGATGCGCAGAAACAGGCGAACCTGTTGGTATTCCTGTCCAGTATCGGGCGGTATATATTGATGGGATTGCAACTACTGTTTACCGTACCGTTGATTTTCATCATCTTCCCCCAGACGGAAGGACTGGCATACCAACTGTTAGGATATATATGGAATCCGATTCGCGGTATCTTTGTGGGTATTATCGACTATGTGCCCAAACTGTTTACTATCATCGTTATCTGGTATGCCGTGAAGTACTTGGTACGTCTCGTCTTGTATCTGGCACGTGAGGTGGAAGCAGGACGGCTCAAAATCAACGGCTTCTACCCGGACTGGGCGATGCCGACTTTCCATATCGCTCGTTTCCTGCTCTATGCATTTATGATTGCGATGATTTATCCTTATCTCCCGGGCTCCGATTCCGGAGTGTTCCAAGGTATTTCGGTATTTGTCGGATTGATTGTTTCGCTCGGATCAAGTACGGTTATTGGTAATATCATCGCTGGATTGGTTATCACTTATATGCGTCCGTTTAAGATGGGTGACCGGATCAAATTGAATGATACCACCGGAGATATCATCGAAAAGACTCCTCTAGTGACACGTATTCGGACTCCTAAAAATGAGGTTGTGACTGTTCCCAATTCATTTATCATGTCGTCTCATACGGTAAACTACAGTACTTCGGCACGTGAATATGGACTGATTATTCACTCGGAAGTATCTATCGGTTATGATATTCCCTGGCGACAGGTTAATCAGATACTGATTGATGCTGCGTTGAATACTCCCGGAGTGGTGGATGATCCGCGTCCGTTTGTATTGGAGACTTCTTTGAGCGACTGGTATCCGGTCTATCAAATTAATGCTTATATCAAACAGGCAGATAAAATGGCACAGATTTATTCGGATTTGCATCAGAATATTCAGGATAAATTTAATGAAGCCGGCATTGAAATTATGTCGCCGCACTATATGGCTGTACGGGATGGAAATGAGACAACCACTCCTAAAGAGTATCAGAAAAGTAACAGTCCTTCCAATAAGGCGGGGGAAGAAAGTAAATCTGAATAGTTATTACTGTCGCCGCCATTATTGCTGTTGTGTTGTATAATGAATATCAAAACGTCCGTTAGTCAGACGTTTGCCGTTGCCGAAGGTTGCACTGATAATATTCAATTCTGGGTCGAAATGGCTTATAAAAGCTGTTCCGTCTTCCAGTTCTTCTCCTCTGAACCGTATATCGGTGAGAGTTGCTTCTTTGCCTTCCTGGGGAGATAAAATGATGAAGTGTATGTTGATGTCAGGTTTGACGGAAACATTGACGGATAGTTTGTCCTCCTCCGGATAGTAGTGGAATGTATTTCTTCATAGTGCTTTTTTTAGTGAATGTTAGAAATAATAGGATAATCCCGTAGTGAAATTTATTCGTGTGAGGTTGGTATCGTCATTGCCATCGAGTTTTACAATAATCCTTTTTCCGTGATAGTGGGTTCTCATTCTAAGAGAATCGCTTTTATGAGTGTTTGATTCATCTGGATTAGTTTAGATTGTGTTTCTTTTTTGCAAAAATAGAAAATAGTTCAGACTTTCTCACAGCGAATCAGAACTTTTTGTCCATTATTTAATGTACTGGCAAATAAGTAGGTATCTCCTCCTTCAGCCAAATGGATTCGTTTGCGGAGTTCGGCTACTGTGGCGGGGAAGTTACGGACAGTTACATTTGCTTTTTTCAGGTCTGCCAGATTCTCCTTTACTTCTTTTTTATTGAAACTGCACTGGTTGACAATACGGAATATTCTTCCGGGGAAGTTTTCAATGAAAGTATCGGAAGTATAAAGATGGCTATTGGGATGCAGTTTGCGGACAGGATAGGCTGCTGCAATGCTTCGGAAAGCACCGGCTTTCAGAAGGGAGGCATTCGGTTCGTAAAGATAGGTTTCTAAAGAATCCGTATACGTACATTCGCTGCATTGTTCCTGTTCGCGGGTGAATACAAAGTGTTGTTCTTTTTGAGTCCCTTTCGTGGAGAGGTTCACGCAATGAATGGAGATTTCTGTCGGTGATGTTTGTCCGAGTAGGATAAGTAGTTCCTTGCATTCGTTGTTGACGGACAGAATGTGAACTTCCTGTGTCTGTTTCAGTTCTTTCAGTGCCAATGAAAGATCGAGCATAGGGGAGAGTTTTATCATTACCCGGTTGGCCTTTTGAAGTAAAAGCTCTTCCAGTTCGGCTACGTTTGGTTCGCAGTCGGAGATGGCAACCGTTTTTCCGCCGTGCTCATTGCGACGCGCGGGGTCGAGGAAAAGGCAGTCTACGGGGGACATTGCTTGCAGGTAGGTTACTCCATCTTCGTTTTTTATGTTTATATGGTTTAGATTCAGTACGGGAAAGTTATGTGCTGCTATTTCGCAGAGTTCCTCCTGACGTTCTACGTAAGTGGCGGACTTGAATCCGGTGGCAAGAAAAGAACAGTCAATGCCGAATCCGCCGGTGAGGTCGGTGAGAGAATCTCCCTGTAAAAGACGTGCTTTGTAGCGGGCGGTGATTTCTGAAGAGCATTGTTCCAGCGACAGATGTTTCGGATACCATATCTTTTCAATCTCCCACCATGAGGGAATCTTTTCGGCCGCTACCTTCCTTCCTGCAATTTGGGTGATGGCAGTCGGCATATCTATATCCGGGTACTTTTTAGCTTGTAAAGCCAGCGCACGTACATCGTCCGATGAATGTTCGCGAATAAAAAGTTGGGTTTCAGGAGAGATTTGCATCATGGTGTTATTGTGTTATAGGATATTACAATGAATCGTCGAGCTCTGATTATGGGGGTGTTGAGTGTCGGTTATGGTATTAACTTATACTTCTGTTTGGCTACGTCCCGGCTGCAAAAATTGAAATGCCACCATTCGCTGGGTAATGCACGGAATCCGGCCTCTTTCATCACTTTTCGTAGCAGTAACCGGTTCTGACGCTCTGTTTCACTTATTTTTCCATTATGTACCAATCCGATCTCGTCTGTGATGTGTGCTTCCATGCCTAAGTGGTCTACTTTAGTTCCCATCGGCAGGGGCTGTCCCAGAGAGTCTTGGATACTGATGTCTACTGCCAGTCCGTAGTTGTGTAACCCGCCTCCACGGTTGGGGTTGGAGACATATTTATATTTGGACGTTCCTTTCACTACGTTCCACATCTTTTTCTGTACCGACATGGGACGTGCCGCATCGTAAATGATAAGACTGTAAGACGGGTATAGTCTCTTTAAGGCTTTTTGTGCTTCTATCAGAGCGTATGCCGCATCCGGATGCAGGTAGGCTTCCGTTAAGTTGTCGTAAAGCACTTCACCCGTGAAATTATCAGCCTGCGTATACATCAGTTTTACAACGAGACTGCTATCCAGGTCAGCTATATTGACGAATCCTAATGAGTCCATGTAGAGAGCCATTTCGCTTCGCTCCGGTGGTGAAACGGTGGAACATTCTTCGTGTGGTTGTATATCCTCCGTCGTATGTTTGTATTCCATGAGGGGAGTGCTCTCCTTTTCCTTATAACTGGAAAAGAAGGAGCATCCTGTCAACAGCAAACAGAAAATAGCTAAACTATATTTTAGAATAATCATTCAACCTTTTGTTTTTAGTGTGCCAAAGATACTTCTTTTTGGCTTTAGCTCCAATAAGCTACCTCTCTTACCGTTGGATATTAGCCACTGCTTTCTTCAGATTGGGCGCTCCTTTCCATGCGTCAAGCAGGTGCAAAACGTGTTTGTCTTCGGCTTTGCTATGGTTGATGGATAACAGCTCCGCATATATTTCCAGTAATTTCTTTAAGTCTTTGACAGGCTTTTCTGGAAGTCCGGCCAACATTGCCACGATTAGTTTCTCCAATTCCCGGTTATGCAGCGGACTGACGTTTATCATTTGTTGCTGTATCAGGTCAGTGAGTCTTTTCAGCGGTCCCCAGCCGGTATGTTGATGCGAGCCTAAGATGCTGCCTATGCGTCCACTGTCTATGCAGCCTTGACTTACACGCTCTATCCAGATTTCGGCAGCATAGGAACGGGAAGTTTTATCGGCTACCAGCATGCAAGTGGCTTCCAGCAGATAAGACACTTCGTGCCATGTATGCCTTAACTGATGAAGCGCTTCAATAGCAGCTTGGGTGATACCTGCTTCCCTTACCTCATTTAACGTCGGGGCGTATATGGCACTGCGGATGCACCATACCAATAGTGGCTCCGGTATATTGGGAGTTAACCATGCCAAACGTGGTAAGTCGTTCTGTATGTCGTCAAAACGTTCTATCTGTGGGTACATTTCAACCAGTAACGGATGCGGATCGTATGAATAGTAACTGACTCTTTCATTATATTTGTCTTTATTGATGATATGAGAGTTTTCGCTTTCCGGAATATCGAAAGTAAGATTTGAACAAAGCCATTCTACTGTTTTCTTGTTATAATCCGTATACGAGTCAGTATACTGATAGGTTCTCCATTTAAAGTTTCCAGTCAGAAATTCACGTGGACTTTTATTGTAAGAGAAGTCTTTAAATTCAGAATAGATTGTTTCCGGTGATTTCATTAATCCTGCCATCATCCACCAGGAAGGATGATTGAAAGGTGGTTGGGGGAGTACATCTTTTTCTCCCAGCAAAAAAGTGAGTAGGTGTCGGTATTCTCCTTTCAAACTTTGGAGGAGCAGAGGAAGCTCTTGCGACGAACTTCCCAGTGCCACTCGTGAAAGTGATGTTTGCATATCCATATCGTCCGGTTCGACATTTGCCTGTTGATATTGTTTTAACCTTTCTATCAGGGTTGCCGGAGCGATAAACATCGGTGTGTGAGTGGGAGTGGACAATAGGGGCAAAGGTTTCTCTTTGCTTTCCAGAAGGTCTAATGTCCGGCATAACAGTTGCTTATGAACGGGGAACTTTATTTTTTTGTTCGTTTTTTCACGAATGGTGAGTTTTTGCAGATTACGATACCCCCATTTGCCTTTTTGAAGTTCGTCTTTTTGTACCATTTTCTGATGTAAGTCGCTTAGCTCTTGGGCTTCTTCAGGGAAACGTTTAATCAGCAGTTTGGCATAGTCAAGGAGGAAGGTGGCCATTAACTGGTCTAATATACCGTTTCGGGAACTCCCTCCGCTCATCAGCAATTTGTAGGCACGTTGGAGAATAGGGGTCCATTGAGAGATTTGTTTTGCTTCCTGTCGCCGGTCCCATTTCACTAAGGCGCCGAGTAACAGGTCGAAGTGATAGATCTCGTTCACGTCGAGCACTTGGCTGGCTAGAAATATCAGGTCTTCAGTGGAAGTGATTTCCTGTATCCGGTTGTCTTCACGGATGATAGGGAGTATTGGCTCATACGTGAAAGAGGCGGAATCTTCCGGCTCGTTATTCTCCAAATACGCTTTCAGCTCCTTTTTAGTATTGGCCAACATGGTTTCCGTATATATGGAAAGTACCTCTTTTAATGTGGTGGATGCTGTCTCTCCATACGTCTGAATCAGTTTGACTATCTTACTTTGGGTGGATTCTTCCCGGCTCATCAGTCCTTGTGCGGCTGCACAACAGATAGCGTCGCGATGTTCTTTTCTTTCTTTTGCCAGCTTATGGAGTACTGCCAGTGTGTTTTGGTGAATCGCTTTCACGTCCGAAGCAAAAAGCACGGAAGTCTGACTTAGAAACTCTTCAACCTGGAATTGTGGGTGAGTGCATAAGTTCTTCAGCAGTCCGAGTATGATATTTACCGGACGGCTGTGAGGGGCGGACAGAACGGCGAATATTTCCGGTTGCAGTGTCAGCTGTTCTTCTATATTGGGGCTAAGTGCGGTAAACATGCCTGCAAACCAGCTGCTTAGGTTTTTGTTCAGATTCCGGTTGACGGCAAGCAGAGATTCTTTTAATACACGCATACGATCTAGTTGACCGTGTTCTACGAAGTATCTGAAAGAGAAATAAGGTTGTCCGCCTGTACGATTATCCGTCCAGTTTTGCCCGCAATCGTATTGGAACAGATACCAGATATGTTCTTTGAGTGTGATTGCTCGCTTTTGCAGGAAATCGGTGTTGTTCATGTAGTTCACCAGATAACCGGCGATGGTTTGCGGAGAGGGCGTTAGGGTGAGTACTCCCTGTTCCATCCAATCCATCAGAGTTTCGTAATTCATTCCATAGAAACCGTCGAATTCCCTGCTTTCACCCTCTTTGAAGAAACTGTCGAGCCAGGAAGGAATATACCATGGGATCAATTCATTCAGTTGTTCCGTATAGATTCCCCATTGGTGTTTGCGGAATTCTTTCAGCGAGTAGATGACGAGGGCGGTGAGATTGATGATACGATGCTGTTCGGGAGTTCCGCGTGTACCGTATGTGTTTTCGTTAAGTTGCACGAATTTATTGTAGTGTTCTTCCAATTTGTTAAGGCAGGGAACAAGTGTTTTCCGTTCTTCCTGCGTTAGTCCTTGCAGAAAAGGGATGATGGCATCGCCTTGTCCTTTTTCTACTATCTCGTTGAGGCGTTCTTCTATGGTCATAATCATGAATTGGTTATAGGTTGTTGAGTGAAGTCGTCACTTTTTTCAGGTTGCTGTTTGTGCCCCATTCTTGCAGGCGTTGCAGGAGTTGTTCGTCTGTAACCTTGCTGTGGTTGATGGTCAATAGCTCCAGATAAAGTTCGAGCAGTTGTTTGAGTCCGGTAACGGGGTTGTCGGGCAATCCGCCTATAAATTCTGTGAGCAGTGCTTCCAGTTGCTGGTTGTGGAAAGTACTTCGTTTGTACATGCTTTCGTACACTTGGGTGGTGAAGCGTTTTAGCGGAGCAA
>NZ_DAWCXD010000124.1:0-14622 GCF_052357945.1 Bacteroides sp. | reverse complement strand
ATTATAATATGCGCCATAAACTGTAATGTGCTCAGATAAATTAAGGCGTTGAGATATGAAGCATATATTGTTTATCGCTTATAATCTAGCTGGTTGGAGGATTTGAATCTGTTGCAGTATAGTTGGTAAAATAAGATATAAAGAAATGAGTATTATTAGAAGGTGGCAAAGAAGTTGTTATAAAAGAATGTTGAAGGCTCGCTTAGTTACTCCTAAGGTTGTAGTGTTGATGGATGGTGGTATTTGTTCTCAAATGCTCCAATATTTGTTGGGAGAATTTTTTAGAAAGCGTGGATGTAAGGTTGTGTATGATCTATCCTTTTATAAGGAATGGGGAAGTGACATGGATTATAAATTTGCCCGCAATTTTGATTTGTTGAAAGTGTTTCCTTATTTGGGGCTGACAATTGCAACAGAGTTCGAAATCTCCTATTATAAGAGACATTTTTATTATGTTGGGAATAATACATCGGAATGGATAGATGATTTTTCATTTTTGGAAAAAAATCCCCCTATTTATTTAGGTGGATATTATCATTTGCCGATAAATATTTGGGTACCCGCATTTATGTCTACTTATAGAATCTCATCTGAAATATTTGATGAGGGTAGCAAAATGTTAATGTCAGAAATAAAACAGAATATCAATCCTGTAGCAGTGCATGTTCGACGGGGTGATTTAAGTGTTGAAGTTCGAGCGTATGGGAAGCCTGCTTCTTTGAGCTATTTTAAAAGGGCTGTTGATTATATGGAAAAAGAGACTGTTATGCCTTTTTTTTACTTTTTCTCAGATGAGCCGGAATGGGTGGCATCAGAACTTATTCCCTATCTTGAATTTGCAAATGAGAATTACAAGGTGGTGGATATAAATGGTTCAGATAAGGGGTATATGGATTTGTTTTTGATAGCTTATTGCAAACATCAGATAACAAGTAAAGGTACTTTGGGAAAGTATGGTGCTTTATTGAGAGATAGTGCAGATAAAATAGTGATTCTTTGTGATGATAAAGTTGAATATCAGTGGAAAGGAGTTTTCCATAATTCTGTATTTTTATAATAGAGAAAAATTGGATAACTAATCAGCCGATTTAAATTTTTGGCAGATTAGCTTAATCCTTTCCCATAAAGAGCTTTTTCTTCGCAATAATTCATGCCCGCCATATTGGGGTTTATTTTTGTCTCGAATGAGGATTATTGGTTCAAAAGGAAGGAGCCAACCTTCTGGGTATAGATATGCAGGGGACAATGTAATAGCTGGTGGATTATCTAAAAAGTATTTATTGATTAGAGATTCGTCGTGCCAAATTGGTATTATATGGTTTGTGGCATCTCTGTCAACCCATGAGCAAATTGTTGTGCAGAGTTTCAAGTAGGCCTTTGTATATCCACCTGAAAGCCCTCCAGCGTAATAATATCGACCTTCTCCCTCTGGGATATAGGCAGTAGAAGCATCTCTTCGCTCGTATGTAAATTCGGAGTTCGGTTTATTGTAGAATCCGGGGTGTATAGTTCCTAGTAATCCGTTACTATCTGATGGTGGTAGAATTTCTTTGCCAATGGAGCTGGTAAATAAGAGATTGGCATTGAAGAAAAAGAGATAGTCGGTTTCTCGCTCTAACTGTTCCTTGATACGAAGGAATATATGGAAACGTTTTAATGTGTTGTCAGGCCATCCTAAATTCTTTTGTTTGATTCGGTGAATATGTTTGTTGTTTTCTTCGTCGTATAGTTTAGGAGTATCGGTAAATACATAATACTCAATAATAAAGAATTGGTCTTGCATAAAATAACGTTCTGCACTTAGGTAAAAATCTTTCCAAAAAATATCATATTTGCCCGTACAGATATATAATATACCAATTCTCATTTTATTTCTTATTTTGATTTATATTATTGGCAAATATATAAAGATTTATTTTATAATATTTGTTTGAAGTGTTTTTATTTTCTATGAATCATTGGTAACGGGACTCTTTTTGCAGATTCTATTTAGTTTTACTTAGTGGTATCTTATAAATAAGTAACTTGTGTATTCTTAAAAAAAACAATTTTATTTGTCTTTTTCTCTGCTTAGTCGTATCTTTGCATGCCTAATCAAAACTTAACTATGGGATATTTATATGTTTTTTTAACCATTCTATTTACCGTATACGGTCAGATTATTCTGAAATGGCGAATTTCAGATTTGAATTGGTCTTTAAACACGACTGGGGGAATAGGACAGATGATTGTTTCTTATATGAAATTTTTATTTGATCCATTGATATTCTCGGGATTTGTGAGTGCATTTATTGCTTCTGTTTTTTGGATGTTAGCGATGACCAAGTTTGAGCTAACTTATGCTTATCCATTTATGTCTCTTTCTCCTGCACTGGTTTTTATTGTTGGAATTTTTGTGCTTGGAGAAACATTCACAATCGGAAAGCTGCTGGGATTGCTTATAATAATGCTTGGTATTATTGTTACTGTGAAATTATAGAATGGATAGACTTATTCGTTTGGTTACTCTTTTTGTGTCGAAGAAAGGAGTAACGTTTACATATCCTCTGGCGTTGGTGGCTTGGGTGGTTATTTTTCTCTTTATGTCTTGGGCTTTATCAATTCGCTTTGAGACGAATGATGATGTGGTGATGTTAATGATTTCTTCTGGGGCATACTCTGGTACGCCAGATTATCATTTGGTCTTTATTAATGTAATTTATGGTCTTTTGCTGAAAGGATTATATTTTATTATACCCAGTCTGGAATGGTATACTATTTTGTTTTGCCTGCTCCATATTGTAAGTTTTTCTATAATATTATGGGTATATAGTAAGCGGATTACTACAGCTTTTGGTCAGTTATTGTTGTTGCTACTGTTGCTTGTATTGCAAGCTCGGTTTATTGTTGGACTCCAATTTACAACAACGGCTGCTATAGTTGCTTGTGCTGGATTGTCTTTGTATTTTGAGCGAGGAAAGAAAGTTAAGTTTTTTGGACTATTCCTTTTTTTAATTGGTAGCTTGATTCGCTTTGAAGCTGCGATGCTTTGTTTTGGAGTTTATGCTCCAGTGATGATGTTCCCATTGAGTGGACGAATACGAAGTAAACGTCAACTTTTGAATACAGTTCTAATTTTATCTGTTATTCTTGTTCTTCCTATACTAGCACGGGTTATAGATACTCAAGTATATAAACATAATTCCGAATGGCGGTATTATGTAGATTACAATCGGATTCGTGGAGCATTGAATGATAACCCTAATTTTGCAAGATTGCTTACTGATAATCCTACTTATTCTATTGCGGATATTAATGATTTACAGAATTTAGCTTATTTTATTGCAGATCCGGCAATTTTGGATTTGCATGTGATTGCCCAAATAAAGGAGTCATTGGATATTAAGCCTCTTTCTGATAAACTTCAGAATGTAAAAACATGGATCTGTTTTTATGTGGATACAATCATTTGTATTTTGCTATTAATATTATTATTGATATTTGAACGGAAGGTAACCTATCGATGGGGCTTACTTTTTTCAGGGTTATCATTCTTTATGTTACTTTCATGGGTATCTCTTAATGCAACAGTTAAAGAGCGTGTTTTTCTTTCTGCTATTACTCCATTAATGTTAATTATGATCCTGATGATTGTCAATTATCAAAAGAAGTGTTGGAGGATTGTAGTTTTATCTGTGCTTTATTTATTAACTTTGCACACGATTGTAAAACAGACAGTTGATATGTATGCTGTTAAAAAAGAGCAAAGCCGATTAGTTATTAAACAGTTGGATTTGATCAAAAGCTCTATTGATTGTGATTTTACTCCTTTCGGTAATAGTATTACTTTGGAGGGACTAAATCCATTTAGTATTACATCGAGTTTTAAATCGTTGAATGCTAGGATGATAGGTAATGGCTGGATGACGGAAATACCTTTGAATCATAGGCGGATGGATTCACATCTTGATTTTGTGGAAAAGCCCATCTTGATCTTTATGTCTAAAGGTAGTGAACCCCAGATACATAATATACAATACTGTATAAAGAAGAATTATCAGATAGATACAGTTCTGGAAGTCGTAGTTGAGGATGAATTATCTGAGATTATTATTATTAAAAAGAAAACGATATGAAAATAAGCATAGTATCTCCAATTTATAGGGCTGAGAATATAGTAGATGAACTGGTTCGACAAATTATTAAGAATGTAGAACCTTTAACGTCCGATTTCGAAATTGTATTGGTGAATGATGCTTCGCCTGATTATTCGTGGAGAAAGATACGTGAGATTTGCAGTAGAGATTCGCGAGTAAAAGGTATAAATCTGAGCCGTAATTTTGGGCAACATTATGCGATAACAGCTGGGCTAAGCTATGCATCAGGTGAGTGGATCGTAGTGATGGACTGTGATTTGCAGGATCGTCCCGATGAGATCCCTAATTTATATGCGAAAGCTTTAGAAGGTTGGGATATTGTTTATGCCCGAAGGGTGGAGCGAAAGGATGGTTTCTGGAAGAAAATGAGTTCCCGGGCTTTTCATCGAGCTTATTCATATTTAAGTGGTAGTAAGAGTGATCGAACAATTGCGAATTTTGGGATTTATAAGAAGAAGGTTATCCAAGAATACAATAAGATGACTGAAAAAGCTCGTTCTTTTCCTTCTTTGATCGCTTATTTAGGGTTTAAAGCTACAACTATTGATGTTGCTCATTCGGAACGGTATGAAGGCAGTAGTAGTTATACTTTGTCTAAATTAATAAAATTAACGGTGGATGTTTTAGTTTCCAATAGTACTAAACCATTGTTGCTAGCTGTTCAGTTTGGGTTTGTAATTTCCTTTATTTCTGTACTTTTAGCATTATATAATGTCATTGCTTATTTTACAGGTATAAATTTGGTACATGGTTATACCACAACGATCTTTTCGATTTGGTTTGTTGGCGGAATGACTATTTTTGTATTGGGTATTGTAGGACTATATATTGGAAAAATATTTGATGAGGTTAAGAATAGGCAACTATTTATTATTGATGAAACTATGAATCTTGAAAAATGAAGATAATAAATGCTTTTTGGGAAGAACGAAATTTAGGAGTTACTTGTTGTGAAGTGACAATTGAGAAAGATGATTCTCTGTTATATATACAAGATGAGTTGTCTCGCTTGTCTTCTGTTCAATATTTGGTTATAAAGGTTGATACTCCTAATGTTGAAGCTCATTTTTTATTGGCGAAACTAGGTTATGTTTTTATAGAAGCAAATATCAACATGTTTTTAGATGTTCGCAATTACCGACTCTCTGTTTTAGAACAACGGTTTAATTCGCAGATTCATTACCGCAAACTGTCAGCACAGGATGAGCTGGATAGATTTGAGGCAGAGTTAGATAAAGGTCTTTTTAATACTGATCGTATCTATCTTGATCCTAATTTTACAAAAGCGAGAGCGGCTCATCGATATAAGTGTTGGATAAAGGATGAAATGGAGCGAGGAGCAGAATTATTTGAAATAGCTTATAAAGAACATGCTATTGGCTTTTTCACTCAAAAGCAATTAGATGAAAAGACTTATTATCCTTTTCTTGCAGGATTGTATCTTGGTAATGAGGAGAAAGTAGGATTGGGCTTTTCTGTATTGGCTAAGCCTATAGAAGATGTAATGAAAAGAGGTGGAAGATATATTTCGACTTATGTTTCATCTAACAATTTGCCGATCGTTAAATTGCATACGCAATTAGGCTTTTTACCAAATAAGATCTACAATGTATTTATAAAGCATAATTCTGGAAATTGAAACTAATTATATAATAAGAAATGACAAATTTGGAGAAGTATAATCAGGTGTTTATCTCAACTTTGGAGATTACAGAGGACAAATTGCACGGGCTGAGCTATCAATCGGTAGAGTTGTGGGATTCAGTGGGTCATATGACTTTAGTTGCTAACTTAGAAGACGCATTCGATATTATGATGGAGACCGATGATATTATTGATTTATCGTCTTATGAGAAGGGAATTGAGATTTTGACAGGAAAATATGGCGTCGAATTATAGTGATTTACGTGGGAAAACAGCTCTGATTACTGGTTGTAATCGTGGTATTGGAAAAGATGTTCTAACTAAGTTTGCTTCACAAGGAGTTAATATAGTAGCTTGTGTTCGAACTGCTTCCAATGAGTTTTCAGCATATTTGAATACTCTTTGTGAGAACTATGATGTTAACATAGAAATTGTATTTGTTGATTTAGCTAATCCGGAGAGTATTACTTCTGCTATGCGGGAGATTTTTCAGAAGAAAATACAGATAGATATTCTGATAAATAATGCAGGAGTGGCTTTTGGCGGTCTATTTTCGATGACTTCAATGGCAAAACTCCGGGAAGTTTTTGAAATAAATTTCTTCTCCCAAGTTCAAATAACACAGTATGTGGTGAAGTGGATGAGGAAAAGAGGCTGTGGAGTAATTATTAATATGGCGTCAATTGCAGGTATTGATGGAATGGAAGGATTTACAGCATATGGATCAAGTAAAGCAGCCATGGTTTATTTGACTAAGATGTTATCTAAAGAATTAGCAATGAGCGGAATTCGAGTTAATGCTGTGGCACCTGGGTTGATTAATACGGAACTCGTTAAACAGCTAGACAATAAAGCTGTAAATAAGATGGTTGGACAGAGTAGCTTGGGGCGTTTAGGAACGCCAGATGAAATAGCAGAATTAGTTGTTTTTTTATCGTCTGATTCATCTCGCTTTATTGACGGTCAAATAATCCGGATAGATGGAGGAATGTGAGTGGGAAATAAAATAATATCTTTGATCTAATGAATTCAATAAAAGATATACTCCAAAAATATATGTTGTCAGTTCTTGCTATTGACGAGGATGGAAACTCCTATAGCTATTCTCAAGCTTTGTCTTTTGCAAGAAATATGGGACAGGTGTATCGTGAGCGACCTTTAGTCTTTTGTTTAGCAGAAAATAGTATAGGTTCGTTAATGGGATATCTTTCTTTTATGCAGAATCGATGGGTGGTTCTGATGTTGGATGCTAAATTGGATTCTGAGTTATTGCAGGGATTGGTTGGAAAGTATCAGCCGAATCTTATCTGGATGCCTGATTCCAGAGTGCAGGAGTTTGCGAATGCCAAGCTGATATATCAGGATTATGGATACTCATTAATTGAATTGAATTCCGGTCAAATCCATTTACATACAGATTTAGGACTGCTTCTGACCACATCAGGAAGTACCGGGAGCCCTAAATTAGTGCGTCTATCCTATCAGAATCTTTCAGCAAACGCTTCTTCCATAGCCGAATATTTAGATATTACAGCAGAAGAACGACCGATAACGTCGTTACCTATGTATTATTCTTTTGGGTTATCGGTTATCAATAGCCATATAATAAAAGGAGCAACTTTGCTTTTATCTAAACGTGGATTGATGGAGAAGGAGTTTTGGAATATGCTTAAAGAGCAGAAGGTCACTTCTATGTCAGGTGTTCCTTATACTTTCGAAATGCTTCACCGTTTGAGATTTCAGCGGATGAATCTTCCGGATTTGAGGACGATAACACAGGCTGGAGGCAAATTGAATGATAATTTGATTGAATTTTTTGCATTACATGCACAAAAGACGGGGCAGCGCTTCTTTGTAATGTATGGACAAACAGAAGCTACGGCGCGGATGAGCTATTTGCCATATCAACAGACATTGGATAAAATTGGGAGCATTGGAATACCCATTCCGGGAGGACGTTTTATGTTGATGGATGATTTGGGAAATGAAATCACTGAAACTGGAAAAAGTGGCGAATTGGTCTATTTTGGAGAAAATGTATCTTTAGGATATGCTGAGTCACAGGACGATCTGTCGCTGGGGGATGAAAATCAAGGATGTTTAGCAACGGGGGATATTGCTCAAGTGGATAGTGATGGCTATTATTATATTGTGGGGCGTAAAAAGAGGTTTATTAAGATATTCGGAAACCGGGTTAATTTAGACGCCTCTGAACAGCTTCTGAAAGCACTTTATCCGGATATTGTATGTACTGGTAGGGATGATAAGATGTATATTTATACTCTCCAATCCGGAAAGGAAGATGAAATTCGGTCGTTTATAGCTCATAAGTTAGGTATTCATATTTCGGCTTTCGTGGTAAGGCAGATAGATGAAATACCTAAGAATAATTCAGGAAAAGTATTATACGCTCATCTAAGTATAGAATAAATGATTGATATTAACGCAATATTAGAACAAAGCCCTTATTCTTTGAACAGAGAAGAAAAGGGTGTATTGATGAATCAGGTCATTCGGGAATTAACGAAGTATCATGCGGAATATTGCGAACCATATCGTAAGATTCTTCAGGCTTTGAATTTGGACTTAAATAATCTACCTTATTATACGGACTTACCTTTTTTACCTGTTCGTTTATTTAAGGAGTTCGACTTAGTGAGTGTTCCTCGAAATGAGGTTGTTAAAACAATGACCTCTTCCGGGACGACGGGACAAGCTGTTTCTAAGATCTATTTAGATCGCGAAACGTCTAGTCTGCAAACAAAAGTCTTGGCTAAAATAGTTTCTTCATTTATTGGTAACCAACGGGTTCCGATGTTAATTCTGGATAGTTCGGAAGTAATCAAGAACCGGGCTATGTTTTCAGCACGGGGAGCGGGTATATTGGGGTTTTCAATGTTTGGATCCAAGCGCTATTATGCTCTTGATGCTGAAATGAAACTTGATGTCGAAGGAGTACGTTCTTTTCTGGAGCAGCATCAAGGTCAGCCGATATTCTTGTTTGGTTTCACTTTTATGATTTGGCGGCATTTCTACAAGCAGTTGAAGGAACTGGATGTTCATCTGGATCTAAGCAACGGATTGCTGATACATGGAGGAGGCTGGAAGAAATTGATTTCGGAGAAAGTAAGTCCGGAAGAGTTTAAACAGCGATTATCTGAAGTTTGTGGACTGTCAAAAGTGTACGACTACTATGGAATGGTCGAACAGACAGGAACGATTTATATGGAATGTGAGTGCGGGCATCTGCATGCTCCTCTTTTCTCTGATGTATTGATTCGTAGAACGGATGACTTTAGTCTTGCTGAAAAAAATGAGAAAGGACTGATACAGGTTGTTTCTATGTTGCCGAGAAGCTATCCCGGGCACTCTTTGCTGACTGAAGATGAAGGTGTATTGTTGGGCGAAGATGATTGTCCATGTGGTCGCAAAGGAAAATACTTTAAGATATTAGGACGGATTCAGAATGCGGAAATCCGAGGATGCAGTGATACATATCAATTAAAACGATAATTATGGAATGGCTGTTTAATCAATATAAATCAGATGAGGAATTTCAACAATCCTACCCCTTGTCACCTTTCTCTGATGAGGTAATTCTTTATTTGAATGAACTTTCGTCGATATTACTCCGGATGCCTGAAGTAAGGCATTATCCGGATGTAGTGACATTTGCCTTTTTCTGTAGAAAGGCAAATCTGTTACATCTTCAGAAAGAGCATGCAACTAATTCTTTGCGTTTGGGGCGGGGGCTTGTTTTTCATATTGCTCCCTCTAATGTTCCGGTCAATTTTGCCTATTCTCTGATTTGTGGATTATTGTCAGGGAATAATAATATAGTGCGACTTCCGGGAAAACAGTTTCGTCAAGTAGATTTAATTGTTGGAGCGATTCGAACACTTTCAGACGATGAACGGTTTGATACGGTTTCCCGGATGGTTCATTTGATTAAGTATGAGCGTGGTGGAATAGAAACTACTACCTATTCGGCTTTAGCTGATGTTAGGGTTATTTGGGGAGGTGATGAAACTATTCGTACCATCCGTCAATCACCACTTCCTCCGCGAAGTTATGATATCGCATTTGCTGACCGTTATTCTGTTTGTGTGCTCAACGCAATATCTATACTTGAAGAGCCTTCTTTAGATAAGATTGTCGAGGGCTTTTATAATGATACTTATCTGTTTGATCAAAATGCTTGTTCAGCACCGCAACTAATGGTATGGGTAGGTACGGCGGACAAGATAGAAAAAGCAAAGGAATACTTTTGGACTGCTTTGCAGCAGCATGTTGACCGGAAATATAAGTTAGAACCTATCTTAGCTGTTGATAAATTGTCTGCATTTTATAGACAGGCTATTTTGTCGGATGTGATAAAGGAGGAAAATAAGAACAATAACCTATGGCGTGTCAGGTTGGGAGAATTATCTTCTGATATTCCTCAATATAGGTGTGCTGGTGGATATTTTTCTGAATATTCAACCAACGATTTTAACGATCTGGCATCTATTGTTACTACTAAATATCAAACGTTGGCTTATTTCGGATTCTCGAAAGATGAGTTGCAACGGTTTGTTTTAAATAATCATATCAAAGGAATAGATCGTATAGTGCCAATTGGCAAAACGACAGATTTCTCTTTGATTTGGGATGGCTATGATTTAATAACAATGTTATCACGTGAAATTTCAATCTTATGATACCTTTTAATAAACCTTATTTAACAGGAAAAGAGGCACATTATATGTACCAGGCAGTGTATGGTGGCAAACTTTCAGGTAATGGGATGTTTACCAAGAAATGTCAGGAGTATTTCGAGAAACAGTATGGTTTTAAGAAATCTCTATTAACGACCTCTTGCACTGATGCTTTGGAAATGTGTGCTATACTGGCTGATATTCAGCCGGGTGATGAAGTAATAGTTCCTTCATATACCTTTGTTTCAACAGCATTGGCTTTTGTCCGTCAGGGAGCGAAGATTGTATTTGCTGACAGTTGTCCTGATAATCCGAATATTGATGCTACCCGCATTGAAGAATTGATTACTTCTAATACAAAGGCAATTGTTCCTGTTCATTATGCAGGAGTGGCTTGTGATATGGATCCTATTATGGACTTGGCCCGAAAATATAATCTTTTAGTAATTGAGGATGCTGCTCAGGCGATTGATTCTTATTATAAAGGGAAACCTTTAGGGAGTATCGGACATTTGGCAGCTTTTTCATTTCACGAAACCAAAAATATAATTTCTGGGGAAGGTGGAATGTTGGCTATCAATGATGAACGCTTTATCCGTCGTGCAGAAATTATTTGGGAGAAAGGTACTAACCGTGCCGAATTCTTTCGTGGGGAAGTAAATAAATACGGTTGGGTTGATACGGGGAGTTCTTTCCTGCCTTCGGAAGTTATTGCTGCGTTTCTGTGGGCACAGTTAGAAAATCTGGAGAATATCCAGTTGCGTAGGAAAGAACTATGGAACCGGTATAATGATGCCTTATTAAAGGTCGCTTTGCCGAATATTACCCTGCCTAATATTCCAGATTATGCAACTAACAATGCACATATGTATTATCTGGTTTGCCAATCATTGGAACAGCGTACTGAATTAATCAAGAAGCTAAAGGAGAATGGGGTACTGGCAGTATTTCACTATTTGTCACTGCACAGCAGTGAATATTATCATAATAAACATGATGGAAGAGTATTGGCTAATACGGATCATTTTGCGGACTGCTTAATACGTTTGCCTATGTTTTATGAGTTGACAGATGCAGAGGTGGATGAGATAGTCCGCATTGTTTGTAGCTAATTTAAGATTTGAGGTTAACGCTTTCTTTTATTGATATAGTGAGGGACTGTTTCCTTTTTGTGTAAGAAAAAACAGGTGTATATGATAAAAAATAATAGGGTGATGTTCAGCAAATATGGTTACATACTATTTGTTTTCATTTTAATTTGCAGTTATATTTATAGCTTGACAATAGCTCCGGTTAATGCTGACTATGGATATTATGTAGGAGCGGCAAAGAGTATGGCACAAGGATTGGTCCCATATCGTGACATCAGTTTGGGGTATCCTCCTTTTGTTTTTTATCTTTTAAGTATTCCTTATGTACTTTGTGGAACAGATATTTCTCCATTAGTGCCAATGTATATTGCCTTTTTTTTTAATTTGGCAAATGGATATCTGATATGGTTGATATTAAAGAATTTCGGGATTAATAAGTTCATAAGACAATATGCTATTGTTTTGTATGTAATATATCTTTACTCAGTAGAATCTGTCTTTTTGGGGTTGGAACCTTTTTCTACTTTCTGGGGATTATTGGGAACTTGCATTTTACTGAAAAACAAAAAGCATTTAGGAGTAGCTGGGCTTTGTTTAACATTAGCCTTCTTGTGTAAGCAATATGCCTTGTTGTATGCACCAATTTATGCCCTGCTAATTTTATTATTAAGAGTGGATAAGACAATAAAAGAAAGAATCTTTGCAGTTTTACAGGTTGCTTTATGGTCGTTGATCTCTGTTTTGATTGTTCATTTGTTTTTTGTTTGCTTGACAGGTCAGGGAGATTACTTTACTCTTTTGTTAGGAACAGGATATGGGAAAAGAAGCTTCTCAGGAGTTGTAGAAGTGCTTCGGAAAAGATTCTTTCATATGTTTTTTATTGTACTGTTGATTCCGTTTATTTGGAATAAAGTTAGTAGGTTAGAAATAAAGCGAATGATATTTCTGGTTATTTCTATATTCTTCTTATTGTTGCAGAATTACTATGATACATCGCCTCACTACTTGATTTTTATAGTTCCTTATGTTGTGGTGTTGATAGCAATTATAATCGGTAACATTTCGTTCACTTGGGTTCGAGTTGCATCTTGTTTAGTTGTTCTATTACTTGCCATCTTCTTTCTTGTAAAGGCGACTAAAGATTATCAAATTATAAGAGAAGATGAAAATAACCATTGTATAATAACTAGGAATCAGCAGCTTGAGGTTGTTCGTTTTTTACAAAAAGTAGTTCCACCTGAATCAAAAACAGTTGTAGCACGTCAATGGAACTATCTTGTGACTCCTCATCTTTATGGACTGATTGATATTGCTCCAGTAGACTATCGGAATACACGTTTTGGATTTGAAGAAGATCCACAATTGTTAGAGCAGGTAAAAGATGCAGAGGTCTTAATTATAGAAACTTCTCATCCTTTATATGACCAGTTTATTAATCAGCTCAAGCCTCCTTATCAATCCTGTATATATAAAGATGTACACGTATTCTTACGATGAATCAATAAGATATGAAATATATGAGTAAGCTAAACTGGCTCTTTTTAGGGTTGAAACTTGTTTTATTTATAACAATATACTCATCTTGTAGTGGTTCAGAGATAGAAAAAGTACTAAAGGATGAAAAAGCAGCAGAAGAAGAGGAAGAACTTGTACGGCCAGAATCAAAAGTTTGGGAGGCTGATGTTCTTGAGCGGCATTTAAAAGAAGTTTCAAAAAATGAGCTCTCTTTTGTTAATCTTCCAGATGATGAATGTCCGATAGAGGGAGAGATTGTTTGTGGTGCTTCTGTAGATAAGGCACCTTATGGCTTTATGGGAAAAGTTAAAGAGATTATTTCGGAGGGGGATGAGACTCATATCTTATTGGAGGATGTTCCTTTGGTAGAACTTATAGGAACAGGTAGTGATGCTTATAATGTGGATCTTAAGGAATCTTTTCTAGGAGTTTATAATGATGAGGCATCTTTCTTGTCTGATCCTGTCCAAAATCGGTCATTGCAAATACCGGAGATCTATCTAAAAAAAGAGTGGAAATCAAATGATGGTAAATTGGTTTTGACAGCAGATGTTCACCTAGAGACAGTTCGTTTTGAGGGAGCTTTAGATTTTAATTATCCATATCTGGAGAAATGTTCTTCAAAGATAAGATTGAAAGGACGTGCTCTTTTACAAATTAAAGCAGGTAAGGGACTAGGTAATCAAAGAATAAAGATTGACTTGGGGATATTGAAATTTCGACCTATTCAAAGATGGATAAAGACCAAACCTGTTAGTTTCGTTCCAGAAATACCTCTAAGTTTAGAACTGACAATGAGGATAAATTCTATTGAGGGCGATTTGTTTGAAATTGATATTGACCAAGTTTTCGGATTTGATTATAATCGAGCTGGTAAGCTGGTATTTATTGACGAAGGTAATACTGGGTTTTCGAAAACATTGGATAATTTTCGAATAGATGCAGGGCAAGATTTTACTGAAATAAGTGCTGGTTTAAAAGCCGGTCTGGCTGTTTCTCTATTTAATAAAGAGGATTGTTATGTTTCTTTATTGTTGGGTTATAAAAGTTTGTTTGCATTAACATTGAAGAATGATCAGCAAGGAAATAAATCGACATTGCAGTGTAATCATTTACTTAGTGGTCAAATTATATGTTTATTGAGAGCTTTGGGATGTCAGATTTTCGATATAAATCAGGAAATTGTTCTTAAAAGACTACCGGAGTTATCTTGGAAGTTGTATCCTGATTTTTTTGATATAACGGCGGAATCAACTTCTCCTTCAGATATTCGTATGCGAAGTAAATTGAATTTGAATAGTTTGCCCTATTTGTGGGATGGAATTCTTGATTGGGGATTTGTTGTATCTGGTAAAAGTTATAGTTTTGGAAAGCCTGATATGGATATGCTGGAAAAGCAGCTTGTTTGTGAATTGACTGAAGAAGTGATGTCTGTGTTTGTTGATGGGCAGGTTTATGAATTAGCTCCGTATGTAACGACTATATTAACCCGTTGGCGGAATTAAATAAATAACCGTATGAGTATTAAAAAGTTGTACA
>NZ_DAWCXD010000123.1:0-14664 GCF_052357945.1 Bacteroides sp. | reverse complement strand
AAGCTGCGTTAGGGACTTGCACCCGTTAGACTATGCCCATGTCGGGCGAACACGAAGACGCCTCATCATAATCACTACGATGAGGCGTTTTCATTAGCAACGTAATGCTAACACTAATTTATTTAAGAGAGAAAAATTTACTATTTTATCTCTACCGCTTTATTTATACGATATATCAAAAGCTCATAATGTGAACGATCAGCTTCAGGCATAGCTGAAATACTCTTTTCTAACATATCTTTCGTACGCATCAACAGATCGAAATAATATGCAGCAACTTTGGTCTGATTCGTATAAATAGGCGGAACAGAGGAGAAACCACTTATTTCTTCAGGAGCCTGCAAAGAACGCAAATAATGTTCTACATTCTCTCCTGCACGTGAAGCTGTCAGACTAATTTCCGATTTCCAGATATCAGCAAACGACGTCTTTGAAGCCTTAAAGCTACCAATAGGTGCAGTCACCGTAGAGGTGGCAATAATACTTTCCAGAAAAGCAGTCTGAAGAGCTTTCTCAACATTATCCAACAGACGGTGCTTCAGAGTTCCTTCCCACACAACATTGTAAATATTATCCAAATATTCGGAAGCCGTATAAGCTGTTTCCGGGAAACGTTCCGTACACACTTCAATATAAGGCAGACGATTAAAGATATTCTTGAAAATATCCAAACGCATCATATCGGTTTTCTTATCAGCAATCGTGAAATCTGTAGCACGAGCGGTATTCTCCATCCAGTCCAGGTCCTTGGCCAAGCTCAAAATCCTGTTCAATGCAGCTTTTTGTTTCTCACGATCTACCATCGAAAAACTTGGAATCACATCTTTTTCACGAATATCGTTCAAATAGATACCTCCAATATAGGAAAGAACCGCATATACACGGCTATTCAGGCGATCGCAAAGTGCTGAGTATACCCTCTTACGCATTGTCATATCCTTGTCTCCTTTAGAAAACCAAGTATAATAATTTTCACAACCTGTACGGATATTAGGAAGCATATAATCAAATGATTTCAAATGATCGTCTCCCAAACCGCCACGACTATTACGCGGATCTGAATCGAAACGGGGCTGACTGCGTATATAAGCATAACGAGGGTCTCCTGTGTGTTGACGAATCCAGCTATCCAGCATCGCTTTCTCTTCTTGCAATGAAGAAGCGTAAACAGGTTGATACAGATATTTAATAGCCAGCTCATCATACGGTCCGGGCTCCGTATTAACCAAGCGCACTCCTCTCCGGACATCATCTGCCGTAGCTACATCATTAATCACGACCCCTCCCATTACAGAAGAAGCCAGACCATACTCTTGCGTAAATCTGGCAGAACGCAAAGAGTCTACCGGATAAGCAACAGAAGCTCCCCAGTTTGCTGCAAGTCCCAGTCCCGTTCCTACTGCCTGAGCAATAGCAGCCTGCATCAACTCACCTTGCACTTCCTGCGGGAAAATAGTAGTACGGACACGAGGATCTATTGCTACAGTTGCCGCAATACGGTCTACATACTGTACACTAATCAAGTTTGCATTAATCAAAATAGAAGCATTCAAGATCTCACCGGTACGAGCATCAGAATGAAGGGTTGTTTGTGCTGTATTCATCCATGAAGCAGAATAACGGATAGTCATGCAATCCAAACTATGGGCGTTAAACAAAGTATCATTCTTGGGAAACTCCTTCACACAAATCACATTCTTAAAACCAATCTTTTCAAAAGCTTTATTCCAGGATTCTGCTCCGGCTTTAACATAAGAATGCCATTTAATAGGTAACAAGCTATCAATATAGAATACTAATTGCTTCTTCGGTTCCACCAGTTCACCCCGACGGTAAGCAGCTGAATCCGAAGGTTCAATCCGCCAACGCTTTGCATAACGTATATTCTTCACCTCTTGCCCGGCCCCGGCAAAATCACTTTTCAACTGTGTAGTCAATCCAAGACGTGAATCTGCCAGACGGGGAGTCATTGGCTCTTCCGGCAAAACACACAACATCTTATTTACCACAGCCGTCAACGGAACATTCTCATACATACTATAAGCTCCCATCAAAGTATGATTCACCTTATATACCAATTCTTCACGAACTGTGACTTGATTTCCAGAAGCAGAAACGCCCAAAATAGACGATTTATCAGATTCTAATGAGTGGTCGCGAGATACAAAACCATAATAGCCGTTAGCTGAAGTCGATGGGAAAGGTTTAGTAAAAGCTGAACCTTCCAAGAATAAGCTTTTCATATTCACTACAAGAGCCGAACTATCCGGTGTACATGCCAACACCTTAAAACTCTTGAAGATACCCGGATTATGTGAATTATTCAGTGCACGGGCAATATCAGAGTCACTACTCGTATTGACAGGTTTGCTCAACAAAGGCATACGTGCCACGATTGTAGAATCAATCATCTCAAAACGCAAACGTACGTCTGTTCCTCCCAACTGTCCCGGTGCACCTTCCCCACCGTCACTCGTATTTTCTATAGAGGAAGTCAACAGCAGTTCCCGTCCTAACATAGCAACTGGAAACTCGACATACACTTTATCTTCCACCTTATGAATAGTCATCAGCCCATGAGCTGTCTGTACTTTCTTGTCCTTGAAAAGCTTCTGATAAGGTGTTAGTACTTCTTTCTTTTCCTCTTTTTTCTTCTTTTTAAAAGGCCAAATCGCATTCCCCTCTTGTGGCAGGCAACACATAAAAAGAAGCAATAAACAAAGTATCTTACTATATCTATTTCTCATACTTCCTATCATTTTAATGCCTGATCAATTTTGTACAACAATAAACGATAATGACGTTGCGTATCAGCGGAACCGGTAGAAGCGCTTGATGCAACCAGACTACGGATTTTCTTCAGTTCACCGAAATAAACGTGTTCCATCGGTTCCAACGGAGCCTTTAAATCAACATCATCTTCAAAACCGCTAATTTCTTCCAAACGGGCTGCCTGCATCTCGGCATGTTTATTATTGAAACATCCCATAAATTCTTCCGAGATGATACCAAAACGCTCACGCGAAGCAGCCTTCAGCCATTCAGGAATCTCAATAATACCATACATGTCCGTAATACCTTTACGAGTCGCATTTTTAGCAATCCCAGTTACAGATCCTTCTATCAATTTTGTCAAATAATTCATCTGCAGACGCATCTCCGTATCCGTTAGTGTTTTTCCCGCGCGCGTTGATGCCCATACAAAACGTTCGATATCTGCCAGATATTCTTTTTGAGTATAAGGAGCCGATGTCGCCTTGTCCGAACAAATAGAAACAGCACCACAACGGGATAGAATACCATCAATAATCGCATTCTCCATCTGCATAGCGACAGAAGTACGAATAGGAAATTCCTTCAATGTTTCGCGTGCATCCAACCAAGAAAGATCTTTCAGTTCATTCAACAAGAAATTCAATGCTTTCTTTTGTTGCTCTTTTGATACTGTCTTATAACTCGGACGCTGATCTCCATCATACCGTTCATTCAAATATATACCTCCGATATCAGCCAACACAAAGCTCAAATAACGAACATATCCATAGACGACCTCATCATACAAAGCACTACGGAATTCAAAATCCTTGTCTTTGTCTGCCACCCATTCATTGATATGTTTCAGGATATATTGCAGATTACGACGTCCATACTCTGAAGCCTTCACAGGATCATCTCCCAAATCTTCTTCTACGGAACTCGGATCGAAGCGACGTTTGAACTGCTGCTTACCATAACGATACTTAGGATCATCCGATTTCTCACTGATCCATTTGTCTAATATAGGAATTTCTTCTTCAGGCGTTTTTGCTTCAAATATCGGCTTATACAACCAAGAGATTGCATAATAATCATAGACACCAAGTTCAGGAGGCGTCATACGTACTCCTTTTTCCTTATCACCCGGCTGTGCTATATAGTTGTTTCGGGCATAATCCATGATAGAATAGGTCGTTCCGTATTCTTGAGTAAATTTCGGATCACGCAGCAATTCTACAGGAATAGAAGAAGACCCGGCCATATTATGCATCAGAGATAAGGTATGTCCCACTTCATGGGAAAGCACATAAGCAATACAATCTCCCAACAAGTCTTCACGCAACACAACATCCCGGACATCCTTATCTGCCGGTGCTGTTTGCAGGAAACGCCAATATTGTACGAGTTGTACGATATTGTGATATACTGTCACCGAAGCATTGATGATTTCTCCCGAACGAGGATCGATCCACGAAGGTCCCATCGCATTCGCCACTGTAGAAGGAGCATAACGGATACAAGAATATTTTATATTTTCCGGGTCAAAGTCCGGATCGTCTTTAGGAAAATCCTTTGCCATAATTGCATTCTTGAAACCAATCTTCTCAAATGCTTTCTGCCATACCTCAACACCTTTATGAATGTATTTGTTCCAGCTTAAAGGAAAGGCATCATCAATATAGAAAATAATAGGCTTCTTTGGTTCTACCAATTCTCCACGCAGATATGCGGCAGAATCCGACGGTTCCAGATTCCAACGATGAGCGATATGGCGGGTACGCAATCCGCGTCCTTCGGAAG
Source organism: Bacteroides sp. (assembly GCF_052357945.1). GTDB lineage: Bacteria > Bacteroidota > Bacteroidia > Bacteroidales > Bacteroidaceae > Bacteroides. Next base: position 10,107 of record NZ_DAWCXD010000123.1, on the reverse strand, counting down.
CAAACTCAACAACAGAGTGTTCGAAAATACCAATACGCGGATCGGCATAACGATGACGCATCGGCTTTTCCGGCAATAAGATAAAGCTACGGTTCATCACAGCCGAGAAAGGCATATTCTTTATTGCATAACTTCCTTTAGCCCCTACACTTACTTTATAAGTCAGCAAGGAACGGACACTGATATTGTCTTCAAAACCTTTAATACCTTGTATAAAAGAGCTTTCTTTTTCAAAATTCTTATCAATACTTCCTCCCATCATTTCTATCAGAGAATAAGGAGAGAAAGGAGAAAGCATCTTCTGGTCACTCAACAAGTATCCGGTCATATCAAACACAACGGCAGTGCTGTCATTATTATAAGCCTTTATTTCGAAAGTCTCTGCAATAGCCGGCATCGTACTACTCTGTAAACGCTTTTTAATCTCCCGATCATCCGAGAACTGTCCAGCTTGTACACGACGCAATGTAATCGTCGAATCACGTTGTACAAAACGAATCAGGAAAGGATCGCCAGACTTCTCACCTACACATCCAAACTGATTGTCCGTAGTCTCCGCAATTGTAGACCCCAACAGAATATCCCGGTTGAGCACTTTGAGCGGCAACTCAAAATATACTTTGTTGTCAAATTGGTGAAGAGTAATGAAACCTTTTGCCGTCGTGACCTTTTTGTCTTTAAACAGCTTATCATACTTGGTTTCTTTTTTCTCTTTCTTTTTTGTCGTAGCTTCTGTAGAAGCTTTCTTTTTGCTTTTCTTCTTAGCTATAGCGGGATTAATCATAGCCCCGCATAATACAACTAAAAGAAGTAAATAAATTTTTCTCCGCATTTAAATTTTATATATTTAATAAATCAATACTTACCAAGAACCACCGCGAACAGTCTTGAGCTTATAAATAACTTGAACAATATTTCCAAAATCTCTTTCTTTGAATGCGATCTTCTTTTCACTATCACCAGTCTTTATGACCTCTTCTATTACATCCTTATATAGATTGAGAACGTAAAATTCCCCATCTTCTGTCCCTACTCCGGCATATTGCTCATAAGAACCTCCACCAGTAGTAATAGTTGTAATATTGTGGGTAAATGTATGCAGTTTAATCAAACGCTTACCCATATCACCATCAAACTTATAGAGATAGAGAACATTATCCCGACTAATCAACAAATAAGGTTTCCCTTCTTCTTGATAAAAACAAAGAGAATACAAATTTTTAGCTCCGTTTCCAATAATTCCCTTTAATTCACTCACTTCATTCTGGGAAACTACCGTCGCTGCTTTTCCATAATTACTAATTCTAAAGTCTTGAATATATAATTCTCCTGTGCTTTCTTTTTCAATTACAGCTTTGTAACCACCGTCAACATTACTACCATACTCTTGATATGCATATACACCCACATGATGTACCTTATAGCCAGCCATATCATCAATGCGTGCCCAATTCGGATGCGCTTCATAAATCTCTTCATTTTGCACGACAGGTGCTGTTACTCTACCTGAATACACTGCACCCGTATAAGAATCATAATCACAAACCTGCAAATAACGTTTAGAGTTCTTATCATACAGCAAAACACCATACTGATCCATAAAACTCGGTTCAAATACAATCATTGTTCCGTCAATCGGATTTCCATTATAAGAAAGCACCTGATCATTCAAGAACTGACTAGTATTGAATAATTCATAAGATTCTTTCACACGTGTATAAATTCGACCATCTGTACCAACTGCCATAGAAAGCAAATAAAGATCATATACTTGTTGCGGTTCAAATCCTTCGGGATAACCACCATTTATAAACATATCAGCTAATCGGCCTTCAGTGTGATAGGTACTTCCGGAAATGTCAACACACCCCTGACCACCTTTTTGAACGAGCCAAAGCCAACTAGTTTCATCCTGTCCTCCCCACTGAGTCACAAAATGCTGATTAATAGAAACAGGCGTGCTTCCCAACATCTCTCCACCATTAGATAAAGCGTAAACATCTTTGGTTACAGCACAATCATAAACATTCTTCTTGTTTCCATCCTCTTCCACCTCCTTGGTTGTCGACCGCAAATAAGACAACATCGTTTTTCCGTCTTTTTCAGATAATACCACCCAACCGTCATTGACGTAAACAGAAGTAATTGAAATCATTGTTGTTCCATAATAAGTGATCCCGGTATCTTGATCTTTAATTGCCAAACGCAAATCTTTATACTGGCCCTCTTTATCGACTATCCATTTCAAAACTGGTTCTGTAGAAATCTCCGTACCATCAAAAGTCCATGAATAAGTAAGAGATTCAGATTCCACCCCCTGAGAGAATGTCAATTCAGGCTGGATATTTATTTCATCTCCCAATACGAATACATCATTGCCATCCGGCAATGGCAATGTTATTGTTATATCATTCATTATCTGATAGTCGTAATTTCCTTTATCTTCATAACAAGAAGACAATAATCCGACTACAAACACTAATATCGCTAGAATATATTTCATTTTCATATATTATATTGTCCTCAAATTAATTAACTGGTACAGTCATTGGCTTCCCGTCTTTCTCCCGCAAATCATAATCCACAATAGCCTGCTTCAAACGTAAAGCACACAAACGTTTTTGTGCAGTATTCAGATTACCAAAATCCGCAGCTTCTTCACCTCCATATTGCACCAATGCTTTATATTTCTCCAAGCTATAAGTCCCTAAATAGTTTCTCTCTACAGTTTTATTCCACCATAACGGTTTACTTTCTACAGCGTTAAATACAATCTTGATGGTTTCATATTGCTTAACACTACCTGCAATATATTCATTAGGCTCTATCTTCAACATCAAAGTCACATCCTCCTTCAAATGTTGTGTTTTTATCAATTTCAGAAGAAATACATCCTCCGCTACATTAGGCTTAAACATTGGATTAGCCGGCAACTCATAATTCTCAGCCAATGCAGTTGTCTTATCGGCAACAACACTCACCTTGTAAGGAGTAGGAACAGCAAAAGGATCACCAACTAATCCTAAAGAAAGCTCTACGGACAACTCATCGTCAAGAGGATAATTATTAAAAGAGACCTCTACCGCCTCCTTATTCTCCTCAGCTTCCATCAATTCACTAAAATACAAATACTGCTTACCGCTATATGCTTCTATTTTATCCTCTGCACAAGAAAAGAATAGCAATGCAAAAAGAGATAACAAAATATACTGTTTCATATGTATATACGTTTTATTTACGTTAAATGTCTTCATTTTCCGGGCGATCAAAAACAAATTTCACATCATCTGCAAACGATTTTCTGTCGAGACGTTTATATAGAAAATAAAGTTGCCCCTCACCAATCAGCTCCTTACGTACTTCTTTCACCAATTCATCAAGAAAATTCTCCAATGATACAAAATTAAACGTTTTTGAAATCATCCCCCGAGCCGAACAAACCGTTTCCAATGCATTTGCAGCAGTCGTAAAATCATTAGTACGTGCCGCATATTCTGCTATAATATAATACATTTCGCTCAATCGTAAAATAGGAATCATATCATAATCATTTGTTCCTTCTGCAATCAGATACTTCTTGGAATAATACACATCCCCCGCAGCTTCTACCATTGCAGACGAAGCACGTTTATCTTCCTGTGAATCTTCAAAAATATCCGTCTTATTAAACCAAAACCGTGTTTTACTATTTGTATCTGTATAAGGACGATATTCTTCTTCCAATGTAATACGAGAAAGAGTAAACAAAATACTTTCGCTATCTTTCATATCCTCTTTCAAACTCGTATGTTCTACAAATCCAAAAAACTTAGAGTCATCTATTTTCGCCTCAATTACTTCCATTGCCATATCGTAGGCCTTCTTATATTCTTTTTCCCACATATATACCCGTGCCAATAAAGCAGTAATAGCATAGTAATTCATGCGATACCCTCGATAAGCAAAAAATACATCTTTAGGAAGCTCAGAATTTATTCCTTTTGCAAACATACGGCATTGTGTCTCCATCCATTCCGGATGCTCTTTTACATCGCACGTTGCCACTAAATCACGTGCTTTTATTAAATCGTTTTCTATCTTTTTCAGTATCTCGACATTCGGATAATACGTAGTACTAATCACCGGATATAAATCCACATACGGCATATACGCCTTGCCGTCATCCGCTTCCATAGAAGGAGCAAACGTACGTAGAATATCAAAATGAAATAACGCCCGCAATGCCAAAGCCTCACCGTGAATCAAATTTTTCTCCATTTCCAATTCTTGAAAATCAGCAGGTCCAGCTTCACTAGCCATCTGAATCAAATGATTACAGCTGGCAATACCGTTATATCCGTTTGACCACAAATTAGATATTACAGATTTTACATCCGCATCATCATACTTAAATTCAGAAGCCTTATAGTAAGTAGAAGTTGTCTCCATATACTCCGGCAAATACTGGTGTCCAAGAACTTCTATAAATCCATAACTTAAATTAGAGCCATAAAGAGCCGTTGCACCCAACTTCAAATAAATGCCATTCAACGCATTACGAAGATCAAGGTCATCCTCATTGACTTCATTGCTTGGCGCCACATCCAACCAGCTGCAACTACTCATAAGCAACATGGTAAGAAATGAAAGTATTGTATTTTTTCTTGTTATCATCTTAATTTATTTCTAACTTTACACTTGATTATAAACTCATCTTTACCGATACAGAAAAAGAACGAGAATAAGGGTAATCCAAGCCACGTTCAGCACGCACCGTAGAAGTACGGAACAAATCATTCCCCGATAGCTCCAAACGTAACATTCCCAAATGATATTTCTTTAAAACTGACGAATTAAAATCATATCCAACTGTCAGAGAGTTAAATGTCAACACATTATAATCTTGCAAAAAACGACTGGTAGGACGTGTTGTTGCAATCAGATCCGTCTGTAACTTTCCATAAGGAGTACGATCACCAACATGCTGCCAACGATCGGTTAGCACACGACGATCTACATTTTGTGAAGAAACACGTGCGTTTTCGACTTTACTTACCAAAGTAGAGTTATAACGTTGTCCTCCAAACTCATACATGAAACTAGAAAAAAGTGTGAAATTCTTCCAACGGAGATTCAATCCAAATGTCCCTTGAGCTTTCGGCTCTTCATTTCCTATCACAACTTGGTCTGCCGCACTCCAATCATAGGTAAGAGAACCATCTCGTTTAATAAAAATTTCACGTCCATCAGCAGGATTAATACCTAAAGAACGAACTCCAAAAATAGAAGTCAGAGATCCACCTTCCACATATTGCAGATAAGTTTCCGAATACTTTTCGTCTGTTCTGTTCCACGCCTCATCATAATCGTCATATTTTGCAAGGACTTTATTATTGTAATCTTTCAGACTATCTGATATTTTCAGAATCTCATTCTTATTATGAGCTAAATTAGCGAATACGGCCACTAACCAATCTTCATTCTGAAAAACATTACTTCTTAACTGAATCTCGAACCCTTTATTCATTACTTCACCAATATTATCTTTATAGGTGGTAAAGCCTGTAGAGCTAGGTAATGTCACATTATTTACCAAATCAACAGTCTTTTTGCGATAGTACGAGAAATCCATCTGAAGCAATCCTTTAAATATATCCAAATCAACTCCTATATCCCAGTTACCAGTTTTTTCCCAACCGAGATTCTTATTTCCCATTGCCATCAATTGGGCGCCAATCCCAGTCTTGTACCATTCATTATTAATAATCTGATAAATAGTTTGAGCTTCATAAGGAGAAAAGTCAACCTTACCTGTCACACCATAAGTTGTACGAATTTTCAAACGATCCAACCATTTCAAATCTTTAAAGTAATCGTAATTGTGTATATTCAGACCAATACCTCCCGAAAAGAAGGGTGCAAAACGTTGCTCCGAACCAAACTCTGAATTCCCATCAAAACGAACGGAAACATCGGCAAGATAAATATTATCATACGAATAATTAAACGTTCCAAGTCCACCTAACAAACGACTTTTTGAGTCAGAAGCAGAAGGATTGCCGGAAATAGAATGTGCATATCCCGGAGATGAAAGATTGCCGGAAGGGAAACCGCGATAATCAATCGCAAGTCCCGTACCTGTACTTGAAGTAGCATTTACACCAACTAAGAAGTTCAAGTTATGCTTTTTTATGCTACGATTGTATGACAATGTCATTGTAGCATCCCAACTTAGACTATTATTAGTCACTACATCCAACTTACCAGATATGACGTTATTAAGCCCTAAAATATCATCATTCTGTTTCGAACGCGGATCAAGAAAATCATTTGCTTCAGAGTTCGACTTGGTAACGCTGAACTGACCTTTCAAAAGCCAATAAGAATTAATATTCCACAATAATTCGGTATTATTAATCAACTCCCACGATTTATCACGGCTATAGTTACCAAGCGTAGCTTCATACAATGGGTTAGGACTACCGGCACTTCCATTCCATGGATAAGTCGTTTCCAAATATCTGCCATTCTCATCCAGATATTCATCATATGGAAGTTTAGAAGTATAATCCGAGAAACTGCCATAAGGAGAATCCGCCGATTTGGTATATGTATAAGAAAAGCTATTCCGCAACTGGAAAGATCCCAAGCGATAAGACAACGAAAGCCCACCAGCCATACGGTCACGAAACGACTCTTTCATAATCCCGGCATCTTTATTATAAGAGAGATCAACTCCCCAACGCAGGTCATCCGTACCACCGTCCAAATATATGCTGTGTTTATGATTAAACACTGTACGAAGTGGTTTTGATAGCCAATACGTATCAACGCCCCGTACTACATTATTCAACTTCTTATTATAAATCTCATCTAACGATGCTTGTTCTGATACATAATTATCTGCTTTCGGATCTGCTTTAAACAAGCCGGCCGCAACTTCTGTTTGAAGTTTCTCACGAGCATTCATCAGGTTATAATCCGTTAAATCAGGGTATTCTAACGTTCCTGTAAAATTATAACTGACATTGATCTTACCCGGCTTAGGAGTCACTGTTGTAATAATAACGACACCATTTGCAGCACGAGAACCATACATTGCTGTAGCAGCAGCGTCTTTCAAAATAGTGATGCTTTCAATGCGGCTAGGATCCATATCATACAGCTTCTCTACACTGATTTCAAATCCGTCCATAATAAAGGTCGGAAGATTAGGATTATTCTTCAAAGCAGATTTGGAAAGGCTTTCTGCATCCAATTCTGTTGTACCGATACCGGATCGTCCACGGATGTAAAGTTCCGGTACGCTATTCGGATTAGATCCCATCATATTGTTTTCAGCAATGCGGAAAGAAGGGTCAAACACCTGCAAAGCCCCCAGCACATTCGTTTTTGACACAGACATCAGTTGGTCTGCCGAAACTGTTACAGAAGTACCTGTAAAACTATTCTTGCTAATCTTCACATAACCGGTCACTACCACTTCATCCAGCTGTTTTGCATCCGGCTTCATCACTATTCGTAACGGTTTCCCATTGGTAACTTTTACATTTTGAGTGGTCATACCTAAATAAGATACTGTCAAAACAGGGTTAGTCTGATTCAATAAAGTAATGGAGAAATTCCCTTCAACATCTGTTACTGCAGAATGCTCTGTTTTCAATAATTTGACATGAGCACCCGGCAAGGGTCCTCCTCCTTCATCAACTACAACTCCAGTTACAGTTTTTTCTTTTGGCTGTTGATATACAATAGTCACAATATTGCCTTCAATCTCGTAAGTATAGCCTGTATTAGCCAATACTTTATCCAAAACTTCAGTGATAGGTTGCCCCTTACTTTGGATCGTGATACGAGACATACTCTTTACTTGCTCAGTGTTATAAATAAAGTTCAAACCTGTCTGAGCTTTCACTGCATCAAAAAACTCTTTAACTGATGCAGACTTTAAATCAAGGGATACTTTCATTGAATTAGACTGCGCTGTTGCCGATATCGGTGCGAACAACAGAAAAATAATACAGAGAGACATCACAATACGCTCTCTGGCCCTTTTTATTTGCATGACCTCCTCCTTTTTAGTAAATGTGGTTAATAATTGTTTTATTCTCTTCTAATAATAATAGCTTCTCCTTCAACATCCATTTTCAGATGAGTAACTCTTTGAATTGCTTTTAATATAGGAATTATGGAACCGTAACGATCAAGGTCACCGGTAAAACGTGTTGTCTTTATATCTTCATCTTCAAACATAACTTTCTTATTATACCAACGAGATATCACCTCCATAAGGGTTTCCAAAGAACAATTATCAAATACAAAACGTCCACTATTCCAAGCAACATAAGGTTCTATATCTACCTTACTGATTTGAACCTCCTGTGTTGCTTCATTTAGTACAGCCAATTCTCCCGGATGTATCCTATGCTCATCTCCCTGATTAGAAAGAACACTGATAGATCCTTCCACCAATACCACTTTCGTGACTCCGGCTACATGTGTATTGACATTAAAAGAGGTACCATATTGCTTGACAATCCCATTTGCCGTTATAACCCGAAACGGACGTTTATTATCTTTAGCTATTTGAAAATAAGCCTCTCCGTCCAGATAAACAGTACGGCTAACTGCGCTAAAATGCGACGGATACTTTAAAGTCGTATTATAATTCAAATGAACTTTTGTTCCATCCTCAAAGGTGAGCCAAAATTCACTATCATCATAAGTGACTAATTTATTATTGTCAGTAACAGAGACTTCCTCATTTTCTGATTGCGTTTCTTTCACAACTTTAGAAGAGGGCACCGACAAGATAGCCGAGTCCTGCAATGATTGATTGGTAACCGATTTCAATTCAACTTCCTGCCCACCGGGCAATACAAGAGTAGCTTTCTGCTTTCCCATCTTTTCCGACCGCAACATTGCCAATTGATCGTCCTGTACTCTTACGGGTCCGATATCGGCATTTCGCCACATTCCCATCCAAATAGCAGCACCAATAATTATAGGTATCATAAGGATAGCAGCATATTTCCAAAGCATCCTGCGATAGATTCCACGAACTTGAAAATGTTTCTCCTGAAAGATTTCCCAAGCCTGTTCCTCGTCTATTGTTGCAAACTGACGATATCTTTCAGACAACTCAGTATCTTGCATTAGACATTCATAATTCTTTTTATTTTCTAAAGAACTTTCAATCCAAGCCTGCAATCGTTCCTTTTCTTCTTCTGAAAGCTGTCCTAGTAGCTGATCATGAATTACAGAATTTATATTTCTTTTGCGTTCCATTATATATTTTGCATTATTATATAAAAGACGACCAAACAAATAAAATGAGGGACAAGTTAAAGCTATTTTTTTTCAGGAAACATCTTTTTTATGGAAGAATAGACAAAAGCAGTGCAAAATGATATGAACCTAATTTTTTCCTGAGAAAAGACATTGCTCGTTTCTTTTGTGTCTTAACGGTCTCGAGAGAAACATAAAGTGCGGCTGCTATTTCCTCATTCTTCTTACCTTCCATATACAACAAAAAGACTTGCTTGCAACGTTCCGGCAAAGAGTCAATGGTCATAAAAAGTTGACGAAAGATCTCCTCTGTGAAGAAATCATCTTCTTCCTCATCTCCGACTCTGTATGCCTGATGTGATTCGATAATCTTTTGCAAATAATCAAATTCAACATCCTTATGCTTGAGATAATAATTGAAGCATTCCGGACGGAATTATATAAATAGGCCTTAAATGACACCAATGACTTAAATGACATTTGCTTTTCCCAAATGGTAGAAAACAGTTCTTGTACAATATCCTCTGCAGCTCCAGATTCCCCTGTTATCCGTATTGAATAACAAACTAATGCCTTATAATAAGTCTTATAAAGCATACGGAAAGCTGTAGCATCCAGTTTATTTATCTGTTCTATGGAAATCTCTTTGCTATCCATTTTGGGCATTTTGTGCCAAAAATACAATTAAATAGCGATATTCCATACTAAATACACTATAAAATCGTTCAGAGCATATCGCAAGAATTTGATAAAGATTTACATAACAAGTTACAACTCTGATACTAAAAAATCGAGTAGGAGGAAAACGAAAGCTTTCTTCCTACTTTCGTTTTCCGACCT
>NZ_DAWCXD010000122.1:0-14723 GCF_052357945.1 Bacteroides sp. | reverse complement strand
AGATGCTCTCCTGCCGGGAGGTTAACAATGGCAACGGCAACGTTGTCGGCAGGATTAATTCTTAAATACTTTGTTTCCATGTAATGTACTTGTAAAGTTGTACTTTGTTGTTATTTGCTATGGTAATAGTCTATTGTTTCTACCGTTAACAAGTCGATGGGCATATAGTTGATGCAGGTCACTTCTTTCTTGAAAATAAGGTGATCGCAAAGAGCTTTGATGCCATTGGCGCCTTGCAGTTCCGGTTGCTGGGCAATGAGGAAAGAGATGCTTCCTTCTTTCAGGCAGGTGACATTCCGTTCCAGAAGGTCATAGCCTATCAGATTGAAATCTTTCTTTCCGCGACTTTGCAGGTATTCGCCGACGATATAGGCTTTAGAGTTGAATGTGATTCCGTTCTTCACTGTCGGGTAGGTACGGAAGAATTCATCCAGCATCTCATTGTCTTCGTCGTTGCGTTCGGCATGCAAGTCGAGCTCCAGTATAGTACAAGACGGATGATGCTCTTTCATGTACTGCCTGAAACCGATTTCTCTGTTCTCTTGCTGGTTAGAACCTACAATTCCTTCATGTATCTTGCGGAAAATAACGATTTCCTTTTCATCCCGTGCCAGTAACATCATCATTCTGGCAGCGAAGTATCCGCTTTGGCGTGAGTTCTGACCGAAGAAGGCGAGGGGAGGAACGTCTTTGATATTGGAGTCTATATATATATAAGGTATATCCAATGCCTGCAACTGATCGGTGAAACCTTTCGTATACTGCGGAGCGGTAGGAGCTACCATCACTCCGTCCGGCTGTAAAGCCAGAATGGCTTCGCTGGCATTCTCGAATGAATGGTAGTCGTACGGATCGTAATAGTTGATTTTCACCGAAGTATTGAAATCCGAATAGGTGGCAATAGCTTCGTGGATACCGGTTTCTACCGCTGTCCAGTATTCGCCTTCCAGATGCTCTGGTAGCAGACAGATAAACGTATACTTCTTATTAGAAGCCAAAGCGCTGGCGTACATGTTGGGCTGGTAGTCAAGCTGCTTCAGAATTTCTTCTACGCGTTTCTTGCTGGCTTCCGACACTCCGCTACGTCCATGAATAACGCGGTCTACTGTTCCCACTGATACATCTGCCAGACGGGCGATGTCTTTGATTCTGATCCTTTCGGGCAATTTATTCATACGATAACCTTTATTTATATAGGTTTTTGTGCTCGCACACAATAATAATCTTAATATTTTCGATACAAATATATAACAATTTTTGTAATTACGAAAATTGTTGTATCTTTGTGCCCGCACACGAAAGGTATGTGGTGTTAGTCTTTTTATAGATTAATAGTCATGTTATCAGTGTGTTAACCCCTAAAATAGGGCTGAAATGATAAATTGAAAGTTCATAATATTAATAACTTAGAATTTAAAACATAAGATTATGGGAAAGAAAGTCGTTACATTAGGCGAAATCATGCTTAGATTATCAACTCCGGGTAATACTCGTTTTGTTCAATCTGACTCTTTTGATGTAGTATATGGTGGTGGAGAAGCTAACGTTGCAGTGAGCTGTGCCAACTACGGACATGACGCCTATTTCGTAACTAAATTACCGAAACACGAAATTGGACAGTCTGCTGTTAACGCATTGCGTAAATATGGCGTAAAGACAGACTTTATTGCCCGTGGTGGCGACCGTGTAGGTATCTACTACTTGGAAACAGGTGCTTCTATGCGTCCTAGCAAAGTTATTTATGACCGTGCTCACTCTGCAATTGCTGAAGCTGACGCTGCTGATTTCGACTTTGATGCTATCATGGAAGGTGCTGACTGGTTCCACTGGTCTGGTATCACTCCGGCTATTTCTGACAAGGCTGCCGAGTTGACTCGTCTGGCTTGTGAAGCTGCAAAACGTCACGGTGTAACTGTTTCTGTTGACTTGAACTTCCGTAAGAAACTGTGGACGAAAGAAAAAGCACAGTCTATCATGAAACCGTTGATGCAGTTTGTAGACGTATGTATCGGTAACGAAGAAGATGCAGAACTTTGCCTGGGCTTCAAACCGGATGCTGACGTTGAGGCTGGCCACACAGATGCTGAAGGCTACAAGGGTATCTTCCAGCAAATGATGAAAGAATTCGGATTCAAATATGTAGTTTCTACTTTGCGCGAATCTTTCTCTGCTACTCACAACGGTTGGAAAGCGATGATCTACAACGGAGAAGAATTCTATACTTCAAAACGTTATGATATCGATCCGATTATCGACCGTGTAGGTGGTGGTGACTCTTTCTCCGGTGGTATTATCCACGGTTTGATGACTAAACCTAATCAGGGTGCTGCTCTTGAATTCGCTGTTGCTGCATCTGCATTGAAACATACTATCAATGGTGACTTCAACCTTGTTTCTATAGAAGAGGTGGAAGCATTGGCTGGTGGTGATGCAAGCGGTCGAGTACAGAGATAATTTGGAGAGTTGAAAAGTAAAGAAAATCAATTCATTTAAATAGTAAATAATAAGATGGCAAAATTCGATAAAATAGCCGTATTGAATAAGATCGGCTCTACAGGAATGGTTCCTGTATTCTATCACAAAGATGCAGAAGTTGCAAAGAAAGTAGTAAAGGCTTGTTATGACGGTGGTGTTCGTGCTTTCGAATTCACAAACCGTGGTGACTTTGCACAGGAAGTATTTGCTGAAATCGTTAAATTCGCAGCAAAAGAATGCCCTGAAATGGCAATCGGTATCGGTTCTATCGTTGATCCGGCTACTGCTGCTATGTACCTGCAACTGGGTGCTAACTTCGTGGTAGGTCCGTTGTTCAACCCTGAAATTGCTAAGGTATGTAACCGTCGCTCGGTAGCTTATACTCCGGGATGTGGTTCTGTGTCAGAAGTTGGTTTTGCGCAGGAAGTAGGTTGCGATCTTTGCAAAGTATTCCCGGGTGATGTTTACGGAACTAACTTCGTGAAAGGTTTGATGGCTCCGATGCCATGGTCTAAGCTGATGGTAACAGGTGGAGTAGAACCTACTAAAGAAAACCTGACTGCATGGATTAAAGCCGGTGTATTCTGCGTAGGTATGGGCTCTAAACTGTTCCCGAAAGATAAGGTAGCAGCAGAAGACTGGGCTTATGTAACTGCAAAATGTGAAGAAGCTCTCGGCTATATTGCTGAAGCTCGTAAATAAGATTAGAGAGCGAAAGCTATCTACAATAAAAAGAGGTTGATGCGACAGTCTCTTTTAAAATATGCCTCGAGGGTTAGTTAGTTTAGTTAGTATATGAGGCATATTTTCATTTTGTTTAAAGGTGTTTAAAGGGGATAGGCCATCGGAATGAGTGACTCATTTCGGTGGCTTGTTTTTTTATTTCCTTTTTATATGTTGTCGATGTTCGAATATATAAATGGGCAGGAATATTAACAAGAAGCAGAGAACACTGATGAGGAGCAGATAACGGTTGTAGAGATACTCTCCCTCCTGGGGAGGAGCACTTAACAGGCATCTTAAGCAATCGCAGTCCATATCCTGACTGTCGTGCTGGCAAAGCAAAAAGCAGAAAGTAATGAGAACGATACCTAATAACAGGCAGATGATTAGTAGATTTCTGCGATAATGTGTGTGTCTTTTGTCGGGTTTTGATAAAGAAGAAACCATGTTTTGTTCTGATAGTTATCAATGCAAAATGAAAGAAATAAAGGGAGGTGTGTCATAATGAATAATAAAACGCAGATTAACGCAAATTATCGCAGAAATAATTTCATAAGTCGTTGATTAATATGTCAATATAATTGAAATAATCTGCGATAATTTGCGTTAATCTGCGTTTTGACACACTCCGATACTATTGATTATTGGTAGGAAATATACTTTTAATGGTTATTCCGGAACATAAATAATCTCACCGTTATCCAGTTCGTAGGCTATCCCTACTTTTCTTCCTCTTTTCCCAGAATCCTCCTCTTTCTGACCGGAAGGCTTGTAAGTGTTGATTTTCTTTCCTTCCTTGGAGATGATTTCCATATTTTCTTTACCAGGATTCTTCACGATGGTGAAATCTTCCTGTCCGAAAACTTCCGTCATATTCATGTGCATCACCATTGCTACCATCAATGCCACGGCAAATACCATCGCTACGTCGAACAAGTTTACTACTACACTTAGCGGGTCGGTATCCTCTTCTTTGAGGAATTTGCTGACTCTTCTATTTCTTTTCATTATTGAACTCTCCGGTTGTTTCGTTTAATACTCTTGATACATAATCGAGGTTGTTGACATCTTTGGCATACCAACGTTGTTTGAACTGCATGGATATCAGTCCCACAGCACTAATAACCAAACCTACAACAGTCGTTGCAAATACTACCTGCATATTATATGCCATTCCGGAGATATCTCCTGTAGAAAGTCCCACAAGTGCCGGACTCATGGAAATCAATGTTCCTATCAATCCGAGAACCGGACCTATCTTAGCCAGCATTTTAGAAAGAGACACATCTTTCTCTGCTTCATTCTCGAATTTTGTTATCAGGAAGTCAGAGTAATCTGCACTGGCCGGATGGTAGAGCAGATCGCGGAGATAACCCATATATAGTGAATTGTCTTTGTCGGGTAAAGCTGCTTTCAGATCGTCTATCCGTGCATCTTTAATGAGTTGGTCCAGTGCTTTGTCATTTTTACGTTTGGTCATGTACATGTTGTAGGTGCCTCCGATCAAAATAAGTGAACGAACGAACAGGCACAGCAAAATAATGATATCGGGTATAAGTAAACTGTTCGCTACCCAGAATAAAAGTTTAGAGATGAGTTCCATATAATATTTATTGATTGATTTTACTTCTTTTTTTTAATTCTTTACGTTGTAATAAAGGCCATTTCAGCTTGTTCCAGGCAAATCCAATGAGAAACAGGACAACGAACAGACCGATGGACAAGATAATCGCTTTCCAGTTGAGTGCCTCCTCGGTGGCAGCATAGGTTGTTTTTCCGTTGACTGTGGTCAGTAATCCGAGGATACAGATGAATAAGCTGACGAGGAAATGAACTTCCAAACGGAGATCGTCTTCGGGTACAAGATACTTCATCAGCCGGCTTAACAATGGGATGGCGATAACCACTATCCCTGCAAGTGACCAGGCTGTCACTGAAAAGTCTACACCAGGTAACCGGAAGATAGCTTCTGTGAGATAGTAGAATAATACGGGGAAGAGCAACAAGCTGGGATACCAGCGAAGTAATTCTGCCCACCATAAATTCTTCTTACCATAAAGTCCGCGCAAGAAAGCTACGCAGTAGCCGAAGCAGAGTGCCGACTCAAGCGTTATGATAATAGCCATGTTTTGTAATGCTTCCGTGTTCTGCAGATAATCAGCAATCTGTGTCTTTGACTGGAGAATAGCATACTGCCAGGTGCCGGCTACAAAAAGACCGGCTATCAGGCTGTATATTACGGTTTGCCAAAGTTTCCAGAAACTGAGTTTGAAACTGCTGTTAATCACGATAAACAGCATTAATATGTGAATGATTAACTCCATATTACATTACTTTTTCCGTTTCTTTTTAAGTATTAGCAACATGACAACAAATGCTACCAGAACAATACCTGCGATAAGGCCTCCATTCAAAGAATTTTGTTCTTCCTGTGCCCCTTGTACGGCATCGCTCGATTGTTTCTTCAATACCATGCCTCCTTTGGTCGCTTCTCCGTCCAGGGTGGCTTGTTTCATTTGTTTCAGTTCCTTGTTATAGTTGGCTGCGGTTTGCGCATCTACTTGAGAGGCGATGAACTGCTGTAATTTGGCATTGTCTCCGGTAAATCCGCTACCCGAAGGACCGAATTGTCTGACAAGGTCTGTATGCAGCTTGGCAATATTGGAGAGTTGTTCCGGAGAAGCTTTCCAATATCCTTTGCGGGCAGTTTCCATCATAACGGCAGTCACTTCCTGTAAAGCTGCGGGATTCTGTTTTTCAAAGAAGTCTTTTACATTCAGTTTGTATTCGTCTTTGACATATACATCATATATATTATCCCAAAGTTCCTTGTCGATAGCGGCAGGTTTCATCACGTTCCAGCCATACGTATTGGTTACAGTCTGGGCAACTTCGCTTGCTGCAGAAGCACCGCCTTTCATTTTCTCTTTGATATAGGTAGGATTCAGAATCGTTGTACGGCTTTCTACGCCGACTGCTTCTTTAAGTTCCTGCATTTTCATATTGTTGCGGTTTCGGTAGTCGCTAAGATAAGCGTCCGGGTCTTTACCGGTAACGTTGCGTACGGCAAGATTCATACCTCCCATAAATTCATATACGTGGTCGAGGCTCAATGCTCCCCAAGTGTTGCTTTGGCGGGGCTGAACGACAACATCAGTACTGTTCAATGCTGCTTCAAAGGCAAATTTCTGAAAGACTTCCCAGTGTTTTTCGTCACCGTAGAAGGCTCCCATATTGTTGAGGTAAGTATCTGCGATTTCCGATTCACTTTCCCAACGATCGCCGGATTCCACCATTCCCTGAATTCCTGTACCATACATGCCATTAGCACCTCCGAATACTCGGAAAGAAGCCATCTCGCGTGCATCTTTCGGACTGACACCTTTTTCAGTCAGCACTCTTTCAGCTTCTATCACACTGGCGGCTACCTGATTTTCAAACTTGTCGTCTTTCGCTGTCGCAGCCATTTCTACTGCACGGTTAATCAGGAAGAGGCGGGAAGCGGCGATATCACGGAGTTGTCCGGAAGTCTGGACCACTACGTCGATACGTGGACGTCCCAGTTCGGCTGAAGGAATCAGTTTCAAATCGCTGACACGACCGAATGCGTCACGGACAGGTTCTACTCCCAGCATATAAAGTACTTGGGCAATAGTAGCTCCGCCAGTTTCAATAAATTCGGAAGACCAGAGCGTATAACTTACTTTGCGTGGAATAGAATCATTATGACGTTGTTTGTAGGTATCAATTGTTTGTTTAGCTAAAGCAATACCCTTTTCCCAAGCAGATTCTGTTGGAGTTGCTTCGGCATTGATAGCATACATATTACGTCCGGTAGGCAAAGCGTTCGGATTAGCTATAGGGTCACCGCCCGGAGTAGGAGCGGTGTATCCGCCTTTCAATGCATTGATCAGACTGTTTAGTTCCTCTTCGGGACTTGTCAGGAGTGCATTTTTATAATTACCTACATTCTTGATTGTACGTTCTACTTCCGCTACGGCAAGTGCTAGTTCAATCTCTTCTTTGCTGTATTCTTTCGTCGCTTTCCCCATAGCGGCCATCATGGCTGACATGCCTTTCGGTTTTTCTTGTTTGGAGCCTTTCATCTGTTTATCTGAAGACCCGGCAGGCTGCTCTTTATCCTTGTTGGATTTCATGGCAGCTTCCATCTTTTTCAGAGCTTCGGGATTTGCTCCCATAGATTTAGCCATTTCCATAGCTTTCTCGGGGTCCATATTGGCACCCATCTTTTTCATGGCTTCCCTCATGCTGTCAGGCATATTGCTATGAGGAGTTTTTCCTTTGCCTGACATAGCCGGATGATCCTTGCCGGATTTCTCTTTATCAGCATTTTCATTCTTTGCAGATGCAGCCATCATCATTGCCATCATACCTTTCGGAGCATTGCGTTCGGCTTCTATCTGACGTGCTTTGGCAAGTTCTTGCGGTGTGATGCCAGCTGTACGGCAAATCAGTTCATCCGTGGCTAGTGAAGGATTGGCAATTAGCTTTCCTACCAACTGACGGGCAGGGGTCAAATACTGTTGTGTAAAAAGGCTGCGATGCTTGCTGACGGCATCTGTCGCTTTGCCACGCTGCTTGTCAAGAGCCAGCAGACTGTATGCGATAGGTTCTGTAGCCATTGCATAGACGGAAGAAGTGATCCGTTCCGGTTCATAAGGAACTCCCATTGTATAGAGTTGCCCCGTGATTTTCTCGGTAGCCAGTTCTTCAGCGAAGTTTTCTACCCGGGCAATTTCATCTTCTGTATATGGTTTGTTGGCAATGCTGTCCAAACCTAAATCACGGTGAATTCCCATCTTCACAGTCAGCGTTTTGATCGCTAATGATTCTTGATCTTTATTCTCTTTTTGAGAGTTATTGTAAATCTTGATTTTTTCCATCAACTCCCGATAAATACCGCGTACGCTGCTTTCAAGGAAAGGAGGAGTGAGGTATGATTGTATAGTTGCGTAAGAACGACGTTTAGCCATCATCCCTTCTCCAACATTACCGATGGAATAGATGTAGAAGTGCGGAACTGCTCCTACCAGGCGATCCGGCCAGTCGTTGCTGCACAATGCCACTTGTTTTTTGGGAGTAAATTCAAGACTTCCGTGTGTACCGAAATGGATCAGTGCGTCAGCCTTGAAGCCATGTTGCATCCATAGATAGGAAGCAATATAGGTATGAGGAGGTGCCATATTAGTGCCATGAATCACTTGGAAGGAGTTGTCACCACTTCCGGCTGCATTTTGTGGCATTAAGACAACATTTCCGAATTGCAGACGGGCAATACCCAGTTTGCCGTCATTGGTCGCCATATAGTTGCCGGGGAATTCGCCGAAAGCATCCACTACTTCCTGATATTTTTCAGGGCGGAGTGACTCTTTCACCCAACTTTCATATTGATCTTTGGTGATAAGTTCGGGATGTCCTTTTTGCATAAAGTCATTAAAGGCTCCCTCTGCGTAAGAGTTGAACACAGCGCCTTGAGCTTGTATCATTTTACCCAGTTCTTCGGCATTTGCAGGTAGACCGGATATGTTGTATCCTTCCTGTTTCATGCGGACCAGAAGATTATATAGGGAAGGTACCACCTCCATACCGGCAGCGGTCAATGCATTTTGTCCCGGACCTTTATAATAGTAGATAGCTACCTTCTTCTCACTGTTCGGCTTGGTATTCAGATTCAAATAATTGTTGATTGTGGATACGAAAGTCTTCAGGCGTTCGGGTACTGCATACGAATGGCGCAATCCTTCTTCATCCTCATATTGTGCAAAGAGAGCGAAAGGACGGATGGCACCGTCGATTTCCGGAGTCACGATGCTCTGTGACATAAATCCTCCTGCCATTCCCATCGGATCTTTCTCCCATTCATCTACTAGGCTGTTAATGGTGAGCGGAGCAAACAAGAGGATATTCTTAGCTTTCAGATAATCCACCATTTTGTCTCCCATGCGTCCGTGTGCCATGTTGATGATTGCGTCGGGCTGCACTTCGTCAATAAATGACATGAATTTCGTCATTGACTGAACCGGATAAACATTGTAACCTTCTTTTTCAAGAGCCTCAATAAGTCCGGTGGCATCAGCCATTTGTCCGGTAATCATGATTTTACGTGCTCCTTCTTTATAAAGACGGTTGTCCTTCATGAATTTCTCATAATCTGCCACGGTGAGGAACTCCAGTTCATCATCCGGGTTGGTGAGTCCGGCGTGATAGAGCATGTCGCTGGGCCTTTCTGCCGGGTCTTCCACTTCCGGTATGGAAGAGATTTTACCGTCAATAGCTTTACGGATATAATTCAGCATATTCCGGTAGTTGGTCTTTCCTCCATTAGTCAGATAACCTCGTATCAGATTCTGTTGTACGCTGTCCAGATTGCAAATGTTGTTGGCCGGGTTGGTAGCCATGGAAGTATATACAGGAATACCTTTGTCGGCAGCCTGTTGTATCTGTTGACGTTGTTCCTCGACGATACGCAGACCCATTCCGTTGATGAATACCATGTCGTAACCGGTCAGGCGGTCGAGGTTGTCGAGCGATACTTCACTGAGTTTGATGGATGAATTGTCGTTGGCTTTCGATATACTTCCCTGCTGTATGGTCTGGAAGTTGATGAAAGCAATCTTTGTAGGACTGAACCAGGTATTCCATACGGACATCCCTATCAGAGCTGCAGCAACGATGCATACACCTAAGATGATTTTACTTTTCTTTTTCATTTCTCTTATTTTTAGCTTTGTATGTAGTTTTATCTTTTCTATTTTCTGAAGAACCTGTCTACGTCTAATGCAAGTCCGATGGAGAAGTTGGTTCCCCGGGTATAAGGAGAGTTTGCATCATAATAGCTTGGAACATAATTAAATATGTTGTTGACGGCCATATTCAGGCTGACTCCTTTCCAGATCCCTTGTGTCAACGTCAGGTTCCACATCGTATATCCCGGATAAGTCACTCCTGTAGTCCCTTCATCCGGATTATTGCCCACATATTTATTGGTTTCTACTTTGGATAACGCACGTCCATTCAGGGAAAGATTGAATTGATAATTATCCCATGATTTGCCGTATTCGATACGTGCGGTCGCTGAATGTGGGCGGGTACTGGAGAATTTCATTTGTCCGTCACGCATAAACTCGTGGAGGTATCCGTAAGAAACACGTATTCCCAGACCACAAGGATATTTGGCGGAGGCGTTGATATCTACACCGGCGATGTCTACTTTCTCTGTATTGATATATAGCTGCGCCCATCTTCCGTCAGTGTCGCGGAATGAAGTCAGGTCGATCCGGTCATTGACAAGGTTGTAATATCCCGAAACGGTAAAATTGTAACGGTTCTTGGTATATTCCGCCGAGAGCGAGAAGTTATGGCTCGTCTCCGATTTCAGGTCGGGATTACCATAAATCATCATGGCATTTGCCATGTCGAAGTTCATATACATTTCTTTGAGGGTAGGAGAGCGGAATCCCTGTGAGTATGAACCACGGAGGGAGCAGTTGGCTATTTTGTACATCAGCCCGATGTGCGGAGATATATGACGTACGTTAGATTGTGAGAAATAGTCGAAACGTACCCCGCTGATTACGTTGAAATGTTCGGTCGGGTTCCAGTCGAATTGTCCGAATGCATCTGCCGAGTGCATGGTATAACTTCCATTGTTGGTGAATTGATAAGACAATAGATAGTCACGCATATAATCTCCTCCTACGGTCAGAATGTTTTTATCGTTGAAGGTGTAATTGTAGAGTGCGCGTACGCTATGTTGCACATTGCTGTAATCGCGGACATCGTATTTGTATGAGGTCAGATAATCACTTTTATCATATTGGTCGAATGTATAGGCAACTTCCAGATTACTCATGATGTTGAAATCATAGTTGGCTTTCAGACCTCCGCTGAAATCACGATAACGGTCTTTGCTGTCTCCGGTCTTATCCCGTTCGCGGAAATAATAACCTCCGCGTGCAGTCAGTTTCAACTGTTCAATCGGTCTGTAAACAAGACGTTCTTTCACATTCCATGTGCGGTTTCCGAAGATGGTTGTCACATCTCCTTCCGGTACGTCGTAAGAATCGGACATTGTATGTTGCACATTCGTCTGGCTGTTGAATTTACCGGCTTTGAAACTGAAAGTTCCGCCATATCGTTGATCGTTATGTTCACCGAAGCGACTGTTTACATTTAAATTCCATGGGTCCTCGGAATCACGGGTGATGATGTTGATTACGCCACCTACTGCACTGGAACCATAGAGAGTAGAGGCAGCCCCTTTTACAATTTCTACCCGTTCCACGTTGTCGAGGTTCAATCGGTTGTAGTCGACGTTGTTTAAAGTTTCCCCTGCCAGACGTTCGCCATCTACCAGGAAGAGTACAGAGTTTCCTCCGAATCCCTGCATATTGATTGAAACCTGCTGATCCATTGAATAGGAAAATTCAATGCCCGGCAGTTCCGATTGTAATAATTGTCCTACGTTGGTTGCATCTACCTTCTTAATATCGTCTGCTGTGATTACACGAGTGATGATAGGAGCATCTTTCAGTAATTTGGGAGTACGTGTACCTGTGACAACCACTGTCCCCAGGTCAAACTGATCTTCCGATAAGCGGAAACTTAGTCTTTTCTCTTTCCCTAGAGTCAGTCTTTTTTCTTGTGGTTGATAGCCTACATACGAGGCGGTGATGAGGTATGTACCGGTTCCGGGGAGTTGTAATGTATATGTGCCGTCGACGGATGTGACGGCTCCGGTTCCTTTACCTTTGATGGAAATCGTTGCACCGGGGAGAGGTTCCCCTTCTGTATCAGTTACACGTCCGCTGATGTGATAAGTTGAGTGTTGTGCTAATGTGGTGCAAGTTGCTATAAATGAAAAAAGCAATAATGAGATTATAAATGTAGGTTTCATTCTTGTTGATTAGTTTCATTGTTGTTGTCCTCGAACTCAAGCGGATACTGGAAATCGAAGTCAATATATCCTTTTATACCTCTGGCATTCATGTAGTTGGTAAAACGGATCGCTGCGTATGTATTGTCTTTCAAACGTATCAAAAAGACTTGGTTTGACATGGTGTATACCGGAGGCATCGTTGCGGTATTAACGTCCAGCCAGCTGGAAAGAACAGCATTACGGTAAGACTCTGTGTAGATAATGTTTCCGTCCATCATGCCCGACATGTCAATGGCTATTTTATCGGTTGTCCATTCATCTTCTACAAAATCTTCCGCTTTAGGCAGTTTACCTGTTGCTTTAAACTCGTCGATACTTGTGTAAGTTGTTTTGTAGGCAGCACCCTCGTTGGTTTTTATATCATAACGATGAATAGCGAAATCCCACTTATCAGGAATTTGACTCTCATATTCCTCTCCGATTTTAACAGTGGTAACCGTACGTTCCGAAAGGTTAATGTAGGCCCATTCTGTATATTCAACAGTCTTGACTTGTGAAAAGCTATTCTCCTTGATTTCCATCTCCGTTTCGATGGGGGCATCATAAATATTTTCAAATATTCCATTACAAGCAGAGAGCGACATTGCCGCTCCCAGTACTATAGTATATTTGAAAATAGCGTTCCTGCTTCTTTTCATTGCTTATTTAATCGTTTATTGTACGCTACTTTGAGTATTACTTCCCGTAAATTCTGCTGTAATTGGCATTGGCATACTTCCCGGTGAGAAAACGATGCTAACAGTAGCTGTTCCGTCTGCATCAATTGTACCGTTCAGACTTGTGCCGTTAATAGCAAGAGCTTCACCTGTAGTTTTTTGGGTATCTGCTTCAAAGGTACCCAGACTGAGCGAGTAACCACCATTGTTTGCTTTAGTAACATTGACTCCGGTAACAGTGAATTTTTCAAAGTTACTCATTGAACCTCCTGCATTATTAAACCCGCTGATTGTAACATTTACGGTACTACCTGTCGGGTTTTCAATCTTTACTTGGCAATCTGTAGTAGAGCCAACTTCTCCTCCTTGTACCTTAAGGCTCAAATTAGTTTGGTATTTATAAGTATCTTTTATATAATAACCAACAGGAGTTTCTCCTTGTATGAAATCAATCTCCATTTTTCCCATAGGTACAGGAATATCAACATTGGCTTTCAAGCTTAACACTTTAGAACCATCTACACTACCTTCTAATGTGTAGTCGTAGCTACCGCCTGTGCTGCCGCTCATAGACATGGCAACTTCACCGGAACCGCTGAAAGATTTATTAGAAGAAAGTTTTAAATTATTCAGAGTGAAATCTCCAGATCCGGATTTATATACCAAATTGATGGTACCATCTTCGTTGGCAGTGATTGTTGCTGTGGATTCATCACCCAACAAATAATCAGAGAACATATTGCATGCGCCGACTGAATAACCTTTATAAGCTCCTGCTATTTCTTTGGCAAGGTTAGGTTCATCGTCGTCGTTGTCGCTACAAGAAACGAAAGTAGAAGAAAGAGATAGTGCCATAAGGGCAACCATCCAAAAGTTTAAGATTTTCATACTTAATTTTGATAGATAATGATTAATTAAATTTCCAGATGCAAAGTTACGGGGATATATATACGGGGGAAATACCTAAAAGAAATGAAAAAATGAGAGGCTTTAATTATATGTAGGTATTGGGAGGAGTGGATTAACTCGTTATTTTTGCAGTCTTTTACTGAATTGATGATTAAAAAATTAAAATGAGAAGAAAATGAAAGGCGGCTACAGTAGAAAAAGTGTATTGACAGGGATTACTTCTTTCCTGATTGTATTGTTTACTATGCCGTTGGGGCATGCATTAATGATTTTTATGGAGCATGTGCTCTCATCCACAGCTCTTCACTATGCGGCTTTCACGATGGGAGCAGTAGGTCTGGTGATGGTGATTATTGGAGTGTTTGCAAAGGGAGATACACGACAGACGTTATGGGGATTATTCGGAGGACTACTCTTCTGGACCGGATGGGTAGAGTTTATCTACGTATATTATGCACATCGTTATGAAGTGCAACCATTGCTGAACGCTGCCGGTGAAGTCGTGACAAAACCGGAATACTTAATCATGCCTTCCTCCTTCGGCTTTTGGGTGATGTTTATGCTGATTTACATTTTCAGTATAAAAAGTGGATGCGACTTCTTTACCTATCTTCAAAAAGTCTTTTTCCGTAAGAGTACCACTACGATTGTGGTACGGCCGATGACACGTCATACATCAATTGTTACTTTTATGGAGTTAAATCTCATCATGTGGACGAGCTATCTCGTGCTACTCTTCTGTTATGATGAGAATTTTGTCGGCGAGCATAGCCCTGTTACTGCTATAGTTGCTTTCGGCTGTCTGGCAGGTTCATTTTTTATGTTTAAACGCCTGTTGAAAATCACTCAATGGGGATATGCCATGCGCTTTTCTATTGCTACGGTAGTAGTGTTCTGGACTTTTGTAGAAGTATTGGGACGCTGGAATATCTTTCATGAAATATGGGTAGAACCAATGGCATATACAACAGAGATGATTACGATACTTTTGGCTTTCTTAG
>NZ_DAWCXD010000121.1:0-14805 GCF_052357945.1 Bacteroides sp. | reverse complement strand
AAAATATTCTGGGGGCAGGAGAAGGAGGAAACATTGAGTCACTTCCTAATAATAAACCGAATGATGTACTTAACGCAAGGCTTTTTGAAGTAATCAACCTTGATTATCCAGGATTGGAAAAAGTAAAATCATATTATGAAGCAAACGAATATTACTATGCTGCATATGAATTATTAAAATATTATCGGAACAGATCCGATATCAACAATCCCAATATAAATCTGATTAATCCATCAATAACAGCTTTTGAGCAAAATATAGCAGATCAAGCATTGGATAGTCGTTTTTATGTGCGCAATTTCAAAGAGTCAGTAGATGCTAATGGAAATGAGGTTTATTATTCATTTAAAAAAGATGGAAAAATAGACTGGAGTTATATCCCTAGTGGAATGACAGATCAGGAATTTAAATCACAAATCCATCGTCACCAATGGATGCTTCCCCAAGCCAAAGCATACAGAGTCAATCAGAATGAGAATTACATTTCTTCTTGGATAACAGTATATAATGATTGGTTAAATACATTCCCCTGCCCCGAAGGTACCGTAGATAAAGATGCCGTGCAGTGGTATGGGCTTCAACCTGCTGAAAGGGTATTGGACCAGATTAATATTATGCCTCATTTCATCCAATCAACGAATTTTACTCCCGAATGGCTTTCTACTTTCCTAACTGCATTGGCAGATGAAGTGGAATGTATTCGCAAGAATTATTTCACGGATGGAAGTAATATCTACGTAACTCAAGTACAAGCTGTTACAACTGCAGGAATGTTAATGCCAGAATTCAAGAACGCCACAGAATGGTTGAATGAAGGTTCATTAAAAATCAGCGAGCAAGTAACAGCACAATTTCTTGCAGATGGAGTACAGGTAGAATTAGATCCCAGTTATCATATAGGAGTTGTTAATGACTTATATAGTATTTATAAACTGGCCCAATTGAATAACAAACTTAGTTTGTTTCCTTCTAATTATACAGAACTCCTTAAGAAAGCCGCCCGTTTCGTAGTGGATATTATTTATCCCAACTACACTATAGATAATTTCAACGACACGCGTTCTGTTTCATGGACTAAAAACGTATTACTGAAAAACTTCAAGAAATATATGGAAATGTTTCCTGATGATAAAGAAATACAATGGATGGCAACTGAAGGAAAACAAGGGACGAAACCTACAGAACTGGTCCAAATCTATGATGCTTCGGGATATTATATGCTACGTAGCGGATGGGAAAGCAATGCAACCATGATGATTCTGAAGAATAACAATAATCCGGAAAACAAATGGCACTGCCAAGCTGATAATGGAACATTCGGGCTTTACCGGAACGGTCGGAATTTCTGCCCGGACGCAGGGGTATACACATACGGAGGAACATCATCCAGCAATGCCGATCGTGCAGCATTTGCAGCAACAAAGATGCATAATACAATGACAAGAGAAGAAAAGGATATAGCAAAAGGTTATATGAGTGGAAAATTTTTGAAACAAGAAACTAAAAAAGGTACTAATATTCTCGTTACAGAAAATAAATCTTATAGTGATTTAACACATCGCCGTGCTGTGTTCTTTGTAGACAAGACCTTCTTTGTTCTTGTAGATGAAGGTTATGGAGAAGGTTCCACTCCTTCTGTGAATTTGAGCTTTAATTTATGCCCGGACACCAAAGACGTAGCGATTGACGATGAAAGTGCAAACTACCAATATGGAGCTCATACCTTATTTACAGATAACAACAATATGCTATTCAGAACATTTGTTGAAACTAAGACAGGTTACAGTGCTACCAATAGCACCGCCTATACTTCGAATAAAATAGAAGAAAAGACCCAACGCAGATTTTATCGGGTAAATATCACAAAACCTGAAAATGGCGCAGCACGTTTCATCACTGTGATTTATCCATTCAAAACAGAAGCTGATTTTGAAAAGATAAATATTGATGCCAAATTCATAGATAATACAGAAACAAGCGCAGGTACATTCCATGAAAATGGTGCCGCAGTTGAAGTTACTATCGATGGACAAAAGTATGAGTTATCCTATACATTATAATTTAATTAATATATCTAAGAACAATGAAATCTAATTTACAAAACCTGACTTCAAGATTCTTTGCAATCTTAATGGCAATAGGGTTATGTATCACAGGCATCTCTTGTACAGATCCTGAGACTACGGACTCTACGAAGTTTGCGATCTACTATGCCGGCGTTACTGACATAGGTCCCTCTATGAATTTTAATATGTCCGGGCCTACTTACATCGGAGGTACTCCCTCAGACTTTGCTATTACTCGTGTTACCCTCAATGGAGAAGTATATGAAACGAGTAGCTTTCAGATTTCAGATCCAAGCACAGGAGCCATAAAGCTAACTGATACTGATAATTTACCTGTTGGTACTTATTGCATTAGCATATCTTGTATATCTAACGGCAAGTATTATGAATTCAAGGATATAATAACAGTGAATATGCTGGCACCGGTTCCAGATGGTATATCGGTAGATCCTAGTGAAGTTACAGTTGATTTTGCAGACATTCATAAAGAATCAGCCAGTGCTCAGGTAAAGACAGAAGAAGGAACCCATGTACACATTAGCAAGTATGAAATCATCCAAGAAGAAGGAAAAGAATACTTTGCCATTTCCAAAACCGGAAAAATCACGGTTAATGACAAGTACGAAGGAGAAATACTCCCTGGTAAATACGTATTGAACCTGAAGTTAACAACAGAGGCAGGAGCCGGTATTTATGAGAATGCAGTTACATTCAAAATCATTTCCAGTCCTCTCACGCTAACATATAATCCCAGTTCTGTGAAAGTGGAAAAAGATGAAGCATTTACATCTAGCGTACCCACTCTTAAAGGATCGACAGATGGACTGACATATAAGATTAAATCTATTTCACCTGAAACATCTGCCATCACTATAGATGAACAAACCGGTGTTATTACACTTGCTGGTAACAATGGACTGGAGATCGACAATAGTTATAGTGTAGTCGTTACAGCAACTAATCAATACGGTAGCAAAGATTTCGATGAAACTCCTTTTGTTATTAATATAGTGGCATTTATCAATCCTATCACCAAGCTTCAATATGCTAATCAAGAAAAGGTACAAGGTGTAGCATTTGAATTTACTCCGGAAGATGTGGATGGAGACGAACTTACATACTCATTCGTTGATTTGGACTCCCGATTGACCGATAAACTGAATATAGATCCGGTAACTGGTGCTATTTCGGCTAAGAAGGGTAATTCAATAGAGGTAGCTACATACACTATTACAGTAAAAGCCAAGAACAACAAGAGTGAGCAAACAGCGACCTTCACATTGAATATTTCCAAAAATCCTAATAGTTTTACATTCATACGCTATGGAAACAATTTGGGACTTACTCCTGAAGAGAATTATGCAGATCAATTTGATTATGATAAAAAAGCGACACTCTTGGCTGCAAAATTAACTCCGAAAACAGATATTCCAGAAGGACGTCCGGTTAAATGGGAAGTTAAGATACAAAACACAACCGCATTAAGTGGTACTACTATTTCAGAAACAGGAGAACTTTCATTTAGTGAAAATAAGTGGAATAGTAATTATGGTGTTAGTGTGCTCTTTGTCACTGCAACAGTAGGTGAAGGTGAAGAGGCTGTCTCCAAAACTGTACCTGTCTTTATACGACAAAACAAAGACAAGAACGATATATTCGTTGAATATACTCCATTCGCTGTGAAAATGAATCCTGCTAAGGGTGGTACGACGCCAGCTCCAGTAGTAAAATTAAGTGGTTCACCTTATACAGACTACACCAAATTCCTGATGGACTATCGTAGAGATTTCTATTATTACAGCTTCATAGGAGATCATGTTGACGGAAAACAATCAACTGCAGGTAGTTTCATGTATGGCTTATGGACAACATATTATAATACAATAGGAAAAACGCCTAATTATAATGCCAGAGGTCCTATGTCTTACTATGACAATTCTCAAAACACGAACCAAGCTTTGGGATATGTTAATAACAAAGATTTATCTGTTGTTATCAATCCGGGCAAATGGAAAGATATGGAAGGAGTATATGCCAATGGTGTATTTATCGGAAGAATGTCTTTCGTCACTGACGGTACACAGAAAGACCTTGCAAATGACGATACAACCAAAAACCAGATATTCCCATTAGCTATTTGGTTTGATGAAAGTTTCTAATTTAAATCTAATATAAATATGTACAATATAAACTTTAATACATTGAGCAAAAGAGGGTATCTTACCCTCTTAGCTCTCTTGATTGCAATCACTGCGTTTGGCCAGGAAATCACTGTAAACGGTGTGGTTATCGACGAAACGGATACTCCGCTAATCGGAGCAACAGTTCAAGTGAAAAACTCTCAAAAAGGGGTAGTTACAGATTTTGATGGAAAATTCTCTATTAAAGCCAATAATAATGCAACATTAATTATCAGCTATATTGGTTATAAGAATCAGGAGATTAAAATAAAAGGTACCAAAAACCTGAATATCAAAATGGAACCTGACAATGCAATGCTAGACGAAGTCATTGTGGTTGGCTACGGTAGCATGAAAAAAAGCGACCTGACTGGCTCCGTTTCTTCTGTTGCAGCTAAATCCATAGAAGGTTTCAAAACAGGTTCCGTAGTGGAAGCTCTTGGAGGTCAAATTGCAGGTGTGCAAATCACTCAATCGGATGGTACTCCCGGTTCAGGTTTTGACATCAAGATTCGTGGTGTCGGCACGGTAAATGGAGACTCTTCCCCACTTTATATTGTCGATGGTTTTGAAGTTGGTGATATTGATTATCTTGCAAACTCTGATATCGAATCAGTTGAAGTTTTAAAAGATGCTTCCGCTTCTGCTATTTATGGTGCACGTGCAGCCAACGGTGTTGTTTTGGTTACAACCAAATCCGGTAAGGAAGGAAAACCTGTCATTACTTATAACGGTTCTGCCACTTATCGCAACATTCCAAAGAAACTGGATATGCTTAGTACATACGAGTTTGTAGCATTACAGGTGGAACTCAATCCAACTAAATATGGTACAACTTACTATCAGGAAGGAAATGATTCTGATGGAAATCCCTACCGTCATCAAACACTGGAAGACTATCTGACCGACCCGGGTATCGACTGGCAAGGCGAATCTTTCAAACCGACTTGGTCTCAAAACCATGATTTTAGTATCAGTGGAGGTACAAAAGAAACTAAATATGCTGCTTCATTCTCACATTTCGATGAAAATGGTATTTTTAAGAATAGTGGTTATAAAAAGAATTCAGCTAAATTACGTATCAATCAAAAGATTAATAAATTTATTACTTTCGATGCTACTATCAACTATGCAAATACTGTAAAAGAAGGTATCGGTACTTCAGGAACAGGAGGAACACTGAATATGCTATCCAACATTTTGCGTTTCCGTCCTACAGGAGGTAATAGTGTTACTAACGAAGAGCTGTTGAACTCCGTTTTTGACCCATTGGAATTAAGTGAAAACGCAACTTACTCACAAATCAATCCGATTAAACAAGCAGAAGCTGTAAAAGACTGGAGACAAGCAGAATTGTGGGGAGCTAATGCCTCATTAAGTATTCAGTTGATGAAGAATCTCACTTTCAAAGCCGCAGCGACTTACAATACAACTAATACAAGGAGAGATATCTTCTATGGCGCAGAGTCAAGTCAGGCATACCGTAGTGGAGGTGTTTATGGTTCTACACAAATGCAGAAAGACTTGCGTTGGCAGAGCAGTAATACATTAACTTACAAACATAAAATCAATAAGAAAAACTCATTTGATGTTATGTTGGGACATGAGTTCGCATTCAGAAGCTCTGAACTTTTATATGGACAAGCTAAAGATTTTCCATTTGAAAATCTTGGTAACGATAACCTTGGAATCGGAGCTACCCCTAGTAGTGTATCCACTTCAAGAAGCGATAAAAAGCTATTATCATTCTTTGCACGTGGAAATTACAACTTTGATAACCGTTATCTATTTACAGCAACAATTCGTGCTGATGGTTCTACCGTATTCTCTGCAAAAAACAAATGGGGATATTTCCCATCATTCTCTGCTGCATGGCGTATATCTGAAGAGAAGTTCATGAGAAATATCACTCCAATATCAAATTTAAAACTTCGTCTTGGATGGGGTACAGTAGGAAATGACCGTATCACAAACTATTTGTCAATGGACTTGTATACATCAAGCAAATATGGAGTAGGTCAACAACTGGTTACAGTACTAAATCCTAAACAGTTGGCAAACAAAGATCTGAAGTGGGAAGGTTCTACTACCGCTAACTTAGGTATTGATGTAGGTCTTTTTGAAAATCGCCTGAATCTGACAGCTGATTTCTTTCTAAAAAACACAAAAGACCTGTTACTTGAACAAAAATTAGCTTATGTAACCGGATTCAATTCTCAATGGCAGAATATTGGTAAAATAGAGAATAAGGGTATTGAATTGAACATCAATTCTACTAACATCAGAACCCGCAATTTCTTATGGCAGACCGATTTCAATATTTCGTTCATTAAAAATACATTGAAAGCATTGCAAGACGGAACATCATACATACAGTCGGCAACTAAATTCAACAGTAACTTCAATGGAAATGACTATATTTCAATTGTGGGTTCTTCTCTTGGACAAATGTATGGATATGTTTTCGATGGAGTATATCAAACATCTGACTTCAACATGTTACCTGATGGAACAATGCAACTGAAACCTGGAATTGCAGACATAAGCCAACATGCAGGAAAAACAGTTGAACCAGGTATGGTGAAATATAAAGATATAGATGGAGACGGTGTCATTACAACAGATGACCGTACAACTATTGGAAATGGTCAGCCAGACTGGTATGGAGGTATCACCAACACCTTCAATTACAAAAACATTGATTTCAGTTTCATGCTCCAGTTCCAATATGGTAATGATATTTATAATGCGACCCGTATGTTTAATACACAATCGCAAGACGAACGCAGTAACCAACTGGCAGAAGTAGCTGACCGATGGACTCCGACTCATGCTTCCAATCGCGTTCCTTCTGCTAAAGGGTATGTGAAATATGAATTATACTCACGCTTCATCGAAGACGGTTCATTCTTACGCTTAAAGAATATCACATTGGGATATACTTTCCCCAATAAATGGACAAGAAAAGCATACATTAACCGTCTGCGTGTATACGGTACGGCACAGAATCTATTCTGTCTGACTAAATATAGCGGCTATGACCCGGAAGTGAACATGAAAAGCAGCCCACTTATGCCCGGGTTTGACTGGGGAGCTTATCCTAAGAGCAGAGTATTTACATTTGGTGTAGAAGTTCAATTCTAAACAGAAAAAGACAATGAAAAATTTCAAATACTACTTGTGCACATTAGCTTGTGCAATCGCAGTTTCATCCTGTTCGCTAGATGAAACCAGCTATACAGAGATTGAGAAAGGAAACTATATGAATAATGCAACAGAAGCAGAAAATGTGCTTTTGGGTGTATATCGTAATATGGTTCAGGATGGCATATATGGTTTCCATTTATCGCTTTATTTCACCATCCCCAGCGACATTGCTAAAGTAACGGGTAATAGTACTGATGGACTTCGTCTTATTCCATCAAACGCTTATACCAGTTCCCAAACTGAAATCGCAACTACATGGGCAAACCTATACAATGCTATCTATAGTGCAAACGATTTTATCGAAACTTTGCAGCAAAAAATAGGTACCTATGACGAAACTAATTATAAAAAGGCAGCAGTTTATATGGCGGAAGCACGTTGTCTACGTGCCCTATACTATTTCGAAGTAGTCCGCTGGTTCGGACATGTAGCATTGATTACTAATACAGAACAGTCCAGACAACATCCATCTACTTTCACACAAGCTGATCCTGCAGATGTATATAAATTTATAGAAGCTGATTTGCAATATGCCATTGATAATCTGCCATATGCAATAGATGATAATATACGTTCCGATAATAGCTTCCGCCTTTCCAAAGGTGCGGCATTAGGATTGTTAACCAAAGTATATGCCACTTGGGCAGGTTATCCCGTTCATGATACAAGCAAATGGGAAGATGCTGCAAAAACTGCAAAAATTCTAGTTGAGTCCGGCAAACATCATTTACTCGATGACTACGAACAATTATGGAAAAATACCTGTAATGGCGTTTGGGATGAAGAAGAAAGCTTGATTGAAGTAAGTTTCTATGCTCCTACTGTTACCGGAGTATCAGCCAATGATCCTTGCGGACGTATAGGAAAATGGAACGGAGTACAAGCAAGTGGTATTAGAGGCGTTCGTAATGCTGGCAACTGGCGTGTCATTCCTACCTTTTTACGCGACTGGAAAGATCGTGAAAGCGATAAGAGATGGGAATTGTCTTTTGCGGATTATAAATATGGTAAGGATACTAATACCGGTGAAGATGGAGTGAAGATTGTGATAAACAATAGTGGTAATATTGAAGACGCCATCAAAGATGATGCTAAAGATGCATTGAAGAAATCATACGTTGATAATGTATGTCCGAGAAAATGGGATACAGAAAACTACGTTAATAGTGCCAACTACCTGATCGATGCCAATCTTTCCAACATCAACTGGTATATATTGCGCTATGCTGATGTATTACTTCTATACGCAGAAGCCTTGAATGAATGGAAACAAGGTCCGACAGATGATGCATATAGAGCCATTAATATGGTACGTAGACGTGGCTTCGGGCTTCCGGTAGATACAGACAACAGTAAATCGGATTTATCCGGTATGTCTTATGAAGAATTCCAAAAAGCCGTACGTAATGAACGGGCTTATGAATTGGCATTCGAAGGACACCGCCGACAAGATTTGGTTCGTTGGGGAATTTACTACGAAAGCATCAAACAGACAGCTCAAGACTTGGTAAACTGGTATAGTGGTGGCGATGA
The DNA here is from genome assembly GCF_052357945.1 of Bacteroides sp. GTDB lineage: Bacteria > Bacteroidota > Bacteroidia > Bacteroidales > Bacteroidaceae > Bacteroides. Next base: position 5,819 of record NZ_DAWCXD010000121.1, on the reverse strand, counting down.
ATATTATGTATGTGTTGACTACACCAAGAAGAACAAAAACGAGTTACTTCCTATACCACAACAAGAGATGGACTTGTGTACTCAGTTTAATCAAAACCCTGGATGGTAACTAATTGTACCTCCATATAGTAATGAAAGCGTTACAGAGAAAAAGCTCTTTTTTCCTGTAACGCTTTCATCAAAATTATTCATTTATCCCCTCACCTTCCATATATCATGAAAAAGAATATTTGTATAATCGCTCTTCTTGTATCATTTATTACCAGCCAATCTGCTTTTTCTCAAATCTATTCATTTGAGGATAACAAAATCCCCGAAGATTGGAGCATAAATAAAGGTACGCTTAATATCTCTGCTGAAAAATACAAATTAGGTAACCAATCACTCCAAATCAACTGGAAACAAGGAGCAATCCTTACCCTTCAATCACCGTCCGGAATTTCTGAAGCTTGCCAAAATAAAAACGGAGGGATTAATGTCTGGATTTATAACAAATTTCCCATCAATGAACATCTAATTTTCTCATTCAAAGATACTAATGAAAAAGAAGTCTGCCGATTTCCTTTCCTACTCAATTTTAAAGGCTGGCGGTGTATTTGGGCCAAATTTCAAGGAGATATGAATATGTCACCCAAGAGTAATATAAAGTCTGTTGAAATGCAATTCCCACAAGAGACAAAAGAAGGGGTCATTTTCATTGATTTTTTAGAATTCACACCAAAAGTTTCCTGGCAAAATATGTCAGATGCGCAATATAAGGTTAACCGTAAGGATTATAGTTTAGTCTCTGATTTCGTAAGCTACAGAAACACCACACCTCAAGTAAAGAAAATTATTACTGCTGAAGATCAACAAATAAAGATTATCGCAGACAGACTTACGACATGGTATCTCGGAAGCGGACAACAATCATCAGACAAATGGATAAAGATGAGAGAAGACAATGAAGAAGTATTTATCCGAACCGGTCTCAAAGCTGCGCAGAAAATTAAGATACAATATAATGAAGACAATACCCCCAAAGCAGAACCCCTGTTTCCAATGGGTGCCCCTACTACTATAGAAGGACAACAATTGAAGAAATTCCGTACGATTAATGAAAACATACTGCTTCCATTGGCACTTGACTATCGAAAAAATCAAAACGTTCAGAGTCTAAAAAAAGTGCTTTATATTTATGACTGGTTCAACGATCAAGGCTGGGCAGACGGTAGCGGGATGGGGACTTTATGCTTTGAGAAACTACGAAGTTCCGGCTATTTCCACTCTTTTTTTCTGTTAAAAGAGCAACTTTCTCCCGAGTTATTGGAACGTGAACTTCAAACTTTAAACTGGTTTACAATGTTTGGTACATGCTATCAAACTCCGGCAAATGCCGGAGAGGTAGCAGATAATCTACGGGCACTGGCTATTCCCAAACTCATTTATGCATTATCTATTAACGATAAACAGAAAAAGCAAGTCGCACTGACCGCGTTTAAAAATTATATGGATAATGCTTTAGGAATAGCTCCCGGATTTTTCGGAACATTCAAACCAGACTTTTCCGGTTATCATCATAGAGGACCCTATAATAGTGCCTATTATCCTCATGCACTTTATGCAGGAGCATTAATAGCCTACTTATTACATGACACTCCTTATGCATTATCCGAATCAACTTTACATAATCTGAAACAAAGCTTATTAACTTTTCGTTTCTTCTGTGCAGGTTTAAATGTACCTGCCGGAACCGTAGGGCGTTTCCCCAAAGGACAACAAATTTTAGAAACACTGTTACCTGCATTTGCTTATGTATCTTTATCATATAAGGAACCAGACAAGGAATTAACAGCTGCTTTTAAACGAATTCTGGAGTCTGGTAGCAATAGACAAGCTATAACAAACTACGTAAGTAATGTAAACTCCAACCTCGCATATACCAGCACAGTAGGAGAAATTGAATTATTAACCCAATTGGCATCTACTTCCATTTCCAAAGAAGAAAAAGTCAATGGGACATTGTTTATGCCTTACTCCGGTCTATTGATTGCCAAAGACAGTTTATTCCATTTCAACATAAAAGGATTCAGCCGCTATATTTGGGATTTTGAGTCTTCAGCAACAGAAAACACAAAGGGACGTTATTTATCCTATGGTCAAATAGAATATTTTGATTTAAAGAATAAATATAAGTCTTTCAATCCGGAAGAGAGTGATTTCGACTGGAACTATATCCCTGGGGCTACTACAAAAGTATTACCGGAATATGTATTGCAAGATAAAGGCGGATCAAGTTCCGGGCATCGCAATTTTTCAGACGAGACATTCCTCACGGGTATCCATGGTTCTAAAAAAAGCGCAATGTTTTCTTTCAGAATGCATGATATTACTTATGACAATTCCTTCCGGGCCAACAAGTCCGTTTTTGTATTTGAAGACTTTTTGCTCTGTCTGGGATCAGATATCCAAACCAAAGACAAAAGATACCCTACAATTACAACATTATTTCAATCATTTGATAAAAACACAAGTAAAGAAAGAATAGATGAAGGGTATATTCTCACAGATCCTTCACTCATGTATGTAGTAAAAGGAGGAGCTGTACGGACTCTTTGCGAGGGAACCCACACAAGAGCCTATATAGAACATGGAGCACCAGCTATAGACGCTAAATACCAATACTACATACTAAAGCAAAAAGATAAAAAAACAGCTAAAAGACTTTTATCAAATCATAGTCCGATAGAGATAGTAGCTCAGGATAATGATGCACATATCATTCGTCACAAAACGGCAGGTATCATTTGTGGTGCCTTATTCAACCCTCTGAAAACATATACCGAACAACTGGTTACTCAAGTAAATATTCCTCTCTCTTACATATTAGAAAAAGAAGAAGAGAACGATTCTTTCAGACTTTCCATCTGCGAACCGGATATGCGGAGAGCATCACGTGCACACATGGGTTTACTAACCGAAGAAGATGTTGTACAGGAAGAAAAAGCTTTCAATACACAATTAACAATCAATGGAATATATAATGTTAAATGCCTTCAAAAGTCGATAAAGGTATCTCATGACAAAGAGAAAGATAAAACTTATGTAACCATCTCCACTATCCGGGGAGAAAACTACACTCTTTTATTACATCAAACCAATATCTGATATGAAACATAGATTAATAACATTACTGCTTATTTGCTTTTATATATTAGATTCTAATGCTCAGAGTGACCTGACATTATGGTATAAATCACCTGCAAAAGTATGGGAAGAAGCATTACCTGTAGGCAATGGTCGTCTTGGAGCCATGATTTTTGGAGAACCCCAAAAAGAAAGAATACAGTTCAATGAAAACACTCTCTATAGTGGGGAACCTGAAACACCAAAGGATATAAATGTAGCATCTGATCTTGGGCATATACGTCAACTGTTTAACGAAGGAAAAAATACAGAAGCGGGAAATATCATACAACAAAAATGGATCGGCAGACTTAATGAAGCTTACCAGCCTTTTGGAGATCTTTATATAGAATTCGCTTCCAAAGGAGCGATCACTGATTACATCCATTCGTTGGATATGAATAACTCTATTGTCACTACTTCTTATAAACAAAATGGCATAGCAATAAGAAGAGAAGTATTCGCTTCGTATCCGGCACAGGCCATCATTATTCACCTTAGTGCTTCTAAACCAGTATTGAATTTCACTGCCCATTTAAAATCACCGCATCCTGTAACCCTAGATTCCGACTCGCAAGCTATTTATCTGAAAGGACAAGCTCCTGCACATGCCCAACGAAGAGATATAGAACACATGAAGCGTTTCAATACTCAACGATTGCATCCGGAATACTTTGACCAAACGGGACATGTCATACAAAAAAAGCAAGTAATTTATGGAAATGAACTGGGTGGAAAAGGTACCTTTTTCGAAGCATGTCTCCTTTCAAGCCATAAAGATGGGAAGTTAGTGATAGAGAACAACCAATTCATTGCGCAAGATTGCAGCGAGGTTACATTGGTATTATATGCTGCTACCAGTTACAATGGACTACACAAAAGTCCGAGTAAGGAAGGTAAGAACCCACACCAAGAAATTAATAATTATAGAAAAATAAGCGAAAAGCACTCGTATAAAAAGCTAAAAGAAGAACATATTACTGATTATCAGTCTTTATTTAAGCGGGTATCTTTCAACCTTCATACGAACAAACAACTAAAAAATACACCTACAGACCAACGACTAAAATTCTTCAAGAAAAAAGAGGATCAAACACTTATCACACAACTATTTCAATTCGGACGATATTTAATGATAGCCGGTTCACGTGGGGAAGGACAACCTCTAAACCTGCAAGGATTGTGGAATAACGAGGTATTGCCTCCATGGAATTCGGGATACACTCTGAATATCAACCTGGAAATGAATTACTGGCCGGCAGAAGTCACTAATCTGTCTGAATGCCATCAACCATTATTCAAACTCATAGAAGAAATTGCAGATAAAGGAAAAAATCTGGCACGCGATATGTATGGTTTGAATGGTTGGGCTGTCCACCATAACATTTCAATATGGAGAGAAGCCTATCCATCAGACGGATTTGTATACTGGTTCTTTTGGAATATGTCCGGCCCTTGGTTATGTAATCATATATGGGAACATTATTTATATACCAAAGACATAGACTTCCTGAAGAAATACTATCCTATACTAAAAGGATCAGCAACATTCTGCTCGGAATGGCTGGTAGAAAACAGTGAAGGAGAATTGGTAACCCCAGTCAGTACTTCCCCTGAAAATGCTTATCTTATGCCAGATGGTATTTCTGCATCTGTATGCGAGGGAAGCACAATGGATATAGCAATTATCCGTTCTTTGTTTTCAAATACAATAAATGCATCAAAAATACTTCAGACAGACCCTCTATTCTGTGCAGAATTAACCCAAAAAGTAAACAAATTGAAGAAATATCAGATCGGTAGTAAAGGGCAACTTTTGGAATGGGATAAAGAATATATGGAGAATGAGCCCCAGCATCGGCATGTATCACATCTCTTCGGATTATATCCTGGATGCGATATTACAGATAATACTCCAGAACTCTTCGATGCCGCACGAAAATCTCTAAACGCCCGCGGCAATAAAACAACTGGATGGAGCATGGCATGGAAAATTTCTCTTTGGTCTCGTTTGTACGATTCTTTAAAAGCTTATGAAGCATTAAGTAATCTAATCAATTATGTTGATTCTGACACTAAAGCTGAAAATCAAGGAGGTTTATACCGTAATCTGTTAAACGCACTACCCTTTCAGATCGATGGAAATTTTGGAGCAACAGCCGGTATTGCTGAAATGCTATTACAAAGCCATAAGGGAAATATCCATCTACTTCCTGCTTTACCTCCTACATGGAAAAAAGGAAATATAAAAGGCTTAAAAGCAAGAGGAGGATTTACTGTAGATATGGAATGGGAAAAAGGTAAAATAACTGTAGTATACGTCACTAGCCCGTATGAACAAACCACTAATATTGTCTACAAAGATATGATAAGAAAGACTCATTTCAATGCAGGTGAAAGGAAAAAGATTTCATTCAAATGATAAAATATAGGGCTGAAATCCACTTTAAAAGGACATACTTGACAAAATTAATAGTTTTTTCAACAAAACTAATAGTCTAAAATCTGTTTCAATGTCCTTTTCAACATTCGTATCATTAAAAATAAAATAGTTCGCCTACTTTTGCATCAGTACAAAACTTCTAAAAACAATCACTTAAAATGAATAACATGAAAAAGAAACTTGTTCTCTTTGCTTCGGTTAGTATTGCACT
>NZ_DAWCXD010000120.1:0-15189 GCF_052357945.1 Bacteroides sp. | reverse complement strand
ATGTCTGATTTCACGACTCCCTCCCCGTTAAATAAAAAGTATAAGAAAATCCACGCTGACAAAATATGACTATTAATGACTATTAACGACACTAGAAACTAAACGATTGATTTATAGTAATATTCCCTTTATCTTGCACCCAATTTCATTATTCACAATTTAAATTATAATTCATGGAACTGACAATTATCGAAACAAGTGCCTATCAGGAGTTGAAGAAACAACTTAGTATGCTGTCCGTGCAAATGATGGACTTTCAAAAGAAAATAGCCCCCGTAACACCGGACAAGTGACTGGATGCGCAGGATGTGTGCCTGGCTCTCAATATTTCCAAGAGGGCACTACAGACTTACCGGGATAACGGGCTGATTCCTTATTCAAATGTCGGTGGAAAATTCTTTTATAAAGAGGTGGACATCCAGCAAATCCTAGAGGAAGGACTAATCAAAAAAAGAAAATAAAAAGTATGGCAGACGTTATCACTAAAGATTCGGAAGAGTTCAAGGAACTTACCGGATGGATTAAACGGACAGGAAAAAATCTGGAAGCTGCTGCAGCACGGATACGTCCGACGATTGCAGACGAACATTATCTGAGTGGAGATGAAGTATGCCGGATGCTACATGTTTCCAAGCGTACATTACAAACACTACGGGATGAAAAGGCAATACCTTATACCTCAATTACTGCCGTCGGGGGTAAACTGCTCTATCCGGAAAGCGGGCTATACGAGGTACTAAAAAAGAACTACAAAGATTTCAGGCGTTACTTGAAATAAGCAACTTGCCTGGATACGAAAAACACCCTTCAACATTTGCTGGAGGGTGTTTTTTATACTTATTCTAATTGACCAAGCGATACACGGAACCAATCTTGTCGCACATCCTATCCGTATCTTCCCCAACTTTCGGATTGATCAGTTCAGCATATACCTGCGTAGAAAGAATAGATTTGTGTCCTAATACTTTTTGCAAAGTCTCTAACGGCATGCCTTTCAATATAGCCAAAACTGCAAAAGTATGGCGCCCGATGTGAGGGGTGATATTTACATTGCAATTGCACTTTTTCCCTAAAACCTTGAAACTACTTTTCATGGTTTCATAATCACCGACGGGAAAAATGCAATCAGGAGAATCCTTTTTTCTGTTATCACCCTTATACTTCTCTACTAGTTCAATTGCTATGGGTAATAGTTTCACAACATATGCCACACCTGTTTTTATACGGTTTCCCATGAGCCATGTGCCACCGTCAGAATCTGTATGGATATTCTTATAGGTAATTGTTTTCAGATCTGCAAAGGCGAGGCCTGTGAAGCACATGAAAAGTAGCATGTCACGCATAGCCTGCTGACGTTTATACCTCAATTCTACATGTATAAGCCTCTGCAGTTCTTCTTCGGAAAGAAATGAACGTCTTTTATATCCCGGCTTACATCCAAAACCCGTGAAGGGATGAACTTTTATTAAACCTTTCTCTTGAGCGATATACATTAACCATTTCATGGTATTAACACGACCAAATGCTGTAGAACTGGCCGAGCCGCATGTGCCCAACATCCAATTATAATAATCTTCAATAAAATCTTTGTCGAGTTCATCAAGTGCAATGTCCTCAACATTCTTTTTATCTTTCAGGAAAAGCAATACGCTCTTATAATCAGCAACCAAACCAAGATAAGTGCTTTTTGCCTTTTCCTTGCCTACTTTCTCCTTGTATGATTCAAGCTGTTCCCTGAAAAGCTCCATAAGGGTGTGGGAATTTTCTTTAAAACCGACATAGCGGCTATAGACTTTCTTGGCTGTGACAAAACTATCATGATCGCAAATGTATTGATAATGTTTGGCTATTTGGGCTTTGGCATTATCAAGTTCCTGGTTTAACATTCTGGCTTCTTCGGATTTCCCTTTAGCCCTATTAGCTTTGGCGTCCCATAAAGAAATAGACACCTCTTTCTTACAGCTAAAGCAAGCCGTAGTCTTGTTGATGGTAATACGTCCCATTACAGGTACCTTACCATTCTTAATCGATTGATTTTTAGTGTAAAACAACACTCTGAATGTACTTCTCATAACTCAATTTTTTAGTTACAAATTTAATTACTGTTGAGCTATTTGAGGTTATGAAAAATAATGCAATATATTGAAAACTAATATCTTATATCCGATTAGTAGGCAAATTGGGAGAGGTAACAGATAAGTAACATAACTCACTCCCAAATATGCTCCATTTAGCTTTATTCACCGCATCCGACTAAAATATTAGTTTTATAACTATTTGATTTTTAATTGGTTTGCACTATCTTTGCGCATCTTTAAAAAACACCTTGTTTTAGTATAGAGGAACACTTTGTTTCTCGGTGAGAAACTTTGGGGGGATGAAAACTTTCCCACACTTATGTCTGTCCTGCGATTCTTTTTTGTAATTTTGCGGGGAAATTTTATAGGTATGACAATAACTGAATTGCAACAACAATATGCTGCCCACCCCAATATGGCAGTAATGAAGCGCTTGTTGAAGGACACTTCTGTTCAGACTGTTTTTTGTGGAGGACTGTGTGCATCTGCTGCTTCTCTTTTTTCTTCTGTATTGGTACAAGAGGGTGGTTGTCCGTTTGTCTTTATTTTAGGTGATCTTGAAGAAGCCGGATATTTTTATCATGACTTGACGCAGATATTGGGGACGGAAAAGGTGTTATTCTTTCCATCTTCATTCCGTCGCTCTATTAAATATGGGCAAAAAGACGCAGCCAATGAGATTCTGCGCACGGAAGTACTTAGCCATTTGCAAAAAGGGGAGGAGGGACTATGTATCGTTACGTATCCGGATGCATTGGCAGAGAAAGTAGTGTCGCGAAAGGAATTGAGCGATAAAACCCTGAAACTGAATGTAGGGGAAAAAGTGGATACCACGTTTATCACTGATGTGTTGCATAGTTATGGCTTCGAATATGTAGATTATGTATATGAACCGGGACAATACGCTGTTCGCGGTAGCATTATCGACGTTTTCTCTTTTGCTTCGGAATATCCTTATCGTATTGATTTCTTTGGTGATGAAGTAGAAAGTATCCGTACCTTTGAAGTAGAGTCCCAATTATCCCGCGAGAAGAAAAGTGGAGTGTCCATTGTTCCCGATTTAGCAGTGACAGGAGACGTGACAACTTCCTTTCTGGATTTTATCCCGAAAGATACTACTCTGGCAATGCGCGATTTTCTTTGGTTGCGTGAACGAATCCAGGTGGTGCATGATGAAGCGTTGACTCCCCAGGCAATAGCTGTTCAGGAAGCCGCAGAGAATGGAGGCATTACATTGGAGGGAAAATTGATAGATGGCAGTGAATTTACTGTACGAGCACTCGATTTCCGCCGATTGGAATTTGGTAACAAACCAACCGGAACGCCGAATGCCAGTGTTACTTTCAATACATCTGCCCAACCCATCTTTCATAAGAATTTCGATTTGGTAGCTTCTTCTTTCAAAGATTATTTGGAAAAAGGTTATTCGCTATATATCTGTAGTGACAGTATGAAGCAGACAGATCGTATCAAGGCTATTTTTGAAGATCGGGGCGATCAGATTAATTTTACTCCCATAGAGCGTACCATACACGAAGGGTTTGTAGATAACACACTACGGCTCTGTATCTTCACCGACCATCAGTTGTTTGACCGTTTCCATAAATATAACCTGAAAAGTGATAAAGCCCGTTCGGGGAAAGTGGCACTATCTTTAAAAGAACTGAACCAGTTTACTCCGGGGGATTATGTGGTGCATACCGATCATGGTATCGGACGTTTTTCCGGTTTGGTGCGTATACCGAATGGTGATACTACGCAGGAAGTTTTGAAACTGGTGTTTCAGAATGAAGATGTAGTGTTCGTTTCCATTCATTCTCTGCATAAAGTTTCCAAATACAAAGGTAAGGAGGGAGAGGCTCCCCGACTTAACAAATTAGGTACAGGGGCATGGGAGAAACTGAAAGAACGTACGAAGAGCAAAATCAAGGATATTGCCCGCGATTTGATAAAATTGTATTCGCAGCGTCGTCAGGAAAAAGGGTTCTCTTATAGTCCCGATAGTTTCTTGCAGCGTGAGTTGGAAGCATCCTTTATTTATGAAGATACACCGGATCAGAGTAAGGCGACGATTGATGTCAAAGCGGATATGGAAAGTGACCGCCCGATGGACCGTCTGGTCTGTGGCGATGTAGGATTTGGAAAAACAGAAGTTGCAATCCGTGCCGCTTTCAAAGCTGTTGCCGATAATAAACAAGTGGCCGTTCTGGTTCCGACAACGGTGCTTGCTTACCAGCATTTTCAAACATTCCGCGAACGTCTGAAAGGACTGCCATGCCGGGTGGAATATTTAAGCCGCGCACGTACTGCCGCACAAACCAAAGCTGTATTGAAAGGACTAAAGGATGGAGATGTCGGTATCCTGATAGGTACTCACCGTATCTTAGGCAAGGATGTTCAGTTTAAAGACTTGGGACTGCTGATTGTTGACGAAGAACAGAAATTCGGAGTTTCCGTAAAAGAAAAGCTGCGTCAGTTGAAAGTGAATGTAGATACACTGACAATGACTGCTACTCCGATTCCCCGTACCCTTCAATTCTCGTTGATGGGCGCGCGTGATTTGAGCGTGATTTCCACTCCGCCGCCTAACCGCTATCCGATTCAGACCGAAGTACATACTTTTAATGAAGAAGTGATTACGGATGCCATCAATTTTGAGATGAGCCGAAACGGGCAGGTCTTTTTCGTCAATAACCGGATTGCGAACTTGCCGGAACTGAAAGCAATGATAGAGCGCCATATCCCGGATTGTCGTGTAGCAATCGGACACGGGCAGATGGAACCGACAGAACTGGAAAAGATTATTCTGGATTTTGTCAACTATGACTATGACGTGCTCTTGGCAACCACAATCATCGAAAGTGGTATCGATATTCCGAATGCAAATACCATCATTATCAATCAGGCGCAAAACTTCGGCTTGAGTGATCTCCATCAGATGCGTGGACGGGTAGGGCGTAGTAACAAGAAGGCATTCTGTTATCTGTTGGCTCCTCCGTTGAGCAGTCTGACCACCGAAGGGAGACGACGTCTTCAAGCGATTGAAAACTTTAGTGATTTGGGAAGTGGTATTCATATTGCCATGCAGGATTTGGACATTCGTGGAGCCGGAAATTTGCTCGGAGCCGAGCAAAGTGGCTTTGTCGCTGATTTGGGATATGAAACATATCAGAAGATTCTGACTGAAGCTGTCCATGAGTTGAAAACAGATGAATTTGCAGAACTGTATGCTGATGAAATAAAAGGTGAAGGACAAATTAGTGGAGAAGAATTTGTAGAGGAGTGTCAGGTAGAAAGTGACCTCGAACTTTTATTGCCGGCCAACTACGTAACCGGCAGCAGCGAACGTATGTTGCTCTATCGTGAACTGGATGGACTGACATTGGATAAGGATGTGGAGGCTTTCCGCTCCCGCTTGGAAGACCGCTTCGGACCGGTTCCCCGGGAAACGGAAGAATTACTCCGCATTGTTCCTTTACGCCGTTTGTCAGCTCGTTTGGGAGCAGAGAAGATTTTCCTGAAGGGCGGACGAATGACCTTGTTTTTTGTTTCTAATCCGGATAGTCCGTTCTATCAAAGTAAGGCTTTCGGTAAAGTGATAGACTATATGATGAAGTATACTCGGCGCTGTGATCTGCGTGAGCAGAATGGCAGACGTAGTATGTTGATTAAAAATGTTACTAATGTGGAGACGGCAGTCAGTGTGTTGCAGGAGATTGTGGCGTTGCCTGTGAAAGAAGAATAAATAAGCTTTTCGGGGAAGATAAGCGAGGAATTGTTTGTTTTATACCAAGGGGATCTTTATCTTTGTAGATATAACTTAATAACTGATATGGCTAAGAAATCATATAAACCTCAAGATAATGAATTGCCACAGGTCAATGAACCAGTGGCTGCTTATCATGTAACTACTCCTAATGCAAATCTTTATGTTCCTACAGAATATGAACAGGAAATTATAATGCATTCTGAAAAAGATTATGAAGAGGGTAGATTACATACTCAAGAAGATGTGGATAAGTTGGTGGAACAATGGCTAAGTTAAAAATAGTCTGGACAGAAACAGCGACTATTGTTTTTCAGCAAATTCTGACTTTCTATAATGTGAGAAATGAAGATACCCAATATAGCCGTTCCATTTATACAATGGTGAGAGACGTATTGCAATTAGTCGCTAAATATCCTTATATGTATAAAGCTACTTCTGTACCTAATATACGTGTTTTTCATTGTGATTATTTCAAAGTCTATTATCGGGTACTTGAAAAGCAGATTCTTGTGGAAGCTGTTTTTGATACTCGCCAAGATCCTGATAAGGCTCCTTTTTAGAGGTGGTTTTGTAAGTGATGGAATGGAGCGAATTATCTTTTTCCGTATAATTTGTCTATCAAATCAGAACGTCCGATACGTCTCAACTCATTGATGATGTTTTTTCTTTCTTCCGGCTTATACCAGAAGAAGAACTGCCGCTGGGCGAGTTTTTCCCGTTGGGTTTTGGCACTGAATATCGGTTCTAACGTGTATGGATGGAATCCGGTATACCAGGCTTCGGTAGCAACCGTCATCGGAGTGGGAGTGAAGTCCTGCACTTGTTCCAGGTGGAAGTCCAGACGTTTAGTGATAACGGCAAGTTCCGCCATATCTTCTTCTTTGCATCCGGGATGAGAGGAGATGAAATACGGAATCAGTTGTTGACGTAGATTCTCTTCCCGGTTGATACGGTCGAATATCCTCTTGAATGTTTCAAATTGCTCGAAAGAAGGTTTGCGCATCACAGATAATACCCGGTCACTGGTATGCTCCGGAGCTACTTTCAGCCGACCGCTCACATGATTGACAATCAATTCACGGGTATACTCGGCAGTGCTGCGGTTGATTGCTTCATCTTTGCTTTGATGGAGTAACAGGTCGTAGCGTACTCCGCTACCGATAAACGATTTTTTTATTCCGGGCAAGGCATCTACTGCACGATAAATATCCAGTAAGGGGCGATGGTCGGTATTTAGATTGGGGCAAACTTTCGGATGGATACATGACGGTCGTTTGCACTTCTTGCAAATAGCTTCGTCTTTTCCTTTCATCTGATACATATTAGCGGAAGGACCACCCAAATCGCTTAAATATCCTTTGAAATCGGGTAACTGGATGACCTCTTTCACCTCTTTCAGTATGGACTCTTTGCTACGGCTGACGATAAACTTTCCCTGATGAGCGGAAATGGTACAGAAGGCACAACCGCCGAAACATCCCCGGTGAATGTTGATGGAAAACTTAATCATGTCATAAGCCGGAATCCGTTTCCCTTTATATTTAGGATGAGGTAGCCGGGTATATGGCAAATCAAACGAACGATCGAGATCTTCCTGGCTCATCGGAGGATATGGAGGATTGACTACTACTATCTTGTTTCCGACGGCTTGCGTGATTCGGGAAGCCGAATATTTGTTAGATTCTTCTTCGATATGCCGGAAATTGCTTGCCTGTTTCTTTTTATCTGCCAGACATTCTTCGTGCGAATAAAGCGGAAGGTCATCTTTGGCAGAGATCCATTCTGTTGCACGACAAAGATAGGCTGTTTGAGGAACTGATCCGATGATTGTTCTGAATTTACTGCTTGTCAGTACTGGCTCTTCAGCAGTAAGCAGACTTTTCATATTCTTCACTAGGTCTGGAAGTGGTTTTTCTCCCATTCCGTAAATGAGCAGGTCGGCACCGCTGTCACATAAAATGCTCTTTTGTACTTTATCCTGCCAATAATCGTAATGACTTAACCGTCTTAAACTGGCTTCGATTCCTCCGATAACTACGGGAACATCCGGATAAAGTTTCTTTAGTATCTGGCTATAAACCGTGGAAGGATATTCCGGACGCATATCCGGACGACCGTCCGGGGTATATGCATCTTCACTGCGCAATCGTTTGTTGGCTGTGTATTTATTTACCATCGAGTCCATACATCCACCGGAGATACCGAAGAATAGCCGTGGGCGTCCCAACTTCTTGAAGTCGCGCAGGTCGTCACGCCAGTTGGGCTGGGGCACAATGGCTATTTTCAAACCTTCCGCTTCAAGAATCCGTCCAATAACGGCAGCACCAAAAGAAGGGTGATCCACATAGGCATCAGCACTGAATAGAATGACATCCAATTCATTCCATCCGCGAAGTTCTACTTCTTTCTTGGTAGTAGGTAACCAGTCGGTCAATCGATATTCTTTCATGCTGCAAAGATACGGATAATAAAAAACATCCCAATGATTTTTTTATTCATTGAGATGTTTAACTTCGATTATCGGGATGTTTTGCTTCAATCATTGAGATGTTTTTTTATAACTTCCCATTAATTGTGAACTGTAATGTCATTTGTTCTCCGTCATAGATTTCACGAAAACCGATACCTTGCTCGGACAGATATTCCTTTAGATCCTGAAATGCGTCAGCATGGTTCATGATAATCTCTATCGTTTCTCCCGGAGAGGCAGTGCACATTGCTCTTATTGCAGGAATCAGCGGACTGTATGCTGTTATTCCGCAGGTATCTACCGTAATCATTATTCCTCCTCTTCTTCCGCTTCCGGACTGGAGAGCCAGGTAAGATAAAGCTTGATGAGCTGTTGCAGACCGAATGCCTTCATATTATTGTGATAAATCACGTCGATACAAAGGTCCAGCAAGTCTTTACTGTCTTCTTCCTGACTGGCGATAAGGGAGCGGATATTTAGTTTCAACTTATCCAGAACTGCTTCATCTACAATACCGGTACTGTCGATAAGGTGGCGGAACAGAGCATATTTCTCAATTGTTCTCAAGTTTTCATTAGATACTTCTATGCTGCGTGTACCGCTAGGATTTGCTTGTATAGTATACATTGTTTTTTAGTTTTAAAGGTTATTATAGTAGCAAAGATAGAATTTAAAATGAAAAACGGATTAAAAAAAAGGATATTTTTTATTTTTGAGTAAAGAATCCCAGGATGCCTGCCATAATGGTTGCCCGGTCTGCTTCAGACTGGATGCTTTCGAAAGGAAAGCCCAATACAAAAGTACGGTAGTTTCCTTTGTAGGCAATACCTGCACTCTGATTGCCGGGTGCATACGTAAATACGGGGAAGGCAGTATCTACGGGAACAATACAATCCGCAGCAGGTACAGCATAACTGCTTTTATTAGGCAGACGTGGGATTGTAATAGTACGGCCCAATCCTTTAATCTGATTCGAACTCTTATCCGTCAGACTACCTTGATAACCATATTTTAGTATTTTCTCTGTAAACTCCCGGTTGCCTTGTGTACCGCTCATATCGCTTCCTACATAAGCACCGCTGACAAATAGATTACCTCCCGACTGACAATAACTGGTCATAATTCGTTGCATAGCCGAGGAGAATGTCTTGTAGTACGCTTTATTTGCGGGGGCTTCTTTTTCCAGTCCCAGGATATAATCTACCACCGGATAATCTTCTAACGTAACCAGTCCGTTTTCTACCGCTTCGTCACTGCATGACACAAAACTATATTTGCCGGCTGCCTGAATCGCTTTTCCATGAATAAAAGGATAATCGAATGTGTTCCCCGCTATTTTCATTCCTTCTAACTCATTTCCGCTATGTCCCAGACTTCCTTTTCCTTCTTTACCGGCTTGTGTACGGTCGAAGCCTGTTTGTGCTCCGCAAAACGAAATGTTTGATATATACGGGACTCCGGGATCTTCTGATAAATCGAATCCTGCTTTATCAGAAGTATTAACGACCGCCGGACCGCTGATTCTGTCAAAGCCATTGATGATAATTACCTTTTCCTGTTCGCGTTTGGCTTTATAAGCGGAAAGGATTTCGGAGGGAAAGCTTTCCCCGCCGCGGTTTACGGCAGTCACTTTGAATGAATAAACGAGCCCCGGTTCTATTTTAACGGTGTGGGACGTTTTGCTGACTAAGGTTCCATTGTCAAAGCCTCCATAACCGATGCGTGTATATACGATGTATTCCCGTGGGCGTGCAGTCGGTTCTTGCGGATCATCTTCACCTTTCCATGAAAGTTCCAGTGTATTCTTTTTCTTTCCGAATTGAATGGCGAAATTGCTGACTGGCAGGGGTTGAACTATATATTCTTTATCATGCTGGCTGGTAATGAACTGCAAAATACCTTTATAAATGGCACGTCCCACTGTAAACTTGAAGTTCGGATCATGCCCTAACTGCATATCTGCGAAGTTCTGATGGGAGAGCAGTTCGATAATCGTAGAAGGCGTAGCCGGGAGACGTGTTTCACTGTAATTCCGGTTCCACATACTGCGGCGTGTCCAGGGGATGCTGTAACTTGAATAAATATCTTTCTGAATCTGTGTGAGCAGAATATCGGCTAAGTCACGTGATGCATACCGGTCTGTTCCTGCATTCAGTTTTCCATTATTGAAATCGGTGGTATAGATACCGAGCGATCCGATAAACTCATCAGTCTTGCTGCATCCGGCATCACTGTGCAACGCCATAGTCATTTCCAAAGGTACGCCTAAACCCGATTGTTGCGGGTTGTAGACAGAACTGCCCGACAAATAGTTGATAGCGTTGGAACGTGTGTTGATGTCGTCTGTATAGTCGTTTTCACCTTTACGTCCTGCATACACTTCGTATGGCATTCCCGCCCATTGCGCAGAGTAGCGTGCTCCTTCCAAATAACGGGGTAGCCCGCTGGTTCTTCCTCCACGGGCAATGTTTCCCATTCCACCTCCAAAACGTACTGCATCGGCGCATACAACTCCATGTTCGCTGCTCTCGTTGCTAAGTACCACCATGCCGTAGTCGTTGTTCCCTTTGTCAAATTCAAACGTTCCGAGGTAAACCCATGTGCCTCCACCTATTTTCTGATTAACTTTAAATTCGGTTACTCCTCCGTTATGGAATACCAGATATTTGGCGTCGCTTACACTATTGGGGAGTGTCTGATAAGAAACATAAACAGCATACTTGCCTGTTGCCGGTAGAGTAGGTACCCATTCGGCAAATACCTGGTCTTTATTCTTCTTTTTCTTTTTTTCGGTTGGTATGAAACGGCAGGTTCCGTCACTGAAAGGATTCTCTCCCTCTTTATAGATCGTTTTCTTTTGAGCAAATCCTCTTACCGGGGCATTTGTCCAATTAGCTTTTTTGCTACCCACTTCCAGATAAAGGGAAGCATTGGGAGTGTCATTATCTACGATGATCTCATTCTTTTGCGTATCCCGTTCACGGGGAGTATAAACAATCGCTCCAGCATTCTCCAACATGGGAATCACGTAAGGAAGGACGAAAGATTGAGTGAACATATCTTCTGTGGTACAGAATAATCGAGGGCGTTGCCATCCCCATTCGTTTTTATCATTTTTGAAGTAGTTGCCGTGGCTTTGCCAGATTGCAATATGACGGTCTTGTAGTCCGCGTGAAATTTCATTGGGGCGTGAAATGTTTTTCACCCAGGGAGCCCCTTTATAGTCTATATTCAAAGATAACCGCTCCTTATCCTTTTTCTTATTCCGGTAGAAATTAGGTACCAAATCCTCAATAGGTTTTTCATCCGCATAAATGGTGAGCTGGTAATAATGAACAGGCCCCGGAAGCAGCTCTTTAACTTGATTATAAATGTTTTCTACAGTTTCCGGACGGAAAGGCTGATAGGCGAAACTTTCCGATACATAGATTGCAATTGTCTTACGGTCGTAATTAATATCGAAGCTATTCAGTTTAGGAGTGCTGATTTTGGCTGTTGCGGTATATTGGTTGAAGTAATCCGTCAGCCGCTCTTTTACATTTCTTTCAATATCCTGCGCAAAAAGAAAAGTTGCACAGAATGTAAGGCCTAGAAAAAATACTATTATTTTCTTCATACTTGTTGCTTTTTTGCTAAACGCAGATTATCACGGATTATCGCAGATTGTTTTATTCTATTTTTCTTTGCGAAAATCTGCGTTAATCCGCGTTTAATTCTCCCCGCAAAAATAAACAAAAAAGAGCGAGAAGTATCGAAACTTCCCACTCTTCTTTCATTGTTTTATATTCTCTTAATTAAGAATGATTACTCTTATAATGGAACATATTCTACAAATGCTTCCATTGCTTCGTAAGAAGCCAATCCCAATTGATCGTACAAAGTAGCTGTACCACGGTTACGATCTTCGCTACGTTGCCAGAACAAACGTTCGTCGTTACCCAGGAACGGAGCACTTTCCATTTGCGACTGATGTTTCAGGATAGAGTTACGTTTTGCACGAAGTTCTTCCGGACTGATAGGCACTGCCATTTCAATATTCTCGATTTCCCATTCAGCCCACGCACCACGGTACATCCAGATACGACAGTCTTTTAGCCATTTGGCACCTTCTTCTTTTTCAAGATCGACAGCAGCAAATACAGCGTCTGTACATACACGGTGAGTTCCATGTGGGTCGGCTAAGTCACCAGCAACAAAAATCTGGTGAGGTTTTATTTCACGGAGCAAGTTGCGTACAATTTCTACGTCTGCTTCACTGATCGGGTTTTTCTGAATCTTACCTGTTTCATAGAATGGCAGATCGAGGAAGTGGCAACGTTCCAGCGGTATATTATTATAAGTACAAGCTGTACGGGCTTCACCACGACGAATCAGACCTTTGATAGTCAGAATATCACGACTGTCCATATCACCGTCTTTCTTCTCCTTCAGGAAATTGCGTATTTCTATATATTTTTCATTGATAACCAAATCTTCGCTATTATTGAAGAGCTGATTGAATCCATTGATGAAATGCATGAAACGAACTACTTCTTCGTCACCTACGGCGATATTACCGGAAGTCTCGTAAGCTACGTGTACTTCGTGCTTTTGTTCTACCAAACGGCGAAGCGTACCACCCATTGAAATAACATCATCATCCGGATGCGGAGAGAAGATGACCACACGTTTCGGATACGGTTTTGCACGTTCCGGACGGTAGGTGTCATCAGCATTAGGTTTGCCACCCGGCCATCCGGTAATGGTGTGCTGTAAATCATTGAAGATTTTGATGTTTACATTGTACGCAGAACCGTAAAGTGCCAGAAGTTCACTCAAACCGTTTTCGTTATAGTCTTTATTAGTCAACTTCAGAATCGGTTTGCCAGTCAACTGACACAACCAAACGATGGCGCTACGTATTAATTTATCATTCCATTCGCAAGAAGTTACCAGCCACGGACGTTGGATACGTGTTAAGTTCATAGCTGCTGAAAGATCAAGAGCTACATGCGCGTTATTGTGAGTTTGCAGATAAGAAGCCGGAATAGTGTCAGTGATCGCACCTTCCACACATTCTTTAATCATAGCTGCTTTGTTTTCTCCCCATGCAAGCAGATAAACCTTCTTTGCACCAAGGATAGTGGATACACCCATTGTAATAGAACTGATCGGCGTATTATCCAGCGTTCCGAAAATCTTGGATGCTTCGTTGCGTGATGCATTATCCAACAAGATCAGACGAGTGGTAGAATTCAGTCGGGAACCCGGTTCGTTGAACGCGATGTTACCTACACGGCCAATGCCCAACAAGGCAATATCAATACCTCCGAAGCTTTCAATGCGTTGTTCGTACAGACGGCAATATTCGAAGATGGTATCTTTGGCAATGCTTCCGTCGGGAGTGAATATATTCTGTTTGTCAATATCGATGTGATCCAATAACATACTCTTCAAAGCGTTGAAGTTGCTGTTGATTGCATCGGGAGCCAACGGATAATATTCATACATGTTAAATACGATCACATTGCGGAAGCTAAGACCTTCTTCCTTATGCATGCGGATGAGTTCGGTATATACGTGGCTGGGCGAATCACCTCCAGGGAGTGCCAATACGCAGAAGCGTCCTGCTTTTTGTTTTTCGCGGATGGTTTGTGCTATTTCGCGAGCAATATAGTTAGCACCTTCTTCTACGGATTCGTAGATGTCCGTAGGGATTTTCTCGAGTCTTGTCAAGACTGATTTTTCAAATGCATTCTCCGGTCTGTAGTATCTGGGGGAGACCCGGTGGAGACTGATTTGAGAACTAAGATTTGTTTTCATAAAGTTGTTAATTAAGTTATGTAAGATTAGCGTCCTTACGACTGTATTTTCACGACAAAGATACAAAAGAAGTCTATATAATTAACTACCGAGTTCTAGGTATTGTTGCTACATGAATCTGTTTTTAACATTTGTTATTTGGCAAATGTTATAGATGGAATTCGTCTGCATCTTTCCATACCGGGAACTTCTCTCTGAATTGGTTGAGAGCAGTGAGATTTACACTGACAGTCGTAATTCCTTCCTTTCCATCTGGAAATGAGCCGATTTCTTCTCCGAAAGCGGAATAGACTTTACTTCCTCCATTATATGAAAGTTGGTACCCGTCTGTACCTACTCTGTTGACACCGCATACATAGCATTGATTTTCTAAAGCGCGTGCCCGGAGTAGAGTATCCCAAACCAGACGGCGGGGGATAGGCCAGTTGGCTACATATATTAAAAGGTCGTACTCGTTGCCTACGTTTCGGCTCCATACAGGGAAACGAAGGTCATAGCAAACCAGCAGGCAGATATTCCATCCATGATAGGGGATGATGAGTCGTTTATCACCGGCCGAAAAGTGTTCGGCTTCCCGTCCCATACGAAACAGATGTCGTTTGTCATAATAGAACTCTTCTCCTTCCGGTGTCAGAAAGAACGCACGGTTATAAAACTGTTCGTTCTCTGTTGCTATATAGCTTCCGCAAATGGCTAGCTGGAATTTGGCGGCCCATTGTTTGAGTGTTGTAATGGTTTCCCCGGAATTTGGCTCTGCCAGTATTTTACTCTGCATACTGAATCCGGTAGAAAACATCTCCGGTAAAACAACAATCTCCGTTATTCCACGAAGACTTTGTAGCTTTTCGTGGAGCAAACGGAGATTTTCTTGTTTATTTTCCCAAACAATATCGGTTTGTATGATAGAAATACGGATAGACTCCATGATAACTAAGTATTAGGTTTTAAGTATTAAGTATTATACCATGCGGTCAAAATATGTTGGAAGTAACGATTAATACTTAATACTTGATACTTAATAATGCGAATCAGCAGTTGACAATCTTCTACCTTTTCGCTTGTTAAAATGT
>NZ_DAWCXD010000119.1:0-15813 GCF_052357945.1 Bacteroides sp. | reverse complement strand
TAGCGATCATATTGCGGTGGTAATGAGGGTGAAGCTTTTAAAGAAGATAAGAAATGCGTTATATTAGTTTCCTCATTATAATGAATAAGGTCTATATATGGGATTATTCTTTAAAGTAAATCTTTAATTGAATATTATTCTTATAATATAAAAGAAAGCCGAACAATTTAAAAATTGCCCGGCATTCTTTTATTATGATATTAAACTACTATTAATTGAAGATATAACGTACACTAAACTGTACTGAATAAGTAGATTTAAAGCTTTGGAAATCACGATAAGTGCTTGTCAGCGTCTCACCAGCATTCTTATTCATAGTGAATTCTCCATTTTTATATTGCAACAAGCTAGAATTGATTACTTGCTTATAAAGTCCCCAACTGTTATTTAACAAGTTAGGAAGATTTTTGATATCAACTCCTACTTGCAACAAGTTACGCTTACCACCAACGTTTAAATAGAAGTCTTGATTCAATTTAAAGTCAACCTGATGATGCCATGGCATAACAGCTCCACCTCTTTCAGCATATTTACCTTTGCGATTCTTCAGATATTTATCTTGGTTAATATAATTCCAGAAATCATCTCTTTGTTGTGTAGCAGGATAAGAAGCAGCATCACTAAACTTCCAGTTATCCAATTCTTCACGCGTTGCAGGAATATACAATAAGCTATTTGCACCCGCATCACCAACAACATTACCAGAGAAAGTATATGAGTAACGGCTATATCCCCATGTTCCGGCATATCCCATCTGCATTCCTTCATACAATAAAGAAACACTGGTTGCAAAATGCTTACCATATTCTTTCTTATAACCAACTGTAGCCAAGATACGGTCAGGAGCTACATAAGTACCATAACCCAATTCATGTTCATTAATACCATTTACTGAATAAGTATTAGTCTTATAAGCTGAAGTTACCTGGTCACCAATACCATCACTATATGAACGAGATTTTGAATGTGTATAAGCAAATGATAAATCTAAACCAAAATCAAAGTTCTTACGCAATTGAGCTGAAATTGAATAGTAATAAGCACCTTTTTTCCAGTTTTCTAAAAGATAAACATTCTGACCTTTATTATATATCTTATAAGTATCACGAACGTCATTTGGAGAAAGAGTCAATTTTGCATCTTGTAACTCATAACCACGATTAGTTATAACAACAGGATTATAGTCACGACTGTAAATTCCTTCTAATGTAAAATTAATATCACCCGGCAATCTCATATCAAGGGCTAATGAAGTCTTCCAAGTAGAAGGCATCTTCAAATCTTTATCAATAATGGTAGGGTCTTTAGGAAGCTCTACTTTTGAATGTGTCTGACCGCCATAAAGGTCTTTCAATATCTCATCACGATTTGCATGGAAGCTTGGTTTGTATTGAGCAGTAGCAGCATCCGTATAATAATAAGTAGTTTGTCCCACACCTGAATTTCCCACAGCAGAAATCAACCATACGAAAGGCATACGTCCTACAAACAGACCTGTACCACCACGAAGTACATACTTACGGTCTCCGGTTATATCCCAGTTAAAGCCAACACGCGGAGAAACAGATACTTTTGCACCCGGAAGCTGATCTGTAGAATAATGCTGACCACCAAAATCTAATTTGGCAAACTCTTCATTATAATTATTCTTTAAAGAAGGATAAGTTGGCAATTCAAAACGAAGTCCACCTGTTACTTTAAAGTTTTCTGAAACAGAAATCTCATCCTGCAAATACAAAGAATATTGTTGAAATTTCAATTCTGCAAGGAATTGAGACATATCAGGTGAATTTGAGTGAGTTATAGCAAAAGCCTGCGGAGTTCTATCATTTACAAAATCATCCCAAGTTGAATAGACATAGTAGCCAGCACCTCCTAACATATAACCATTAATAGCTTTCGTATGCTCATATTGGAAACCAGCCATAAACTTATTAATACCTACATTCCAGTTGAACTCATCTGTAATAGTGAATACTTTTGTCTGACGCAGATTGCCTGCTGTGAAAAGGTCTGCGCCAAAATTAGCATATACGGCACCATCTTGTAAAATATCAACTGTCGGGAAAAGAGGACCATCAAATGAACGAGGCTCATCTTGATAGGAATATGCAAAACGCAACATATTATTCATTGCTCCTTGAGCCATACGCGAGTTCCATTCACCTGCAACAGAAGTAAAGTCACGCACTTGATAGTAGTTGGAATTCGAGAAACTCAAGGCATATTTAGAAGTACGTCCCTGTCCTTTGGCAATGTCACCAACAGGCTTACCATCTATAACTTCATTAGATTTACCTCCTGGATAAAGATCTGATGAATACAATGGATTGGTTGAACTAGTAGGGAAGTTAGAATCTTTAGTATGCGTTCTGGTAAAGCGGAAACTAACCTTATTATCTTGATTGGCATTCCAATCAACACGTGCCATAATACGATAAGCAGGAGTGTCCGTTGAATAGCCATTATACTTCCCTGGATTAAAGTCATACTTATTTATTAAGAAATTGCTTATAGCATCCATGTCACTTTGAAGAGGACGATGTACATTTCCACTGCTATAGCTCTGTCCTAGGGCAGTACGTGGGAGATAACTTGATCCCGCAGTTACATTATCCTCATATTCTCCATTCACAAAAAAGAACAACTTATCTTTTATAATCGGACCACCAAAGCTTGCGCCATAAGTATAATATTGAGCTTTAGAACGTAAAAGTTCATAATCATCAACCTTGCTTCCTTTTAGATTCTCATTATTAAAATACATATAGGCAGTTCCACGGAATTGATTATCTCCTGAACGGGTTACTGCATTAATTGCACCCCCTGTAAAACCGCTCTGACGAACATCAAATGGAGTTACAGCTACTGTAACTTGTTCCAAAGCATCCAAAGAAATTGGAGATCCGTTAGCCGGAAGATTACCTCCCAACCCGAATGTATTATTAAAAGCAGCACCATCAACTGTTACAAATGACTGACGATAGTTACCACCACCTACTGCAAAACCGTTACCAACATCAGCACCTTGTGGAGAAAGACGCATGATATCGCTGATACTACGAGAAATAGTCGGAGTACTATT
Organism: Bacteroides sp.; assembly: GCF_052357945.1. Taxonomy (GTDB): domain Bacteria; phylum Bacteroidota; class Bacteroidia; order Bacteroidales; family Bacteroidaceae; genus Bacteroides. Next base: position 12,728 of record NZ_DAWCXD010000119.1, on the reverse strand, counting down.
AATCATATCACGATTGGCATTCATAATAGCACCTGCTCTGTCAGACTTCATATTACTCTCTTTAGAAGCAGTCACTACTACTTCATCCAACAGTTCTGAACTCTCTTTTAAAGAAACATTTAAAACATAATTCTCTCCCAATAAAAGATTAATTCCCTTGTAAATTGCTGTTTGATAACCAACATAAGAAATTTCTACTTTGTAAGGGCCGCCGGTACGCATACCCTGCAGATTAAATTGACCACTGACGTTAGTCACTGTACCATAACGAGTGCCTGATGGTTCGTGAACCGCAACGACTGTTGCTCCAATGATTGGTTCATCTTGTGCGGTCACTTTACCACTCATCGTGGCTGTTGTAACCTGCGCGCTCATCGTGACAGCGATAAACAACATTACTAGCACTAAGAAAGATCGCATTCTCTTTAACATAAATGTAGTTGATTAGTTAATATAAATTGTTTGCTTTTAAAAACTGTGCACAAATATAATTAATAATATTTAGAACTACATTACGATTATACTACAATTTTTTAAGAGAGATAAACGTTTCACTACCTTATAAAATGATAAAGGCTCTACAATATTTGCAGAGCCTTTTATTTTGAAACAGAAAGCATTAGAAATGCTTCAATCTATTACTTTATACTAGTCAGTCATTAACTTTCTATAACGAACACGCTTCGGCTCTTCATTTCCCAAACGTTTCATTTTGTTTTCTTCGTATTCTGAATAAGACCCTTCGAAGTAGAATACATTGGAATCTCCTTCAAAAGCCAGAATGTGTGTACAGATACGGTCGAGGAACCAACGGTCATGCGAGATAACTACGGCACAGCCGGCAAAATCTTCCAGACCTTCTTCCAAAGCACGCAGTGTGTTTACATCAATATCATTGGTAGGCTCATCGAGCAACAGTACATTGCCTTCTTCTTTCAAAGCCATCGCCAAGTGTAAACGGTTTCTTTCACCACCGGACAGTACACCGCAAAGTTTTTCCTGATCGCCTCCGGAGAAGTTGAAACGAGAAAGGTATGCACGCGCATTGATGTCACGTCCTCCCATGCGGATCAACTCATTGCCACCGGAAATTACCTGATATACGCTCTTATTCGGATCAATATCTCTGTGTTGCTGGTCTACATACGCCACCTTTACAGTCTCTCCTACTTCAAATTCTCCTTTATCTACTGTCTCCAATCCCATAATCAGACGGAACAGTGTCGTCTTTCCCGCACCATTGGGACCGATCACACCAACAATACCATTAGGAGGAAGCATAAAGTTCAAATCGTCAAACAATAGTTTATCGCCGTATGCTTTGGCCACCTGTTTCGCTTCAATGACTTTATTACCCAGACGCGGACCATTCGGAATGAAGATTTCAAGTTTTTCTTCTTTCTCTTTCACGTCTTCATTCAGCAACTTGTCATAAGAGTTAAGACGTGCCTTACCCTTTGCCTGACGGGCTTTCGGAGCCATGCGCACCCATTCCAACTCACGTTCCAGTGTTTTGCGACGTTTGCTGGCGGTCTTTTCTTCCATTTCCATGCGTTTTGTCTTCTGTTCCAGCCAGGAAGAGTAGTTACCTTTCCAGGGAATACCTTCACCACGGTCTAGTTCAAGAATCCATCCGGCTACATGATCGAGGAAGTAACGGTCGTGCGTCACGGCAATAACCGTACCTTCATATTGCTGAAGATGTTGTTCCAACCAGTCGATAGATTCTGCATCCAGGTGGTTGGTAGGTTCGTCCAGCAAGAGCACATCTGGTTTCTGCAACAACAAACGACATAAAGCTACCCGACGACGTTCACCTCCGGACAGGTTTTCTACCGATTGATCTTCAGGCGGACAACGGAGAGCATCCATCGCACGCTCCAGTTTGCTATCCAGATTCCATGCATCAGTCGCATCAATGATATCTTGCAGTTCGCCTTGGCGAGCAAAAAGAGCATCCATCTTATCCTGATCCTCGTAGTACTCCGGTAAACCGAACTTCTGATTGATTTCTTCGTATTCTGTCAGTGCGTCAACAATGGGTTGCACGCCTTCCATTACTACTTCTTTTACTGTCTTTGTGTTGTCTAAATAGGGTTCCTGTGCCAAGTAACCCACGGAATATCCCGGAGAGAACACCACTTCTCCCTGATAGGATTTCTCCAAACCGGCGATGATCTTCAATAACGTTGATTTACCGGAACCGTTCAAACCGATAATACCGATTTTCGCTCCATAGAAAAACGACAGGTAAATGTCTTTCAGCACATTCTTATTGGGGGTGAAAGCCTTGCTCACTCCCACCATTGAGAAGATAATTTTTTTATCGTCAGCAGCCATATGTATGATTATATATTGTTGATAATGGCACAAAGATAAGAAAAATGTTTGAATTCTTTTGGAGTTATAAAAAAATGTTCTACCTTTGCACCCGCATTCGAAAGAAAGCACTGAAGGACCGATTCGCTAGCTCAGCAGGTAGAGCACAACACTTTTAATGTTGGGGTCCTGGGTTCGAGCCCCAGGCGGATCACAGAAAGGCAGAATAGAAAAAGATAACTCCTACAATATCAAGGTATTGCAGGAGTTTTTTTATATTATATCCGTAACCAATAATCACTATCATATTTCCTAAAAATGATAGTCACACTTTTATCTACAACTCTTTCACCATATGAAAAGGTGCGTCTTGATACAGCCCTGACTGATCTAATGCACTACTTATGTGCTTATACCCGCATTTTTCATACATAGCGACAGCATTTCCAAACTGGTGATATGAAACAATATACATATATGTATATCCAGCCTTTATTGCTCGCTGTTCTATTAGTTGAAGTAGGCGTTTTCCAATTCCTTTCCCTCTAAGCTCTGGTTTAAAATGGAATTTTGACAATTCAGCGTACCCTTTTGGCAGGCCTTTAGTTGGATAAAAACCGCCGCCACCCAATATTACACCGTCACATTCAACCACCCAATATTCTGCATTTTTTATATTAAAAGTCTGAAACATCATATCTGTATGTGGATCATCATAAAATGTACCGACTTTAGGAGCGTCATGTTCTTCAACTGAAGCACGAAGTACACAAGCAATTGAAGTATTATCTTCTTCCTCTATTGGGCGTATTACAATGGGTGCAACATTCTTAACTGCAAGATTGGTTTCCTTTTCGTTCATTGTATTATAGATGAAGTCCATACTATTTATTATCTCTTGCAGTTGGCCATCATTCAGGTGTGCAAAGATTTCCTCCACAGATTGATTAGCGGCAGCATTTAAGCAATGATAAATTTCACATCCTTTTTGTGTGAGATTTATCAGCCCCATGCGACTATCTCTTTCTGTTCCTTTTCGACATATATACCCTTTTTGTTCCAGTTGTTTTAATAAACGGGAGAGCAAACCTTTATCCATGTTTAACTCACTGGATATATCTTTGGAACTTCTATCAGGGTGCAAATAAACATCCTGAATAATGCGAACCTCGGGAAGTCCAAATTCACTTTCTAAATAATACTTGTTAAGTACGCCTAACAACTTTGTATAGAACCTGTTAAAGGCTCTTATACTATTCACATGTTCCTGTTTCATGCCGCAAAGATAAGCCCTTTAGTTGACAAAGTCAACTAAAGGGCGAAATATATTATTTATCGCAAACTTTCAGGGCAATATTCATGAATCAAGGGAATCTTTCTTTTTTATATTTTCCCCAATATACTCATTCAACAGGTATAGAATGGCACGGTAATTCGATTACGAAAGTAGTGCCTATCCCCAGTTGGGAATCTACTAATATCCGCCCGTTCATTTTTTCGACGATCAATTTACAAATAGATAAGCCCAAACCGGCTCCTTGAACAAAGGAGTCCAACTTTTCAAACCTTTCGAATATCTTTTCAAGCATATTTTGCGGGATACCCCGCCCGGTGTCTTTAACACCGATTCGGACAAACTGATGGTCTATCTCATAGAAGACTTCCACATGTCCGGTGGTAGTATTCTTTAAAGCATTCGAGAGGAAGTTACTTACTATCTGTTTGATGCGCAGCTTATCCAGTTCTGCCAGAAAAGCATGCTCGGGATAGTTGGTTAAGAGTTCAACACCGGAAGGTACTTGATGAACATACTCCGCCACGCTCTCGTTAAGAAGTTCGGTAAGATTAACCCAGTCCGGATGGAGTTCTATATATCCGGATTCTATCTTAGAGAGATCAATCACGTCATTAATCAGATTAAGCAGAAGTTTGTTGTTGTGGCCGATCAGGGAATTATAAAGTTCTTTTTCCGCTGCATCCTCCGTACTAGCCAACAAGCTCGAAAACCCGATGATAGCATTTAAAGGAGTACGGATTTCATGGCTCATATTGGCCAGGAAAGCAGACTTTAAACGATCGGATGCTTCGGCTTTATCGCGTGCTTTGACAAGCATTTCCTCTGTCCGTTTCAGTTCTGTGATGTCATAATTGATGCTGATTATTTCGATAATCTGATCTTGCGGGGCATATTTCCTGACTAACAAATGGACATACGTCCATGTGCAGGTGCCATCCTCTCTATAGATACGCATCTCTTTGCTAAGTTTGACAGTAAGTCCTTTCCGCACATCGTCCAAAAACTGAATCAACAGGGCACGGTCGTCGGGATGGAAATGCCGGTATGCAGAAAAGATTTCGGATAAGGGAGTTTCATCTTCTTCACCTATATTATCGTACCAGCTCTTTTGGGCGTAACCATGTCCGGTCAAAACATTGAAGTGAGCATAACCAACCTTGGCATAATCACCGACCAGTTCAAAAAACTCTTCAAACTCCTGGATTTTATTATAAGCCACAGTTGTTTCTGTCTTATCCGCATTAATCAACAGGTAATTTATCGGTTGGTGTTCGTTATCATACAACGTAGTCACTTTAGTCACCAAATCAATCTTGCCCTCCTTTTGGGAGTTCTGATAATAGGAACCTACTTTCGAGAAGTCATAGCGGAAAGTAAAGTCGGCATCTTCATTCTTCTTCAACCGCTCTTTCATTTCTTTCGGGAAAATAGGATTCTCGAAAATATTGATACCCAATATATCTTCTTTCTTCTCTACATGAAACATCTCCAATTCCTTATCGTTCAAATCTATCAATACTCCATCCATATTATATAGTTCGATGCCGATTGGTAAATGCTTGAAAATGTTATATAAGAGACGTTCACTATGCTGCAATGCCTGATAAGCAGATGCCATATCGGGAGCATCTTGCACTTCGGCTATACCATAAACAATTTCATTTCCGTCTTCGTCCGTTTCTTGAAAGCAGATCTTACTACGCATCCAGACAGCTCCTTTCACCGTATCAAGTAAATATACCGCTTCCGGTCTTTGATGCACGCCAAAAGAATGGACAGTCGTAGGACGTTGCTCCTCCTTCAGAATACGTTTATTGAAATCCTCAAAACTTATAACTCCGGTCTTATCCAGACCTAATAATTCTAATATAAAATCAGAACACTCATAATTCGCAGTTGATAAATTGGCTTTCCACCATCCCATATTAGCGTTAGCCATCAACTGCGAGAAAAAAGTGAAATCTTGTAGTCTATTCATAACGCTATTTATCATTTTAATACTTTTTCGGGCGCAAAAATACGGATTACCTATAAACCAGACTTTCAGAAAGTTATATTTTTAGCATATTATAAGAAGTTTATTCGTCGTTAAACTAAAAAATTTCCGGTTGAAACTTTCTCATAAAGAGATTGTTCCAACCGGAAATTCTGCATTTATTGTGTTTCTATTTTACTTTTTCAGGGACTGATAAACAGCTTTTGCCATCACTTTGGCACCTGCTTCATTCGGATGAATCTTATCCGGGAATAGTTCGGGCATTCCGTCCATTGCCGTATGAAGATCGATGACGGACAGGTTGTTTTTCTTAGCAACTTTCTTTATCATCGGAATAATTTCTTTAGAGATTATATCGTCATTGATATTATCTCCGGTCTGATAGGCTTTGGAAGGATAACAAAGATAAATTTTCGGTTGGGCAGACAATGCTTTGAAAGCATCAACCATTGTTTGAAGATCTTTCGTGAAGTCGGCTTTATACTTCCAGTTGAACGATTTACTGTCATTCGTACCCAGTTTGATGACAACGATATTGGGATTGAAAGCCAGCGCATCCTGATAAGCCTTTTCGTTCATATAAGGATTATCGCCCTTATTCAACAGAGTGCGGGCACTTACTCCAAAATTCTTTACCCAATAAGCCTCTCCCAGCATACGACTTAACACAGCAGGATAGCTATCACGATCGCGATTCTTGATACGTGCTCCATACGTTATACTATTGCCGATACAAGCTACACGGATGGCATCTTTATGAGGCACTTTAAAACTACGAAGCCAGGAAGTCAGTTCATTCAGCATTTCACTCTTGTAGAGGAAATCCTCACGAATCCCCCAGCCATGTCCGCCGGAAGGATAGATATGAAGAACTGAAGGGACATTGTTCTTATTCAGAGCCAGATAATAATTAACTCCATTAGCAGGTGGAACCACCTTGTCGTCGTCACTGTAAACGATGAAGGCACGTGGTGTATCTTTCGTCACTTGTTTCTCATTGGAATATTCCGTTTCCAATTCGGCAGAAGCATCTTTTCCCAGAAGATTGTTGTGAGAACCCATGTGGGTATAAGATTTATCCATCGTAATCACAGGATAGAACAGAATCTGGAAATTCGGACGAAGTTCGGGTTTGGCGTGAGTGGCAATGGTAGATGCCAGATGTCCACCGGCAGATGAGCCCATGATACCGATATCATTGGGATTCAAATTCCAGACATCAGCACTGTCACGCACGGTTTTCATTGCTGCTTCAGCATCCGAAATAGGTAGAGTACGATCACCTTTCGGCATCCGGTATTTGAGCACAATTAATGCAATGCCTTGTTTGTTGAAATATGGCGCCCAGTCGTAACCCTCGTGGTTGACAGCCAAGCCGCCATATCCACCCCCCGGACAAGCGACCACAGCACGACCCGTTGCCAGTTCCGGTGCCGGAAGGAATACGCGAAGTGAAGGTTGTTCGATATCAAAAGGTTTCGGAGCGTTCTGTGCTACCACTCGTGAACCTGCCAGTAAGATAAATAACAAGAAGAAAATAGTAGATAATTTCTGTTTCATAGTATCTATATACTTTGATTAATGAATAATTAGACGTGCGAAGATAGTAATTTTACGTATCTTTGCACCTCATTTTGAATAGAAAAATTATATGCAAGGAATAAAGAATCTGACAAAAGGCCCCATCAACCGCCAACTGTTTAATCTGGCAATGCCGATCATGGCAACGTCGTTTATTCAAATGGCATATAGTCTCACAGACATGGCATGGGTAGGACGGTTGGGAAGTGAAGCCGTAGCCGCTATCGGCTCTGTCGGAATCCTGACGTGGATGTCCGGTTCTATCTCCTTATTAAATAAGGTAGGATCTGAAGTGAGTGTCGGACAATCCATCGGTGCGCAAAGCCAGGAAGATGCCCGCAGCTTCGCGTCTCATAATATTACGATTGCTTTGATTATTTCCATTTGCTGGGGCGGACTCCTTTTTATATTTGCAGAACCTATCATACGTATTTATGAACTTGAGGAACATATCACAGCCAATGCCATTCAATATCTGCGGATTGTTTCTACCGGATTACCTTTCGTTTTCCTTTCCGCTGCCTTCACCGGAATTTATAATGCAGCAGGACGCAGCAAAGTCCCGTTCTTTATCAGTGGCACAGGGTTGATATTAAATATCGTTCTGGACCCACTCTTTATATTCGGTTTCGGACTGGGAACAAACGGTGCGGCGTACGCCACCTGGATTGCAGAAGCAAGTGTTTTCCTGATTTTCGTCTATCAGTTGCGTTGCAGGGATGCGCTGCTGGGCGGTTTCCCTTTCTTCACCCGGCTAAAGAAAAAGTACACGCGGAGAATCCTTAAACTTGGATTACCCGTAGCGACTTTAAATACATTGTTTGCCTTCGTCAACATGTTCCTCTGCCGCACCGCTTCCGAACAGGGAGGACATATCGGCTTAATGACGTTCACCACCGGGGGACAAATCGAAGCAATTACCTGGAACACCTCACAGGGATTCTCCACCGCACTAAGTGCCTTCATCGCCCAAAACTATGCTGCCGGACGAATCGAACGGGTACTTAAATCCTGGTACACTACCCTATGGATGACGGGAATCTTCGGTACACTCTGTACTTTGCTATTCGTTTTCTTCGGAAACGAAGTTTTCGCCATATTCGTGCCCGAACAGGCTGCTTATGAGGCCGGAGGTGTATTCCTTCGTATCGACGGATATTCCCAGCTCTTTATGATGCTCGAAATCACCATGCAGGGAGTTTTCTACGGCATCGGCCGCACAATACCCCCTGCCATTATCAGCATCAGTTGCAACTATATGCGTATTCCGCTTGCTATCCTGTTTGTACGGATGGGTATGGGAGTGGAAGGAATCTGGTGGGCAGTCTGCGTCACCACCGTTGCCAAAGGTTTAATTCTTTTGAGTTGGTTCATTATTATCAAAAAGAAGTGCTTAAGTATTCCTTCAACGATAAAAGGATAATGTTCGTTTTCCTTTATTAACAAACAAAGGGATTCATCCGAGTTATTTTAACTTAAAAAGTACATGCTTGCCAAATAATATGTATCTTTGCATTGTTATTTATAATACGAAGCGATTCGTATAAAAACATTATTTATAAACCAATTAAAAAAAACATCAACATTATGAACAAGATGAAATTTATGGTTCTCTTCATGAGTATTGCCATGATATTTGGTAGCTGTGGAAGTATGAACAACACTGGTAAAGGTGCTGCTATCGGTGGTGGTTCGGGTGCTGCACTGGGTGCAATCCTGGGAGGTGTTATCGGTAAAGGTAAAGGTGCCGCTATTGGTGCTGCTATCGGTACGGCAGTAGGTGCAGGTACGGGTGCTCTTATCGGTAAGAAGATGGACAAAGCAGCAGCAGAAGCAAAACAAATTGAAGGCGCACAAGTAGAACAGATAACAGACAACAACGGATTGCAAGCCGTGAAAGTAACATTCGACTCGGGTATTCTTTTCACTACCGGTAATGCAAATCTAAGTGCTGCTGCTAAATCTGCTTTAAGCAAGTTTGCCAACAATGTGCTCAATCAGAACCGGGATATGGACGTGTCTATCTACGGATACACTGACAACCAGGGCTGGAAAAACAGCACTGCCGCACAAAGCCAACAGAAAAATCTGAACTTGTCACAAGAACGTGCACAGAGCGTGTCCAGTTATTTGTTGAGCTGTGGTGTTTCCACCAATCAGATCAAAGGTGTACAGGGAATGGGTGAAAGCGATCCCGTTGCAAGCAATGATACTGCTGCCGGTCGCGAACAAAACCGTCGTGTAGAAGTATACATGTACGCAAGTGAACAAATGATTAAAGATGCACAAGCAGCTGCTAATTAAAAAAATTCTGCGCTATACGCGCAACCTGCTGATTTTCTTCTTTGCATCCACTCTGTTGGCAGTGATTGTGTATCGGTTTATGCCGGTTTATGTCACTCCATTGATGGTTATCCGAAGCGTTCAGCAGATTTTTTCAGGAGATAAACCCACGTGGAAGCACACGTGGGTTTCTTTTGATAAGATATCTCCCAACCTGCCGATGGCGGTCATAGCCTCCGAAGACAACCGTTTTGCCGAACACAACGGATTCGATCTTGTAGAAATCAAGAAAGCGATGAAAGAGAACGAAACACGCAAACGGAAACGCGGAGCAAGCACCATTAGTCAGCAGACAGCCAAGAATGTGTTCTTATGGCCGCAATCTTCGTGGGTACGCAAGGGACTCGAAGTCTACTTTACGTTTCTCATCGAACTGTTCTGGTCGAAAGAACGAATCATGGAAGTCTATCTCAACTCTATAGAAATGGGAAATGGCATCTACGGCGCACAAGCTACCGCAAAGGTCAAATTCGGAACAACAGCTGCCCAGCTGACCCGGGGACAATGCGCACTTATCGCCGCTACTCTGCCCAATCCGATACGGTTTAACTCGGCGAAACCTTCGTCATACATATTAAAACGACAAAATCAGATATTACGGCTGATGAATCTGGTTCCTAAATTTCCACCTGAAGAAAAAGCCGTTGAAAAGAAAAAAAGCAAAAACAAGAAAAGCAAGTGATAATTGAATCATAAATAAAAAGAAAGGAGCAACGAGGATCTATCCCCTTGCTCCTTTTGCTTATAAGCTTGTTTGTATGCGTTATCCTCATTTATACAAAATCTTTCAACTCTTGTTGCAAACGTTGACGTGTGAAGAATATGCGGCTCTTCACTGTACCTAATGGCAATCCTAATTTCTCTGCAATCTCACGGTATTTGAAACCTGATACGTGCATGGAGAAAGGAATCTTATACTCCCGGGGGAGTGCGTTGACGATGCGATGCATCTCTTTCAGGTCGTAAGCACCTTCGGTACTTTCAAATCCAGAATCTTGTGGCAGATTTAAGTGATAATAATTATCGGTGGTATCAACAAAGGTCTGATCGCGTACTATTTTGCGGTAGTTATTAATAAAGATGTTACGCATGATTGTGTACATCCATCCTTTGAAATTTGTGTCCGGAACATATTTCTCTTCATTGTCTAATGCTTTTAAAGATGTTTCCTGCAATAAATCATTTGCTTCTTCACGGTTGGCCGTTAATTTATAAGCGAAACGAAGCAATTCTTCCTGTACTCCAATTAAATCTTTTCTGAAACTTAAACTTTTCATACTTTAATGGTTTTATGGTTAATATTCGTTTTTTCTCGACATTTGCAAGTTTAAAGGAATTTTGTGTATCCAACAGGGGAAAATTTGTCATTTCTTGGGGGTTAATTCTATCAAATGACAGATTTCAGGTGCTTTCTGATAGTTTTTAGGTGGTATTTAGTAAATATTTCCTTTACCTCTTGGTTAAAAGAACCAAATAGATTACTTTTGATTTTATATTATTAAATAAAACAAAAGGCCATGACCATACTTATTATTGTAGGAATTATTGTATTGCTGGGCATTATCTTTGCTTCCATGTACAACTCATTAGTGAAATTGAGAAACAATCGTGAAAACGCATTTGCCGACATCGATGTGCAGTTAAAACAACGCCATGATCTCATTCCCCAACTGGTAGACACCGTGAAAGGATATGCCGCACATGAGAAAGAAACGCTCGACCGGGTGATTCAGGCACGTAACGGTGCAGTCAGCGCAAAAACGATCGACGATAAGATAGCTGCCGAAAATCAGTTGAGCTCCGCTCTTGCTGGATTGAAGATTACTCTCGAGGCTTATCCCGATCTGAAAGCTAATCAGAATTTCCTGCAATTACAGGAAGAAATTTCTGATGTAGAGAATAAACTGGCTGCTGTTCGCCGCTACTTCAACTCGGCCACTAAAGAATACAATAACGCCGTGCAGACATTCCCGTCGAATATCGTAGCAGGAATGACCGGATTCCAAAGAGAGATAATGTTCGACTTGGGGAAAAACGAACGTGCGAATTTGGAGCAGGCACCCAAAATTAGTTTCTAAAACCTTTATATACACCGTCCATCCAATTACAAAAGTCGAACACGCATGCAATACGTCGGAATCCAAACACAGCAGAGCCGGAATAATCTGCGCTCTGCGTTTCTACTATTCCTGTTTCCCTGTCTCGTGGCAGCACTCCTCTATTTGGCCTGCTACCTGTTGATTCTTTGGGGATATAGAAAGGATATGGAAGTCGAAATGATACCAATAGTCAATCATTTCTTCTTCTCTTCGTTACCATATACCATGGGGATCGTATTAATCTGGTTTCTGATTGCCTATTGGGCTAACACAAGCATTATTAATTCCGCCACCGGCTCCAAGCCGCTGAACCGTCAGGAGAATAAACGAGTTTATAATCTGGTGGAAAACCTCTGTATGTCTCAAGGCATGAAAATGCCGAAAATCAATATCATCTATGACAGTTCCCTGAATGCATTTGCCAGCGGTATCAACGAACGCACATACACCGTTACCCTCTCGGAGGGCATCATCCGGAAACTAAATGATGAGGAGCTGGAAGCAGTCATCGCGCACGAGCTAAGTCACATCCGCAACCGCGATGTACGCCTGCTGATTATTTCCATTGTCTTTGTCGGTATCTTCTCCATGCTGACAGAAATCACGTTTTATGCCATTACGCACATACGCGTGCGTAGTAATAGTAAAGGTAGCGGCGGTGTGGTTCTTTTTATTCTTATTGCTTTAGTGATAGCCGCCATCGGTTATCTTTTTGCAAGCCTGATGCGTTTTGCCATCTCACGCAAACGCGAATATATGGCAGATGCAGGTTCGGCAGAAATGACGAAGAATCCGTTGGCACTGGCCAACGCTCTCCGCAAAATATCAGCAGATCCCGCTATCGAGGCAGTAGAAAGGAAAGACGTGGCACAATTATTTATTCAGAACCCCAAAAAGGCATCTAAAAGTATATTCAGCGGACTTAGCGGATTGTTTGCCACTCATCCTCCCATCGAAAAACGAATCGAAATACTGGAACAGTTCTAAATCGGGCTAAACTCATAAATAACAGGGGGTTCTGTTTAATTTTCATTAAAAGAAACAGAAGTATCCCTGTCTTTTTAGTATATTTGATTGTTATACATATATACAT
>NZ_DAWCXD010000118.1:0-15896 GCF_052357945.1 Bacteroides sp. | reverse complement strand
ATGTGATAGAGGTAGAGTATTTTTTTATGTCTAGGATAGTCTTAACTGTATATTTCTATTTGTGTGTAAAAAAAGAAAGCGTTTTTTCTTGTTTACTATTTATAATTTTATCTATCTTTGTCACCGAATTCAATCCATTGCCTAAGGGGTATGGAAAAATGAGGGGTAAAAATACATGATCATTAAGAAAAATGACGATCGAAATCTTCTGCCAACAGATGTGATTGGCAGCAGCGTAGCGCGCTCAAAACGTTGGTTGGTGGCAATCGTACGTATTTGTCACGAGAAAAAAACGGGTGAGCGGCTTACGAAAATGGGGATCGAAAATTTCCTTCCAATTCAACAAGAAGTCCATCAATGGAGCGACCGCCGTAAAATTGTCGACCGGGTACTGCTTCCGATGATGATTTTCGTTCACGTTGATCTGCAAGAACAAAAAGAAGTCCTGACTTTATCTTCTATCAGCCGTTACATGGTATTACGTGGGGAGAGTACTCCGGCTGTTATTCCTGATCAACAAATGTTGCGATTTAAGTTTATGCTCGATTACTCGGATGAGACGATTAGCATGAGTACATCGCCATTGGCTCCGGGAGAGAAAATACGGGTAATCAAGGGACCATTGGCAGGATTGGAAGGGGAATTAGTACATGTGAATGGGAAATCGAAAGTTGCTGTTCGATTGACAATGTTAGGGTGTGCATGTGTAGATATACCGGCTGGGTGTGTAGAGCCGGTATCTGAAAATGGGGATTTACGTGATTGAGTAATCAATCTATTTTATAGGGGTATGGGGATTTTACTGCAAAAATGTAATGAAAGTCTGTAAAATAGCAGGCAGTCTATTTGACATCGGTAACCAAACAGTGGATATATTTATCGATGACCTCTCTCAATAATAAAAATCCATAAAGTATTATGAATTATATCTTTACAAAAGATATAGTGTAGAAATGTATGTACGTATCGAAAGATGAAGGGATTCTCTGTTGGGCTACACCAACATGGAAATCGTAGTCATAGTCCTTGTACTGATCGTAATCAATCAGATAAATCAAATTTCGAAATATTATTTTATTCATTTATACTATAATGGAAAAAACATTGAAGGGCATAGTGCAATATGCCCGCAAAAATTATTTCAGTTATTGGGCTATTTTAGGTATTGACACGGCAATTTCTGTATTATGTTCGTTGGTCGCTTATGCGGTAATTCATTATATGGCGCATGTTCCAATGACCGACTGGATGCTTTGTAAGTTTGCTTGCGTTTCTTTGGTGGCAAGTGTTGCGGGCTCTTTATTATTCCATACTTATCGTAATACAATTCGTTTCTCACAGGCACGTGAACTTTGGCGTATCATGTGTGCCGTTTTATTTAAAATTACCTGTTTGGTCATTATTTCTTTTGGAGTTATATATGAGACCCAATTGCCATATAATTATAAAATATCCTATCTTCTATTTGATGGTTTATTGACTTTAGTGATCTTGACGACCTTCCGTGTATCATTGATAATCGTCTATGATTTTTTATTGGATTGGGTGAATAAAAAGAACACACGTATTCTTATTTATGGCACTAATGAAGAGAGTGTAGCCTTGAAGTTACGTCTTAGGGATAGTGCACATTATAAAGTAGCCGGTTTTTATGTATATGGTAAAAATAACAGCCGACGCCGATTGGCAGATCTTCCCGTTTATTACTTTGAAAATGAATCGGATGTTGATTATATCATGCGGAAGCGCGGAATTAAGGGGATTCTGTTTGCCTGTTATGAAGATACCCGCCTGGAAGAAAAACGACTTCTGGAATATTGTAAAAACAATGAACTTAAAACATTGATAGCTCCTACTATCAGTGAAGCGGATTCTGATGGAAAATTTCATCAGTGGGTACGTCCTATTAAGATTGAGGATTTGCTGGGCCGTGCCGAAATTAATATCAACCTTCGTCAGGTTGCAGAAGAATTCAGGGGAAAAGTGGTGTTGGTGACTGGTGCGGCAGGCAGTATTGGTAGTGAACTTTGCCGTCAATTAGTGCAGATGGGAATTCAGAAACTTATCATGTTCGACTCTGCAGAAACACCTTTGCATAATGTCCGTCTTGAGTTTGAGAAAAAATATCCAAATATAGATTTTGTTCCGGTGATTGGTGATGTGCGTGTGAAGGAACGCGTTCGTATGGTATTCGAATTGTATCATCCTCAAATCGTCTTTCATGCCGCCGCTTATAAACATGTACCATTGATGGAAGAAAATCCTTGTGAGGCTGTACTTGTCAATGTGACCGGTTCTCGTCAGGTGGCTGATATGGCTGTGGAATATGATGCAGAAAAAATGATTATGGTGTCTACGGATAAAGCTGTAAATCCTACTAATGTAATGGGTTGTTCCAAACGTTTGGCAGAAATCTATGTTCAAAGTCTGGGATGCGCTATCCGTGAAGGAAAAGTGAAAGGTCATACAAAATTTATCACTACCCGTTTTGGTAATGTATTGGGCAGTAATGGTTCTGTCATTCCTCGTTTTAAAGAACAGATAGAGAATGGTGGTCCTGTCACTGTTACTCATCCTGATATCATCCGTTTCTTTATGACTATTCCCGAAGCTTGCCGCTTGGTAATGGAGGCTGCTACCATGGGGGAGGGCAATGAAATCTTTGTCTTTGAGATGGGAAAAGCGGTCAAGATCGTTGATCTGGCGACTCGTATGATCGAATTGGCTGGCTATCGTCCGGGTGAAGACATCAAAATAGAATTCACAGGATTACGTCCGGGTGAGAAGCTTTATGAAGAGGTGTTGAGCGATAAAGAAAATACGATCCCGACAGAGAATAAAAAAATCATGATCGCCAAAGTTCGTCGGTATGAATATGCTGATATTCTTGACACTTATGCAGAGTTTGAAAAGTTGTCGCGTGCGGTAAAGATCATGGATACCGTGCGGTTGATGAAGAAAATAGTTCCGGAATTTAAGTCAAAGAATTCTCCGCGATTTGAAGTTTTAGATAAAGAATAATAAACTAGAAAATTTTATGAATAAAACATTTTACCTGTATATGAGTGTACAAGGCATGGGACGTAATGTACTTGTTTGCTTGATTACAATACTTCTGTTTGTTTCCTGTCAGTCATATAAAAAGGTGCCTTACTTGCAGGATGCGGAATTTGTGCAACAGACCGTCCAACATGAAAACTTGTATGATGCAAAGATAATGCCTAAAGACCTGCTTACTATTGTGGTGTCATGTACCAGTCCCGAATTGGCTGTTCCATTCAATTTGACTGTAGCGAGTCCTGGCAGTGTGGTTACTGGAAATACACAGTTGACAACTCAGCCTGTCCTACAGCCCTATTTGGTGGATAATGAAGGAAAGATCAATTTTCCGGTATTAGGCGAATTAAAAGTGGGTGGTTTGACAAAGAAAGAGGCAGAACAATTAATTATAGAAAAGTTGAAACCTTATATCAAGGAGACTCCGATAGTAACCGTCCGCATGGTCAATTACAAAATTTCCGTCTTGGGTGAGGTTGCACGTCCCGGTACCTTTACCATCAATAATGAGAAGGTGAATCTGTTGGAGGCCTTGGCTATGGCGGGTGATATGACTGTCTGGGGGCTTCGTGACAATGTAAAACTGATTCGTGAAGGTGCTGACGGTAAACAGCAGATTATAACATTGGATCTGAACAATGCGGAAACCATTCTTTCTCCTTATTATTGGTTGCAGCAGAATGATATTGTTTATGTGACTCCGAACAAGGCGAAAGCGCGCAACTCTGATATCGGTAACAGTACAAGTCTTTGGTTTTCAGCCACCTCTATCTTAGTGTCATTGGCAAGTTTATTAGTAACAATTTTCAAATAGTATTACTGTATGATTGAGGAAAAAAGGGAAAAGTGTATAGAACAGTCTGAAGAACAGTTTAATATTCAGGAAATCCTTTTCCGTTGTCTGGTTCACTGGCCTTGGTTCGTGTTTTCAGTAATTGTTTGTATCGCCTGTGCATGGGGCTACCTGCGACTGACGACACCCGTTTATAATATTTCCGCCACAGTTTTGATTAAGGATGATAAGAAAGGCGGTGGTACAAGTATGTCTTCCGAATTAGAAAGGATGGGTTTGGACGGTTTTGTCTCTTCATCCAGTAATGTTGATAATGAAATCGAAGTGCTCCGCTCGAAGTCTTTATCCGGAGAGGTGGTAAACAATTTAGGACTGTTTGTTACCTATATAGATGAAGACGAGTTCCCGAAAAAGGAACTTTATCAGACTTCTCCCATATTAGTGAGTCTTACTCCGCAGGAGGCAGACAAGCTTTCAGGTAGGATGGAAGTCGCCATGACTCTTCAACAGACAGGTGTGATGGATGTACAAATGAAAGTGGGTGATAAAGAATACCGGAGACAATTTGAAAAATTACCTGCCGTATTCCCGACAGATGAGGGTACAGTCGCATTTTTCGCAAATAATGATACCTTGTCCGCTGTCCGTCCGGAAAACGTGACGAAAGAACGTCATATTACGGCTTTCATTAACCGACCTTTCTCTGTAGCAAAAGGATATGCCAATTCCTTGTCGATAGCTCCCACCTCGAAAACGACTTCTGTTGTTGTCATTTCATTGAAGAATACCAATCCCCGTCGTGGCAGGGACTTTATCAATAAACTGCTTGAGATGTATAACATTAATGCGAATAATGACAAGAATGAAGTGGCCCAGAAAACAGCAGAGTTTATAGATGAACGTATCGGTATTATTTCCAAGGAGTTGGGTAGTACTGAGCAAGATCTGGAAAATTTCAAACGTACAGCAGGTATTACGGATTTGAGTAGTGAGGCTCAGATCGCCTTGACGGGTAATGCGGAATACGAAAAGAAACGTGTGGAGAATCAGACCCAGATCAACCTTATTGTTGATTTGCAAAAATACCTTCAGGGTAATGAATATGAAGTGTTGCCTGCCAATGTGGGCTTGCAGGATGGTGGCTTGGTTGGAGCAATCTCGCGTTATAATGAGATGCTGATTGAACGTAACCGCCTGTTGCGTACCTCCACTGAAAGTAACCCGGCGATTGTCAACCTTAATACGAGTATCCGTGCCATGCGTAGCAATGTGCAGGCCACTTTGGATGCTACCTTGAAAGGATTACAGATAACGAAAGCCGATCTGGACCGTGAAGCGAGTCGTTATTCCCGTCGTATCAGTGACGCCCCGACTCAGGAACGTCAGTTTGTGAGCATTGCCCGGCAGCAGGAAATCAAATCGGGGCTGTATCTAATGCTGCTTCAGAAACGTGAGGAGAATGCTATTACTTTGGCTGCTACCGCCAATAATGCCCAGATAATTGATGCAGCGATTGCTGATGATAATCCCGTTTCCCCTAAAAGGATGATGGTCTATCTGGTTGCTTTGTTTTTTGGAATGGGAATTCCGGTCGGCATCATCTATCTGATAGGCTTGACCAAATTCAAGATTGAAGGACGTGCCGATATCGAGAAGTTGACTTCACTTCCGGTTGTAGGTGATATTCCATTGGCAGATGAGAAATCCGGTTCAATTGCGGTCTTTGAGAATCAGAACAACCTGATGAGCGAGACTTTCCGTAATGTTCGTACCAATCTTCAGTTTATGCTTGAAAAAGATAAGAACGTCATTTTGGTAACTTCTACTATCAGCGGTGAAGGAAAGTCTTTTATTTCCGCCAATTTAGCCGTAAGCCTTTCTTTGTTAGGGAAAAAAGTAGTAATCGTTGGTCTTGACATTCGCAAGCCCGGTCTGAACAAAGTGTTCAATATCCCAAAGAAAGATCATGGAATTACTCAGTTCCTGACTAACCCGAGTATGAATCTGATGGATCTGGTTCAACCTTCTGATATCAACAGGAACCTTTTTATTCTTCCGGGTGGAGCAGTTCCTCCCAATCCGACGGAATTATTGGCCCGTGACGGATTGGAGAAAGCTATTGAAACATTGAAGACCAACTTTGATTATGTGATTCTGGATACCGCTCCTGTTGGTATGGTAACCGATACTTTGCTGATAGGTCGTACTGCTGATTTGTCGGTATACGTATGCCGTGCTGATTATACTCGTAAGGCAGAGTTTACTTTGGTTAATGAGTTTTTTGAAAACAGGAAATTACCTAATCTCTGTATTGCCATCAACGGTTTGGATCTTCAGAAAAAGAAGTACGGCTATTATTATGGTTATGGCAAATACGGCAAGTATTATGGCTATGGCAAGCGTTATGGTTATGGATACGAAGAAAAACATGGAAATAAAGCGTAACAGGTTTCTGGAATGAATATTAGGTCTGTAATATTAGAAAAACAAATCAAATAAAATATGCGTGATTTCAAAGACATTAAGATCGCAGTAGCCGGTACAGGATATGTTGGACTGAGCATAGCGACACTACTATCACAACATCATCATGTAATGTCGGTGGATGTGATCCCTGAAAAAGTAGAGAAACTAAATCATAGGATTTCTCCTATTCAAGACGATTATATCGAGAAGTATCTAGCTGAAAAGCCTTTGAAACTTGTTGCTACTTTGGATGGTAGATCAGCATATGCTGATGCCGACTTTGTTGTGATTGCGACTCCTACGAATTATGATCCGGCAAAGAACTATTTCGATACGAGCCGTGTGGAAGAGGTTATTGACCTTGTGCTTGAGGTAAATCCTGATGCTATTATGGTCATCAAATCTACAATCCCGGTAGGATATACCCGTAATCTTTATGTAAAATATGCCCAAAAAGGAGTAAAGAAGTTCAATCTTCTTTTTTCACCGGAATTTCTTCGTGAAAGCAAAGCACTTTATGACAATCTTTATCCAAGTCGTATCGTCGTTGGTTATCCGAAGATAATTAGTCGTCCTGAATTTGCCGAAGAAAACAAAGCAATCGAGTCTGTCACAGATGTTGAGATGATGAAGGAAGTGGCTAAAATATTTGCTACACTCTTGCAAGAGGGAGCTATAAAGGAAAATATTGATACGCTCTTCATGGGTATGAAGGAAGCTGAAGCAGTGAAGCTTTTCGCCAATACCTATCTGGCATTACGTGTCAGCTATTTCAATGAACTTGATACATACGCCGAGGTCAAGGGCTTGGATAGTAAGGCGATAATAGAAGGCGTAGGTCTTGACCCACGTATTGGAACGCATTACAACAATCCTTCATTCGGTTATGGTGGCTACTGTTTGCCAAAAGATACCAAGCAGTTGCTTGCCAACTATCAGGATGTACCGCAGAATATGATGTCTGCTATTGTAGAATCAAATAAGACTCGTAAGGATTATATTGCAGATGCGGTACTCCGTATGACTGGGTGGTACGGTTATTTTGAAAATAACGAATACAGCCGTTCTGCTGCTTCTATCTACCCTCCAGTTGTTGGTGTATATCGTTTGACAATGAAATCAAATTCAGATAATTTTCGTCAGTCTGCTATTCAGGGAATCATGAAACGTATAAAGGCTAAGGGTGCAGAAGTCATCATTTACGAGCCTACGCTTGAAAATGGTACATTATTTTTTGGTAGCAAAGTTGTGAATAATTTGGAGGAGTTTAAGGCAAGTAGCCACGCAATTGTAGCTAATCGTTATGACACTTGTCTTGATGATGTAAAGAATAAGGTTTATACACGGGATATTTTTGGAAAAGATTAAATTAATAAAAAATACATATAACTATGAGTGTTTTTGCAGGTAAAACTCTTATGATTACCGGTGGAACGGGTTCATTTGGTAACGCAGTTTTGAATCGTTTTCTCCGTACCGATATCGGTGAGATTCGTGTTTTTTCACGTGACGAGAAGAAACAGGATGATATGCGTCACGAATATCAGGTAAAATACCCTGATGTAGCACACAAAATCAAGTTTTTTATTGGTGATGTGCGTAGTCTTCAGTCTTGTAAGAATGCTATGCCTGGTGTTGACTACATTTTTCATGCCGCTGCCTTGAAGCAGGTTCCTAGTTGTGAATTCTTCCCGATGGAAGCAGTAAAGACGAATGTGATTGGTACCGATAATGTATTGACAGCAGCCATCGAGGCAGGTGTGGGTGCTGTAATATGCCTGTCTACTGACAAGGCTGCCTATCCTATCAATGCGATGGGTATCACGAAGGCTGTTGAGGAGAAGATTGCTGTAGCTAAGAGTCGCTATTCTGGAAAGACCAAGATTTGTTGCACACGTTATGGTAACGTGATGTGTTCTCGCGGTTCTGTAATACCTCTGTGGATTGATCAGATTCGTAGTGGTAACCCTGTAACATTGACTGAGCCCACGATGACTCGTTTTATCATGTCTCTTGAGGAAGCTGTAGATCTTGTACTTTTTGCTTTTGAACATGGTCAGAACGGAGATATCCTCGTTCAGAAGGCCCCTGCTTGTACTATCCAAACTCAGGCAGAGGCAGTTTGTGAACTTTTTGGTGGTAAAAAAGAGGATATTAAGGTCATAGGTATCCGTCACGGAGAGAAGATGTATGAAACATTACTCACAAATGAAGAGTGCGCTAAAGCTGAGGATATGGGTAACTTTTATCGTGTACCGGCAGATAATCGTGGTTTGAATTATGACAAATTCTTCAAAGAAGGTGAAAAAGAGCGTAATACTCTTACTGAATTTAATTCCAATAATACTCACATATTAAATGTAGAAGAAACCAAGGCTAAAATAGCCGCCCTTGATTATATCAAGAAAGAATTGAGCGGTGAGGGTAACTTTGTGCAATAAAAGAGCTATGAAAATTCTGGTTACCGGTGCCAAAGGTTTTGTCGGTCGAAACCTTTGTGCCCAACTTAATAATATCAAAGACGGTAAGGCTTGTTATTATGGTGATTTGCAAATAGATGAAGTCTTTGAATATGATATCGATTCCACTTCTTCGGAATTGGATGTTTGGTGTCAAAAAGCAGATTTTGTATTCAATCTTGCCGGAGTTAACCGTCCCAAAGATAATGACGAGTTTATGAGAGGTAATTTCGGTTTTGCAAGCACATTACTTGATACACTGAAAAAACATCATAATACTTGTCCTGTCATGCTTTCGTCTAGTGCTCAAGCTTCATTAACAGGCCGGTTTGGTAATAGCGAATATGGTCGTAGTAAGAAGGCTGGTGAAGATCTTTTTTTACAGTATGGTAAAGATACGGGAACTAAAGTATTGGTATATCGTTTTCCGAATCTTTATGGTAAATGGTGTCGTCCCAATTATAACAGTGCCGTAGCTACCTTTTGTAATAACATTGCTAATGACTTGCCTATACAAGTGTATGATCCGGATGTAGAACTTGAACTACTCTACATTGATGATCTTGTAGACGAGATGATTCATGCTTTGAAAGATGAGGAACATCATTGCGAGTTTGAAGGTTTAGATGTACATCCTTCAAATGATGGAAAGTACTGTTATTGTCCCGTTACTCATAAGGTAACACTTGGAGAAATTGTTGATTTATTACATCAGTTTGTAGAAATGCCAAGGACACTGATGATTCCTGAAATTCCTGCTGACTCGTTTGCTAAGCGTTTGTACAGTACGTTCTTGAGCTATTTACCTAAAGAAAAAGCAATTTTCGATTTAAAGATGAATACAGACCAACGAGGCTCATTCACGGAACTTGTGCATACTTTGAACTGCGGTCAGGTAAGTATAAATATTTCCAAACCGGGTATAACCAAAGGTGAACACTGGCATAATACCAAGTGGGAGTTGTTTATTGTTGTCAGTGGTCACGGACTCATCCAACTCCGGAAAGAAGGTACTGACGAAGTTCTTAACTATGAAGTGAGCGGAGAGAAAATACAATCCGTCATAATGCTTCCTGGCTATACTCATAACATTATCAACCTTTCTGATACGGAAGATCTGGTAACTGTTATGTACTGCAATGAAATATTTGATCCCAATAAACCGGATACATACTTTGATAAAGTAGAAAAATAATATGGAAAAACAACCTAAATTTGATTATTCAGATATAAAGTTTAAGGATAATGGTAAGTTGAAACTCATTATCGTTGTCGGTACTCGTCCCGAGATTATCCGTTTGGCAGCAGTAATCACTAAATGCCGCCGATATTTTGATGTAATTCTTGCCCATACAGGTCAGAACTACGATTATAACCTTAACGGTATCTTCTTCAAGGACTTGAAGCTGGCAGAACCGGAAGTTTATATGGATGCTGTAGGTGACGATCTAGGTGCTACCTGTGGTAATATCATCAATTGTAGTTATAAGCTGTTCAATCAAACTAAACCTGATGCAGTATTGGTACTTGGCGATACCAACTCATGTTTGAGCGTTATTGGTGCGAAGCGCCTTCATATTCCTATTTTCCATATGGAAGCTGGAAACCGTTGTAAGGACGAATGCCTTCCTGAAGAGACTAATCGTCGTATTGTAGATATCATTTCCGATGTGAATATGGCTTACTCAGAACACGCTCGTCGTTATCTTGCAGAGTGTGGGCTTCCTAAAGAACGTACCTACGTCACCGGCTCACCGATGGCTGAAGTCCTTCACCAAAACCTCGCTCAAATTGAAGCCTCCGACATTCACCAGCGCCTCGGTCTCCAGAAAGGACGCTACATCCTCCTCTCCGCCCATCGCGAAGAAAACATAGATACCGAGAAGAACTTCCTCTCCCTTTTCAGTGCCATCAACGTTATGGCTCAGAAGTACGACATGCCCATCCTCTATAGCTGCCATCCACGCAGCCGCAACAGGCTGCATACATCTGGATTCCAACTCGATCTACGTGTACAAGTTCAGCAGCCTCTCGGCTTTCACGACTACAACTGTCTCCAGATGAATGCCTTCGCCGTTGTATCAGATTCGGGTACACTTCCTGAGGAGAGCTCCTTCTTCACTAGTGTCGGTCATCCTTTTCCAGCGGTATGTATCCGCACAAGTACGGAACGTCCGGAGTCATTAGATAAAGCAGGTTTTATCTTGAGCGGTATTGACGAAAAAGGATTGCTTCAGTCAGTTGACACAGCCGTCGAGCTTGTCAAGAATGGAGATTATGGTACACCCGTACCCAACTATACTGATGAGAATGTATCCACTAAAGTGGTGAAAATCATTCAGAGTTATATAGGTGTGGTTAATAAGATGGTGTGGAGAAAATTCTAATGGTTACTGAGTTTGCCGAAATGTTAAACTTTACACATTTAGTTTATGATTAGTGCGTGCAGAGACACTTCCGAAGCAGAGGGGTAGAGTTTATGGTTAAATCTTCAAAATATTGGTGAAAAAACTTACTATAAAAGATGCCCGTAATGGAAGCAAGTATATGCTTTACGGAAAGGATATTTTGCTGAAAATTTGCACATAGATGAAGATGCTACTTTACGACTGTCACAAAACTTTCCATATGATAGTTGAATAGTTGATGCTACTCTTTGGACATATTCTTAGGGGTGAATAATATACCATTTTCATCCTTGTTTAATTTGCGTATGTCTTCTTTAGATCAGAAGGTTAGCAGATAAGTGGAAGGAAGCGGAGTGTGTATAATCAATGCAACTGATTAATATTCTCATCGGTTATCTAAGTATATAAGGAATATGATAAATTGAAGAATCCCGTAATGTCTTCTTTCAAAGTTATTGCGAAAAGAGTAGTGTGGATTGACATAAGAAACTTAGTTTAGACAAAACTGTATGAGATTCCTAATTATATGAAAAAAGAAATCTTGTTCATACAACAAAACTTGCAAGGCGGTGGAGCAGAAAAGGTTTTGTTGGATATAATCAATAATCTTGATTTTAATACTTACAACATCACACTGTTACTTGTTGACGGTAGCGGTATATATAATAACCAAATCGACAACAGAGTCAAGACTTTTACTTTGTTGTCCTTTAAGGAAATTATCGCTTTGGGCTATTTGAGAAAAGCTCATCTTTGGTTTATAGTGAATAACTATCTTAGGCTCAAACTAAAAAAACGATTGCATAATGCAAAGTATGATACTATAGTATCCTTTATGGAAGGAATCTCTGCTAAGTGTCATAAATTTATTAGTGATAGAGCGAGTCGCAATGTTTCGTGGATTCATATTGATTTGTTGCTCAACAACTGGTGTCTGAATGAGTTCAGTTCTATTAAAGAGCAGAGAGCAGTATATGAAAAGATGGATCAGATTATCACAGTATCTGATGGAGCAAAAGCATCATTCGAAAAATTGTTCCCTGGATTGAAAATCAGTGTGATTTATAATTTGATAGATAAGCTCCAGATTTATGAGAAAGCACAGTATAATCCTTACCAACCATCACGTTTTACAGTCTGCAATGTTGGTCGTCTTGCAAATCAAAAACGTCAAGACCGCATCATTGAGGTGGCAGATCTTTGTAAAAAAAACAATCTTGATATCGATTTTCTGATTCTAGGACGAGGTCCTTTGCGTGAAATGCTTGAGGGGATGATAAAAGAACGAGGATTGGAGGATTATGTTCATCTTCTAGGATTCCAAAAGAACCCTTACTCGTTCATCGCTTCTTCTGATGTTTTTCTTCTTACTTCAGATTCAGAGGGGTATCCATTGGTAGTATGTGAGTCATTATGTCTTGGTAAACCGATCATTGCAACTGATGTTACAGGACCTCATGAGATCCTTTGTGATGGATCAGGTATATTAACATCTAAGGAGCCAATAGACATATATAATGCATTATATAAGCTCTATTCGAATAAAGAGACACTTTCAGAATATGCCGAAAGAGCACTTGCCAAAAGTACCATTTTTGACATAGAGAGACAAATGAATGATATTTATCGTGTATTGTAATATTGATTATTGAAATGGCTGAACAGCTACAATCAAAAAAGATAGCAAAAAACACAGTATTACTATACTTTAGGATGATCTTGGGTATGGTAGTATCACTATATACCAGTCGAGTCGTACTTAAAGTTTTAGGTGTTGATGATTTTGGTATTTACAATATCATTGGTGGTGTCATTGTAATGTTTTCTTTCATTAATACCTTCCTTACAAGTGCATGCCAGAGGTATTTAAGTTTCTCTATAGCCAAAGATAGCATCGATGAAACAAAGAAAATTTTCTCTACGTCTTTGTTCATCCATATTATCGTTCTTTTGCTCTTTGCATTAGTCGCTGAAACAGCTGGATTATATTTTGTATACAAGGAGCTAGTAATACCAGAGGCTCGCTTTACTGCTGCATTGTATGTGTTCCACATAATGGTTGTGGAGTCTTGCATGTCAATTTTTAAGGTTCCGTATAATGCAGCTATTATCGCTGAGGAGAAAATGAATTTCTATGCATATACAAGTATAATTGAGAACGTCTTAAGGTTAGTAGTAGTTTATCTTCTTGTCATTCTTCCGTTTGATAAACTAATAGTTTATTCATTCCTGCATCTCTTTGTAAGCGTTATCATGTTGTTATGGTACAAAATATACTCAGAGAAGAGATTTTGTTATTGTACCAATTTAGTTCGATATGACAAGAAATATCTAAAGAGCATGACTTTGTTTTCTGGATGGAATCTTTTCGGTAGTATAGCAGATATTGGATATAAACAAGGAACCAACATTGTACTTAACCTATTCTATGGCGTTGTACTTAATGCTGCAATGGGGATTGCTACAACTATCAGGTCTTCGATATATTCTTTTATCAGCAATATTCAGGTAGCAGCAAATCCACAGATTATCAAGTCATATGCAATAGGTGAATACAGCTACTATTCAAACTTGATATACAGAATCTCTAAGTATTCCTACTATTTGATGCTATTCCTTGCCATACCTGTTATTCTGAATATTCAATATATTCTTCAAATATGGCTTGGAAATGCTCCAGAATACTCTGCTTCCCTTATTGTGCTCGGATTGATATTCTGTCTTATCGACTGTTTACATGGACCGCTTTGGACATCTATGCAGGCTACTGGGAAAATACGCAACTATCAACTGCTAGTTAGCACTATACTACTCCTTAATATTCCTTTGAGCTATATCGCATTAAAGCTAGGCTATTCACCGAATAGCATTTTGGTTATTCAGATAGTAGTATCGTTATTAACACTTATTGTGAGGCTACTATTTTCATGCCGTTGTGCAGTTCTAAGTATGACAGATTATTTAAAACATGTTATTTTACCAATATGTGTTGTTACATTGTTATCTGTACCACTTCCGTTCTATGTTGCAACGGGCTTTGAGGATAATTGGAGAAAACTATTGGCAACAGGATTCACAAGTGTGGTATCAATAATTGTTTCTGTTCTGTTTGTAGGTATAACTAAACGAGAAAGGTATTCGATTTTTCAAATGATACAAAAAAGGATTAAGAAATGAAGCAGGTGAAAGCAAGGGTTTCATGGATTGATAATGCGAAGTTCTTTGCAATCGCATGTGTGGTACTAGGACACTCTTTCTCTTTGATCAAAGGAAACTTTAATGGCTATGATGAGATAAACTTGTTTATAGTAGCGTTCAACATGCCTTTATTCGCATTGTTGTCGGGTGTGACTTCTTTTCAGGCTCTCTCAAAAATATCGTCATTCTCTGACCTACTGATATATTTCAATAAGATAACATGGCACATAGGAGTTCCGACAATTGTATATACACTAATTGCCATGGCAATTGGTTATGGAATGCAGATGCGATGGGATAGATGCACGATTTCTGCCATTTTGCTAATAATCGTATGTGCATCTGTGTATCTTATTAGGTTTTCGAAGTATTCGAGTAAGCTTAAGAAGATAGTTCATTATTTCCCGTATTGTCTCTTACCTGTCTGCTTGTTGAATCAATCTGTTTGGTATTTCGTTTATGTGATATTGTCGTTTTTTGCAGCTGCAATATCTGCATTTATTTCAAACAAAAGTGAGAAATATAAGCGATTCATTTATTGTATATTATTTGCTATAATATCTTTACTTATAGCTCCTATTTCTCCATTCTTCAGTACTGTTGAACTGTACTTTCCTTTTGTTATCGGTTATTTATTCGCTTCATATAAAGGGCTAAGCGAAGTTTCTAATAAAACAGGAATGCAGTTGACAATTGCGGTGATTTTATTGGTAATAGGTGTATTCACTTTCATCAAATATTATTCGATTTCGAATCAGTTCTATTTGCTTAATCTGAATCAGGCCTTTATGAATGGGCAAATGGACATATTTGCACTTCGTCAAATATCGGCAATTTCATTGTCTGTTACGTTCGTGATTATTATTCAGTTTCTATCAAAATCCTATAATTTGATTTCAACAGTGGGTGCAATGACTTTTGGGATTTATCCTATTCACTCTGAGTTAATAGTAATAGCAAAAAGGGGAAGAGGATTATTAATTGGCTATAATGTTGTATGGTTAAAGCTTATCATCGTGATCTTTATAGCACTACTATTATTGTCCGTTTCGGTTATATTTGTCACGGTGATTAGAAAAACAGACTTTACAAAATTATTATTTTTAGGAGAATAGGATGGTTAATAATAAAATTGGTAACCTAGTATCATATATATTTAATATTGATGTTATAGTCACTCTTACTCTTTCTCTTTTATGGCCTTCACTCGGTTTGCTGTTTGTTTCATTTAAAGTATTAACTTGTAGTGAATCATCTGAAAAACAGATGCTTGCTTTAATAGTAGGACTTACGTTTTTTCTTTCATATATCAATTCTACAAAAATTGCATCTAGTGATACTATCCATTATCTTACTTGGTATTCCAATATTGATAGGTCACATCCCGTTTCCAGTTTTCTTTTTTATAGAGGAGACTATTCCATTAATGCGCCGTTATTTACAATTATTTCAATAATAATTAATTATATGACTTTTGGAAGTGAAAAAGGTTATTTGTTCCTGTGTAAATTTTTA
>NZ_DAWCXD010000117.1:0-16085 GCF_052357945.1 Bacteroides sp. | reverse complement strand
AAAGAAGCGGTGGCAAAGCACCAGCAGGTTCCTGTGGAACCCTGATCTTTAACAGGCGTTGCTTTGTGAGATACAACGGTTGTGAATTCATAACCGGGTGTTTGTGCAAAAGAGGTTACGGCCAATAAAAGCAGCGCAACCGACATAAATAGCTTTTTCATAATGTGTTTTATTATCTTTCTTCTGCAAATGTATAAAAAAAGCGAGGATACTCGAAAGTTCCTCGCTCTATTTATTATAATTAGTGTGTTTATTTACATGGCAACCTGCTGTGACAGCAGTTTTTGAAGTTTACCGTTCAAGGTCTGACACATAGCACCATTTCCCATTGCTTGATAGCGTTTAATACGGTACTGTAACATCATAATTTTTTCATTTGCATTCTTTTTCATAATTTGTTTCCTCTTTTTTTGCCCTCCACGTTTTGAAGAGCGGTTTTACATCTTGTTTTCTTTATTAACACTGCAAAGATACGAATTGTTTTTGAATTATATGCTGTAAAACATAAAAATCTTCTTTTTCTTTTGAATTTTCTTTTTATAAAGGTTCGAACACGGTCCATGTTACAAACCTGTTACAAAATGCCCGTAATTTTCCGTCGATGACAATATTATTCTTATCTATCACATTTTTATGTACTTATCTAGGCTTTCAGAAAATATTCTTGTATTTTTGTCAATCAACAACCTTATTAGTAGAATAAATCAACCACTCGTATGAAAACATTCACCCATCTTTTGTGCGTCCTGATTTTGTCAATTGTGCTGTTTGCTTGTAACAATGCTCACTTTCTCAAAGAAGAAGCCTACCGGAATCAAGTGGCTCAAGACTTTGAACTGAAAAAACAGGCACTTCCTCATGGAGATTTATTTGCGATCTTTGCCGATTCTGTTTTGTCGGTCTACGAGCGTGAAGCATTGATGTTTCTCTATGCTTATATGCCAATCGGAGATGTGACGGACTATTCGGGAGATTATTATCTGGAAAATGTCCGGCTGTCAAAGCAGACGCACAGCGAAATGCCCTGGGGAAAAGAGATTCCTGATGAAGTGTTCCGTCATTTTGTTCTGCCGATCCGGGTGAATAACGAGAATCTGGACGATTCCCGTCGTGTGTTTTATGGCGAGCTGAAAGACAGGGTGAAGGGACTGCCGATGAAAGAGGCTATATTAGAGGTGAATCACTGGTGTCATGAGAAAGTTGTCTATTGTCCGAGTGATGCGCGCACCAGCTCACCATTGGCATCTGTCAAAACTGCGTATGGACGTTGTGGCGAAGAGTCTACATTTACGGTGGCTGCGCTCCGGGCAGTCGGTATTCCGGCACGGCAAGTGTATACGCCCCGCTGGGCGCATACGGATGACAATCATGCTTGGGTGGAAGCATGGGCGGATGGACATTGGTACTTCTTTGGAGCTTGTGAACCGGAACCGGTTTTGAACCTGGGATGGTTTAATTCCCCTGCTAGTCGGGGAATGTTGATGCATACCAAGGTTTTCGGACGTTACAACGGTCCGGAAGAGGTCATGCTTGAGACATCGAATTATACGGAAATCAATGTAACGGAGAATTATGCTCCAATCGCAAAAGCGTTGGTAACGGTGAGAGATAGGAATGGACAACCTGTCACCGGAGCAAGAGTGGAGTTTAAAGTATATAACTATGCGGAGTTCTATACAGTGGCTACCAAATATACTGATGCTAGTGGTCAAGTGTCATTAACGGCCGGTAAGGGAGATATGTTGGTATGGGCTTCCGATAAAGGGACATTTGGATTTTCCAAGTTATCCTTCAGCAAGCAACCGGAATTGACATTGACACTTGATAAGAAGGAAGGAGATATATTTGAAGAGGATATTGATATCGTTCCTCCTGTTGAGAATCCTATTTTACCGGAAGTAACGCCAGAGCAGCGGGCGGAGAATGACCGGAGAATGATGCAGGAGGATTCGATTCGCAATGCTTATGTCGCTACTTTCCCGACTGCGGAACAAGCTGATTCCATTATAGCCTGTTTGAAGGGAAAATCAGGTTCGTTTGTAAGGAAGGCACTGGCTTCTTTCTTAGTGGAATCAAGAGGGAATCATGATGTATTGGTTCGTTTTCTGAATGAGGCAGACCGACAGGGAAAATTAATGAAAGGAGCGGCTTTGCTGTCTGTGCTTACTAAAAAAGATCTTCGTGATGTACCTTATGAAGTATTGATTGATCATTTATTGAATACGAAAGATGTTCCTAACTATTTATATGATTGTGTTATACCCTCCTTGCGCTGTATGGATGCTTCGGTTGGAGATATTTATGACATACTTGCTCCCCGTATTTCAACGGAGTCACTGACGCCTTATAAATCGTTCTTTCAGTCTAAGTTCTCCGAAACGGAAATAGATACCTTTCGAAATCATCCGCAAGCTTTAGTTGAATGGGTAAACCGTAATATTACTATTGATGAGGAAAATAACTTTCTGCGTATTCCTATTTCTCCGGAAGGGGTTTGGCGTGCGAAGGTGGCGGATTCATTTTCACGGGATATTTTCTTTGTGGCTTTGGCGCGTAGCCTGAATATTGCTGCTGATATGAGAAAGATGGATGGACGCATAAGCTATATGGATTCTGAAAAGGATGAATGGGGGGATAATAGATATGTGGAAGTTGATTTCGATAAACAAGAAGTGGAGGCATCCAGAGGCATTTATCGTTTTTATGAGGACGATAAGGCAATTACTCGTGATGATAAGAGAGTAAAGTATTATAATAAGTTTACCATTTCCAGGTTGCGGGAGGGCAGACCAGAATTGATTAGCTGTGACGAAGCACGTCCCGAGTTGCGATATATAGGGACATTGGATACCGGATATTACTTGTTGGTTACCGGTACGAGAC
This sequence comes from Bacteroides sp., assembly GCF_052357945.1. Classification (GTDB taxonomy): domain Bacteria; phylum Bacteroidota; class Bacteroidia; order Bacteroidales; family Bacteroidaceae; genus Bacteroides. Next base: position 13,202 of record NZ_DAWCXD010000117.1, on the reverse strand, counting down.
TTGCCGATGGAGGTGTGTTGGCGAGAATTTCTTCTTTTGTATTGTCTGCACAGAAAGACGAATTCAAACCTGTAGCGACAAAAGTACCCTATCATTTGCGTGAATCCGGAGAAAAGGTTGCTGTTATCGGTAATTTCAATTCCGAATCGCTTTTTACGCCGGTAGAACGAATAGGAGAGAAAGTGATGCCTTTGGCACGACAAAGTATTTTGCAAACCTGTGGACGTGGTTATTTTGTAGTGGCTGTTCTCGGAGCAGGGCGGGAGCCTACCAATCATGCGTTAAAAGACATAGCCGCTCTAGGCAATGACTTCGAACAGTGGGGGCGTAAAATGGTCTTTCTTTTTCCTTCGGAAGAACAATATAAGAAATTTAATGCTGCCGAATTCAAGGGACTTCCGTCTACTATCACTTACGGTATTGATACTGATGATAGCATTCGGAAAGGAATTGTGCAGGCTATGAATTTGAATAACTCCATTCTGCCAGTCTTTATTATTGCCGACACATTCAATAGGGTAGTCTTTGTCTCTCAAGGATATACGATCGGTTTAGGTGAGCAATTGATGAAAGTTGTACATGGATTATAAGAAAAAAACAGTATGAATAATCGTTAATTATTGCTCTTCATGTGCTTTTTTCGAAAAAGAATGATTACGTTTGCAGCAGATTATGACTAAGTATATTTTTTGCATATTAGCATGCGCATTTCTGGTGTTGGGACTTAGCAATGTTTCCGATAAAGAATTGCAGGGATTTCAGAAAGAAACTGAAATCTCATCTAATTGTATGCAATATACGGCAGAGTCATCTTGTCGCATCTCTTCTGCCGACCTCAATAAGTCAAGTAAAGTATCGCATTCGCAGTTTGTTGACGAGACGTCTAATTGTAAAGTCAGTGACTGTATTTTTGATAATATCTCTTTTCCGAGAAGCATTGTTCCTTTCAAGAACTTGAAGTTCAATACAAATACTGTGATTATACAGATATTGAGCTCTCTGAATGTTCTGCTTCCGGAAAACCGTTTGGGTCATACCGATCTTGATGTCAATTACACTAAATATTCGTGTAAGTACTACGTCTACACATTGGCGCATATTCTCATTTAGACAATATTCTTTTCTTTTGGTTGGGTGAGGTGTGTCTTATTCTGATACCTCCTCTGCCACTCTTTCCTTTATTTTTATTATTATCTATTTTATTCATGTCAACATGGAAAACAAAAAATGTATTTCCTATGACTTGGCACAAAAGACGGGTATTGATGTGTCTTATTGCTACCAGTGTGGCAAATGTACGGCCGGATGTGTGTTATCAGAGGAGATGGATTATGCTCCCAGCTATATTCTCCGGTTGTTACAGACAAAAAATGCTCAAAATGACCGTCGCGTGTTAAGTTCCAACGCCATTTGGATTTGCTTGAATTGCGAAAACTGTATTGCCCGGTGTCCCAAAGAAATAAACATTCCTGAAGTGATGGACTACCTGCGTGAGAAATCCCGGAAAGAAGGATGCATTAGTAAAGAGTCACGCCCTGTTGTAGCTTTCCATTCTGCTTTTCTCGAATCAGTAAAAAGAACAGGAAGACTCTACGAAGTGGGATTGGTTGCAGGTTTTAAAGCCCGCACTTTACGTCTGACACAGGATTTGAATGTAGCTCCTGTTATGTTCGTCAAAGGGAAGCTCAACCTCCTTCCGGAACGGGTAAAAGATGAGAATAAGATCAAAAAGATATTTGCACAAACCATTGAAAAGACTCAAAAGTAGCTATGAGAATCGGTTTCTATCCGGGATGTTCGCTAAACGGAACTTCTCGTGAATATAATGAATCAGTCAAGGCACTGGCACAGGCGATGGGACTCGAACTGATCGAGTTGAAAGACTGGAACTGTTGCGGTGCAACGGCTGCTCACTCCATGAGCAAACAATTGTCTCTTGCCCTACCTACCCGTGTGTTGGCTTTGGCTGAACAACAGGGATTTCAAGAAATCGTTGTCCCCTGCGCTTCCTGTTACAATCGTTTGAGTGTTGCTCAATACGAATTAATGCACAATGAAGCATTGAAGGATGAAATACTGACTGCAGTTGGAATGCGCTACCTCGGTAATGTGAAAATATTGAATGTCATCCAGATGATAGAGAAATATATGCTGGATGCATTAAAAGAGAAGATAGTACGTCCTTTTGCTCATCAAGTGGCTTGTTACTATGGCTGCTTGCTGGTGCGTCCCCATAAAATATTAAACTTCGACCGTTTGGAAGATCCGCAAAGCATGGACAAAATCATGTCTCTGATTGGTGCCACTCCTATTGACTGGGCTTTCAAAACGGAGTGTTGCGGTGCGGGCTTGTCCGTTTCTCGCACAGACCTTGTAGGACGTCTCTCGGGAAATATACTGAAAGATGCTGACGACCGGGGAGCGGAAGCCGTGATTGTGGCCTGTCCGATGTGTCATTCTAATTTGGATATGCGTCGCCCTGCTATCAACCACTATCTGGCAAAACCTGTTACCATACCGGTTCTTTATATCACACAGGCTATCGGACTGGCTGTCGGACTGACTCCCAAGGAATTGGGACTGGGACGTCATTTTGTAGCTGTAAATTTGAAGGAGGCGGAAGTATGTCTAAAATAGGAGTTTTTATCTGCCATTGCGGTGAAAATATCAGTGCAACTGTCGACTGCGAAAAAGTGGCCGAGGCGGCAAAAGAAATGGAAGGCGTTGCCTATGCCATTGATTATAAATATATGTGTTCCGATCCGGGACAGACATTGATTAAGAACGCCATTAAAGAGTATGCATTGGATGGTGTTGTCGTTGCTGCCTGTTCTCCGCGAATGCATGAACCTACCTTTCGGAGGGCTTGTGCGGAAGCCGGATTGAATCCTTATCTGTGCGAGATAGCTAATATTCGTGAGCATTGCTCTTGGGTACATGAGAAAGGGGAGGCAACTACCCGTAAGGCTGTCGATATTGTCAAAAGTCTGGTTGAAAAAGTCAAGCGGAATCATCCTTTGGTTCCTATTCAGGTTCCTATCACTAAAAAAGCACTGGTGATTGGAGGAGGAATTGCCGGAATTCAGGCAAGTCTGGACATCGCCAATTGCGGACATCAGGTCATTCTGGTAGAGAAAGAACCGTCCATCGGCGGACACATGTCACAGCTTTCGGAAACCTTTCCTACATTAGACTGTTCGCAGTGTATTCTTACTCCCCGAATGGTGGAAGTAGCGCAGCATCCGAATATCACTCTTTATACGTATGCCGAACTGGAGCATGTGGAAGGCTTTATCGGTAATTTTAAAGCTAGTATACGCCTGAAAGCGAAGAGCATTGATGAGAAATTATGTACCGGTTGCGGACTTTGTACGACTAAATGTCCCAACAAAAAGATACCGAGCGAATTTAATGCCGGTTTGGGAATGCGTACAGCTATTTATGTTCCTTTTCCGCAAGCAGTGCCCAATAAACCGGTGATTGATAAAGAACATTGTACCCATTATCGTAATGGTAAATGCGGAGTCTGTGAAAAGCTATGTCCTACGGGGGCTATCCGTTTTGGGCAAGAGGATCGTATTATCACCGAAGAAGTCGGAGCGATTGTAGTAACTACAGGATTCAATGTGTTGAATACAGACTTTTTTCCCGAATATGGATATGGGAAATATAAAGATGTCATTACCGGATTGCAGTTTGAGCGTCTGGCATCGGCTTCCGGTCCTACATTCGGAGAGATTCGCCGTCCGTCTGACGGACAGATTCCTCAAAAGATTGTATTTGTAGCCTGTGCCGGTTCCCGTGATCCGGCCAAAGGAATTCCTTATTGCTCTAAGATATGCTGTATGTACACAGCCAAACATGCGATGCTTTATCAGCACAAGGTGCATGGTGGCGAATCGTACGTGTTCTACATGGATATTCGTGCCGGAGGAAAGAATTATGAAGAATTTGTGCGCCGTGCCATTGAAGAGGATGGAGTGAATTACGTCCGTGGTCGCGTCGCCCGTATATATGAGAAGAACGGTAAATTGATTGTTAAAGGAGTAGACACCCTGTTGGGGGCATCACCTGTTGAGATAGAAGCTGACATGGTAGTGCTTGCCACAGCGGGAGTTGCCAACAAGGGAGCGGAAGAACTGGCGCAGAAGATGCACATTTCTTATGACCCTTATCAGTTCTTTGCCGAATCTCACCCTAAACTGAAACCGGTGGAAACGAATACAGCCGGAATCTATCTGGCGGGAGCCTGTCAGGCACCGAAAGATATTCCCGAAACAGTGGGAATGGCTTCAGGAGCCGCAGTGAAAGTAGCAGGATTGTTTTCACAGGCAAATCTGGTTCGTGAGCCGTTGATAGCTGTTGTCAATCGTACTGCTCCTCCGTTATTCAGTACTTGCGTAGGATGTTTCATGTGTCAGACAGCTTGTCCTTATCAGGCCATCGAACGTGAAGAAATAAAAGACAGGAATGGAAATGTAATAAAGACAGTTGCTAAAGTAAATCCCGGACTTTGTCAGGGTTGTGGTACCTGTGTTGCTTTCTGCCGTTCCAAATCTATTGATATACAGGGATATTCCAATGAACAGGTCTATGCCGAAGTGATGGCATTGCTGAACCATTAAAAAGAGAGTAAGCTATGAACGAAAATAAGATCGAGAATAATCAGGAATTTGAACCGCGCATTGTAGCTTTTGTCTGTAATTGGTGCACGTATGCCGGGGCAGACCTGACAGGCACGAGCAGGTTGAAGTATGCGACTAATGTAGAAATTGTCCGCTTCCCCTGTACAGGAAGAATTGACTTTATGTTACTGTTGAAAGCCTTTGCCGGAGGTGCTGATGGAATTATCGTTTCGGGTTGTCATCCGAATGACTGTCATTATACATCCGGAAACTTCCACGCACGTCGTCGTTGGATTGTATTCCGCGGACTGCTCGACTTCCTGGGAATTGATGTACGTCGTATCCGTTATTCATGGGTGTCGGCGGCAGAGGGAGCCAAGTGGGCTGATCTGGTGAATGAGACAGTTGCCGGAATCCGTGAACTGGGACCTTATCTGGAGTATCAGAAAGCTTCGGACTATTTGGAAAAGGAGGCTATCTATGAGTAAACTGACAGAAAAAGCAGTTGCTTTGTTACAAGAAGGAGAAGTGAATCTTGTGATAGGCTATGAAGAAGGAAACCACGGAACACGTCCTTTCTTTTGCAGACAGGCAGATGCTGCCAACAGACTGATACTGGACGACCGTTGTACAAATAATATCGCCGTTTACCTCACGAAGCCAGAATTGACAGGAACAGGCAAAGTAGCTATAACAGCTACGATTCCGGCATTACGGACCATTGCTCAACTGGCATTTGAGAATCAGCTGAAAGAAGATAAGCTTCTGGTATTGGCTGTTGACGGACATGGAGAAGTTATCCAGTTTAAAGGATTCGATGAAATAAAAACATATCTGGCAGACTTTCCCTTGACTATTAGTGAGGAGAATCTCCAACTGATTGATCGTCTGAAAAAGATGAGTCGTGAAGAGCGGTGGAAATATTGGATGGAGGAAATGTCGAAATGCATCAAATGTTATGCTTGCCGGGCTGCCTGTCCGTTATGTTATTGCAGCCGGTGTATTGTGGAGGTCAATTGCCCGCAGTGGGTACAACCCTGGTCTGCTCCGCTGACAAATATGGAGTGGCAGATTAACCGCGTGATGCACATGGTAGGACGTTGTATCGGTTGTGGCGCTTGTAAGCAAGCCTGTCCGGTGGGTATTCCTCTTCATTTGATGACGCAAAGTATGATGGAAGACATTCAGGGCGAGTTCGGGGTTACTCCCGGTGCTATCAATCCTGCGGGAAATGTACTTTCTACCTTCAAGGCAGAAGATAAAGAGAACTTTATACATTAAAAGAAAGTAATGGAAAATCTACATATTAGTAAAAGTAGTCTGCAAGAATGGTTTCACCAGATGGTGAAAAAGGAAATGCATATTTTCGCTCCTGTACAATCAGGAGATAAAGTAGACTTCAAGAGAGTGACTTCTTATGATGAGGTAGCGACGGACTATGTGCAGACTACCCAGTCGGTTAAACGCTTTGCGTTCCCGAAAACAGAAGTCCTGTTCTCTTATCAGAAAGACGGGAAAGAAACTACTTTGCAGGAAGCGGATATTAATGCAATTCCCGAAACGATTCTCTGGAAAATCCGTCCTTGTGATGCAGCAGGGTTTGCACCCCTTTCCGGTATTTTTAATTGGGATTATAAAGATAAACTCTACAATGCCCGGCGGGAGAAAATGACATTAATCAGCTTCAGTTGTGCACAATGCGATGAATCATGTTTCTGTACTTCCGTTCACGGGGGGCCCGGTAATACTGCCGGCAGTGATATTCAGATTACGGAGTTGCCGGATCAGAGTGCATTGGTGGAAGTCTTGACAGCAAAAGGCAAAGCATTGGTTAAATTCTTTGTGAAAGAATATACACCTGCCGAAGAAATAGATAAGGAACAATATCTGGCATCCGTTCCCACCCGTTTCAATGTTGATAATGTACGTGAGAAGTTGGCGGGAGCATTTGACAGTCCTGTTTGGAAACAACAGTCCGAACGCTGTTTGGGATGTGGCGCATGCGCTTATGTTTGTCCAACTTGTGCCTGTTTTGATATTCAGGAAGATGCCAAAGGTTCGTCCGGTCATCGTGTCCGTTGTTGGGATTCTTGCGGCTTTTCGCTATTTACCCTTCATACGTCCGGACATAATCCGCGTCCGACGCAAAGTGCCCGTTGGCGTCAGCGCATTTTGCATAAGTTCTCCTATATGCCTGAACGGATACAGGAAACCGGTTGTACAGGATGCGGACGTTGTTCGCGTGCCTGTCCGGTAGATATGAATATACTTGAACACTTAATATCGATATCAAGCCATGAATGAGCAGTCGAATATATATCTTCCGCACCTGATGGTGATTGAGAAGATAACTCATGAAGCTCCGGGAGTGAAGACTTTCCGGTTAAGATTTAAAGACGAGAAGGAAGGAGAAGCCTTTCACTTCAAAGCCGGACAGTTCGGTGAATACTCTGCGTTTGGTGAAGGAGAGTCAACTTTCTGTATTGCTTCGTCGCCTACTCGTAAAGGATATATCGAGTGTACATTCCGTCAGGCAGGACGGGTGACTACCGGACTTGCCAAACTGGAAGAAGGAGCTACCGTCGGTTTTCGCGGACCTTTCGGAAACACATTTCCGTTGGACGAGTGGAAAGGAAAGAATCTGTTGTTCGTGGCAGGTGGTATAGCGCTTCCGCCGATGCGTTGCGTCATCTGGAATGCATTGGACAGGCGGGAAGATTTTAAAGATATAACGATTGTTTACGGAGCCAAATCTGTTAACGACCTGGTATATAAGGAAGAACTGAAAGAATGGGAAAACCGGCCAGATGTCAATTTGATAACTACGGTTGACCCCGGGGGGGAGACTCCCGACTGGACAGGAAAGGTTGGTTTTGTACCTTCGGTGCTTGAAGCTGCCGCACCTGCCAGTGCGAATACCGTAGCAATAGTCTGCGGACCTCCGGTGATGATTAAGTTCACTTTTCCTGTATTGGAGAAGTTAGGCTTTGCCGATGAGAATATTTATACCACTCTGGAGAACCGGATGAAATGTGGTGTTGGAAAATGTGGACGGTGTAATGTCGGGAAGTTGTATGTCTGCAAAGACGGTCCCGTATTTACTAAAGCCCAGTTGAATGATATACCTCCTGAATACTAATGATAAGGTATTTAAGGACTAAAATATTGTGTTTTCCGTTGTGAAACGGGAGTTACGTCGTATAAAAGCAAGGATATATACCGAAGTGATTTCAGGCAAATAATATCCGCCGATTGTTTTTATATGGTGATGAGGAAGGCCCAATGGGATTAACTTTCATGTGTGTCTAAATTTAATAATGGTTTCACCATTGGGCGCCTCTTCTTTTTTTAATAAGATTGTACAACCTAATTTTTTATATTACTATGATTCATTTATTACTATCTACTCTTGCGATGATGGGACTTACGCTCCTCATAGGCTTCTTTGTAGCTGCAGTCATTAAGTTGATTGCCTATGCGGCCGATTCATTTGATTTTTATAGTTCCCACCGTTTGGAGTTACTCCGTTTGCGACGCTGGCGTCAGCATCGGCAAAAGGTGGAGAGATTAGTCCGACAGATTCCTATTGCAGGTGAAGATGCTTTGGGGGATTTCCGTGAAGATTACAGTAAGGGGATCGACAGAAACTTTACTGGCTATTCCGGCTATTATCATGGCGTGAGTCCGGGAGCTTCTGAAAATAATCTGATGAATTATTATTATTCACAGGATACCCGCGAATTCTTTCTTCGGGAAGAAGAGCAGGCACATGTCAATAAGAAGAACTCAAAGAAACTTACTAACAACAAACAATAAAAGAAAACTAATTTATGGAAAATATAGATTTTGCTACCTTGTTTCAAGGTATTGGTACAATGATGGCAAGCGGATGGGTGCTTGCTTCTGCAAGAGTTTTTTTAGTACTTCTCGGTTTGTTACTGATCTATTTAGGCTGGAAAGGTATACTCGAACCGATGGTAATGATTCCGATGGGATTGGGAATGGTAGCTATCAACTGCGGGACCCTCATTATGCCCGACGGTACACTGGGTAATCTCTTTCTCGATCCGATGCTTTCAGATACAGATCAATTAATGAATACTATGCAGATAGATTTCCTGCAACCTGTTTATACCCTGACGTTTAGTAACGGGCTGATAGCTTGTTTTGTCTTTATGGGTATCGGGACGCTTCTAGATGTCGGCTTCCTGCTTCAGAAACCATTTGCAAGTATATTCCTGGCTTTGTGCGCAGAGCTGGGCACTTTCCTGACAGTACCTATTGCTTCTGCTCTTGGTCTGACTCTGAAAGAAAGTGCATCTGTGGCCATGGTGGGTGGAGCCGACGGACCAATGGTGTTGTTTACTTCGTTGGCATTGGCAAAACATCTCTTTGTTCCTATTACGGTGGTTGCTTATCTTTATTTGGGCTTAACGTATGGAGGCTATCCTTACTTGGTAAAACTGTTGGTTCCCAAACGCTTCCGCGCTATTAAGATGGTGACAAAGAAAGCTCCAAAGAATTACGACGCTAAAGTGAAACTGGCTTTCTCTGCTGTTCTTTGTGCTATTCTCTGTTTCTTGTTCCCGGTAGCTTCTCCTTTGTTCTTCTCTTTGTTCCTGGGTGTTGCTGTTCGTGAGTCGGGTATGAAACATATCTATGATTTTGTGAGTGGTCCGTTGCTTTATGGCTCCACTTTTATGTTGGGCGTACTGCTCGGTGTACTTTGTGATGCACATCTGTTGCTCGATCCGAAGATCTTGAAACTATTGGTATTAGGTATTGTAGCATTATTACTTTCCGGTATCGGAGGAATAATCGGAGGATATATCATGTATATTATTAAACGGGGTAATTATAATCCGGTCATCGGTATTGCGGCTGTTAGCTGTGTGCCGACTACCGCAAAGGTTGCACAAAAGATTGTAAGCAAAGATAATCCGGACTCATTCGTCTTGGGAGATGCCTTGGGAGCTAATATCTCGGGAGTAATTACTTCGGCTATTATTACAGGTATTTATATTACGGTGATTCCTTATTTATAAATAAAGGTATAGCAGTTTCTTTTTAGATACGTTAGTAATGATGTAAACAGAAATGGTGAACAAAAGGCTTGAAGGCTGTATGTTCACCATTTCTTATTAATATAATATAGTGTCACCGTTTCTTGTTTTACAGTAGAAATAGATAATAACTTATACTACTTTATATAAAGCGTCAATTGTCTCTTTTACTTTTCGCACGGAAGTTACATTTCGTTCGTATTCGTTGATATGTACCATTCCTCCCATGGAGACGGCTTCATTTTTGAATATCATTTCACTTTGAATACTTTCACGTGCCGAGAAATGAAACTCGTTGATTCCGGTTTCTGCGGCAATGCGTGCGATATTATTTTCATTTACTCCGCATCCGGCGAGTAACATGCTTCTTCCGGCAGCTTGTTTTTGTAATTCTTTCAAAAGAGGGATTCCCTGTTCAGCCGTAGGTTGCTGTCCGGAAGTCAGAATACGGTTGCATCCCAGTTCGATGATTTGTTCCAATGCTTTCTGTGGGTTACGGCATACATCAAATGCCCGGTGAAAAGTTACAGATAGCCCTTGAGTTGCTTCCATTAGTTTCTGCATTACTGGCAAGTCTACTTCACCCTCTGCCGTCAGGCAACCGAATACCACTCCGTCTGCTCCTAATTTTCGTGCAATTTCAATATCTTTCAGCATTGTCCGGATTTCGATATCCGAGTACAGAAAATCTCCTCCACGAGGCCGGATAATAACGTGCAGGCGGGTATGAGTCAGTACTTCCCTTGCGATGGCAATTTCTCCGTAAGAAGGGGTTGTTCCGCCTTCCGGTATTCCGGCACATAACTCCACACGGTCTGCGCCACCTTCTTGTGCGGCTAGGCAACTTTCCACTGAATTGGTACAAATCTCAAATTGATACTTTCTCATAGTCGTGATATTAAAAAAGGGCGAATTTCTTCGCCCTTATATGAATCTTCTTTTGAATGGTTTCTTTATTTAGCGAAACTTACCGCACGTGTTTCACGGATGACGGTAATCTTCACTTGTCCCGGATAAGTCATTTCATCCTGAATCTTCTTAGCGATTTCGCCTGACAGGCTTTCTGTTTGCTTGTCGTCAATCTTATCTGCACCAACGATAACGCGAAGTTCGCGTCCTGCCTGGATAGCATACGTCTTTGTTACACCCGGATAAGCCATTGCCAGCTGTTCGAGATCGTTCAGACGCTTGATATAAGCCTCTACGATTTCGCGGCGTGCGCCCGGACGTGCACCGGAGATGGCGTCACATACCTGTACGATAGGAGCCAGCAAACTGGTCATTTCTGTTTCGTCATGGTGAGCACCGATAGCGTTACAGATATCCGGTTTTTCTTTGTATTTCTCGGCAAGTTTCATACCCAGCAATGCGTGCGGTAATTCTGGTTCTTCATCAGGCACTTTACCGATATCATGCAGCAAACCTGCACGTTTTGCTTTCTTCGGGTTCAGTCCCAGTTCCGATGCCATCACAGCACAAAGGTTGGCTGTTTCGCGTGCATGCTGCAACAAGTTCTGACCGTATGAAGAACGATATTTCATCTTACCGATGATACGGATCAATTCAGGATGCAGACCGTGGATACCCAAGTCGATGGTAGTACGTTTACCCGTTTCGATAATTTCTTCTTCCACCTGTTTGCGTACTTTAGCTACCACCTCTTCGATACGGGCCGGATGGATACGTCCGTCAGTTACAAGCTGATGCAAGGCCAAACGGGCAATTTCACGGCGAACCGGGTCGAAGGCAGAAAGAACGATTGCTTCCGGAGTATCGTCTACAACGATTTCAACGCCGGTAGCAGCTTCCAGAGCACGGATATTACGTCCTTCACGTCCGATAATACGTCCCTTGATTTCATCCGATTCGATATGGAATACTGTAACAGAGTTTTCAATGGCAGTTTCCGTAGCCACCCGTTGGATAGACTGGATAACGATACGTTTAGCTTCTTTGCTGGCAGTTAATTTGGCATCATCCATAATGTCGTTGATGAATGATTGTGCCTGTGTTTTAGCTTCTTCTTTCAGTGATTCTACCAGGCGTTCTTTGGCCTCTTCGGCAGACAATCCGGAGATTGCTTCCAGTTTATCGATTTCCTGCTGTTGCAGTTTATCGAGTTCTTCTTTTTTCTTATCAACAATGACAAGTTGTGCTTCCAGATTCTCTTTTACCGCTTCGGCTTCCATCTTTTTACGTTGGATTTCTTCCTGACGCTGGCTAAGTACCATTTCACGTTGCTTCAACTTGTTTTCCGCTTGCTGAATCTTCTGATTCCGCAATGCTACCTCCTTTTCAAGGTCTGCTTTCTTATTCAGGAATTTCTCCTTCACTTCCAGCAGCTTGTTTTTCTTAATTACTTCCGCTTCCGTCTCCGCTTCTTTCAGGACATTATCGTATTTGGATTTCAGTACATACCGGAATAGTATATATGAAAGGACTCCTCCTACGATGAAGCAAGCAATTGCTGTTGCTATTATTGCTATCATTCTACATTTAATTTAAGTATATAAATAAAAATGCACCGCCAAATATCAAAGCAATTATTTTTGCTTGGATATTGTGCAGTGCGTGGTTGTTTTATCTCTTATCAGCGAATAGCCGGTTGGGATTTATTCTTCCTTAAAATAATCCTCCAGCAATTCTGTCAGTTCTTTTACCTTCTCCACATAGGGGCTGGTATCATTACGTTGCATCAATTGCAGTCTCTCTAATGAGAACTGATAGGCTACCATGGCAATAATTTTTTCGGGTTCCAGATTTTTATAGACTTCCCGATACTTATTAAGCCTGATATTTACCTGCTTGGCGGCTTCCCGTACCATTTGTTCTTCCTCACGGTTGATGGTTAACGGGTAGTTTGAGTCTGCTATCTGCAGGTTTATCTTTATTTTATCGTTCATACATCTTCTTCTTATTCATTCAACAAAGCGATGCATTTATCGACTTCACGCACTAATTTTGACAATCGCAGCTTCGTCTCTTTTACGTCGCTGCCGTTAAGGCTGATTGCCGTAGCTGTTTTTAGGTTTGTATAGCTGACTTCCAATTCATCGTATTGAGCTTGTACCTTCTCGTTTTTTAGCTTTTCATTATCGAGAAGCTTTTTCAATTCGGCATTTTCACGCTTTAGTTCATCGTGCAAATAAATCAAATGCCGGAGTTGCGTTTCAAAGGAATTCAATAACTTTTTTTCTTCTTCTGTCATCACTACACCAAAATTGTACACAAAAATACGATTAACTCTGATATTACAAAAACTTTTCGGGAGAAAATGTTCTTTTTCGTCTAAATTAGCTATGAACGGAGAGGAAAGTAGAGTATTAATAGAATGTAAGTGTCGATTGCTTTTATAATATTAAGATATGTACAAGAATATGTTTTAATTATATTCTTAAACAATACTCCTCATAATACGTGCCATTCTTATTATAGTTTGGTCAATTTTGTGACTTTCTCTCTAATGTCAAATCTTGATCGGATAGATTCCTCTTAATCATTAATATTCATACTA
>NZ_DAWCXD010000116.1:0-16384 GCF_052357945.1 Bacteroides sp. | reverse complement strand
TAATCAAAGTTTATATTATTAAACATCTATTCCTATAAAATTTAAAAACGCAAATATCCAACATAACATGAATAAACAGAATAGTACTGTTAGAATTAAAAAATCTTCATTGTGTTTTTTTACACCAACTTCTTGGGAAAGAAGAATTCTAACTCCAATTTCAGGTTTGGGAATTGCCGAAATTTTTTCCATAAACATCCTATTTATAATATCATTTCGACTCCCTAAAATGAGGTTATACATAAAAAAGAAAGTGTGGAGTCGTCTGTTTATCTATCGGGAGGTTCTGGTAAACCTAAGGAACAAATAAACAATACCCCACACTTGTATAGATATGCGCATAGGTAACACATACGAAAATACAAGTGATGAGTGTTATTGTTATCCCTGTTCCTTTTGAAATTTACCAGATTTCCCGAATAAGGATAAAAGCAAAACACTTTCATCTAATAAAATGTAATGTCATATAATTGCTTATGATGACAGTGCAAATATAGATATATTTTGCAATATAACACTCTAGGGTATTGTTTTTTTTAGGTTTAAGTATAGTCTTCGTTTCTTACTCTATCAAATCTATCTCATCATCCATTTCTCTATTCTCATTGTCATATAAATAAGATTCAGGTATATAGTCAGACAAAACCAGCTTTTCATTCTGTGTTTCGTTTTCAATTTCTTCTGCAAGATCAATATTTACGTCAATATCATCGCAGCAGGCATAGTTGTCGCGATACTGTTGATTACGTTTCATTTCTTGCTGAAAAAAACTGCTACCAAATAATGCTTTAAATAGATTCATAGTTTTAATGTTAAACGTTATGTTATAAATGTCTTTTTATTGCTTCCTCATAAATTTTCCGTATTCGTTCCCGAAGATGTGACGGCTCAATTACTGTAAGTGAACTACTACGTGAGAGCAATGCCATTACAAAATCATTAGTAATACGAAGGCGTAATCTGATTCGAAATTCCATCTCATTGTCCGTAATGATTTCTTGTGAATGATGCAAAGGAATCGATTTCAAGAAACTGCCATCTAATGCACTATAGCTTAGTTCAATATTTTCTACTGGAATATCTGTCTGATTCCAGATGCCGTAGCTGTCTTTAAATAAGTTGTTTGCATCAATATTCATATTTCTTTTGAAGGTTTCCTCATAAAGGATTTGGAGATTGCGGATACAGTCTATATTGAAAGTTTTTAATATGTTGTTGTCGTAGGCGAGGAGATACCATCTTTGCTGGTCTTCTTTCAGATAATAAGGTAAGACTTTCTTTTTGCGTACTTTGTCTCCTTCACGTACATAAATATAACTGAATTCTACCGGGTGAAAGAATTTAATGGCTTTTATCAATGCCGGAAGACATTCACTGTCGTTTGGTCGATGATGTTCGGCAAGAACATAGGTGTGTAGGTTGGAAGTTTTGTCCAAAGCATTCAATAGGTCGAAGTTTAGCAGAAGCCGTTCGTATTGCTCCTTTTTCAAATCGTCTTCCTCATTGATATAATAACCGTTTTGTTTCTTATCAAAACAGATGCGGATACCAAATAGATCTTCTATATCTTTGAAGTCTCGCTGCAAAGTTCTTATGTCTACAGGTGTTCCATCTCGTTCTTCCATGCGATGTGTCACGTAGTTCTCCAATTCTTTACGTGGCACATACTGTTGAGGTCCTTTTAATTTATTGATAATGACCAGCATTCGTTGCATTCCTTCCCGTTTCTTGCCCATATTTGGTATTAATTTTAATTATCAAGAGCAAAGATAATGTCACGTGACGACAAAACATGTCGTTCTAAGAAAATTTCTAAGAAAACAAAGGGATTTTGATACGTATGCCCTTGTTTTTTTATACTTTTGGTGAAATTTTCAAAAGGTACGATTAAATGCTACATATTGAGAACATTTGTATTGCTTTTGGGACAGAGGTTCTTGTTTCCGGTTTTAATATGAAATTGGAAAGGGGAGAAACTGCCTGTATTGTAGGACAATCTGGCTGTGGAAAGACTTCGTTACTGAATGCGATAATGGGTTTTGTTCCGTTGAAAGAAGGGATAATCAGGATAGGAGGAATGGTACTGGATAAATCGACTATTGATACAGTCAGGCGGCAGATTGCATGGATTCCCCAGGAATTGGCATTGCCTTTCGAATGGGTGAAAGAGATGGTAGCTCTCCCGTTCGGACTGAAAGTGAACCGTTCTGTCCCTTTTTCGGAAGAAAGGCTTTTTGCCTGTTTTGATGAATTGGGACTGGAACATGAATTATATACCAAGAGAGTGAATGAAGTGTCGGGCGGCCAGCGTCAACGCATCATGCTCGCCGTAGCCGCTATGCTCAATAAACCTCTGATTATTATAGACGAACCTACTTCTGCTTTGGATGCCGATTCGACCGGTAGGGTCTTGTCTTTCTTCCGGCGACAGGCGGAAAAGGGAACAGCAGTGCTGGCCGTATCGCATGATAAGGACTTTGCTTCGGGATGTCATTATTTAATAGAATTGTAACGATTGGAGAGAACTCTAACACGAATCGGATAGAATTGTTAAGAATACACTGTGGGAACGATTGATATATCATATTATAATCTTATTATAGGCTTGCTTCTGCTTGCCATCCCGTTCTTTTATCTTTGGAAGTTTAAAACGGGACTACTGAAACCTGCCCTGATTGGTACAGTACGGATGATTATCCAACTGTTCTTTATCGGCATGTATCTGAAATATCTCTTTTTATGGAACAATCCCTGGATTAACTTCCTTTGGGTGATAATTATGATATTCGTAGCCGGACAGACAGCACTGGTGCGTACCCAGTTGAAACGTCGTATCTTATTAATCCCTATTACGGTAGGATTTCTTTGTAGTGTTGTACTGGTAGGCTTGTACTTTATCGGTATTGTTCTTCAATTGGACAATATATTTAGCGCCCAATACTTTATTCCGATATTCGGTATCCTGATGGGTAATATGCTTTCGAGCAATGTGATAGCTTTGAATACGTATTATAGCGGATTGAAACGTGAGCAACAGTTGTACCGTTATTTACTGGGGAACGGAGCAACAAGGCAGGAAGCGCAGGCTCCATTTATCCGACAGGCCATTATTAAATCCTTCAGTCCGCTGATTGCGAACATTTCCGTGATGGGATTGGTTGCTCTTCCCGGCACAATGATCGGACAAATCCTGGGAGGAAGCAGTCCGAATGTTGCCATCAAGTATCAGATGATGATTATGGTGATTACTTTTACGGCATCTATGCTGTCGCTGATGATAACTATTTCATTGGCTTCACGCCGATCTTTTGACGCATACGGGAAATTATTAGAGGTAACCAAAGAACCCCGAAAATGACAGTTGCCGATCAGATATTCCGTAAAGTGGCTGAAACTTCTATTCCGCATTTTTTTATAACAGTGGAGTTTTCGGCATCCGGCACTGAAATGCCGGAACATATCGAATCGTTCCTGTGGGAAAAGCACGAAGCAATTCTTCGTGGAGCCAGCGGGCGTAAATTTATCTATAAAGAAGGAGAGTGGCGGCTTATTTTCACTTTCTTTCCTACCGACAGGGTGGTAGACGAACGGTATGCGCTGAAAAACAAAGTACAGATGAAAAGCAAAAGCTAGACGCTAAGACAACGGGTTATCTTTGCTTTTAGCTCCGGTTGTGAGCACATTGATTACTTGCCTTTCAACATTCCCCATAAGCAGCGAAGCTGCACTAATTGTTCTCCGGGTTGCACATACCCGCTTTCAAACATCTTTTCCGACACTTTAAATTTGGAAAGATGATGGCGTATGTACGTCTCTACAGCCGGGGATTGTTTTTTGACGAATGACATCAAATCGACCTTTCCATCTTCACGAATGAGCACGTGGGCTTTGATGGTACGAAAGCCGTACTCTTTGCAGTGTTTAGTTTCTGCTTTATCAATCCAGAAGATAGCAGTAGCTTTGACCGTATCTGCCGTGCAATCTTCGGCATTGTCAATTTCTGTAGACTCGGCTACAGCCGTATCACTCTTTTTGAGTTGACAGGAGGTCGTCACAACTATCAGCAACAGTAGAGTCAGAATTGTTTTCATCGTATTTATTATTTAGTGGAAGTAAAAATACAGATTTTCAATAAATAACGGAAGTTTTACGCAGAATTTTATAATTAGTTTTTATTCCGGCATTAATTTTTATCCATATTTGTCCGATGAAAACAGGCAAAAGGCAAAAAGAATATACACTCTCTTTGCCTTTTGCCTATTGATAAAACTGAAAAATGAAATCAATTGTTTAATCTGAAACTAATGTAGATATAGTTAGGGTTTAGCGGAAGTCTTTCAGTTCTTCCTGTAATTTCTGGCGCGTGAAGAAGATACGGCTCTTTACAGTGCCCAACGGAAGATTCAGTTTTTCTGCAATTTCGCGGTATTTGAATCCGGAAACGTGCATGGCGAACGGAACTCTGTATTCTTTCGGAAGAGCATTGACTACGCGGTGCATCTCTTTCAGGTCGTATGTCTTTTCCGTACTTTCAAACCCTGCATCTTGCGGTAAATTAAGATGGTAGAGATTGTCCGTATGGTCAATAAATGTCTGGTCACGAACTACCTTGCGATAGTTATTGATAAAGATATTGCGCATGATGGTATACATCCATCCTTTGAAATTTGTATCAGGTGTATATTTTTCTTCGTTATCTAATGCTTTTAATGAGGTTTCCTGCAGCAAATCGTTTGCTTCTTCGCGGTCTGTTGTCAGTTTGTATGCGAAACGTAGTAGTTCTTCCTGAACGCCTACCAAGTCTTTTCTGAAGCTTAAACTTTTCATATGTGTTGTTTTTAAAATGTGAGTATTCGTTGTTAAAATTTTGATGTTGCAAGTTTAAGGTATTTTGTCGATCCCGCTGGGGGAGAATCCGACGGAATTTAGGGGAATTTCTATCATCGGATAGTTTTTAGGTCTTATTTGATAGTTTTCGGGTGGTGTTTGATATCTTTTACGGTGGTCTCAAGAAAACGGATAACGATAAATTCTCTAAAAAACGACCGTTTAGTATGATTATTCCTTTTTTATTTATTATATTTGCAACCAAATTTTCTACCAAATAATGAAAATTAAGCAAATAGTAAGCGCCCTTGAACGATTCGCGCCTCTGCCATTGCAAGACGGCTTTGATAATGCCGGCCTGCAAATCGGATTGACAGAAGCGGAAGCAACAGGGGCTTTGTTGTGTCTTGACGTTACTGAAGCCGTGTTGGATGAAGCGATCGCGTTGGGTTACAATCTCATTATATCTCATCATCCGCTGATTTTTAAAGGGTATAAATCCATTACGGGCAAGGATTATGTGGAACGCTGTATATTGAAAGCAATAAAGAATGATATTGTGATCTATTCGGCGCATACCAATCTGGATAATGCGCAAGGTGGAGTCAATTATAAGATAGCCGAAAAAATCGGATTGAAGAATTTGAAAGTGCTTGAGCCAAAAGAGAATAACTTGGTTAAGCTGGTGACGTTTGTCCCTTACGCACAAGCTGACGCGGTACGCGAAGCACTGTTTGCTGCCGGATGCGGAAATATAGGCGACTATGATTCATGCAGTTACAATCTGAAAGGAGAGGGAACTTTCCGGGCAAAAGAGGGAACGCATCCTTTCTGTGGAACAATCGGAGAACTGCACCACGAAGAGGAGGTGAGGATTGAAACGATTCTTCCTTCCTTTAAAAAGGCGGAAACCATCAAGGCTTTATTGGCTGCCCATCCTTATGAGGAACCGGCATTCGACATTTATCCGTTATTGAACGACTGGTCGCAGGCGGGGGCGGGAATTGTCGGTGAATTGGATGAATCGGAGACAGAGCTCGAATTTTTGAAACGCATCAAGAAGACATTCGAAGTGGGATGTTTGCGTCACAACAAGCTGAAGGGAAGAGAGATACAGAAAGTGGCATTGTGCGGCGGTGCAGGTGCATTTTTGCTTCCACAGGCAATCCGGTCGGGAGCGGATGTTTTTATTACCGGCGAAATTAAATATCATGATTATTTCGGCCATGAAGAAGATATTCTGATGGCAGAGATTGGTCATTACGAAAGCGAACAATATACAAAAGAAATTTTTTATTCCATAATCCGGGATTTATTTCCTAATTTTGCACTCCAATTGAGTAAAATAAATACGAATCCCATAAAATATTTATAAGTAAAATGGCTAGAGAAGCAAAAAAAGATCCGAATGAGTTGACGGTAGAACAGAAACTGAAGACACTGTTCCAACTGCAAACGATGTTGTCTAAGATTGATGAAATCAAGACATTGAGAGGTGAACTTCCGTTGGAAGTGCAAGACCTTGAAGATGAAATTGCCGGTTTGAGTACCCGTATCGACAAGATCAAAGCTGAAGTGGATGAACTGAAATCTGCTATTGCCGGCAAGAGAGTAGAAATTGAAACAGCAAAGGCTTCAGTAGAAAAATATAAGTCACAACAAGACAATGTTCGCAACAACCGTGAATATGACTTCTTGACGAAGGAAATCGAATTCCAGACATTGGAGATCGAACTTTGCGAAAAGAGAATCAAAGAATATTCTGCTGATAAAGAAGAAAAAGAGGCTGAAGTGACAAAGAACGATCAGATTCTTAACGAAAGAATGAAAGACCTGGAGCAGAAAAAGAGCGAACTGGATGAAATTATCTCTGAAACCAAACAGGAAGAAGAGAAATTGAGAGACAAAGCTAAAGAATTGGAAACTAAGATTGAACCACGTCTGTTGCAGTCTTTCAAACGTATCCGCAAGAACTCTCGTAACGGATTGGGTATTGTGTATGTACAACGTGACGCATGTGGTGGTTGCTTTAACAAGATTCCGCCCCAGAGACAGCTGGATATCCGCTCTCGTAAGAAAGTAATCGTTTGCGAATACTGCGGACGTATTATGATTGACCCGGAATTGGCTGGTGTACAAATCGAACACAAGGTGGAAGAAGCTCCGGCAACTACTACCAAAAGAGCTATCAGAAGAAAAACTGCTGAATAAAGAAAGCAGTGAAGTAGTAAGTAAAGTTACTATTTTGATATATAAAGTAAGCCCTGCAGCAATGCGGGGCTTTTTTTGTTTTAGTAAGTGCCTGTATAAAGGGAAATCGAATACTTCAAAATAATATTGCGTCGCGTGGGAGTTTTACTCCAATTTTACTCCGGTAAACAAACTTACCCTTTAGTTGTTATCTTTTCATTTCATAAAAACCTGAACTGATATGAGTATACGAGTGTGGGGCACATCGCTCCTTATGTTTCTTTCAACTGTAACTGCGGTTGGACAGACTGCAAACCGTTATTTGAAAGCTCCGCTCCCTAACGATTGGGAAGAGAGCGGGGAAGTGTTTCAACAGATACTTCCGGTGGATGACCATTGGTGGAAGTCATTCCAAGACGCCAAACTGGACTCTTTGATAGCTCTGGCAGTAGATCGTAATTATTCCGTTGCGATGGCAATCAACCGTATAGCCGCTGCCCGTGCCAATCTTTGGATAGAACGTAGTAATTTCTTTCCTTCCATCGGACTGAATGCAGGGTGGACCCGTCAGGAAACAAGTGGAAATACCAGTTCGCTGCCTCAAACAACGGATCATTATTATGATGCTTCGTTAAGTATGAGTTGGGAGCTGGATATCTTTGGCAGTATCCGCAAGCGGGTAAAAGCACAGAAAGAGAATTTTGCCGCCAGTAAGGAAGAGTACACAGGTGTTATGGTTTCGTTGGCTGCGGAGGTAGCCTCGGCCTATATCAATCTAAGGGAATTGCAACAAGAACTTGAGGTGGTGAAGAAAAACAGTGCTTCGCAGGAGGAAGTACTGAAAATCACCGAGGTACGCTATAATACCGGACTTGTTGCCAAGCTCGATGTGGCACAGGCTAAGTCTGTGTTGTATAATACGAAAGCCTCCATTCCTCAACTGGAAGCGGGTATCAATCAGTATATAACGACATTGGCCGTTTTATTGGGAATGTATCCGCAGGACATTCGTCCGGTTCTCGAATCCGGCGGAACACTGCCCGATTACATGGAACCGATCGGAGTGGGGCTACCTGTCGATTTGTTATTGAGACGGCCTGATGTACGAGGTGCGGAATTGAGCGTGAATGCACAAGCGGCATTGCTGGGAGCCTCAAAAGCGGATTGGTTGCCGAAAGTTTTCTTGAAAGGATCATTTGGGTATGCCGCCCGTGATTTGAAGGATCTCACCAAAAGTAAAAGTATGACTTATGAAATCGCTCCGTCATTGAGCTGGACTATTTTCAGCGGAGGACAGTTGGTGAACGCAACCCGACTGGCGAAAGCGCAACTGGATGAAGCGATCAATCAGTTTAACCAGACGGTTTTGACTGCCGTACAGGAGACTGATAACGCTATGAATGCTTACCAGAATTCAATCAAACAGATTGTCGCCCTGCGGGAAGTGCGTAATCAAGGGATTGAGACATTGAAACTTTCACTGGAATTGTACAAGCAGGGACTCTCGCCTTTCCAAAACGTACTCGATGCGCAACGTTCTCTGTTATCTTACGAGAATCAGCTGGTACAGGCACAAGGGAGTTCACTTTTGCAACTGATAGCCCTCTACAAGGCTTTGGGAGGCGGTTGGAGAGAATAAAAAAATCAATCAAAAAATATATAACCTAACAGATATGAAAAAACTGATGTATATCTTTCTTGCACTGCCTATATTGACAGGTTGTAAGGAGAAAAAAAGTACAGGAGCGATGGGAGGTATGCCCACTCCGGAAATTAGCGTGACCAAACCCGTAGTGGAGGATATTACTTTGACGAAAGATTACCCGGGCTATCTGACAACTGAAAAAACGGTGAATCTTGTGGCCCGAGTGAACGGAACCTTGCAGTCTACCTCGTATGTTCCTGGCGGACGAGTGAAACAGGGACAACTGCTGTTTGTCATTGAACCTACTTTGTATAAAGACAAGGTGGAGCAGGCAGAAGCAGAACTGAAAACCGCCCAGGCTCAACTGGAATATGCCCGTAATAATTATAGCCGTATGAAAGAGGCTGTAAAGAGTGATGCTGTCAGTCAGATACAGGTGCTTCAGGCTGAATCGTCTGTGGCAGAAGGGGTTGCAGCTGTCAGCAATGCGGAAGCTGCTTTGAGCACCGCCCGTACAAACTTGGGATATTGTTATGTTCGCGCGCCGTTTGATGGCACTATCAGTAAGGCGACGGTGGATGTAGGAAGTTATGTCGGCGGCTCGTTGCAGCCGGTTACATTGGCTACTATTTATAAGGATAATCAGATGTATGCTTACTTCAATGTAGCTGATAATCAATGGTTGACGATGGCTATGGATAACCAGCAATTACCAGCCAATCTTCCGCAGAAAATAATGGTTCAACTGGGAAAGGAGGGAACTGAAACTTATCCGGCTGCCCTCGACTATCTTTCACCCAATGTAGATTTGAATACAGGAACGCTGACGGTTCGTGCCAATTTTGATAATCCGAAAGGGATATTGAAGAGTGGGTTGTATGTAAGCATTACTTTACCTTATGGAGAAGCTAAAAATGCGGTGCTGGTGAAAGAAGGTTCTATCGGAACCGATCAGTTGGGTAAATATTTATATGTTGTAAATGATTCGAATATAGTTCATTACCGGCATATTGAAATAGGGCAGTTGGTCGACGGCACTTTACGGCAGATAGTGGGAGGACTTTCTCCGCAAGAACAGTATGTCACAGAGGCTTTGATGAAAGTCAGAGACGGAATGAAGATAAAGCCTCTCCCTGATTCTCTCCCCAAGAGAGGAAAGTAAAGTCCTTTGCTAACTGATTGATTAACAAATGAAATCAATAAAGGTGATGTACTTAAAACCGATTAATTAACAAAAGTAACTTTCTTGCTCCTTCTCTTTGGGAGAAGGCTGTGGAGAGGCTGCTTTTAAACCTATATATTATGTTTTCTAAGTTTTTTATCAACCGACCGATATTTGCTACTGTCCTTGCCCTGCTTATTGTAGTAGCCGGTCTGGTCACACTCAATATATTGCCTGTGGCGCAATTTCCGGAGATCACGCCGCCAACGGTGCAGGTCTCTGCCGTTTATCCCGGGGCAAATGCTGAAACTGTTGCCCAAACAGTGGGTATTCCTATCGAACAGCAGGTGAATGGTGTAGATGGTATGCTTTATATGTCTTCCAATTCTTCCTCTTCGGGAGCGTATTCTCTGACCATTACATTCGCTGTCGGTACGGACATCGATATGGCAACTGTGCAGGTACAAAACAGGGTAAGTATCGCGCAATCATCACTGCCGGAACCGGTAGTTGTGCAAGGAGTCACTGTGCAGAAACAGTCTTCGAACATTGTGATGTTCCTGACAATGACTTCGCAGGATTCTGCATACAACAGCCTGTATCTGACTAATTATGCCAAACTGAATTTAGTAGACCAGCTGACACGTGTGCCCGGAGTGGGTGCTGTGAATGTTATGGGAGCGGGGGACTATTCGATGCGCATCTGGCTCGATCCGGAGGCTATGCGTATACGGAATATTTCACCGCAACAGGTTTATCAGTCCATCCAGTCGCAGAATGTGGAAGTATCTGCCGGATATATCGGTCAACCTATCGGGCAGGATAATAATAATGCTTTTCAGTATACATTGAATGTCCAGGGACGATTGAAATCTCCAGAACAGTTCGGCGATATTATTATCCGCCGCGAACAGAACGGAGCGATGCTTCGCCTGAAGGATATTGCACGCATCGACTTGGGTTCTGCGTCATATAGCGTAGTGTCACGATTGAATGGAAAACCTACGGCTGCCATTGCTATTTACCAGCAACCGGGTTCCAATTCGCTGGATGTATCCAAAGGAGTGAAGGCTAAAATGGAGGAATTGGCGGCAAGTTTCCCGAAAGGAGTTTCGTATAATGTCACTTTGGATACGACCGATGTGATCCATGCTTCTATTGATGAAGTGATGGTCACATTCTTTGAAACGACTTTGCTGGTGATTCTCGTTATTTTCCTGTTCTTGCAGAATTGGAGGGCTGTGATTATTCCTTGTATTACCATCCCGGTATCGTTGATTGGTACATTTGCCGTGATGGCGGCATTTGGTTTCTCTATCAATACACTGACGTTGTTCGGGCTGATTCTGGCAGTTGCCATTGTGGTGGATGACGCGATAGTGGTGGTGGAGAATGCTTCGAGGTTACTGGAAACCGGGCGGTACTCCCCTCGCGAAGCGGTGACGAAAGCGATGGGAGAGATTACAGGCCCGATTGTCGGGGTAGTGCTTGTATTGCTGGCTGTGTTTATTCCTACGATGATGATTAGCGGAATTTCAGGGCAGTTGTATAAGCAGTTTGCATTGACTATTGCCGCTTCTACCGTGTTGAGCGGTTTCAATTCGTTGACATTGACCCCTGCACTCTGTGCGTTGTTTCTTGAAAAGAGCAAACCTTCTAACTTCTTTATATACAAAGGTTTCAATAAGGCATACGACAAGACACAAGGAGTGTATGACAAGATTGTCAAATGGTTGCTTCAACGTCCCGGAATGGCTCTTGTTTCCTACGGTGCCTTGACTGTTATTGCTGTATTGCTCTTTATGCATTGGCCGTCTACTTTCATTCCGGACGAGGATGACGGATATTTTATTGCTGTTGTTCAACTTCCGCCTGCAGCCAGCCTTGAACGTACGCAGGCAGTGGGAGATAAGGTTAATGCAATTCTGGATTCTTATCCGGAAGTGAAGAATTATATTGGCATTTCCGGCTTCTCGATAATGGGTGGCGGCGAGCAGAGCAACTCGGCAACTTATTTTGTGGTACTGAAAAACTGGGATGAAAGGAAAGGGAAGGAGCATACGGCTGCTGCCGTAGTCAACCGTTTTAATGGTGAAGCGTATATGACTATTCAGGCTGCGGAAGTATTTGCGATGGTTCCTCCGGCTATTCCGGGACTGGGTGCTTCCGGCGGTTTGCAACTTCAGTTGGAAGACCGGCGTAACCTGGGACCGACGGAAATGCAACAAGCTATCAATGCGTTGCTTGCTTCTTATCATTCTAAACCGGCTTTAGGATCTGTGTCCAGTCAGTATCAGGCAAATGTTCCGCAGTATTTCTTGAATATTGATCGTGATAAAGTGCAGTTTATGGGGATTGCCTTGAATGATGTGTTCTCTACATTGGGCTATTATATGGGAGCGGCTTATGTGAATGATTTTGTTGAATTCGGACGTATCTATCAGGTGAAGATTGAGGCACGGGATCAGGCACAGCGCGTGATTGATGATGTCTTGAAACTAAGTGTGCCGAATGCGGCAGGAGAGATGGTACCTTTTTCTTCTTTCACCAAAGTGGAGGAACAGTTAGGACAGGATCAAATAAACCGTTATAATATGTACTCGACTGCTTCTCTGACTTGTAATGTTGCTCCGGGAAGTAGCACCGGGCAGGCCATACAGGAAGTGGAAGCATTATTTAAGGAACAGCTGGGAGATGAGTTTGGATATGAATGGACTTCTGTGGCTTATCAGGAAACACAGGCAGGAAATACGACTACCATTGTACTCGTGATGGCTCTAATTGTTGCTTTCCTGGTACTTGCTGCACAGTATGAGAGTTGGACCAGCCCGGTGGCAGCCGTTATCGGATTGCCGGTCGCATTATTGGGTGCTATGATTGGCTGTCTGATTATGGGAACTCCGGTCAGTATTTATACGCAAATCGGTATCATTCTGCTTGTTGCGCTTTCGGCAAAGAACGGTATTTTGATTGTGGAATTTGCCCGTGATTTCCGTGCCGAAGGTAATTCGATTCGGGAAGCTGCTTTTGAAGCGGGACATGTCCGCTTGCGTCCGATCCTGATGACATCTTTTGCTTTTGTACTAGGAGTGATGCCGTTGTTGTTCGCCACCGGCGCAGGTGCGCAAAGTCGTATAGCATTGGGAGCCGCTGTTGTATTCGGTATGGCTATGAATACTTTATTGGCTACTATTTATATTCCTAATTTTTACGAATTGATGCAGAAATTGCAAGAGCGGTTCAGTAAAAAGAAAGCAGATGATGGTGGCGGGAAAGATGCTGCAACACAGAAGTAAAAAGCTGTTTGAAGACTGTCTGGAAGGGTAGTTGGTATAGTGACGCTATCTGTTCGGGATAGCGTCACCATAGTAGGCAAATAGCGTCACTATCTTGAGGGGATAGTGACGCTATTTTATTCTTGTCGGCAAGGCTGTTTTTTAAGGCGAATACAGCGGATTATTTTATAAAGAATGGTAATCAGGAATATCCTGGAGGAACGTATAGCTCTGATGTTCATAATCCATACGGCAGCAATAATGTTGCATTCCGTTGCTGACAATTAGGTAATCTACTTTCAGTACCATATTATATCGGGTGATCTGATCGAAAACAGCTTGCGTTATTTCAATGTGTGGTGCTTTATATTCTACAATCATCCGGGCGGATAAATCCCTCCGGTAAAGTACTGTATCGCATCGTTTGGTAGTACCGTTCAACTTAACCATTACTTCATTGGCAAGAAGGGTAGTCGGATATCCTTTGTGTGCAATAAGAAAGTGAACAAAGTGTTGCCGTACCCATTCTTCAGGGGTAAGGGCGACATATCGTTTACGAATAACGTCGAAAATTACATTTTTTCCGTTTCGTACGTTTATTTTAGTGTCGAATACTGGTAGGTTTAACGATAACATTTATTATTTTTGTAAGTTAAATAATGGTTCCCATTATTGGGAGCACAAATTTAATAGATAATTATGAAAACAAAAGAAGAAATCGTAGCTAATTGGCTGCCGCGTTACACAAAACGTAACCTGGAGGATTTTGGAGAGTATATTCTGTTGACTAACTTCAACAAGTACGTCGAGATTTTCGCAAATCAGTTTAATGTTCCTATTTTAGGAAGGGACGCAAATATGATTTCTGCTTCTGCCGAAGGTATCACAATGATTAACTTCGGTATGGGAAGTCCCAACGCTGCTATCATCATGGACTTGCTGGGTGCTATTCGCCCCAAAGCATGTTTATTCCTCGGAAAATGTGGTGGTATCGACAAGAAAAACCAGCTTGGTGACTTGATTCTTCCTATTGCGGCTATCCGTGGGGAGGGAACTTCTAATGATTATTTTCCTCCCGAAGTTCCTGCGTTGCCTGCATTTATGTTGCAGCGTGCCGTTTCTTCATCCATTCGTGACAAAGGCCGCGACTATTGGACCGGTACTGTATATACCACTAACCGTCGTATTTGGGAACATGATGATGCGTTCAAAGAATATCTGACAAAGACACGGGCCATGGCAGTCGATATGGAAACTGCAACTCTGTTTAGTTGTGGCTTTGCCAATCATATTCCTACCGGTGCATTATTATTGGTATCCGATCAGCCAATGACTCCCGATGGAGTGAAAACGGATAAAAGCGATAATTTGGTGACCAGAAATTATGTAGAAGAGCATGTTGAAATTGGCATTGCTTCTCTGCGTATGATTATTGATGAAAAGAAAACTGTTAAACACTTGAAATTCGACTGGTAATCCGGTCTTTCTGAAAAAATATATATGGCAAAACAAGAATTGACCTGTGATGACATCCTCAAGGAATTGAGAGCAAAGCAGTATCGCCCTGTCTATTACCTGATGGGAGAAGAGTCGTATTATATCGACTTGATTGCAGATTACATAACGGATAATGTGTTGAGCGAAACGGAAAAAGAATTCAACCTGACTGTTGTGTATGGTGCTGACGTGGATGTGGCAACGATTATAAATGCCGCAAAGCGTTATCCCATGATGTCAGAACATCAAGTAGTAGTCGTTAAGGAAGCGCAGGCCGTGCGTAATATGGAGGAGTTGTCATATTATCTTCAAAAGCCTTTGCTTTCCACTATCTTAGTGATATGCCATAAGCATGGAACTTTAGATCGTAGAAAGAAGTTAGCTGCCGAGGTGGAAAAAACAGGTGTATTGTTTGAGTCTAAAAAAATCAAAGATGCGCAACTTCCCGGTTTTATCGCTTCATATATGAAACGAAAAGGGGTTGATATGGAACCGAAGGCAACTTCTATGCTTGCTGATTTTGTAGGCTCGGATTTAAGTCGTCTGACCGGAGAACTTGAAAAGTTGATTATCACTTTACCTGCCGGACAGAAACGTGTTACTCCTGAACAGATAGAAAAGAATATCGGCATAAGTAAAGACTATAATAACTTTGAATTGCGCAGTGCTTTAGTGGAAAAGGATATATTGAAAGCGAACAAAATAATAAAATATTTTGAGGAAAATCCGAAAACTAATCCGATCCAAATGACGCTGTCTCTATTATTTAGCTTTTATTCCAACTTGATGTTAACTTATTATGCACCGGATAAATCAGAGCAGGGAATTGCAAACATGCTAGGATTAAGAACTCCATGGCAGGCTCGGGATTATATGGTGGCAATGCGAAAATATAGTGGAGTAAAGACGATGCAAATTGTTGGAGAAATACGATATGCTGATGCAAAATCTAAAGGAGTCCAAAACAGTTCTATGACAGATGGGGATATTCTTCGCGAGCTGGTGTTTAAAATTTTGCATTAAGTCGAATTAAGAATTACATATATCATCAGACATATACTTTTACCATAGATAGAAATGGGGAGTATATGTCTTTTTTATATTCCCGCAATTATACTTATCTCAAAAAGTCCTCTCACTATTTTCTGTGATTATTTTTACAAATAAATTTAGTTATTTCATCGTTTTATAGAGTTACTGTTTGGCTAATCACACAAACAGTTTTTTTAATTTTATATTGCCTATCTTTTCAGAAAATACATTTTCATTAAATCTAAAGCTTGAATTTTTTAACGAGAAAAGTTTACTGATCCTTGAGTTTTATCAAAAAAGCATTTTAGATTTTGATGCTACCACTTTATAGTGAGAATGGAGATTTTCTCTTTTTCTAAAGCTGCCCATTAATGTCATTTTGATAGTTCAGACTATATTGGATTGTTACAGCATGATTTTTTTCTAGTTTAATAGAAATATAGATTCACTTTATTGGGATTAAATTCTTGTATATCATTTATTTATGCGAAAAATAAGCCTTCTAGAATCGAAAAAAAATAAATATCTGGAGATTGGTACAGAAATATCGCAAGGATTTGCTTTTTAGAGAAAATTGTAAAGGATGATTAGACAAAAATAGTAATATACATTGGTAAAGTATGGGTTGATTCCTTCCTTTTATTGCTTTTGCAACTATCAATATTTACTTTTGTATATTTGATCTGTTACCAATGTATAAAGTATTAATGTGAATAAAATACAAATGTGATAAAGAGCAAGCATTCACAATAGTAT
>NZ_DAWCXD010000115.1:0-16493 GCF_052357945.1 Bacteroides sp. | reverse complement strand
CAAAGCTACAACCAAACCTCAAGGTTTAAAAGGTGCATTTATTCGAATGCTTACATTCTTTTGTCCTGCTCCCAATAAATTACTTGCCAATGAGCCGGTTGTTGCAGCCAGTGAATTGACTATGACGAAAAACAAGGTAGATATGCTACGTATGACATTTGTCGCTGCCAGTTCCAACTCGCCCAAATGCTCAATAGCTACGAAGAAGGCAAACCATGAGGCTACACCAATAAACGGATTGAACATGTTCCAGATAGATACACGACAGACATGATGGAATATGTTTTTATTAAACTGCCAGTTCAGACCATAAACCTTTCTATCCATTTTTCGTAAAACATGGATAGACAATATTATCAATGAGCATAATTCTGCAAATGAAGATGCTATTGCAGCACCGGCTATTCCCATATCGAAATAAAATATGAGAAGCCAATTACAAGGTATATTCACCAATACTGCTGTGAAGGCAGCTTTGTTCAAGGGTTTTGTAAGTGTTATACCGACCAGGAAAGATCGTAACGCAAGAAATGGGAAAGAAAACATTAATCCCCAAATGCGCCAGTCCAGATAGTCAATAACAGCAGAATATACATTCTCAGATGCAATCAGATTGCTCAGGATTAAGGGAGAAAATATTTTCGAAATAGCGCACAGTAGAACTGCTAAACCCGACAGAAAAAATAATCCCTGAGAGAATGTCCTACCTGTTTCTGAATATTGCTGCTCGCCATTACGCCGTGCAATGACAACCTGTAAACCTATACTGAATCCGAAACCGAGCATATAAATGGCAAGATACCAGATTCCGGCAAGTGCAGATGCCCCCAATTCTATTTCACCAACATGACCTAAGAAGATAGCATCAGTTATATTAATAAGTTGTTCGATAAGGATGCTCATCATAACCGGAAAGTTGATGAGCCATATGTTTTTATATGTATAGTTCATTGTTCAACATGATATAATACAATAAGTTCTGTCAACTGGTAACATAACTTATTTGTAAAGTAATTATTTGATATAATGGCAAAATAAAGAAGTACAGACCTGTATTATAGGCCTGTATATTAACAATAGCTTGAATTGAGAATGCTATTCATTATGCGCAACTATATGCACAATTGCCATTTCATAGGTTGAACAATCTTTGTTTTTAATATCCTAGATACAAAGGTAATAAAAATAGAAATAGGTTAATGCTTTCCTGTAATTTTATAATCTTCCGTTGTCATTCCATTCTCCGTAAAGAAGTCCTTTTCGGGTATTTTCTATAAATTTGTTCAGGCGGCTTTCAAAAAGTTCGGGCTGATTTCTCTTAATTTGGATGGTATCAATTCTGATTCGCCTATATAAATCAGGGAATTGACAGAAGTTGTTCCACACTACCGGGTCAGATTGTAGTCTGTGTACTATATCCTTGTCTATGGTAAAACCATTAGGTGACATATCCGGTAGAACGGCTCTTCCGGCATCTGTCATCAATCCTAACCGTTCCATTCTTCGGCATCTTTCTTTATTTAGCTCAGACCAATTGCTTCTTGGCTTTCTGGGACAAAGTTTTTGTGCTGTTATATCATCGGCTATTTTCTTAGTAGTACTGTCTATCCAGCCGAAACATAGTGCTTCTTCTACAGCATCGATATACCAGAAAGTACTGTCATCCGTAGGTCTACCACGTTTCACGACTACCCAACATTCTTTCTCCGTTTTGTGGTTCTGAATAAGCCACTCACGTAGTTCTGCCCTTGATTTGATGTCCAGTAAATTATGTATTTCCATTGTTTGTTGTTTCAATTTGCATTTTGCAATGTTGG
The DNA here is from genome assembly GCF_052357945.1 of Bacteroides sp. GTDB lineage: Bacteria > Bacteroidota > Bacteroidia > Bacteroidales > Bacteroidaceae > Bacteroides. Next base: position 14,676 of record NZ_DAWCXD010000115.1, on the reverse strand, counting down.
CTACCTCGTAAAATGGATTCGCATATTGTTACCCGAAATGCCTTGTCTTTCCATAATGAATGCAAGACGTAAAGAATGCTTTGCTTGGAACACTCACAAAGTAAGGGTGTGGAAACATATCCTTGCCGGTGAAGCATGCACGTACATTCCATAAAGTGCAGATAATACGCAGAACCTTTTTTAATGATTTCGCTTTTAACTCCCGGCAGTTTGTTTGCTTCTGAAAAGAAAGTGTCCAAATCACCATTTGCTTTTTCATATAGTTTCTGATAGATTTGCAGTGTTCCACATTTCACACAATTTTTCCCGCATTCTGAAAAGAATGTGGCGCGCTGTTCCTCGTTCAGACAGCTTATCCCTTTTTCGAATCCTTGGAACCAATCTGATAAAGTCATGCTATTTCTTTTTTAGATTTCAAAAATATAGAAATATTTTCAATATTCACTGGTGTGTTTCAAAAGATATTCCGATATTTTCTCAATGCTGTTGAATACTTTTCCTGGATTGCATTTTCCCAGTTCTTCTTGAATAGAATTTGTTACACACCAGGCAGCGGACAAGCATACCACGTTCACCATCCTGCATTGTATTATATCAGAAACAGTATCTCCGACATACACGATTTCTGCAGGGGAAAGATGGTAAATATTCAACAATTCATTCAAAGCTTCATATTTGGTATTTCGTTCTGCATTACCTGTTATGATTCTGTCGAAATCAGAATCCATCTCCAATTGCTGCAATGTAATCTCACAACTCTTCGCTCCTTTGCCTGTGACAAGTGCTACAATTAGGTTATTTTGTCTTAATTGAATAATTAGTTCACGTATACCTTGAAATGGCTGTGGACACATAAAATGATGCAATTTCATGTAAATAGGATAAAAATCTTGTAGGGCCTGTTTCCAATATTCATTTTTAATCACCTTTCTTATCATTCCTTCTTCGTTCAAACCGAAAGTCTTTATGATATCATCTTCTGATAAAGTCTGTGATATATATGGTTGTACAGCCATTCTGAAAGCTTTTATACATAGTGAAAGTGTATCCGCAATGGTTCCATCTAAATCGAAGGCTACCAACTTAATCTTGTTCATTAGGTACATTGATTTTACGGATGATTTTACAAGGATTACCCGCAGCCAGACAATCAGCTGGGATAGATTTTGTAACGACACTACCAGCACCAATGACACTTCCTTTGCCTATGGTGACACCTGGTAAAATGATGACTCCACCGCCAACCCAACATCCATCTTCGATGGTTACAGGAAGTGCATACGTATGGCGTATATATTTTATTCCATCAGGCGTTTCCACAGGTGTTAATCGTTTTTCCAATTCAACCGGATGGGTTGCTGTATATATTTGTACATTCGGTCCTATCAGTACGTTGTTTCCTATAGTAATTCTATTACAATCGACCAGTGTACACCCTGTATTGATGCTGACATTGTTGCCAATCGTTATGTGGCATCCATAATCACATACAAATGGACTGCCTACAGAAACATTCTTTCCAATATTTTCGAACATATCTTTCAGTATAGCATACTTTTTCTCTTTTGCATCGTAGGGCAAGGCATTGTATTCCAATAACAGTTTATGCGTCTTCGTCTTAAATTCGATAAAGACAGGAGCATGACAATCATACCATTCTCCGGACAGACATTTTTCCAGTTCTGTTTTCATAATCAGTTTTCTTTTAACTACAAAGGCAAAATTATACAAGTTTTTTGATTTTACTCTGTAATATTTTTCCTATAATCTGTATCTTTGTGAATATATACAAGCCCATGAAAAGAGAAAACTTACATCAGCCTTTCGAAATCACCCTCAGTGAGGTAGATGATACGAACTTGAAAGAACATGATCATACATTTTTTGAATTGGTGTATATTCTGACCGGTACAGGAATTCAATGGATAAACAACCATAAGTTTCCGTATCATGACGGACATCTGTTTCTGATTACTCCCGGCGATATTCACTCATTTGAAATTCATAACAGAACAACTTTTGTCTATATCAAGTTCAATGATATTTATATCCATTCTGCTGTTTTGGGTGATGATAATATTAAGAGACTGGAGTTTATTCTCCAGCATGCTAACCATCAGCCCGGGTGTATCCTAAGAAACACCACGGATAAACTGCTCGTCAAACCCATGATAGAGGCTATCATGCGTGAATACCGAAATAAGCATATCTATAGTACTGAGATAATTGCGCAATTGATTAATACAATAATTATAGTGGTAGCCCGAAATGTAGCTATGTTTCTTCCTGAAAGACTGGATGACAATTCAACGGACTTAGTACTGAATATCTTGCAATATATACAGTCCAATATCTGTTTCCCGGAAAAGATTAAAGCAAAAGAAATATGTCGGCATTTTGGTATCTCTCCCAATTATCTTGGAAAATATTTCAAGAAGCAGACCAATGAAACCATGCAACAATATATATTGAATTATAAGATGAAGATGGTGGAAAACCGACTTCTACATAGTGATATGAGGATAAATGAAATAGTAGAAGAACTGGGCTTCACTGATGAAAGCCACCTGAATAGATTATTCAAGAAATACAAGGATGTCAGTCCTACAGAATTCCGAAAAATAAATAAACTTTTATAGAATGATGACAAGTGGACTCAGATTTTATAAACCATGCCAGCAGTTGAGGGATTATATCAGATACTATTGGATATTTGAGAGTAATCGGCCGATCGAGACCTACACCTTCCCAATTGGTTGCCCTCAGATTATATTTCATAAAAAGTCGGCTTTATATATTCCCGAATTAAGTACGAAGCAGGATAAACTAACTATTAGTGGACAAGTTAACTTCTCGTCTCATATTAGTGCTACGGATAATATAGAGATGATTGTTGCAGTGTTTCATCCTTATGCCATGAGTACCTTTCTTAATGTTCCAACGTCTCTGTTCTATAATAGGGAAGTATCTGGTTATGGATTGGAGAATAAGGAATTAAATTGTCTTGCAGCGAGAGTCTTGGATTGTGAAGATAATAACTTTTGTATATATCTTATAGAACAATGGTTGCTTTCACAGTTAAGAATCAATTCTACATCAAGACGTGAACAGGATATTGACAGGATTATGACAGTTATCCGTCAAATGTATTCTAATCCTAATATTAGGATTTCTGAACTGGCATCTATTGCCTGCCTAAGCAAGAAACAGTTTGAACGTGTTTTTCTTGCCATGGTCGGTATGAACCCGAAAGAGTATGCACGAATCGTACGATTTCAGCAATCCCTTAAACTTATGCAAAACCAACCTGAAAGTATCAGTTTAGCGCAAATATCCTATCAATGCGGTTATTCAGACCAGTCACATTTTATACGTGAATTTAGAACACTCAGCGGATATACTCCCTTATCGCTAAGAGAAATATGTGAGCCATATTCCGATTTGTTTACCACTCCATTATAATGTCTCTTTTGTTCTATCCGTACTCAAACGTCCTTTTTATTTTTGTACCAGAATTAAAGTTACAGAAATGAAGAAAGAGATAAATCCCGAAACGACCACACGAGCATATGCATACAAGATGTGGATGCAGGCACCTATGCCAATGGTTACATTTTTCAAGACGGTAGATGTGACTAAACTTGTAAAAACTAGTAAAAAGAAAGGACTGAAATTGAATATGTTGATGTGTTGGTGTATTGGCAAAGCAGCTTCCGGAATTAAGGAATTCTATATACTTCCTGTTGGTGACAGATTGGTTCAATATGATACAATTGCCGTGAATACGATTGTAGCCAATAGAATTGGTGAAATAAATTCCTGTGATATTCCTTTTTCAGAAAATCTGATTCAATTCAATGATGATTATATCCGATTGACCAAACAAGTAAGAGAAAACTGTGAAAACTATGATTTAACTGAAAGTATGGTTATTGGTACCTCTGCTCTTGTAAATTATGAAATAGATGGTGCTGTTGGTATGTATAGTGGTATATTCAATAATCCATTCCTGATATGGGGAAAAATAAAAAAACGTTTCTTCAGGAAATACCTGACTATTTCATTTCAATTCCACCATACACAAATGGATGGAGCTCATGCTGCAAAGTTTTTAAGCAGATTACAAGAGATAATAGAATTTATTAGGTAAAGTTACCCTATTAATCGATAGGTTTTGTTATCTTTTAACAGATTGTTTATCATCAATATCATCATAATTCCCATTATGACCTACTTCCCATTCACGTTTTTCGCTATGACTGCCACCCCCAGCATCACGCATCTTGGTCTTGCCTGAGAAACGTGAAGCAGGTTTTGTTGGTTGCAGGTGTTTATTTCGTTCAATTTGTTTTACCGGCTGTTTCCTTAACCGTTCAAGATTGAACCTTTCTTCAGTAAGATTTATAATGATATGCTGCTTGAAATTTATAGCATAAGTTACATCTTCTTCCTGACGGATAGTGAAGCCTTCTTCATGTAGTCGGCTTCTGACAGAGGAAACATTTTCATCATTGAATATCTCACGCAAACGGTTCACTGCATCAGTGTAGTAGTATGTTCTTTCCGGAGATATATCTACTAAATCTGTCCGGGAAACCTTGAATATCTTACAAAGTAGATCCTGTTCAGCCTCAGTAGCCGGACTGAACATTTCAACCATGGCTATACGATTATTACGGTCGATAGCTTCTGCCATAAAAGGTTTCAACGGACGGCTTTGGCCATCAAAATAGATGATACCTTTCTTGATATAGGCACGCTGCTTCCTGATTTTACTGTATATTTCACCCTGGGTAATCTTCGGATTTAGTGTCAGTAACCGGTCAATATAGTCCTCAATTCGGTTGAACCGTTCTTCAGGAGTAGTAAAGTCCAGAAGCTCCTCTACAGCCAGTACTTTTGCACCATGAATAACGGTCTTGTTTGCATGATCAACAAGCATGTATCCGTATGGAGCATCCTTCTTGCCGAAGAACACAATGTCAATACCGAACTTCGTTTTCAGTTCCTTCTGCAGTTCCTCCTTGTTGGAACTTACATCACGGTATTTCTTTAATATGCTTCTAAGCTGACGGCAACGAGCCCTTTCCCGATAACCGCTCTTGAAAAGACTTTCTATTTCAGAAAAAGGGATTTCCTTCTGAACTTTTCCACCATGCTTGATGAATACATTCTCATCTTTCTGATAAACCTCATAGCCTATGGAAACCATGATTGCCTTGAACTGGGCAAAGGAAGATAATGTATATTGTTTGGCAGCATCAATATCATCTTCCGTTTTCTTTTTCCTGTCATTCCCAAGAATACGGTCTATGACTTCCTGGGAACGTCTGCGTTCATGGTTGTGCTGAATCTTTCTTCCATCAGGTGCCACTCTTGAAGTGACAATATGAAGATGGGTATTCTCCGTGTCATAATGGGAGTAAACAAGCAACGGTTGACCGGATTCTCCGTATCCCATTTCCTTGAGATACTGGTGTGCAAAACCCAGCAATTCATCTTCCGACATTTCGTGTCCCTTACATGATATGGCCATATGAAACTGTGGTTTCCTTATTCTGCTGTTCTGCGAACTATATTTTTGGAGATAACCGACCAGCTCACTTGGGGTAGGTTTATGAAATGTTCCGAGTGAACCGAAATTCTGAATCTCTATCAGCCGTGCAATACCTTTCGAGACTTTATATTCATTGTAACCGACAGCATGGAAGTTCGTGCTTCCCGGTAATATGATTGCTATCATATTGAATCTTAATTTATCAAGGTTTGAGTTACTGAGTAACCGAAATACTTCAAGTTCATTAATCTACGGTTACACAATAATAATATCTGAAATGATTGAATACCGTGTAACTAATAACTCAGATTTTGACTGATTTCTGTGTCAGAGAATCAAGGTCTTTCTTTATTCTGTTCAATGTTTCCTGAGTTTCAAGGATTACAGGTAACAGAACTTCCTGAATATAGCCGGGAGTGAGTAATCCGGCTACCGCAAGCTCATTAGCACGTTTAACCGACTGATTAAGGTTTCCTCCAGCCCAGGAAAGTTCATTCTGATATTTGCGGTAAAACAGACCGAGATCATTCATCAGTTCGAGCTGTCTTTTGGTTCCGATATTTGAATACTCTGCCAGTGCTGAACGTATATAATGGCTCACGGATGAATAGGAGGCAGATTTCTCCTTAAACTGTTGTACTTCCTCCGGTGTCATCCTTACCTTGATGTACTTGGTTCTCTGATTCTTCATACTTGGATACATTGGTGGTTAGGTTTCCCGGACCATCTTTCGCCATGCGAAACAGCGGCCAGCCGCTCCGATGCGCCAGCATTCGGCAAGTTACTTTTGTGAGTACGAAACGGAGTTTTGTGACCACAAAAGTACAACTTGCTTGGAAAACTCTGCACGGCAGAACGATGCCTTCCGGGAATGATTATTACACCCAAATTTACCGGAGAAAGCCGTTGCAAACCGAAATCAACAACACAATTCTTTGGAGGCATATTCCGGCTTACCATGTGCTGTAGCATCCGGTTGTTTTGGAATATCCATGTAGCGGAATATTGTTGTATATAGTCCTAAAACTTATCAAACCAATTTTCGTGTATTCAGAAACAGATGCTATAAGTATTATTCAATCTTAGAACCATAAAAATCGCAGTAATAAGAAATAATGTTTCGATATATATGGTTGGATAAACCAAAGTTTCAAAAACACACAAGATGTAGTTATATGGAATAGATGGCTATTGTTCTCATAAAACCTATATCCAATATAATATGTAGTCCTGATACCATGATAGTATGGTAAAAGTATCCTGATTATCTAAGTTATTGGAATCCTAATAAAAGGGAAAATAAAATCTTGTTGCTGATTCAGCTGATGAAATGGCTATCGGGAAATCTTATTTTATCTGAACTGTATTGCAGAAACATTCAGGTAGAATAACCCTGTAATCAGAGTTTGGAGATACCTCGTTATCATGATGATATAACACTGATAATCAGTAGAAAATCTACTCGGATAATAAGAAAATAGTGTTGCGCAAATTTCTGTATCTCATTGATTTTTAGTATATTTATATAATTAATAAACTCTTATACTCATAAATATTACACATTATGTTTGAACTGCTGTTGATTATATATCTGCTGCCGGTACTTATTATCGGTATGCTGCTCCTGAAACTAGTATTCTGGCTTTTTAGGATTGCCATACGTCTGACTGTCTGGTTGGTCAAGAAAACTTTCATTCTTATATGGAAGCTTATCGTACTTGTCTTTGCCATACTTATAGGCCGTGAAGTATTGCCCTGGAATCAACCGGACAAATAGAAAGAACCGTATCAGTGAGTGAAATGATACGGTTCTGATAAAGATAAGTAGAATCCTCCCTTTGTGTTAATGGCTTGTTTCAGTTTTCCGATTACATGAATCCTTTTCCCTTGCTTCTTTCATACACAACTTCCTTCTTGGAATCACAGTTCATAAGACGGAACTGAACCATACATCCTATAGGTATATCCTTGGGTAACTGTTCAACCAGTCTGTCGATAACCTGGTCTACATTACTGAAACCAATGTCTGTTATTTCACCGATAACGTCACCTTTGAAATATGCACGGCCATAGATCATCATCTTTTTGGTGATACGGAACATCTTGTCTGCCGGTGTCTCGAAGTCACGTGCCTTGCCTTGCTTGCTCTTCTTGCTGCTGAAGAAAATGAAGTCAATCACTTTGGCATTTAGTTCCCAGGCAGGAGTGAAGTCTATCTTGACATAGCCTCTTGTTATATTCAGTCCATGACTATGGTTCATGCCGAAAGCAACTTCATACAGATTGGCATCACAGTCGTTTTGGGCAATTGTAGCCCAGGTATGACGGAAAGTATAATAACAGTAGTAATCCTCTTTCTTCATTCCCATATCAGCACATATCTTTCTGATTCCAATGTTTACGTTGGCATTGAAACTGTCCGGATTGCTGTAACGCTTATGGAATTTGAAAAGATATTCATCATTCTCGTCTGAAAGATATTTGTCAAATGTGGCCTGAATGAACGGTTCCACGCGCATTTCAATATAGGCTTCGTCTTTCCGGCTGTGCTTTGTCTTAGCTCTTTTATATCCGATAATACCATCCTTGTAGTTTTCTTTTTTAAGCTCAAAAATATCTACGGTGTTTATTCCACCTAGACACAAAGATAGGAGTGCCACGTCTCGGCCCAGTTCCGGAAGAGAGGAAATCATTTTGGTTTCCGGTAGGGGGCGATTGAAGAATTCCCTACATGCCTCTGCACTGATGGCCCTTTGGACCGTACTGTCAGATTTAGGAATAGATACCTTTAACCAAGGATTGTATTTGATTCGCACGATACCACGTTCTTCATCGTTCAGCTCTATAAGTGCCCTTTTGAATATCTGTCTTAAACAAGTCGGATACATTTCTTTCGCCCTGTTCGTCAACGAAAGGCTATTAATCCATCTTGTCAAAACAGAAGATGACAAGTGAGTAAACATCACTCTGGTTGTTCCCAAATATCTTTCAAGGTGGTTTACAGCCAGACGATAGTTCTTAGCATTACGTTCATGTCCTTCAGAGGCCATACGGTTAATGAACCTTGTTGCATAGTCACTAAAACATATTTCTTCATCTGAATGGATAAGAAATTCAATTAGTTCAGCAACAGAATAATTTGAGACATCCTTACGGTTTATCATATCGCTATAACGTAGGATTTCTCGTGAACAATATTCGTTGACCACAATATCCTTGATTTCGCCATTCTTGGTGATTTGCTTGTCCGTAATGAGTTTATCGGTTTTAATATAACCCATTCTTGAACGGTGGACAACACGAATGTACACTGGATAAAATCCGTCAGCTCTCTTTTTTCTTACGACTACTTTAAATGTTGCCATATCACATTGATTTATAAGTTATTAAATGGTGTATGCGTTGGTGTATGCGCCACTGTTCAAAAGTGTATGCGTGGTGTATGCAAGTACCGTTTATTTGGCTCATTTTTTGCGGACAAATGCACGAACCGCCTAAAAACAACTTAGGCTGTAACGCCTGATAAACAGTTCGTTACAGCCTAAATCAAATATTATCCTATATTGCTTATGCTTCCTCAATAGCAGCCTGCGCCGCAGCCAGTCTGGCAATAGGCACGCGGAACGGAGAACAAGACACATAGTTCAAACCAACTTTGTGACAGAATTTCACTGATGAAGGCTCACCACCATGCTCACCGCAGATACCGCATTTCAAATCAGGACGAACTGAACGGCCTTTATCTACAGCCATTTCAATCAGCTGGCCCACACCATTTTGGTCGAGTACTTGGAATGGGTCTACTTTCAGAATCTTCTTTTCCAGATATACCGGCAAGAAAGAAGCAATATCGTCACGGGAATAACCGAATGTCATCTGGGTCAAGTCATTGGTACCGAATGAGAAGTATTCTGCACGGCTGGCAATGCGGTTGGCTGTCAGCGCAGCACGCGGAATTTCAATCATGGTACCTACCTTGAACGGAATTTCCATACCTTCTTTTTCAAATAATGCTGCTGCTGCATCACGGATCACCTTTTCCTGAGCTTCGAATTCATACAGGATACCGGTCAAGGGAACCATAATTTCGGGATGCGGATCATATCCTTCTTTCTTCAGTTCAATTGCAGCACCTAGAATCGCTTGAGTCTGCATCTCTGTGATTTCGGGATAGGTGTTACCCAAACGACAGCCGCGGTGACCTAACATCGGATTGTGTTCACACAGGCTTTCCACACGTTTTTTGATTTCCTGTACGGTTACGCCCATTGCCTTAGCCATTTCTTCCTGACCTTTTGCATCATGGGGAACGAACTCATGCAAAGGAGGATCGAGCAGACGAACATTTACCGGACATCCGTCCATAGCCTTGAAGATACCTTTGAAGTCGGCTTTTTGGAAGGGGAGCAATTTAGCCAATGCTTTTCTACGTCCTTCTACATCCGGTGACAGGATCATCTCACGCATAGCGACAATCTTTTCAGCATCAAAGAACATGTGTTCCGTACGGCAAAGACCGATACCTGAAGCACCAAAAGCGCGGGCCACTTCCGCATCATGCGGAGTATCAGCGTTAGTGCGGACATTCAGCTTGGTGTATTTGTTGCAAAGATCCATCAATGCAGCGAAATCGCCTGAAACTTCGGCTGCTTTGGTTTCCACTTTACCTTTATATACTTCACCGGTAGTACCGTTCAGAGAGATGAAGTCACCTTCTTTTAAAGTAATACCTTCAATTTCTACGGTACGTGTCTTATAATCTACATTGATAGCACCAGCACCCGATACGCAGCACTTACCCATACCACGGGCCACAACCGCAGCGTGAGATGTCATGCCGCCACGTGCAGTCAGGATACCTTCGGCAACGGCCATACCTGCCAGGTCTTCCGGCGAAGTTTCGATACGTACCATGACCACCTTTTTGCCATCGGCAGCCCATTTAGCAGCATCATCGGCGAAGAACACAATCTGACCGGTAGCGGCACCCGGGGAAGCGGGCAAACCACGAGTCAAAACTTTCGCTTCTTTCAACGCTTTCTTGTCGAACACAGGGTGAAGCAGTTCGTCTAATTTATTAGGTTCGCAACGCTCCAATGCTGTTTTTTCATCAATCATTCCCTGGCGCAACAAGTCCATGGCGATTTTTACCATGGCAGCTCCGGTACGTTTACCGTTACGGGTCTGCAAGAACCATAATTTACCTTCCTGTACGGTAAATTCCATATCCTGCATGTCGCGATAGTGGTTTTCCAGTTTGGTCTGCAGGGCATCCAGTTCTTTGTAGATTTCCGGCATAGCTTCTTCCATAGAGGGATATTTGGCTACGCGTTCTTCTTCAGAAATACCTGCACGTTCTGCCCAACGCTGAGAACCGATTTTTGTGATTTGTTGCGGGGTACGGATACCGGCTACAACATCTTCACCTTGTGCGTTGATCAAATATTCGCCATTAAACAAATCCTCACCGTTACCTGCGTCACGAGAGAAGCAAACACCGGTAGCCGAAGTATCACCCATGTTACCGAATACCATGGCTTGTACGCTTACAGCAGTACCCCATTCGGCAGGAATACCTTCCATTTTGCGGTAAAGAATGGCGCGTTCGTTCATCCAGCTGCGGAATACAGCACAAATGGCACCCCAAAGTTGTTCGTATGCACAGGTCGGAAAATCTTGTCCGGTCTGTTCTTTTACAGCAACTTTAAAGCGTTTAACCAGTTCTTTAAGGTCTTCCACTTCCAATTCGTTGTCGAGCTTCACACCTTTTTCTTCCTTTACTTTTTCGATAATTTCCTCGAAAGGATCGATGTCTTCCTTGTTCACCGGTTTCATACCCAATACCACGTCACCATACATTTGTACGAAACGACGGTAAGAATCCCATGCGAAACGGGGGCGTCCGGTCTTGCGGCTCAAGCCTTCCACCACTTCGTCATTTAAACCTAAATTAAGGATGGTATCCATCATACCCGGCATAGAAGCGCGGGCACCCGAACGTACAGAAACCAGTAACGGGTTCTCTACATCTCCAAACTTGGAATTCATCAGATTTTCGATGTTGGCGATAGCTTTCTCAACATCCGCTTTCAGCAGTTCTACTACTTTATCTTTACCTAACTCATAATATTCGCTACAAACTTCTGTGGTGATTGTAAATCCCGGAGGTACGGGAACACCGATTAGATTCATTTCAGCCAGGTTAGCGCCTTTTCCACCAAGCAGATTTCTCATGTCTGCTTTTCCTTCAGCTTGTCCATTACCAAAGGTGTAAACTCTTTTTTTATCCATAATAAATGTATTTAAAGTTAACTCGCTCAAAAAATGTAATCGCAAAACTATACATATTTTAGTTATCTCCAAACCTTTTACTGAAAAAAAATAGTGGAAATTGCAATTTCTACTTTGCAATTTTAATATCTTACGATTTATGAGGCAATATTCAGGGAAAATGCTTAAATTTGTCCCCAAATTAACTTATTCAGAAAAGTGGCTAGAAAGAAGAAAGAACTTCCATTATTAGAGAAGATAACCATAACAGATGTAGCTGCCGAAGGAAAAGCTTTGGCGAAAGTGAATGACCTGGTAGTATTTGTGCCTTATGTAGTGCCCGGTGATGTGGTGGATTTACAAGTGAAGCGTAAGAAAAATCATTATGCAGAAGCTGTGGCTGTGAAATTCCATGAGTATTCTCCTGTGCGTGCAGTACCCTTCTGCCAGCATTATGGTATATGTGGTGGTTGTAAGTGGCAGTGTCTGCCATATACAGAACAAATAAAGTATAAGCAAAAGCAGGTGACGGATAATCTGACCCGTATCGGCAAGATCGAATTGCCGGAAATTTCACCTATCATAGGGTCGGAAAAAACGGAGTTTTACCGTAATAAGTTGGAATTTACGTTTTCTAACAAACGTTGGCTGACAGAGGAAGAGGTAAAGGAAGATGTGAAGTACGATCAGATGAACGCCGTAGGTTTCCACATTCCCGGTGCATTTGACAAGGTACTGGCTATAGAAAAGTGCTGGTTACAGGATGATATCAGCAACCAGATACGCAATGCGATTCGTGACTATGCATACGAACACAATTATTCTTTCTTTAATCTGCGTTCTCAAGAAGGAATGCTTCGCAACTTGATGATCCGTACTTCGAGTACGGGTGAGCTTATGGTGTTGCTGCAATGCAAGATTGTGGAAGAGAGCGAAATGGATCTGATGAAGCAACTGCTGGCTTTCGTGGCAGAACGTTTTCCGCAGATTACTTCCTTATTATATGTAGTCAATAACAAATGCAATGATACCATTAACGATCTGGAGGTAATGGTGTTCAAAGGCAACGATCATATTTTCGAGGAAATGGAGGGGTTGCGCTTCAAGATAGGAGCAAAATCATTTTATCAGACTAATTCCGGACAGGCGTATAATCTTTATAAGGTGGCCCGTAATTTTGCCGGATTGACCGGTAAAGAATTGGTGTATGATCTTTATACAGGGACTGGAACCATAGCCAACTTTGTTTCACGCCAGGCAAAGAAAGTGATTGGTATCGAATATGTGCCTGAAGCAATAGAAGATGCTAAAGTGAATTCGGCAATTAATGGCATTGACAATACCTTATTTTATGCCGGTGACATGAAGGATATCCTCACTCAGGAGTTTATCAACCAACATGGTCGTCCTGATGTTATTATCACTGATCCTCCGCGTGCCGGAATGCACGATGATGTGATTAATACAATTCTTTTTGCTGAACCTCAGCGGATTGTGTATGTTAGCTGTAATCCTGCCACCCAGGCACGTGATTTGTCTTTGTTAGATGCCAAATACAAGGTGATGGCCGTGCAACCCGTAGATATGTTCCCTCATACGCATCATGTGGAAAATGTGGTGTTGCTGGAAAAAAGAGGATAATCCGGATAGTTCAATTATAAATTGTTTAAACAGTAAATAGAATTATGTCAAGAGGTAAGAATAGTGATTCCGGCAGGCCAAAGGCGAGAAGTGTTGCCCGATATACTATATATAATGTGACGGAGCCCGCTGAGCTGATGGATTTTCTGATGCGGAAAATGGCGGGAATCAGTCGTAGCAAGGTAAAGGCGTTGCTTGCCAACCGCGTGATTTTGGTAGATAATGTGATTACTACCCAATATAATTTCGCATTGAAACCAGGTATGAAAGTGCAGATATCCAAGGTGAAGAATAATCGTGAGTTTAAACATCCGATGCTGAAACTGGTATACGAGGATGCTTATATCTTGGTGGTGGAAAAGAAGGAGGGACTGCTTTCTGTCAGCACAGAACATCAGAAGGAGCGTACTGCACAACATATTTTGAATGAGTATGTAAAACGTTCACATCGTTTCAACCGCGTATTTGTAGTACATCGTCTGGACCGTGAAACTTCGGGGTTGATGATGTATGCCAAAGATGAAAAAACCCAGAATACTTTACGTGATAATTGGCATGATATTGTGACGGACCGCCGTTATGTGTCTATCGTTTCTGGTGATATGGAGAAAGATTACGGTACTGTAGAGTCTTGGTTGACCGACCGGAAATTGTATGTCTATTCCAGTCCTGTAGATAATGGGGAAGGTAAGTTTGCGGTCACTCATTATAAAACAATAAAGCGGGCCAATGGATATTCATTGGTGGAGTTGGATTTGGAAACAGGACGTAAGAATCAGATTCGTGTGCATATGTTGGATTTAGGTCACCCTGTTGTTGGTGACCGGCGCTATGGCAGTGAGTGTGATCCTTTAGGACGATTGGCGTTACATGCCTTCAAGTTATGTTTCTATCATCCGGTAACAAAAGAGTTGATGGAGTTTGAAACTCCTTATCCTACGGCATTTAAAGGATTAATGCAGAAAAAATAGAAAGTTTCTTCTGTTAAAATTAAATATAAGGCTTCTTTGCATTTATTTTGGGCAGAGGTTAAGAATAAAAAAGCAATATCTATCCATTTACCAAACTGTAGACGGATGGATATTGTTGTTTTTAGAGATTTGGCAGTTTCATTATTAAATTGCCTTTCTTAATGCAAGAATGGTCATGTAGTCCGTAAGCATTCGGCCTCGTGCGTGTTTCTCTCCAAGTTATAATAAAGTCAAAAG
>NZ_DAWCXD010000114.1:0-16677 GCF_052357945.1 Bacteroides sp. | reverse complement strand
TCAGTTCCAGTTCGGGGTTGCTTTCCGCAAAGATAAAACCTAATTTTTGATAAACTGGAATTAAATCGGAAAATAACAAAGCGTTAACACCTTTGTTTTGATATTCCGGTTTCACTGCAACGAGTAGCAGATCAAGCATTTTGGCACGGCGTTTCATAAATAGTGCCTTTAACAGATAGAACCATCCGAGTGGCAACAGACGCCCGTGTGATTTCTGTAAAGCCTCGGCGAGAGATGGCATGGAGATACCTACACAGACCAGTTCGTCATTGGCATCAGTAATCAGTGTAACCATCCGTAAGTCAAGGATTGGCAGATACATTTTCACGTATTGGTCGATTTGCCGCTGTGTCAACGGAGAATAGCCATAAAGAGGACTGTATGCTTCATTCATCAGCTCGAAAATCTTCTGTCCGTAGTCTTTGGCTATTTTTCTTCCGGAAGTATATTTCTTTATCTTGAGGTTATATTTTCGTTGGATCAGTTCGGAGATACGTTTATGCTTGTCGGGAATGGCATCCGGTATGTAGATTTTGTATTCCACCCAGTCGGCGTCTTTCTCGAAGCCTAACTTTTCCATGTGTACAGGATAGTATGGGTAGTTGTAGATAGTAGCCATGGTACTAAGCTGGTCGAATCCTTCAACTAACATTCCTTCCGCATCGAAATCAGTAAATCCGAGAGGACCGGCAATGTGAGTCATGCCTCGTTCTTTTCCCCATTCTTCCACCGTTTTGATGAGTGCGGATGATACTTCGGGATCGTCGATAAAGTCTATCCATCCGAAACGAACGTTTTTACATTCCCACTTCTCGTTCGCCTGATTGTTGATGATTGCAGCTACACGTCCTACTATTTTATCGTCCCGGTATGCGAGGAAATAATCTGCTTCACAGAATTCGAATGCTGCGTTTTTCTTCTTGTTGAAGGTGTTGAGCATGTCGTCATAGAGGTCAGGCACAGAGTAAGGGTTACCCTTGTACATTCTGTAATTGAAACGGATAAATTTCTTAAGTTCTCTCTTTGTGGAGACTTTCTTGATTGTAATAGCCATATCTCGTATTTATGATTTGAGCAGGCAAAGATACGTGATAATCTTTAAATTACAACGTGTGGGGTGGCAAAAACTGTATCTATATAATTTTAGTGCTTATGTACCATTTGAGTTTATGCATTATGATAGTGAAGAGCGAGTTTACTTCGATGAAAAGCAATAAACATTACCCGCAAAATCACAAACAATCATCTTATTCCCAAATACGGCTACGGTTGAAAATATAGGCGCTCCAATGTGTCGTTTATCTTTTATAATGCCTGTAGTTTGGTCGATGGCATATAGATAACCGTCGGAAGCTCCGATGTAGACAATTCCTTGTGATGCAACAGGACTTGTTTCAACTCCGGCTTGCGGAGTGGTGGAATAAGGAGCAGTATATACAAGTGAAGGTGACGTTTCTGCTTTCCATTTATTGAAAAGTGTAGATTGATCCAATGCGAAAACTCCCCGGTCGGCAGTACCGAAAATGATTTCCTGTTCGGTGATGAGTGGGGTGGATGTAACATCCAGATTGGCTGATAACTCTTTTTGTTGCAGTACTTTTCCGGTTTGTGGCTCTATTGTGAAGAAGCTCTTGGAAGAGATAATCCATAATTTCCCGTTTTTATAGACAGGAGAGGCTCCCCGGTTGCCAAGTCCGTTATCAGATAGTTTCCAGAGTTGCTTTCCTGTGTGGATATCATTGCCGTATAAACCTCCCCATTGGGTTCCGCTGACTAATACATCTCCGGCAATAGCGAGTGTTGTAGTAGAACCTTCCCGCTGTTTCCAGTCCTTGTTAGTCCATATCGTTTGTCCTGTTTTTAGGTTGTAGGCAGATAGTCCGGCGCCGATTCCGGCATAGACTACTCCTTTGTCTACTGTCAAGCCTTCAGTCAGATAGGGATAGCTGTCCAGATTGATAGATTGTTTCCAGAGTAATTTCCCTGATTCACTGTCTAAGGCATAGAGGTTGCAGGAGGCATCTTGAGCTACTACAATTCCATTTTCATAGGCTATTGTGTTCTTAACAGAATTTGCAGTACGGAATTTCCACAACAGTTTGCCGGAATTAAAATCAAATGCGCAGATAAATGTGTTCAGTGATATATTATCGTCGGTGGTAGCGATAAATACTTTCTGTCCGGCGATAATGGGAGAACACATAAAAATGTTACTGCCTGTATTAGCTGTCCATTGTAATTGCAGGGGGAGCTTGATTTGAGAGTTGTTGACTCCGCCGGAGTGTGCTGCGTTTTGAAGTAATGTATTCCAGTCTTCACCTGCAATAGTGGATAATTTGAAGTCCTTTTGATAGATAAACTGGCTGGTAGCAGTCGCTTTCTTTCCGTTGCTGAAGAATGAAGTCACTGTGAGATTTAGTTCTTTCCCCATTTCATTAGCTGGTATTTGAATGTTTCCACCCCAGTTCCATTCTGTACGGGAGGTCAGATCGCCTTTAGTTATTTCTTGATTATTTTCCGAATCGCTTAGGATATAAGAAACGTGAGACGTTTTGGCCTGCGAATAATATGTATTGACGGAAACAGGAAGCTGATCTTTAGTGATGGTGCAGGCTGCGGCCGTCTGATTATTCATCGGAGAGACTATTGCGATTTGTGGCTCGATGAAAGCATATCGCAGTTGTGTGGTGATATTGTCGTTTGCGTCTACTTTTATTTCTCTAAAAGAAGAAGGGGAGTGGTCAATACCTCCTTTATCCAATGTGCCGGTACAGATTGTATAAATTCCATTCTGATTGCGGACATAGTTGTAATGCATGTGTCCGTAGAGTTGGGCTTTTGTATTGAAAGAACGAAAATCAAGCAGATGATCGTCATCTGCTTTAAAGACGAAAGAGTCATTTGGAGTAAATAAGTCGTGATTGAAAAGGATAAGTGCCTGGTCTTTTTTTATGAGAGCAAGATCGTTCTTTAGCCAGTTGTATACATCTCTTTGGGTATAGTTGGTCGGGTTATCTCCGTGGTCGATTGGAGTGACTACATAATGAACGTTACCTATATCAAATGAATACCATGTCGGACCATAGAGAGATTCGTAAAGCTCTTCGCCATAGTTGCCTTTCACTAAGTCATGATTACCGATGCAATAATAAACAGGACAATCCATTGTTTGTGCATTTACCACTTGATTGTGAATGGTGAGTCCCGGTTCGTAGCAGATATCTCCGGTGTGAATGAGGAAGGCAGGCTTCTCATTGTTAATGTATTGTTGGAGGTCGGTCACCCAACGCCCCATTCCACCCGTCACTTCGGTGTCGGTGATTTGCACGAAAGAATGTTCTCTGGGCTTTGTCCGCTCGCTTTCGGTTAAGATAAAATCGTAGCTTTTTCTGTTCTCTTTGGTAGAAAGGTAGAATTGTTGTGTTTCAAATCCCGCGGGAGTTGTAATACTTATGAATCTTGTTTTCTCGAATCCCGGCAAAGAGAACCGACCTTTCTTATCTGTTTTTACTACGTTCAATCCATCTGTTACCATAACTCCCGCCAGCGGCTTATCGCCTTTATCAACTATGCCCGATTGATTAGTGTCGACAGAAACTGTTCCCTTAAATTGAGCGCATAGAGGCAGATATAGTAAAAATGATACCAGAATTACAGATAGTCTTTTCATGGTCGGTTCTCAAATTTTAGTGTGTTAAGCTAATTATTCCTTCTCTTGTTTTAGTTGTTTTATTTCTTCGTTGTACCTGATTTCTTCTTTACACAGAGGCTTATACCAAGTCTTTCTTAGTATCAAGGTCGTAACCAGAAGCAATGCGATAGAGCTCCAGAGCCCCAGTTGTTGGCGGACCACAAGATACATTGGGATAATGGTAAGGCTGCATTGCCACACAATGCCGATTGCTACGTTGAATGCGTCTCTTTTGAAATTGTGGTTTGGCTGGATATGAGGGTAACGGGCCAATGCTTTTTCTTCAATCGGCTTCCACCATCCCCATGGGCGTACACGGGTGTAGAAGTTAATCAGTGTTTCTTCGTCTGTTGGTGGGGCGCTATAGGTTCCTGCGATACATCCTATCAGGGAAACTCCGAACAGTACTGGGAAGAAATAGAGTACCCATGCGTCGGGAACAGTAAATTTCATAACGATGGCTGCTATTACTCCGGCGGTCATTCCCCAGAAATAACCTTCACCGTTGAAACGCCACCAATGCCATTTCAGTACATTGGCTGCGATATAGCCTCCGAAAAGTGCACCTACAATCCATTGGAAGATTTCATTGATGTCTTTCAGGAAGAATCCGATAATAGTGCTAATCACTACTACTGCGACAGAAATAACATAGCTACTGCGTATCTGTGTTTTCACACTGGCTTTCGGGTTGATGTATTTCAGATAAATGTCATTCACAATATATGCAGGAGCAGCATTTACCGTGGAAGCGAAAGTCGACATGAATGCAGCCAGTAGTCCGGCTAATAACAAACCAGCTAGCCCGGCGGGTACATAACGGGTAATCAAATGAGGAAGGATTGTTTCGAAATCAGTTCGTGTCACTTCCATTTGTGTCAGGCCGCCATCTTCTTTAAAGAAGTAGATAGCTAGCAGAGCAAATCCCATAATCATCAGATAGCGGGGAATTAATAGTACGACTGATACGGAGCCGCTCATCATAGCGGCTTCTTTAGGTGACTTACAAGACAGAATCTTCTGCATATCATAGTTGGGTGCCGGTCCTGCCATACTCATAAATATTCCTTTGAGTAAAGCCATCATGACGAAGATACTAATCAGATTATATGGCTCATTCGCCATTCGTTCCGTTAAGAGATTCATCCGGCTACTCCAGTCGATGTCGAGTGTCCATCCGAAGAAAGGTGAATCCCATCCGGCAGGAACAAATGAATGAATCATATCCGGTGCTACCATCTGCATACCAATGACAACAATTACGATACCTGCCACTGTCATAATCAGGAACTGCACAACGTCTGTCCATACAATACTCAACATTCCTCCAAGCATTACATAGAAAGTAGCGATTGTGGTAAAGAAAATACCATATACATGAGGAACATATTCTGCAGGCACATTGAAAGGAATAAATGGAGATACTACTTCCCAGGGGATGAATATCTCCATAAATTTACCAATACCTATGAATCCATAACTTAAAAAACCGAGTACGCTAAGTAATGCGAATATGATAACAATCGTATGTGAAAGAGTCGATCCTTTACCTTTACCGAAGCGTGTCTTAATCCATTCCGCTCCGGTAAGTACATTGGAACGACGTAACCACACGGACAGATAGACCATTAGAAATATTTGGTTGAATACCGGCCACAACCAGGGAATCCAAAGGCTCTTGAATCCGTAGGCAAATGCCCAATATACCATCAACATGGTGCCTGTGATGTCAAACATTCCGGAAGCATTGGAGAGTCCGAGCATATAAAATGGCAATGATTTCCCTCCCAGGAAATAAGAATCCATATTTTGGGCAGCCCGTTTCTTCAGGATAAGTCCGATGACAATCATGGCAATGAGATAGGCGCAAATGATGAGAATATCGATTTCGTGTAGTTTCATATCGTTATTTCGATTAGGTTTATTTTATTTGATGCAAAAGTAGGGCGAAAGTAGTAGGGAAACAAATATTATTTTAACTCATTCTGATACTTTTTCCTTAAATCCGCAACAGCTATCATGAAAGCGTCCTTCATGATAACTGTTGCGGATTTAAGGAAAAAGAGAGAAAATTCCTGCAGGAATACTCTCTCTTTACAAACAGAAGGTCATATAGGCAGGCAGATACACTACTCCTTCCTTTACGTATAGGTTCTTCGGATGAATCACATAGCATTCTCCTATGCGCTGATGAAAACACTCGTTGAACTTGATGAGTGAACGAATAGTATACTTGTCATTCGATTTTACTTCTATCGGAAAAATTTTATATTTTAGTTTGCTTTGGTTCGACAGGATAAAATCAATTTCCATGTCGTTGCGATGCTTTTCTTCATTGTATCGGGTGTAGAAGTAAAGCTTGTGCCCGGCAGCCACAAGCATCTGTGCGATTACGTTCTCGTAGAACATACCCTCGTTCACCGACAGTTTTCCCAACAAGATTTCTCGGTAAAGTTCTCCGTCAGAGATTTCATTCTCATCGAATGTATGGCTGATAAGTAGTCCGGTATCACCCATATAGCATTTCACGTAGGTTCTGTCTTCATTCAGCGAGAGTCCCACATTAGGATCCGAACAATTAAAGCATTCATTGGCAATCATTGAATCAGAGAGCCAAAAGAAAGTATCATGATACTTTGGGAAGCTCGCTCCCTTTTCAATACGATTCATTACTATCCGTCTTTCCGAACGTGAAAGAAAAGCGGGAATTTGGTCAAAGATGCTCAATACGTTCGACCTGTAACCTGACCTTATCTTCATTATGTCATTCCGATACAGTGTCAGTATATCCCTTTTTTCCATATCGGCCATTTCGAAGCTCCGGTTGTTCTCCAGATACGCCGACAGGCTTTTCGGCATACCGCCCACAATCATGTATTGACGGAACAATAACATAGCTTTGGCGTGAAGTCCTTGCTCCAAAGGTTCCTTTTTGTCAAAGCATTGGCGGATATATGTTATCAATGGCTCTTCATTCATTGCCCAGGCAAACTCTTCGAAGTCCATGGGGTACATAAGCTGTGTTCTCTCTTCTGAGGGAATGGTTATATCTTGTACATTTTCTTTTATGGAAATGAGCGAGCCTGTCTCAATATAGTCGAACCGCCCATCCGCAACCAGATACTTTATTGCTTGCCGGGCTTTTGGAAACTGTTGTATCTCATCAAATATGATGATGGATTCCTTTGGGTAAAGTTTTACACCATATTCCGAAGAAAGAATCAGGAAAAAGGTATCGAGATCATTCATATAATTGTTAAAGGCTGAAGTAACCGAGTCACTTACCTTGTTGAAATCCATCAAAAGATAGCTTCGGTATTCATTTTTTGCGAACTCTTCCACAAGAGTGGATTTACCTATTCGCCGGGCGCCTTCTATCAGAAGTGCCTTGGTTCCTGCCGCCTGTTGTTTCCAAGCAAGCAGCTTGTTATACATTTTGCGTTTAAATATCATGTAATTCTCTATTTATCATCTTATTAATACGCAAATTTAATGATATATTCTGCAATACGCAAATTTAATTCCTTATTTATACCCTGCAATGCGCACTTTTGATAAGCGTTATTTCACCTGTAATACGCACTTATCTATGTCGGTTTGTGTTCTACTTTATAAGAAGCCCGTCATTGACGTGGAATTTGTCAATGACGGGCAACTAATACTGCTCAAGTATTGAGCTCACATTACATTAAAAATAAACCTGTTCTGCCATTACATATTTGTTAGCTTCTATGAGCTTGCAAATGTTTTCTACAGAAGCAGCAGAGCGTAAGCCGTCTGCCGGTGTGTGAAGACAATAATCTATCAGTCTGTCTACGGTGGAAGTTGCTACGTGCATGCGGGTATCGGAAGATGCGTAATAGATATACACTGTGTCGTCCTCGTCTGCAATCCACCCATTCGAGAAGAGCACATTGGATACATCTCCAATTCTCTCTTCTCCCATAGGTGCCAATAAGAAACCACCCGGTTCAGCAATGACTTTTGTCGGATCTTCCAAAGATGTCATATACAGATAGAGTACATAACGCAGACCGGCAGCACATGCACGAACTCCATGGGCGAGGTGCAACCATCCTTTGGGGGTTTTGATAGGATGGGGACCTTCGCCATTCTTCACCTCTTTTATTGTATGGTAATGACGGTGGTTTATAATGATTTCTTCTTTCACTTCTGCATGGGTAATGTCATCTATAAGCGCCCAGCCAATACCTCCTCCGTTGCCGGCGTCGATAAAGCTGTCTTGTGGGCGTGTGTACAAAGCGTATTTGTCGTTAACAAATTCCGGGTGCAGAACGACGTTGCGTTGCTGGCTTTTGGAAATCAGGTTCGGCAAGCGTTCCCAATTCTTCAAGTCTTTGGTGCGGACAATACCTGCTTTCGCTACGGCGGAAGATAAGTCGCCTGGCGCAGCGTTCGGGTCAAGGCTTTCGCTACAGAAGATACCGTAAATCCAACCGTCTTCATGAGCCGTCAGACGCATGTCGTAGATGTTTGTTTCACTAGGGTCTGTGTCCGGTAGCTCTATCGGGTATTCCCAAAAACGGAAGTTGTCTATGCCATTCGGACTTTCGGCAATGGCGAAGAATGATTTTCGGTCGTTTCCTTCTACACGTACTATCATCAGATACTTTCCATTCCATTTGATAGCTCCCGAATTCATGGTGGCATTTACTCCGATTCGTTCCATTAGGTATGGATTTGTTTCCGGATTCAAATCATAACGCCATTCCAAGGGAGTATGAGCAGCTGTCAGGATAGGATATTTATAGCGCTCGAATATTCCATTTTCGGAAAATATCATCTTATTTTTACGTGAGATAAGTGACTCATGTTCTTTTTTTAGAATATGAAGTCTATTATTGTATCTATTCATATCAATTCAACATATTAAGAGATAAAGATTTGCAGTCCATTTCCCTTGCATCTTCTTGACAAGATAAAAAGAAACTGTTCACAATGCAGATAGACATGAAATGCATGCTGTGTTGTACGAACAGTTTCTTTTTATGTTTTATCATTCTAAAAGTATGGGGGTGCTTTTAAACGGATATGTCAAGTTTATAAATTATTGCTTAGTGATAAAGTAAGAACGAACGGTGTAACCGGGTTCCAAGAAGCTAACCCAATACCAGCCATCTTCTACTTTATCTATTTTACAGTCTTCTATTAAATAGGCAACATTTTTATCTACTGCATTTTTAGCAACTTTATAAAGTACAGCATTGGTCTTTGCTCCTTCTTCAAGATTACCGGTAAATTGGACTGCAAATCCGGAAGCATAACTTCCTGTACTCTTTATTGTTAATAGCGAAATATTAAGTTCTTCAGAATAAATAGCTTCACCAACTTTTGCTGTAGAAGGATACTGATAAGCATAAGAACCAGCTATTAAGTAACGATAACTTGGATTTTCCCAATAAGGTTCATCAATAGTCTTGATATGAATGTCAATGGATTGTCCTTCTTTGTCCTTGATGGTGATTGCTTTATTGAAATAGTTTCTTTTCAATCCTTCAATAATAACTTCTGTTCCATTTTCTACCATCGTACATTTGAGATAGGATGAGGAGTAGTTGGGGAGACTGCAAGTATAATCACCATTTCCATCCAAAATTTTAATCGTAACGGGGTCGCTTGTTATTAGATAAGTAATATCTTCACTATTATCTACTACCAGCCTCTTTATTACTTTCACAGCAATCTCGGCTGTTTTGTTGTGACTGTCTTTCACGGTTAGTATTGCAGTACCCGGAACGATAGAAGAAGTGATTTCTATTTTTCCATCTTCACTGATTTTTGCTGTTGCTACTGACTCATTGGAAGATGTTATGCTATATCCTCCATTTCCAGTATATATTTCGAGCGTTTTGTGTTCTTCAAAGAACATAGTCGTGGAACTTGTTTTTACTGCCAGCTCCTGTTCTTGAGCTACCACTACTTTCACATTCGCCGAATTCTTAGTCCAGTCGATAACGGTTAACGTTGCAGTACCATATTTCAAACCTGTTACAATCACCTCATTGCCCGAAATAACTGCTGTCGCTACTGCAGCATTTGAACTAGACACTTTGTATCCGCTATTGCCCCCAGTAATATTAAAACTCCCTTCGGTTGTCTCATCTAAATTAATTGTCAATGTCTCTGCATCCACAGTCAGACTTGTGTAACTAGGTAAGTCTTCATTACAACCGGAAAATAATCCGATTGCACAAAGTGCGATTCCTGTTAAGTGTATTATATTTCTTTTCATGATATTCTCTAATTTATAATTCGTTATTCAACTTCATGGTTTTTCATTTTACCAGTCACAGTTACAACACTATATTTGGGAACGGTAATAGAACGTAAACCGCTTTGAGACGGATTGATCTTTTTGTGTTTCCACTTCACATATTCACTGGAAGTATATGTTCTCATATTTTGGAATTCCACTCCTTCAATCTCAATCAATGTAGAGAATGATTCTTTTTGAGATAAATTGATTAGTACAATAGTGTAGGTGTCATCTTTCACATAAGCAGAAACCAACAAGTCTTCGGGGAGTTTATCTGTTTCTGAAGAAATAGCTTCTACGTCTACACGTACGGCATTTTGCTCAATAAATTTGCTAAACTGTCCAAAAGTATAGTAGCGTGGAACTCTGTAATAGTATGTACTAGGTAATGCCTCTTCTAATTGAATTAGGTTTTCGCCCGTAGTGCTGCAAGGACGTGCACCTGACCACCATACAAAGGCGCTCATATTGGCGTTTGCCATATAAGCATGAAAAGTTTTGGCCCATTTCATTGCATCCGGCCATGTCTCTTGGCGACCTTTATCATCACTAAGTTCTGTTTGCCACATGTGGACATTGCGCTTCTCTGCCTCTTCAAAAGGAATGACATTCTCATCTCTTGTAGAATATCCATGACCGGCTACAATGAAATTTGGATCTACCAGTTCCGGATATTTTTTTAAACTATTATTGATAAAATCGACCGCCCATTTCCACTGGGCATTTTCTGCATAAACAAGTTTCATATCACTGTGGCCTCTTTTCTCCATCGCTGGACGAAGTTTTTCGAGGACAAATTTAGCCATTTCTTCTTCAGACCATGCACAGGTTGCCCAACCACCTAAACTAGCAAGTTTGTCCGGTTCATTCCATCCTGATAATGCATATATGTCAATGCCGAATTTTTGTTCATATGCATCGACGAAATCCAATAGATATTGGGCATATTCATCGTAATATTCCGACTTGAGGCTTCCACCATTAAGTTTGTTATTGCTTTTCCATTTGATTGGAGGACACCAAACTGAAAAGAAGAAATTGACATCTTTATATTTTCTACTTATAAGGTCAACTAACCACATTTGGCCAAGTTGACATTGTTCTCCGCACTCTTCACCATTGTAGTTTCGCCAGTAGTTATTAATCATAGAAGGATCATCGGGCTGCAGCATGAAATTACGATCCATCTTGAATTCAATATCTCCTGTAGTTGGATTACCGTAAGACGGGAATATCTCGCCTCGGAAAATATTTAAATCCAAACCGTTTTCACTAAACAGGTCTTCTATCACTGCGTCACGCTGCATCGTATTCCAAATACGATGTGACCATCCGCAGAAGGCACAGCCGAAGCCATCAATTACTTGATGTTTGTTTTCTTCTCCGATTTTCATTCTTACAACAGCGGTAGTTGTAGGTTCTGGTGCAATCCCGTCATCGTCAAAATTTTCTTCAACTGGTTCCGGGATAAAAACATCACTATGGTCTAAACTTCCATCGTCACATGAATATCCTAAGAATAGGAATAATGCTACAAATAATAATGAGTATATCTTCTTCATATATTCTAAGTATAAATTGGTTGTAAAAATATTATCTCCATAGTTCAGTTTGTACCATGGCATCATTGTTGTTCAACTCTCCAGAAGGAATAGGGTAATATTTATGTTTTTCTTGAAAGTATTCTGCTCCCTGTTTTTCATTTTCAGTGAAAATATTTTTAATCTCTTCAGTGGTATACCAGCGTTTTAGGTCGTCAAAACGATGTCCTTCACCAAAAAACTCGAGCAAGCATTGGTGCTCTATTTCTAACATCAAGTCCGATTGGGCAAATGTCTTATCAGCTAATCCTGCTCTTTTGCGAACGAGCTTCAATGCGGTGTTTGCCCCGTTTACATCGTTTGTTTTGGCACAAGCTTCGGCGTACATTAACAGCACTTCTGAGAATCGCATAGCTCGTAAATTGTTTGCTTTCCCTTCCTTATGACCCATAATATCAGCATCAGAAGCATTTACAAAATATGCAGTGTATTTTTTTAGCAAAAACTTACCGTCACCTTGACTGTAAGATGGAGCACCACCACTCATTTTACCGCTATTGCCATCCCAAAGTTGCTCCATAGAACGGCTTCCTCCATACCATTTCTCGTTCTTCACTACATCTCCCATAGCTTCGGGATTGAAAAATAAGCTTGCATACATGCGTTTGTCATACTTCGTATCCGAACCGGCAGGACGTTCTTCTTGCACAAACTGGCCGACGGCAAAGCTGGAAGGCATCAGCTTAGCCCAACCACCGGCGGCAACCGGACCTACAAATGTTGGAAGTGAGTTACCTAGGTTGATACCGCTTTCGTTACCCCATGTCAATTCACCATCACTACTATATTGCAATTCGAAAACAGATTCATTATTGTTCTCATTCGCTGTAGTAAAATTCTCGGCAAAGTTTTCAATTAAGTCGTAACGTTCTGGATAATAAGGGGCTTTCGTCAATAGTTCCAGTTGAGCTTTTGCTTCTGGATACTTGTGCTGGTATAAATATACTTTTCCAAGCATAGAGATGGCTGCTCCTTTCTCAATACGTCCTTTCTCGTCACCGGAACGAGTGACGGGAATATTGCTATTTATAGCATTTTTTAAATCATCCTCTGCTTGCTTCCAAATTTGTTCTTCTTTAGCCGCGGGTTTATTGCTTTCGTCTTCGTTAGACGGAATTAAACGTAGAGGAACTTCTTTATAATTATGAACTAATAGGAAATATTGGAATCCTCTTAAAAAGAGTGCCTCTCCTTTAATCATGGATCGGTCTTCCTCACTAATTCCTGCCGCTGGAATTTTATCGATGTTTTTTATTACAAGATTGGCACGTTGGATACCAGCATAAAGCGCTCCATACGGATCATATCCGGTAGTAGTTGAGTTTTGAAATGTTGCGATGGTCCACATAGAAGGTTCTTCATTCAGAACCGTAAAAATATCATCACCACGACTATTTAAATTTAACCATCCGTCAAATGCTCCGTAATAACCGTACATTTGATATTTTATGGGGGAATAAGCAGCGGCAAGACCGCTTTCTGCATCCGCTTTATTTCTCCAGAAGTTTTCTTCCGTGAAATGATTAGGATCTTTCAGATCCAGAAATTTATTTTCGTTGCATGAAGTCAGTGCTCCGGATAAGAGAGTTGCCATGCATATATATGATAACCAATTCTTTTTCATGTTATTAATTCAATTAGTGGATTTTATCATTGTATCATAAACTAACCTGAATACCAAATGAGATAGTACGCGGGAGTGGATAGCGTCCTTGGTCTACTCCTCTTGAGAATACGTTGTAACCCACTCCGATATCTACGCTGCCACTTTCACCGAGGTCAGGGGAATAGCCGGAATATTTACTTAATGTGAACAGGTTTTCCATTGATGTATAGATTCTTACATTTTCCAGTTTTACCTTCTTTAGCAGGCCCTTAGGAAGGGAATAACCGATATCTAGTGTTTTCAGTCGGAAGTAAGAACCATCTTCCAGCCATCTGTCGGTAAAGGCTAGGCCATTGTCTATCCCATCTGTTTTAGAGAAACGAGGAATGTTTGTGTTCTGATTGTCCGGTCTCCATGAGTTAGCCAACTTCGTGCTGTAGTTGCCATTGAACTTGCCAGATTCGAGGCAATAACGTTGATAATTATATATTTTGTTACCAGTCATACCATCAAAGAAAAGATTGAAGTCAAATCCTTTCCATTCGCCTCCCATGCGCAGACCGAATGAGAAATCCGGGAACGGATTACCTACATCATGTTGGTCATTTTCATCAATCATACCATCACCATTCCAGTCTTTGTAACGAACGTCTCCCGGTTGTGCACCCGGTTGTATTTGTCTGCCATCCTTATTCTTGTAATTGTCAATTTCTTCTTGAGTGCGGAAAATTCCATCACTTTCAACTAGATAGAAGTAAGACATAGGATGCCCTTTTTCAAATCTGTTGATACCATTTTTGGCAGCGGCGTGAGCGGAATAACCTGAAATACCCATATCGTCGCCTCCAGCCGTAATCTTCGTTACTTTATTTTTCTCTGTAGTGACGTTTGCACCTATATAATAGTTGAAATTATCGCCGATATTGCTGCGCCAGTTTACAGATAGTTCAAATCCTTTATTGCGTACTTGTCCAGCGTTTAGGATAGGAAGCCCGCTGATACCGGCAGAACCTGAAACAGGAACGGGCAGTAATACGTCATTTGTGTTTTTTACATAAGCATCGGCGGTCAATGTCAATTTACCGTTCAGCATGCTTAAATCAAGTCCCACGTTAAAAGTTTCCGTACTTTCCCAAGTCAGGTTGGTAGGTGAGACTGCGGTAACGTTGGGTAACTGACCGAACCATATATTATTTCCTTGAAGGTAATTCATGCCATCGGATACTATGCTAATAGTGGGATAGTAGTTGTCCATTTGCTGATTGCCTAGTTTACCATAGCTGAAACGGAATTTGAATTGGTCAAATATATTTTCCAGCGGTTTGAAGAATTTTTCACGATTGATATTCCACCCGATGGATGCTGAAGGGAAGCTGCCGAATCGATGTCTTTTTTGGAAGCGTGAAGAACCGTCACGACGGATAGACGCTGAAAACAGGTAGCGGTCGTCATAAGTATACATCACACGTCCGAAGAGCGATACGAGAGTTAATTCTTTCAATGAACTAGAGGCTGTCATTGTCTTAACGTTACCTGTCATAGTGTAGATGAATTCTGGAATATCCGTGTTGCTACCATTCAATCCATAGCTCTTGTCTTTTTGTGCAGAATAACCAACCAATGCAGAAATATTATGCTTACCGAATGCCCTGTCATAGTTCAATGTATTCTCCAAAACCCACGATTCGTAATCGGATGATCCCTCACTTAGGTCTGGAGCATCATTTTTACCAGCAGATCCCAAATCGTAAATGCCTGTATATGTGCGGCTCCTGTTATGATCCTTTCTAAGTCCGAGATTCAACTTATATTTTAAACCTTTAATTATTTCAGCTTGTAAATAAGCGTTGAGGAAAATTTGAGTTTTCTCATTGTTTTTGTCCACTGTTGAGTAATATGCATACGGGTTCGGAAGATTGATATCGGCCGAAGTTCCCCATCCTGTAGAGTTTGTCGGATCAAATACTGGTACGACTGAGGGAAAACGCAAGATTTCTCCCATTGTATCTTGATTGATGTTTCCTTCTCCTTTAGATAAGCGAACAATCAGCGACTCACCGATAACCAACCTATTATCCAGAAAAGAATAGTCGCTTTTCAAACGAATATTGTAAGATTCGTGGCTAGTGTTACGGAGAATTCCTTCCTTATTTAAATAGCTTGCGGACGCACTATATGAACCTGTCTTGGAACCTCCGCTGATGTTTGCGTTTGCTTTGTATGTCATTGCGGTGCGAAGCATTACCTCTTGCCAATCAGTACCTTCACCTACAAAGGGAACAGCACCGACCTCGTTACCGTAACCATCAGCAGACAGTTTATAATAACGTGCGAAGCGGCTGTATTCTTCTCCATTAAATACTTTCAGTTTTTTCGGTGTCTGGCTGAAACCTGTGAAAAAGTTTACCTCAAGCTTTGTAGGCATGTCTTTACGACCGCTTTTAGTAGTTACTAATACAACGCCACCGGCTGCACGAGAACCATAAATAGCGGCGGCAGCCGCATCCTTCAACACTTCAATGGAAGCAATATCTGATGGATCTACCATGCTAAGGTCTCCGAAAGAACCGTCAATGACGTAAAGTGGATCATTGCTAGAGAGAGAACTGATACCACGTACGTTAATGGTCATTCCTTCATTCGGGTCACCGCTAGTACTTGTTACGGATACACCTGCAATTTTACCTTGGAGTGCTGTACCTGCATTTGTGGCAACGGCACCATTCAGTTCTTTTGCGCCTACTGAACTTACAGCTCCGGAAAGGTGACTTTTCTTTGCTGTACCATATCCGATGACAACTACTTGTTCGAGAGCCACATTGTCTTCTTCCATACTGACATTAATCGGAGTGTTAGATGATATTGTATGCTCTATACTTTTCATACCTATTGTAGAGAATACCAGTATGTCGCCTTTATTGGCTTTAACGGTATATTTACCGTCCATATTTGTAACTGTACCAGTGTCTTTTCCTTTAACTTTTACTGTGACTCCTGGTAAGGGCTCGTTAGTCGTAGCTTCTGTTACGACTCCTTTAACTTCAATATTCTGGGCTACCAATGGAATACTGGCTAGGCAGAGAAAGAAGAAAAGTAAGAAATGAATTTTTTTACTCATGATTTATTGCATTAGATTTATAAACTCTTAGACATATAATTCGTTTTGTTAATTGTGAGTGGCAATAGGGAATATTTTCCATCAACATTGCTTACACTGGAAGTCTATTTACTGATGTAACTTAATAGATGTGCTACTCCAATAAGATAAAATAATTTGTTTTTCATTGCATATATAATTTTATATTGTTTGAATCTGGGAGCAAAGGTAGGGTGGTTTAGTACGAGGGACAAATATAATTTTATCAAATACTAATACAATATTAACAAAAAGCATAAATATGAGTAAAAAAGACAATATAATTTCTTTAATGTGATACTGAAATACCATTAATTGGCGAATTTATTGATATGAGTATTAAAGCCTGATTTATATAATACCCGT
>NZ_DAWCXD010000113.1:0-16688 GCF_052357945.1 Bacteroides sp. | reverse complement strand
AATTTTTCAATGCCATAATGATCTGTTTTACATGTTGAGACTTGAAATAACTGTAAAGTAAATCATAATAATGATAAAACCAATAGCTCCGATAATCAGCGCAACACTACCCCATTTCTTTTTTCTAGCTTCTTCCATTCTTATTTATATTTATTGGGATTAATATAATTTATCGTTAAATGTCTACATCTGGAAAGCTATGAACATACTATATCAACATATTATTGTTTACTTCTTCATCGTTACAAAGTTAGCATTTTCTATGGGAAATCAATCAGCTAAAACAACTTTTTATTCTCTTTAGACTAAATTATGCAACTGTAAATAATAACAGGGAACACAATTATCTATCTATTACAACCTTTATATCATGCAAAAGTTGTACATTTGTGCAAGAAATAATTTTGATTGAACACATTATAGATTAAGAAAAAATCAAGAACCTATAAAAATACAAAGATGAAATTGCTTAATTTACTATTAGTTGTTTTGCTGTTTGCCTGCAATGATGACTCCACAGACACTCCAGCCTCAAAAGAGCCTACAAACATTGTTGTAGAAATGGAGCCAACCGCTTCCAATATGACAGATGTTTCCGGCACATACACTCTTCAAGCCAATAAAGAATACAGCGTTCGGGAAGACGGAAAATATAAAATATTATTGGTCAAGAACACTTATAAAGACAAGGAAGGAAAAGAGAAGGATATTCTTTCTTATGGCATTTTTGATGTAGCAAAGAAAGAATATATCTATTATACAGAAGGAATTGATGTAGCTAAAAGGCTAGAAAGAGACTGGGAATTCTATGATGATATAAATAATCCGGCTAACACCAACAAACAATTAGTCTGCACTTCCCGCCCGAAAGAAGAATAAATAGAAAACAAAAAACGCAATTACTAACAGATGAAGTAATTGCGTTTTTTTCTGTGACCCCGGTGCGATTCAAACGCACGACCTTCAGAACCGGAATCTGACGCTCTATTCACTAAGCTACGGGGCCATTCTTTCTAAATGCGAGGACAAAAGTATAAAAAATCTTCTCATCTTCCTAATGATTCTCCTTTTTTTATAGTTCTTAAGGTACTTCCCTATATTAGAAGACTGTTATTTTGAAATGCTTTAGAGCATTTACTTTATCAAATTGACAATCTTTTAGAGAATATCCATTACATATATCAATTTTATTCCTATCTTTGCCAACAATTAACATTTAACAAACCTATGAGTTACTTGATAAAACCTAAGAACTATAAGCCGCTACTCGACCTCAAACAGACCGAGTTGGGAATCAAGCAAATAAAAGAGTTCTTCCAATTAAACTTGTCATCCGAACTACGCCTTAGACGTGTGACTGCCCCTCTTTTCGTATTGAAAGGAATGGGTATCAATGATGATTTGAATGGAATAGAACGACCTGTTTCTTTCCCAATCAAAGATCTGGGCGATGCGCAAGCCGAAGTGGTTCATTCATTGGCTAAATGGAAAAGGTTGACCTTAGCTGACTATCACATCGAACCGGGATATGGTATTTATACGGATATGAATGCTATTCGGTCAGACGAAGAACTGGGCAACCTGCATTCTCTCTACGTAGACCAGTGGGACTGGGAACGTGTTATCACCAATGAAGACCGGACTGTGAACTTCCTAAAGGAAATCGTCAACCGTATTTATGCGGCTATGATCCGTACAGAATATATGGTATATGAAATGTATCCGCAAATCAAACCTTGCCTGCCACAAAAGCTACATTTCATTCATTCAGAGGAATTGCGCCAGCTTTATCCGAACCTGGAACCTAAATGTCGCGAACATGCCATCTGTCAGAAATATGGAGCTGTGTTTATCATAGGAATAGGCTGTCAACTTGGTGATGGCAAGAAGCACGACGGACGCGCACCGGACTACGACGACTACACTACCAAAGGACTGAACGACCTGCCCGGACTAAACGGCGACCTCCTATTGTGGGACAATGTACTGCAACGCTCCATCGAATTATCATCGATGGGAATCCGTGTAGACAAAGAAGCCTTGCAACGTCAGTTAAAAGAAGAAAAAGAAGAAAAAAGACTGGAACTTTATTTCCACAAGCGATTGATGAATGACACCCTTCCCCTGTCTATCGGAGGAGGTATCGGACAATCCCGCTTGTGTATGTTCTACCTTCGCAAAGCTCACATCGGAGAAATACAAGCCAGTATCTGGCCCGAAGATATGCGCAAGGAATGTGAAGAACTTGAAATACACCTTATATAACAGACTATGAATGTACAAATTGAAGAAAGCTGGAAAGCACATTTAGAACCCGAATTCGAAAAAGACTACTTTCGCACACTGACCGATTTCGTCAAAAGCGAATATAGCCAGTATCAGATCTTCCCTCCGGGAAAACTGATCTTCAATGCTTTCAACCTTTGTCCTTTCGACAAAGTGAAAGTTGTAATTATAGGACAAGATCCTTACCATGGACCGGGACAAGCGCATGGTCTCTGTTTCTCTGTAAACGACGGAGTGCCTTTTCCCCCTTCATTAGTGAATATATTCAAAGAAATCAAAGCCGACATCGGCACAGATGCCCCTGCTACGGGAAATCTGACTCGCTGGGCAGAACAGGGAGTATTGTTGCTCAACGCTACGCTGACCGTACGTGCTCACCAAGCTGGTTCACACCAGAACCGTGGCTGGGAAACATTTACTGATGCTGCAATCCGTGCCCTGGCAGAAGAAAAAGAAAACCTGGTATTTATCCTGTGGGGATCATACGCTCAAAAGAAAGGAGCGTTTATCGACCGCAACAAACACTTGGTACTCACTTCCGCCCATCCCTCTCCTCTTTCTGCTTACAACGGCTTCTTCGGAAACAAACATTTCAGCCGTACAAACGATTATCTAAAAGCACATGGAGAAACAGAAATCGCATGGTAGATAGATAACAGTGAAATAAAAACAATGAGCGGTGAACAACTAATGCAATATAAATGCATATCTTGTTCACCGCTCATTGTTTTTATTTTATGCTCTATCGCTTACTCTTTACGTTATCGCTAAACATTCATTATCGTTTCCCCTTTAATACCACTGAATGTTACTTTGCGTCTGACTTCTCTGCTCATACTTCAAGTCTTGCAGAATACTTGCATTCGCACGGATTGTAACATTGTAATACTTCCAACGTCCGAAAGGAGAAAGACTGGCGGACAAGTTGAAACAGTGCAAGTCACGGGATATTGTACAAGAAGTCTGGGTAATCTCTTTTGCTTGAAAATCATAACCCGAGTTGAATGAGAGCGACCAGTTATTAGAAATCTTTATATTTCCGTTTGCATTGATATTATGCGTATAAGTATAAGGATATCGCATGGAATAACGGTTGATAGGCTTCGTTCTATCTTCACGGATATTAAACGAATAGCTAAGACTCAATGACCAAGGCATCTTAAATACCTGATAACCATCCGGGTCAGCCTGTGCTTTCTCTACTTTCTTAGGCGTAGTACCGTCTCCTTCCGTTCCATCGGATTCCTCATCATCGCTATCCTCCGACTTATTCTTATCTTTCCCTTTTTCATCCTCTTCTTTCGGACCGAACCATTTCTTCCATGTGTCATTATTAAAGGTATAGTTGAAAGAAGAACCATATCCCTGGAAACGTCCGAAACGACCATACGACCATTCTGTACGATTACTAGTCACTACATTACCGCTTTTATCGAATGTATAGGCATACGTAGCAAACGATGCATTCATATTGAACGTATAATTCTTAGTCAGTTTCAAACGTAGGTTCATGCTTAAATCACTCCAAGGCCTCTCTTTGGCAGCCATATTATAAGACATACTTGCTCCCAATTCATCAATCAGACTAACCTTTTTAAGCGTATCTTTCTTTGCATCGTAATATTTCATCTCTAA
The DNA here is from genome assembly GCF_052357945.1 of Bacteroides sp. Taxonomy (GTDB): domain Bacteria; phylum Bacteroidota; class Bacteroidia; order Bacteroidales; family Bacteroidaceae; genus Bacteroides. The sequence goes on along the minus strand of NZ_DAWCXD010000113.1, from coordinate 12,767 downwards.
GTTATTAGAAATAGAGAAGCTGACCGTTCCCGATCCTTCCCGCGAAGGTACGCCATAAGGTTGACCGGTGAAAGGAGAATAATATTGCGTATTGCCATTATAATCGGTATATTCTTCCCAATACTTGCTGAATCCCGGAGCACCGCTAAGACTTACCTGCGGTGTGAATACGTGACGAATCTGTATCTCTTTCTTTTTAGCAAAAAGAGGTTTGTACATACCATACAATTTCGTACTCAAGCTCAAACTTGCCGAATAATTGGATACCCGGTAAAAACCGTTTAACGTATCACCCGGCAATGCCTCCAACTTATGATCGACCTCATTATATTGCTGATTGATCTTACGAGTATACCAACGTTCCGTATAATTGACCGAAGGAGAAACCTGCAAATATTTGAATAACGTAAAAGTAGCACTGATGGGAATGTTATGATTCATCGCATTTTCCCATTCGCTTAGTCCGGCTTTAAACAGACGGTCGTCTTTGGTACGGATACTGTTTGTCAAACGTCCCGTATAGCTAATGGAAATCTTTTCATACCAGCGTTCAGCTCCTGCCGCTTTCTTGCGTTTGAACGGGAACAGACGGCTTAATGTGATATTCAAGTCAGGCAAAGTGACCGCAATAGAAGAGTCACGCATTGTCTGTGCGATATTGGTAGTTCCGGATAAGGTCAGACCGATATCGGGAAAACTACGAGAATAACTGATACTTGATGTTTTGGTATTTTGAGTCAACAACTGCGAATTATAAAGGTTGTTGATATTGGAACGTTCGTAACTACTGGTTGAGAAGTTTACACTAGCGGAGAATGTGCTGTTCGGACTGGCTTTAGCATCCTGGCGATGGTTCCATACTACCTTAAAGTCCTTAGCAACTGTATAGTCCGGCATACCTTTATCTCCTGTCTTGGTGACCTGATAGTCCGCTTGCAGCGTACCGGAATATTTATAGCGTTTATTATAGTTTGTCAATCCGGATAATCTCCATGACCCTTTCGTGAAGATATCACCCGTCATTTTCAAATCCATAATATCACTGATGGCAAAATAATATCCTCCTTCTGCCAGACCGAAACCACGACTGGAGTCGTCCATATAAGTCGGCATAATGAAACCGGAAGAATAACTGCTGGAGAATGGGAAGAAAAAGAACGGTACGGCCAACGGCAAAGGCACATCTTCCACCACCAGATAGGCAGGTCCTGTCACCACATTCTTTTTAGGACGCACTTTAGCTCTCGTCAGCTGCATATAGAAGTGAGGATGGTCATGATGATCGCAGGTTGTATAACGCCCATGCTCCATGAAAATTTCATCATTGGCCCCTTTCTTCGCCTTGCTTCCGGTCACATATCCTTCTCCCTGCTGGGTGACGATATCGGTAATTCCCGCTTTCTTGGTTTTGAAGTTGTATCGGATTGTTTCCGTATCATACGAGGTATCACCTTCTTTAAATACCGGTTTACCTTTTTCCACTCCGGTAGTATCCTTGATACCATAAGCATGCACAGTACTACTATCCAGATTCATCGAAATAACTTCCGCAGCCAGTTCGATGTTCTGATAATTCACTTTTCCACTACCATAAAGTGTAGCGGCTCCTCCCAAAGTAAAGACAGTGGAGTCGTTGGATTCATAAACAACCGGTGCATCGAGTGGTTGTTTCTTCTTTACCGGTGCGATAGAATCAATGCGTACCGTTACCGTATCTGCTTTCAACGAATCATTTCCCTGAAGGGAATCCGTTTGTGCGGTATTGGAGGCAATCATTCCTCTTCTTCGACGTTGAGACGTAGCCTCATCGGGAAGCATCAGTAAGACAATCAGCAGTATGAATGATATAAGTATTTTTGCTTTCAATGGCGCCATTAACTAATAGTTTACGCTTGAAGTGGCAAAAGTACACAATCTTCACCAAATATGAGTTAGAATCTTCGTTATTTAATTATTTTTTAGTGCTATAAAAAGAGAGAACACCATCTATCAAAGCGGCTTAGACCTTCTTCACCATATTTTGCAATACTTTGCCGTGCTTTCTCCACTGTTTTCTCTTCATCCAGATGGGTTTTAGAAAAGAATTTATCCGCAAAGCAAATCAATTGTTCTTCCAGGGTGATGGGCAGCATCTCGCGATGAGGAACGGGAAGTTGCTGGGCAATGATATCTTCCAACGAAAGCCCTGCCCCCGTATGGCGTTCGCACACCAATGCGTGTTGGGGAAAACCTTCCGCCCGCAAGATTTCGGCTCCCAAATATCCGTGTGCGATATAAGGATAAGTGCCAAAGCACTGAATGGTTGGAGCGTCCGTCTGAAAAATACCAATATCATGCAACAGAGCGGCTTCTTTCACAAAGCTCCGGTTTAAACGCAATTCGGGATGAGCATCCAGCATTTTCATTGCTTTTCCGGACACTGCCAGACTATGTATTACTAAGATTTGTCTCTGCTGCGTATTTTCCGGATAATACTTATCAATGATTTCGTATGGATTCATGTGCTTTATTTTTTGCTCTCTTGATGAGAAATTAATATTTTTGTGCAATATTACAAAAAAATTACCGATATGCAAACTAGAGTTTCCTTCATTCTTATATTTTTGTTCATTATGTTGTTGCCAATGCGTGTAAACAGTCAAATTGTCACGGGAGCAGAACAGATGGATCAATATCTGCCGTTGCTGAAAGGAAAACGCATCGGAATAGTGGTCAATCACACTTCTGTCGTGGGAGCAAAGCGGGTTCATCTTCTCGATACCTTATTAAGGAGAGACGTCCGAGTGGTCAAGGTATTTGCTCCCGAACATGGTTTCCGTGGTAACGCAGATGCGGGTGAAACGGTGAAAGACGGAAAAGATTCCCGCACCGGCATTCCTATCGTATCGCTTTATGGTGACAACAAAAAGCCGTCTGCCGCCCAACTAAAAGATGTCGATGTGATTATATTCGACATTCAGGATGTAGGGGCACGCTTTTATACCTATATAAGCACGATGTATTATGTGATGGATGCTTGTGCAGAGAACAAGAAAGAAATGATTGTACTGGATCGCCCCAATCCGTGCGACTATGTGGATGGTCCGATACTCAAACCTGCTTACCGGAGCTTTGTCGGCATGCTTCCCATTCCTGTACTTCACGGATGTACTATCGGCGAACTGGCACAGATGATAAACGGGGAAGGATGGATTGCCAACAAGAAAAATCCTTGTTCATTAAAGGTAATTCCAATGACCGGGTGGAAACATGGAGAGCCTTATTCACTTCCCATCAAACCGTCGCCCAACCTCCCGAACGACCAGTCTATCCGATTGTATGCCTCACTTTGTCCTTTTGAAGCCACCCGCGTCAGCGTGGGACGGGGGACAACTTTTCCTTTCCAGGTATTAGGCGCACCTAATAAGAAATACGGAAGTTTCACTTTTACTCCCCGCTCCTTACCCGGTTTTGACAAAAATCCGATGCATAAAGGTATCACCTGTTATGGGGAAGACCTCCGGAATGTAACCAATGTGAACGGATTTACACTCCGCTACTTCTTGGACTTTTATCGCTTATCCGGCGAAAAAGCAGCTTTCTTCTCCCGTGCCCGATGGTTTGATTTGCTGATGGGAACTGACAGCGTACGCAAAGCTATCCTCAAAGGAGAATCGGAAGAGGCTATCCGGAATAGTTGGCAAAAGGAATTACAGGATTACAAGAAGATCAGAAAAAAATATCTTCTCTATGAGTAAAAAAACTAGTATCATACTCTCATTCATTTTCATAAACCACTTATAATTAAAAGAATAAGTATGATAGATAACTATTATTTCCGGTATCTATCATACTTAGACCATCAAAAACGAGGTATCTATCATACTTGATTAATCCACGCTCTCTCCTGAAGTTTCATTTTTTTCCCGTTCATCACCAACTTGCAATGCACTTTTTGCATTAAGTGGAGATATAACAGGGCGTTTTAGCTGACTTTCCAATTGCTTGCGAGCAACTCTTGCCACATTTCCCCCATCTTTTGCCACTTCGGCATTTTCAGCAAAACCGGATGGGTTTCTCTCTTTGGACAAATCCGTAGTAGCCGTTTCAGCAAGCATATTAAGGATCAGTTCAGTGTTCGTCATATTGTCACGGAGATTTTCTTTCTTCAATCCTTTAAACTGCTTATATTCTTTTGCCGACTTTTCAGCCCATGTCTGATAAATTATATCCGTTAATGCAGCAAACTGAACGCCCTCTTGCATCCCATTTCTTTTCCATTCGTCAGTAAGTTCCTTCCGTACTTCAATTGATTTCAATCGTTGATTAATCCAATTGTCCGAGTAACCTAAAGATTTATATTCCATCATCGCCCGATTTATAGTCAGTTCGGGGTCCTGCATTTCATCCAGACGCTCTTTGGCGACTTGAGCCATCCACATTTTAAAGGGTTCCGCTTTGGGCGAGGGAATAGACTGAATTAGACGGAAAAGCTGTTGGGTTGTAGCTACATCTGTCTTATACAGTTTGCCATCAGAAGAAGGTAATTTCAGTTGGTGACAATTTGTCACCAACTCACTGCCTTCTGCTTTGAGACGCTGTTTCAACTTATTCCAATACTTGCGCCCATCAACACTTTCTGTTAGCACGCTTACCACATCCACAATGGAAAAATACCATTCCTCCTTTTGGTCATCCCAAACAGCACGGATCTTTTTATCTTCAAATACTTTTATAGCATCTTTTTTAGTCATAGCATTATATATCTGATGTAAATAATTAATAAATAACAAATTCTATTCTACCTCCAAAGGTACAACATGATAATACGTACCATACGTTTTCCGTTTAGATTTCACTCCGAGCCGCTGCAAGATACGTCCGAAATAAGACGCCTGCCTGGCGGAAAACGTCATTTTACTTGCTTTCTGAATCCGCCGCAGAATATCAATAGCCAGTAGCCATTCTCCTTCTTCCTCTTCTTCCGCCCTACGATAATAAACCATAAATAACTGTTCGATGGCAGGTGATTGTTCAAACTCACGGTTGTTTTCCGTCATGATAGCTTCTTCTTCGGAGTCAAACCAATAACGTTCGTTGTGATAAAGCAACTCCAACGCCTGTGCATAAAGCTGTTCATAATCAATAGGACGCGACACATCTATAGCTCCCGTCATGTAAATACCGATGAAACGACGACTACCGGAAGTATCCGTCAACAAATCCCGATGATTGCTCGTGGCAATGAACGATGCATACCGACGAAGCTCTTCCACTGCCGAAGCATTCGGACGACGTGTGTTCACCACCGGCTTTTGCAGAATATGTTTCAGAAAAGCCTGCTGGGTAGGACTAATCTGGTCGAATTCATCCATATTGATAAGCAGAAAGCGATTCAGATACAACTCCGCGTCCCGTTTCCGACTGAAATCAATGCTATCCGTATAGTACGCCTGTAAAGCAGGAGGAAGAAGCATTCTGCAAAAAGTCGATTTCCGATATGCCTGCGGGCCAATCAGCAAAGGTGACGTACTGTTGGCGTGTTTCTTATCCATTCCCCTCCAATGGGCAACCATATTCAAAAACCACCGACGGAACAACGGCGCCCAATGCGGATTATCACAGGGAACACGGTTGGCCAGTTCCAAAATCCGGTCTTTACCATCCCAGTGAGGCAGATGATACAAAAAATCCTCCACAGGCTGATAGACAGGCACATGGTCGGAATCCAAATAGCGGATTACGTCCCTATCCCACATTTTCACCCCTTCATACATGGCATTCATTGTGATACTCGCCAGCACCCGCTTGTCTACCGGACGAAAATAGAAATTAAAACTATTCCGTTCGCGATATTCCACTTCCGTGGTCAGCGTATTGTATCGAAATTCATAACGGCGCTTCATTAATTCGTCCATCTGCATGGCGAAAAGCTGTTCGGCCGTCAGACTGCTCTTCTTGCCGAATCCCTTGGCGGAACGGTAGACACTTTTCACAGTTTCGCGAATCAGTAACTCGTCCGAGGGGAGCCGGTAGTGCGCCTTTGTCCACCGCACAGTATCTTCTTCGGGGATACCTGCCCGAAAACAATGCTCCGCCAAACACACTAGTAGCGGTTGCAGATCGTCTCCCTCCCGATATCCGTCCAGTTCTTCAAGCGCCCTGTTGAATGCAGCGGAGAAAAGCACCGACAATGCTTCATAATTTTCATATCCGGGCGCCATTCGCTGCAAAGGAGAATCAGTTTCCCGCGTTCGTTTGATAAAAGTCGTTTCGGACGGAAGACCGACGGGCTGCTTCATATAAATAGGCATTGCTTTCGGATTGAAATAAAGTTCGGGATCATACGTCAGCCGGCAATATTGTTCAAGTGACGGTTCTTTCAGTTCGATATCAAAAGGCAGTTGTGGCTGATAATATTTCACAGCCGTCTGATAAGCATGTGCGTGAAAAAGTTCCGCTTGCTCGCGTAAAGTCGGCAAGCGGTCGTCCGAATAGGTGAACCGTACCCATATCTTTACTGATTTGCCGGAAGAGCCGGTAAAAGCAAGGTATGTTTGCGGAAGCTCTTTGACCAGTTCCTTTATTTCGTCGGCTTCCGCCCTCCCTGAAAGATTGTTGACTTCCATCATCACTATGCCGTTATATTCATTCAAGGTCATTACCCCTTCTTTACGGACAAAAGCTGCGGCAGGCATCACTTTGGGAACTTTACGCACCTCTTCAATCGAATTTCCCGGAAGAGTATACCGCAAGACTTCCCTCATCTTTGAGACGGGCTGCGCCTTGACTTCCGTTTTCATCTGCTCCAAAAGGAGCTCCATTTTCAACGTCCGTAAGGTTTTTACCTTGCCATCGTCTCTGACTAATGTTATTTTCATCTTTTTTTATTATTATTTCCAGTAAAAGGAAAGCTGCACTACAGCCATACAAAGATACAACATGCTCTTCGTCCAAACAAATTTCACTGCTTTTATTTGCCACGCCACACGACTTTATTTTATAGAAATAATGCTTACTAAATTTGCGAATAAAGGCAGGATGATGTATCTTTGCAGGCAGTTAGACTTCAGCCCGCATAAGTGTGCCGTACAGCCCACCTATGCGGGCTGTATAGTTTACATTCGTGGGCTGTAGAGCCCACAAATGTGTGCCCAAGAAAAGCCACTGATTCCAGTTGATTATCCAGGCTTCAATTGTAGGTTATCTTGCTGCAAAACAATCATTAAAATGCCTTTCAAAAGGCGTTTTAGCCACATTAACCCATAATAGAAAAGACATGTACGCAAAGTATGATTTTCGCAAAAAACCGTCTTCGAAAGAAGACGAAGACGAACAGCCGTTGTATCCCCGCATCGTATCGAACGGAACCATCGACTTTCAACAAATTGTAAAAGAGATCGCTCAAGCTTCCAGCTTTACGCCGGCAGATATTGAAGGAGTTCAGCTGGCTATTGAAAATAAAATATCCGAATATTTAGTCAGCGGACATCACGTCCAGTTGGGGAACCTTGGATATTTTTCAGCCAAGCTGAAAGCACGTCCGGTGATGGATGCCAAAGAAATACATGCGCAGTCCATTTATTTCGATAATGTAAATTTTCGTCCATCATCTTCTTTCCGAAAGAAGGTTCGCGGATTTGTAGAAAAAGCGAAGTCGGGATTTGCACATTCCGCCGAAGTTCCGGTGGAAGAGCGTCGGCGCAGGTTGGAGAGGTTTCTGGATGAACGACCGATGATACGACGCAAAGAGTATACGCAACTGACGGGACTACTAAAGAACAAAGCGCTGAATGAATTGAACGGTTGGGTAAAAGAAGGAGTACTTGACACCATTGGAAGCGGCAGTCATAAAATTTATGTGCGGGTTAATACCATGAAAGATTAAACAGTAAAAACAGTGGAATAAGAATGATAGATACCCATATTTCATGAAGAAAGTATGATGGATACAAAATTTCAGAGACATCTATCATTCTTATTCATCAGATTATAACTATATTAGCAAAAAGAATGAGAGTTATGATAGTTATTTTCTACTCTAAGAACAATCAGTTAATAACAAAACAATGAAAGATAAAACACAAAAAAGCTTCAGGGAAATAGCCCGGACATTACTTCTTGTTTTCTGTTATGCCTTTGGTAGTCATGCTTTTGCATTGGCTTTAGAGCACGAACAAACAGTAGAAATTTATAAAGTAACAGATGTCCCCAATCCGCGTAATGAAAGCTCTTCCAATTGGGTTAGCAATCCGAATCAGATATTGGATGAAAGTTATGTGTGGGAGATAAATAATATGTTGTCACAGTTAGAAGATTCATTGAGTATTGAAGTGGCGGTTGTTGCGCTCTCTTCTATCGGAGAAGATATTCCGGCAGAGTTTGCCCACAAGCTTTTTGAGCACTGGGGCATCGGAAAGAAAGCGGACGACAACGGATTACTGATTCTTTTAGTACTCGATCAACGTAAAGTCACTTTCGCAACCGGATACGGTTTAGAAGGAGTACTTCCCGACGCTTTATGCTTTCGCATTCAACAGAATGAAATGGTTCCGTGGTTTAGAAAAAACGACTTTGACAGAGGAATGACAGAGGGAGTCCGGGCTGTAACATTAGTGCTCTATGGAAGCGACTATGAACCAGTTTCTCAAGGCACTTCTGATAATTACTGGAAAAGCGCCGGCAATACGTTGTGGAATTTTCTGGCAAATCAGTCGCCTATGCTTTGGATATTCTTGATACTGGTAAATGTTCTCACTTATCGCATGAAGGTAAATAAAGCTCGCCCCAAAGACGGTTCAGCATTAGCAGCAATCAAAGTCCTGACACTTTACAGCCCACTTGGATGTCTTGTGTTGTTTTTTCCGGTCTGGCCTGCACTTATTGCGGCATCCTTATGGTATAAGTTCTACCAAAAACAACGTGTTATTTTGCAGAGTAAGACCTGCGACTCTTGCAAAGCTGTGGCTTTACAACTTTTATCCAATGAGCTTGCAACCCCTTTATTATCTGCTTCCGAGCAAATGGAACACAAACTAGGTTCTGCCATCCACCGTATTTATCAATGTACTTCCTGCGGCTGGATATTGCGGTATAAATCTGTCGTCGGAAGCGAATATAAGATGTGTAATCAATGCCATACCATTGCTTCCAAGCGTATCAGTCCGTGGAAAACAGTTAAAGAAGCCACATATTCCGATGCCGGATTGGAGGTTGCCGACTATCTTTGCTTAATGTGCGGAGATAAAAAGCAGACAACACAGAAGATTCCCCGCAAGACACCCCCAAATAGTGACAGTCCTAGTAATAGTAGTAGTAGCAGCAGTAGTAGCGGCAGCAGTAGCAGTAGCGGCAGTTTTGGTGGTGGACGTAGCGGTGGCGGTGGAGCGTCAAGTAGTTTTTAAGATCGGCTATTCATTTGAAGAAGTCGACTAACCAAACAAAGACGTGGAAACACATCTCACCTGAATATTTTCATAGAAAGATGGTTATCCACTCCTTTATTCTAACTATTTTTGCATAGATAACCGAACATAAAAAAGTGAAATGAATATCGAAGAATTTAGAGAATATTGCCTGTCTTTTGAGGGAGTCCATGAGAAGATGCCGTTTCCCAATGTGCCCGACAAATATAGCCGTGACGTTCTATGCTTTTATGTAGCGGACAAATGGTTCTGTTTCGTTAACATTGAGATTTTCGATTTTTGTTGTATCAAATGCAACCCTGACGAATCCGGAGAACTGCAAACTGAATATACCGGCATAAGACCAGGATGGCACATGAACAAGAAATATTGGATCAGTGTCTATTTCAACCAAGATGTACCTGATGAGAAAATTAAAGAGCTTGTAAGCAACTCCTACGATATCGTAGTCAAAAGTTTGACAAAGAAAGAACGGGAAATGCTATAAATAAAGGAAGGATTCAAGAACCTCCCAAACGTAAATCCTGTACTCTGTTGTCTTTCCAAAAAACAGTGAAATTATAATTTACACCACTATTCCTGTAAAACACAATCTCCCAACTGTCACTATATAGTACAGCCGGCACGATCGTATAGGGATAAAAATCATCCTGCCAGGATCCGTATATTTTTTCTTTATGTTTCTGCTGGCTTTTGCTGGACAGCATGCTATCTAGTTGTTCTGCCATAGGTCCCCAGTTCTGCAATAGCACCTGTAATTCCAATAATTGCCTGGAGAACGGAGCAGAAGCATCCCCTTCTATCAAAACAAGAGTTTCTACCGAGTAAAAAGGCAATTGCACTGCACCACTCCAAAGGTAACATTTATCTCGCCACCAATCACAAACCTTACAGGTAAAGATGCCCAAACCTTCCACTTTATACTCTCTCTTAGTTCCAAACAACTCGTTTATCAGTGTCTTGAATACTTTCATTACTTTTCCCATCGTTTTCTTTTTTTTAGTATGCACTAACAATGTTACTATGATTTCTGGAATCTTACCGCTTGCTATGTGGGTGTGTTTGTGTGCATATTGTTCAATTTTAAGTTTTTATTCTTCGTAATAAGTAAAAATACGCTCGACATAAGGTTTTAATATACGACCGAGCCCCGTGCCAAAATCAACATAATCTTTGAAATTCTTTGTTTCAATCCAGTTGCCATTCGCATCACAGCCGTAGTCTTGGAAGTCTTTGTAGAGTATTTCAAATCCTGGCCGCTCGTCAATCGGCCGTCCTTGTTCATCGTATTTCTCTTGCACGATACTATTACGAACAACGGTTTTCAGTTTACCGTTCGGATAATATTCACGTTTACACCAGGACTCTAACTCTTTATTACCTTCATCGTCAATCCTATATTTTTTCACAACGCGGTTACTGTCACTGTATTCATAGATGAAATGCGTTTCCGGCCTATCACGACTCAACAAATCATACACTTGGGTCTGCGCCAACAAGCCATTTGTATCATACTCATAGACTGTTTTTCCCGATAATTCCCCTATATTATAATATTCCCTCTTCTCTACCAACAAATCATGTTCGTTATAATCATATTCGGTCATAGCCGGTTTGTCAATCGTGCCGTCAATCTGTTTGGTTCGGATAAGATTTCCCCTGTCGTCATAAGTATTTATCTCCCCATGGGAATCACTATACACAATTTCCAGTAGTTTCCCGTCAGTATTATACTTACTGACAATCGTACTGTTAGTTTTCGGAAAGCTAAGTGTAGATGTATATCCCCAAGTCTCATAGGTATAATCGGTCTTTTGGATAATATTTTCTTGTTTATCGTACTCGTTGCATTGAGCAAGATTGCCGTCGATATTGAAATGAAAATGGTAGTGATGTATTCCGTCCTCTTCCCATTTCTCGCCTTTTTTGAATTTCGTCGAAAAGAAAGACGATGTATTTTCCGGACGATAATAATAGATATCCAACGTTTTGACTTTTCCGTTCAACCCCATCCTGCTTTTGTCATTATTGACAGAATCTATTGTCGGGGGAATGTATTTCAAAGGAGATTGTCGGCAACCTGCAAATATCGATATAATCAAACTTCCTAAAATAACAACGACTACAACGGCTTTATTTTTCATGTTTTCTTTGTGTGTTACAATGTTTCGACGCAAAGATAACAAAACAGAACCAGTTCTAAAATATAACTGACGTAAAAGATTACTTTCGTGTTATTATAATATCATCAAAGCAGAGTTCCAATGACTGATTATCGGGTTTGTACTCGGTCCAATCTTTCGGATCGCCACTTTCGTTGTCTACCATTAAATGATAATAAGAGAAGCCAGAGCGTGGATCAGGCAATCTATGAATCTTATAGCTCCCTACAGTTGCCAACTCATTATCTTCAACGACTTTCAGCCAGCCTAAAGCCTTGTCTAACTGTTGAAGATGAGATAACTTATCCTGCTCGCCTTGTTTTAAAGCGTCAACTGTTTTTGTTCTTTCGTTTTGTAATAACTCTATTATATCTTTCATGCTTTCCACTCGGTTAGTATTGAATTAAATTCTGATTTATATCCATTACGATTCTTTGGCTTGATTTTTCAATTCATTTTTCCTCTTTTTCCACAACTGCCACGAATTGATAATATTCTGCCCCCAAAAAGAAACAAGGCTTTTGCCTTACAATAGTTTTTTCAAATCCTCAATGTCCGGCAGAGCGTTACGAAGTCGTTCCGGCATATCTTTAGAAGCACGGTATGTAGCAACTCCCATCGGTTTGTTATAATCACGAACAGCAAACTCTACAAAGGTTTGATTCATTTCCCGGCAAAGGATTATGCCGATAGAGGGATTCTCGTGCGGCTTTCTGATATATGTATCTAAAGCGGATAGATAAGTATTCAACTGCCCCAAATAAGATGTACGGAATTTCCCGGATTTCAGCTCGACTGCGACTAAGGAATTAAGCTCCCGATTGAAAAAGAGCAAATCAATGAACATTTCTTCTCCTGCAACCTCCATGCGATATTGATTGCCTATAAAACTGAAATCTTGCCCAAAGGTCATGATAAACTTCTTCACATTGGCAACAATCGCCTTTTCTACTATCTTTTCGTCTAAATCCTCCTCCTGCTCATTCAGTTCCTCCACATTGATGAAATCAAGCAAGTATTCATCTTTGAATGAACAAACAGCTTTTAGAACTTGCTTAGTATCAGGTAAGGTTTGTGCGAAATTGTTAGGCAAAGTTCCCCGATGGCTGTATAGGTCTGCTTTTAAGTAATCCCTTAAAGTGTATTTACTCCAATAGCGAATGGCGCATTCATGTATATAAAATAGCCTTGCTTCCAAAGT
>NZ_DAWCXD010000112.1:0-16702 GCF_052357945.1 Bacteroides sp. | reverse complement strand
ATCTGAAAGAGAAGTATCAGAAACCCGGAAATGTTTTCCTCGGTGTGACACACCGATTGGACCGCCCCGTAAGCGGTCTTGTTATTTTTGCCAAAACGGGTAAGGCACTTACACGACTCAACGAAATGTTTCGCACCAGTGAGGTGAAAAAGACTTATTGGGCGGTTGTGAAAAATGCTCCGCAAGAACCGGAAGGTGAACTGGTACATTTTCTTGTACGTAATGAAAAGCAGAACAAAAGTTATGCATACGATAAGGAAGTGCCAAACAGCAAGAAAGCGATCTTGCATTACCGGTTGATCGGTCATTCGGAGAATTACTATTTGCTCGAAGTCGATTTAAAAACCGGACGTCATCATCAGATTCGTTGTCAGTTGGCAAAAATGGGATGCCCTATCAAAGGGGATTTGAAATATGGTTCTCCACGCTCCAATCCGGATGGGAGCATTTGTCTGCATGCCCGGAGAGTACGGTTCATACATCCTGTCTCAAAAGAACTGATAGAGCTTGAAGCTCCTCTTCCCGAAGGGAATTTATGGAAAGGATTCGCCATAGATTAACACGGATTTCCACAGATTCATCTATTATGTTATTTAATAGATGGTATGTAGTTTTTCTGTAGAAAATCGTGTAAATCTGTGGTCGGAACTTGCCAAAAGAGTAAACCTGCCTGCCATTTTTCTTGTAAACTCTAGCGACAGTTAGTTAATTCCTAAATAGGTAGTATATTTGCATCATTCGCTAACTATAATTCTCAATCATACCAAAGAAAAATACAAATGAAGGCATTTAAACTACTTGCACTTACTTCTTGTGTCTTGCTTGCAGCGGGAAATGGAGTAGCGCAACAGAACTATTCAAAAAGTGAAGGATTATTGCAGTACGTCGATCCGTATATCGGATCCGGTTATCATGGACACGTCTTTGTTGGGACGAGTGTTCCGTATGGAATGGTACAGCTGGGTCCTACCAATATCCATAAAGGTTGGGACTGGTGCTCGGGTTATCATTATTCCGATAGTATTTTAATCGGCTTTTCACATACCCATTTGAGCGGTACGGGTTGTACTGACTTATGTGATATTCTCATCATGCCATTGAATGAGATCCGTACCCCCAGAGGCAATCAGGATGATATACGTGATGGGTATGCTTCCAGATATTCTCATGCGAACGAAATCGCCCGTCCCGAATATTACTCTTTGCTTCTCGACCGTTACAACATCAAAGCCGAGCTGACGGCTACAGATCGTGTAGGCTTCCATCGTTATACTTATCCCGAAGGAAAACCAGCTTCCATATTGATCGACTTACGTGAAGGGAACGGATCGAATGCTTACGACAGCTATATCCGTAAGGTAGATGATTATACAGTAGAGGGTTATCGTTATGTGAGAGGCTGGAGTCCTTCCCGCAAAGTTTATTTTGTGTTGAAAAGTGATAAAAAGATAGAGCAGTTTACTGCCTATGACGATAATACCCCGCAACCTTGGGACCAACTGAAAGTGGCATCGGTGAAGAGTGTCCTTACTTTTGGCAACGTGAAAGAAGTGAAGATAAAAGTCGCTCTTTCTTCTGTCAGCTGTGACAACGCAGCGATGAACCTGCAATCCGAACTTACTCACTGGGATTTTGATAAGGTGGTGGATATGAGTGCCGACCGATGGAATAAGCAACTGGAGAAGATGACAGTAGAGACTGATGATGAGGCTTCCAAACGAGTGTTCTATACCGCCCATTATCATACTATGATTGCCCCTACGCTTTTTTGCGATGTGAATGGAGAGTATAGAGGAATGAATGACATGATTTACACAGACCCGAAGAAAGCCAACTATACGACTCTTTCTTTATGGGATACCTACCGTGCATTAAATCCTTTGATGACTATTACTCAACCTGAAATGGTTGACCATGTAGTCAATTCGATGATTTCCATCTATCGTCAGCAGGACAAACTCCCTATCTGGCCTTTGATGAGTGGAGAGACCGATCAGATGCCGGGGTATAGCTCCGTGCCGGTGATTGCCGATGCATATCTGAAAGGATTTACCGGGTTCGATGCGGAAGAAGCATTGCAAGCAATGATAGCTACAGCTACTTATGAAAAGCAGAAAGGAGTACCTTATGTAGTCAAAAAAGGCTATATCCCTGCCGACAAAGTTCATGAAGCTACTTCCATAGCCATGGAGTATGCAGTGGACGACTGGGGAATTGCCGCTATGGCACGTAAGATGGGAAAGACAGAAGATGCTGAAACATTCTCAAAACGTGCTCATTATTACAAGAACTATTTTGATTCTTCTATCCATTTCATTCGTCCGAAACTGGAAGACGGCTCTTGGCGTACTCCTTACGATCCGGCACGTTCCATCCATACTGTTGGAGATTTCTGTGAAGGAAACGGATGGCAATATACTTTCTTTGCTCCACAAGACCCCTATGGGCTGATTGCCTTGTTTGGAGGTGACAAACCTTTTGCAACGAAGCTTGATGCTTTCTTTACCAACACCGACAGTATGGGTGAAGGAGCATCGAGCGACATAACCGGATTGATCGGACAATATGCGCATGGAAATGAACCGAGCCATCATGTTGCTTATCTTTATGCGTATGCCGGTGAACAATGGAAAACGGCGGAAAAGGTTCGTTTTATCATGAGCGATTTTTACACAGACCAACCGGACGGCATCATCGGTAATGAGGATTGTGGCCAAATGTCTGCCTGGTATCTTCTTTCATCTATGGGACTCTATCAGGTGAACCCGTCGGATGGTGTATTTGTTTTCGGTAGCCCCTGTTTTAAGAAAGTAGAAATGAAGGTACGTGGTGGTAACACTTTTACTGTAGAAGCACCTAATAACAGCAAAGAAAATATCTATATTCAGAAAGTGTATTTGAATGGCAAGCCTTATGATAAGAGTTATATCACTTATCAGGATATAATAAATGGCAGCACATTGAAGTTTGTAATGGGGAAAAAGCCTAATAAGAATTTTGGTAAGGCTCCGGCAAACAGACCGGTTGTTTTGAATAAGATAAATGGATAAAGATGGCTTACTTATAAAAGACAGCTAATTGTTGAAAGGAGGAAGAAGCCTCCGACAATGAAAGAATAAAGCTGGTTCTCAATATTCAATTCAGTTTTCAATATAGTTTTAAGAAATAAGTTAGTCCTGATTACATCTTTCCTTTAAAAAAGAATGTAATCAGGACTATTTTTATAAACTACGGAAGCGGATCAGCCTTTGCCGGCCGTTTCGGATCATAAACGGCTACTCCTACTTTGGAGTCAGCACAACCATAATACAAATACCATTTGTTTTTGAAGTAGACCATTCCTTCTATAAATACGGTTCCATCCACATATTGCCCACTCTTTTCAAAGCTATCCATCGGACGGAAGAACGGTTCATCGAGACGGGTGATAAAGCGGGTAGGATCATTGGCGTCGAAGAGTGCTTGTCCGGCAGCATAGACATTGGCGGTATAGCGTTTGTCACCTCTTCCTGAATGGTTCTTGCCATTATAAAGAAGGACAATTCCTTTCGGAGTGTAGATAGCTGGAGGCCCACATTCGGTGAGATGGCTGTCGAAGTAGCCGTCACGGGGAGAAAACAGCTTTTTTAGGGAACCGTCAATGTTGACAATCGGTGTCCAGTGGATTAAGTCATCGGAAGTAGCTGCGAATACATGCTCCTCTCCCCAGTACATAAAGTATTTCCCGTTGACTTTCTTGATAACCTGTTTCCCTTTAACAACTTCGGTCAGGATAGAGCCGGACTTACAACCCAGGTTGAAGAACTTTCCATCAAATGCTTTGGCAAAAGCAGGACCGTGTTTTGTCCAGTCTTTTAGGTTGCGGGAGGTCGCTACTGCCAGGCGAGGTACATGGCGATTCCATTGGGTGTACATCATTACATATAATCCGTCATCGGTTACGGCAATTCGTGGGTCTTCGCAGCCGCCGGGCCATTCCAACTCTTTTTGTGAATCATTATCCGGATAGAATACAGGAGTCTTTTCCCGTTGGAAATGTGTGCCGTCGGTAGAAGTGGCATAACCGAGGCGAGAAGTCCGGTGTCCGATACCGACACCTGATTTATCCTCTGCACGGTATAACACGACAATCTCACCATTGTAGAGTGTAGCAGCCGGATTGAATGTATCGTTCGATTCCCACGCAATAGAATCTTTGGTCAATGGACAGTAAAACTTGGTGTTTTCTATAGGAGATATTACCGGATTGACATTCTTTGGACGTTCAAAACCACCGAAAGCCCAATCGGGTAATTTGTTCTCTTTATGATTGGAAGACTGTCCGTAGGCAGTACAAGTCATCATGGTTGTAGTAAGTAGGAATAAAAAAGTTGATTTCATATTGTTCATATTATATGGGTCATTTATTTTTTAGGAGTCATATACTCCCTACATATAAATTGGAAAAAAATAAAATGCTGTCATCTGTCACCTGATTAGACATAAATGATTGATTATAAACATACTGCAGTGTGACAGCATGATGTGACGGCAAGGTGACGACAACTTTGCTGTCACTTTGTTGAAAGCAAGGATTTTATTGTTTCTCTGCTATGTGGGTACTTATTTCTCTATCCGGAGCGGTATTCAATGATTATCAGACTATTACGGAAGAGAGAGTTTCAGTACTTGAAACTAAAAGTTCTATTGCTTGAAACTTTTGTTTCGTCAGCGAGAAACTTTAGTTTCATCGGTGAGAAACTCTAGTTTCACTTACTTGAAACTATGGTTTCAAAGGCCTGAAACTAAAGTTCTTCAACCTTGAAACTACTTTGGAAGCGTAAGCTTCAAGGTTAGAAACAGTTATCTCATAAGCGGGAATACAATAAAAACATAATAGAAGACTATTGGATACTATTCAGCAAGTCTACCTTTCCTTCATTCACGAGTTTTAGGATTAGTTCTCCGAACAGCGTATTTTGCCATGCAAACCAGGAACGAGTAAAGTTTTTCGGGTCGTTCTTGTGGAAAGATTCATGCATGAACCCTGTTCCGGCATCCGTATCCATCAGCATTTTGATACAGGTCTTGATTTCTGCGTCGTTTTGACTGGTGAATGCTTTCATCATAATACTCATGGGCCAAATCATATCATATCCGATGTGCGGACCGCCAATTCCTTCGCCGGCAGTACCTTTGAAGAAGTAAGGATTATTTTCGCTCCATACAAACTTACGGGTATTCTGATAGATAGGATCGTTCACTTTCACATCCCCAAGATAAGGCAGGGCAATGAGACTCGGCACATTGGCATCATCCATTAACAGTTGATTGCCGAAACCGTCCACTTCGAAAGCATAGATTTTGCCATATTTCGGATGATTGTAAACCGCATACTTTTTCAGGGCTGCTTCCACTTCGTTCGATAGTGTAGTACATTCTTTAGCTAAATCAGGTTTCTTGTTGACCGTATTCAGAATTTCGGCAGCTTTGCGCAATGAAGTTACAGCAAAGAAGTTGGACGGAACGAGAAACTGGAAAGTTGTAGCATCATCCGAAGGACGGAAAGCAGAAGCAATCAGTCCGACCGGTTTTACAGGATTGCCCCAGCCGTCATTGGTCATCGTATCGAGTGCACGTTCCGTTTTGCGTTGGAAACGATAAGGACCTTTCGGATCTTCTTTTCGTTGCTGTTCCTTAAACGTTTTCAGAACCTTGGCGATGGCTGTAAGCCATTCGTCGGAGAATATACTGGCATCTCCCGTCGTCTTCCAGTAATGATAAGCAAGACGGATAGGATAACAGAGCGAGTCGATTTCCCATTTACGTTCGTGCAGTTCGGGCTTCATGTCCGTAAGGTCGCTCATCCATTCGCCGCCTTCGGAATTCATGTTGAAAGCATTGGCATACGGGTCGATATTGATACACTTGAACTGACGTTTGATAACGCCGGCCAGCATCTTTTTCAGTTCCGCGTCTTTGTTGGCGAGTTGTACGTAAGGCCATACTTGTGCACCCGAATCGCGCAGCCACATGGCGTGGATGTCACCTGTATAAACAAACGTATCGTCTTTACCGTCAAAATGAACAGTAGTGTCCAATGTGTTCGGGAAACAGTTTTCGAACATCCATGCCAAGCGGGCATTCGTCAACAGTTGCTTGATATGCGCAATCTGTTGTTCCACAGCTTGCGAGACAAACAGACGTTTCGATGCTTCCGGGCGGTTCGTCTGATAGTTGTTGATTTTGGTATTATCTTGTTGGATGACAAAATCACTGTTCGTTATAGCCTGCATATTGTTAGCGCCCAAGAGTGCTATGGACAAACAAAAGGCTTTAGTTATATTCATCGTAATAGTCTTTTTTTATTGATTAGTATTGATTATGAAAGTGTTGCGGAGAAGAAATATTAAATCTCTGCAAAGAATTCAATCAGACAAGCATTGTCGAGCAACCATTTATACTGTTCCTTGTTGTGTCCCGACCAATCTCTGCCTAATAATCCGTTTTCATCCCGGTAGTTTTCCCAGGCGTGAAGCGCATTTTCCACCATCGCATTGACATACGACGGATTCTTGTCAATCTTATACAGAGCTTTCAGTCCTCTGAATAAGATCACGTTAAACCAGGCCATGTCTTTATGCACTTTGACAGTCGGGTCTTTCTTGTCGGCTTTTGTGCGGAAAAAGGCATCAGTTCCTGCGGCTGTCTGCTGTGCATCGCGCAAATACTGTTCATCTCCCGTTTCTTCATAGAGCAATACGCCCGCCTGAATCATCTGTCCACTGTTGTAGGCGTACTTCTCTTTGGAAACTTTCCCTTTCAGGTTGATGTTATCCCAGTAAAGATGGTCGGTAGGGTCGCACAGATGCTTTTTTGTCCAGGCATACGTCTCTTTTGCTTTTTCGAGGTATTTGGCATCCTTCGTCAGCCGGTACAACTTGACACCGAGCACAGTAGACGGTGCATTGGAACAAGTATGCTTCGCTTCCTTCTGCTGTTCACACCAAAAGATGCCACCGCCTATCTCATCGCTCCATCCACTGTAGATATATTGATACAATGCAACGGCTTTTTCCAAAGATGCAGGCTTGTGAGTCAGTTGGTAATAATCGCAGTAATCCAGTGCAACCCAGATGTTATCGTCATAATAACGTCCGTGCTGCCCGTACTTGGTGGGGTATGACTGATAACAGGCCGGCAAGCGACTGTTATCCCAATACTGCTCCATTCCCGGTAGAATTCTTTTCTCGAGAATCTTTTTGTACTTCTTGTTTCCGGTCGCTTTGTATAAAGCCACACAACCCGACATCATCCCGGAATACGGCCATAGAAAAGAAGCCTTCAGCGTTCCGTTCTGCTGCGTTCCGTCCGCCAGATAAGTGATTTTTTGGTTGGGATTGACAGGATACGTTTCTGTTAGTAGTCCGTCATTCGTCTGATAGAGATTCAATACATTAGATAGAATCGAGTCGGCAATAGAAAGATAACGGGTATTTCCCGGCGTCTTTCCCACTGCGGAGGTAAGGCAAAATAACATACAGGCTACAAAACATATATTTCTCATAGGAATATCGGGGTGTGTGGTGAAACTTTCAGGTTATAACTAGATACAAAGATTATTTCTGCTGACGCTGGTCAAACTCCAGTTCCACCTTTACGGGGAAATGGTCTGAAGGAGTGCGCGCCTGATAAGTCTTGATGTCGATTTCTTCCGGGCAATCGTTCGCCTGCTTCTTTTCTCCCTTGCCTACGATGCTGCGGTAAGTATCAGTCAGCACACCATATCTTTTCACTTGGAAAGACGGAGAAACGAATATATGGTCGATACGGCTTTCCGTAAAGCTGTTCGGGTCGAAGTCGTTGAACGTGCCGTTGATAGCATAGCGGAAGCCGGCCTTCTCGTAAGAGTCGCACAACACCCCTTTGCTCACAAAAGCATCATAAGACTGGTGGGTCTGGTCAACATTGAAGTCTCCCGTCAGGATAGCTGGAAGCTCTTTGCCTTTGCCAAGTTCTTTCATCTTGTCCTGTACGAGGAACGCACTTTCCACGCGTGCTTTCTTGCCGATATGGTCCATGTGCAGGTTGAAGAAAAGGAATTCGAAGCCGGTATCCTTGCATTTGAAGTGTCCCCAACTGCAAATACGCGGCAATACGGCATCCCATCCTTTGCTCGGCACGTCGGGAGTTTCCGACAACCAGAAATCACCTTTCTCTATCACGTCAAACTTGTCTGTGCGATAGAAAATAGCAGAATGTTCACCTTTCTCTTTGCCGTCGTCGCGGCCTACACCGATATAATCATAACCGGGTAATGCTTCTTTCATATCTTTCAGTTGATGAATAAAGCACTCCTGCGTGCCGAAAATATCGAAATCATGGTATTGCACTATTTGGGCAATGACCGGGTAACGTTGTCCCCAACCGTTTCCGTTGATTGAATCGCCACCGTTGGCGTTTCTCAAATTGTAGGAGGCAACGGTGATAGAAGTAGGCTGATAGTTACTTTGGCAACCGCAAAAGACGATCGCAACAAGGGCAATTAGTAAAAGGCTTTTCAGTTTCATGTTTTTATAGTTTGTTTGGTAGATAATTCATTGATCTCCAAAAGTACAATATTTTATTCAAACGAAAGAGAGTAAGGTACATCTTTTTCTGTGGTTCCCCGTTGTTTATTGGGCACGGGGCTCATTTGAAATTGAATATTAGCACCTTTAATCAGCTGGTCATGTGTAAGGAAATTACGGGTTTGTGATTTCCCGTTTACTTTCATTTCCTTGATGTAGCGGTTGTCAAGCTGGTTGTTATCTGCCTTGATAGTGATGGTCTTTCCGTTCTCCAAATGTAACTTCGCTGATTTGAAAAGCGGGGTTCCTATGATATATTCATCCGTTCCCGGGCAAACCGGATAGAAACCGAGTGCGGAGAATACATACCAGGCGGAAGTCTGTCCGTTGTCTTCGTCACCGCAATAACCGTCGGGACCGGCGGTATATAGTTTGTTCATAATCTCACGTATCCAGTATTGAGCTTTCCAGGGCTCGCTCGAATAGTTGTAGAGATATACCATGTGCTGAATAGGCTGGTTGCCGTGGGCATATTGCCCCATGTTCATTACTTGCATTTCACGCATTTCGTGAATCATGCCGCGGCTTTCCATTCCCAGTTTACCTGGGATGACAAAGACGGAATCCATCATCGCGTTGAATTCTTTCTTGCCTCCCATCAGGTTGATAAGTCCTTGCGGGTCGTGGAATACGCAGAAGCTCCAGTGCCAGCTATTCCCTTCGCAAAATTCACCGCTCCAGTCCACTGCATCGAAATTCGGATTGAATACGCCTTTGTTGTCTTTGCCAACCATCAGTTTGCGTTCCGGATGATAGACATTTTTGTAGTTCAGCGCGTGTTTCTTATAAATGTCGATTTCGCTCTCCGGTTTACCGAGTTTCTTGCCTAATGTATAAATTGCCCAGTCGTTATATGCATACTCCAGTGTACGTGCAACGTTTTGTCCTATGCCGATATTGTTGGCAACATATCCCAGTTGGTTGTAAGACTCGTAACCGAGACGCCCCGAAGCAGTCCCGCGAAGATGTGCATTTGCTCCATGTTTCAATGCTTCCCAAAGAGTTTCGATATCATACCCGCGCAACCCTTTGATGTAAGCGTCGGCCACTACGGAAGCCGAGTTGTTGCCTACCATACAATCCCGATGTCCCGGGCTGGCCCATTCCGGCAGGAAACCGCTCTCTTTGTAAGCGTTTACCAAACCTTCCTGCATCTTTTGATTCATTGACGGATACATCAGGTTGAGGAAAGGAAACAGACAACGGAACGTGTCCCAAAAACCGGTGTCGGTAAACATATAGCCGGGACGCACTTCACCGTTATAGGGGCTGTAATGCATGATTTCTCCCTTAGCGTCTATCTCGTAGAAACTGCGTGGAAAAAGCATGGAACGGTATAGACAAGAATAGAAGGTGCGCAGGTTATCAATGTTATCGTCTTTCACCTCTATCTTACTCATTTCACGGTTCCAGATCTCTCTTCCGTTCGCTACCAGTTGGTCGAAACTGTTTTTGCCAAGCTCTTTGAGATTCAACTCCGCCTGTTCGGGGCTGATAAAGGAGGAAGCAACACGTGCGTGTACGATTTCTCCCTTTTTCGTGGCGAATCCGATTACCGCACCTGTGTGGTTTCCTTTCGCTTCTGTTTCATTCGGAAGAATGTTGTTTTCGGAAACTGTGGAAACGAATGTGAACGGTTTGTCGAATTGAATCACGAAATAGTTTTTGAAGTTTTCCGGCACACCGCCGCTATTCTTGGTTGAATAGCCGATAATCTTGTTTTCTTCCGGAATCACTTTCACATAAGAACCTTTGTCGAAAGCGTCTACAATCACGTAGGCATTCTTTGTCTCCGGATACGTGAAACGGAACATGACGGCACGCTCTGTGGGAGCAAGCTCGGTTGTTACATCATGGTCGGCAAGGTATACCTTATAATAATAAGGTTTGGCAACTTCCGCTTTGTGAGAGAACCAACTGGCGCGTCGGTCTTGATCGAATACCAGTCCGCCGGTGATAGGCATGATGGCAAACTGCCCGTAGTCGTTCATCCAGGGACTGGGCTGATGTGTTTGTTTGAATCCCCGGATTTTGTCGGCATCATACGTGTACGCCCAACCGTCTCCCATTTTACCGGTCTGCGGTGTCCAGAAATTCATTCCCCACGGCAATGCCGTAGCCGGATACGTGTTTCCGGTAGACAGTTCAAACTTGGATTGAGTGCCTACCAGTGTGCTGACATAGTCTACCGGATTCTTAACGGCAGAAGATTGCAGGCTGTACAACACGGCACCTCCAAGAAATAGCAAGTGTTTAAATGAAAAATGTGTTTTCATGAACAAATGAATTTATAGATTTGAAAATAATTTCTACGACGAAAATAGGGAGAAAAGGAATGTGCTTCTAGTAATAGAGTGGTTAAATCGCCTCTTGTCGCTAAAATTAACTACTCTGGCACGGAACTTAACTTATATTCCGGCCAAAAAAAAGCTCGAAATGTTTTTTTGTTTACCTTTGTCATATAGCAAATCTAAGAATAATACACTATGGGAAAACAGTCGGTTTTTATTCTATTCTTTTTTCTTAATCTGTTGATACATAACGCTTATGCTTATAATTTGAAGCAAGTTGCAGATAAAGAGTATATGTCTAATAGTTCGATTACATCTCTGTGCCAGGATGAGCGTGGATTGATGTGGATCGGGACCTGCGACGGACTGAATATTTATGATGGACAGGAGATTGAGGAATTTAAGACTCGTGACAAGGAGGATTACTTATCTGGTAATCTGATTGACAATATTGTGTATACGGGCGAAGATATTTACTGGATTCAAACCTACTATGGGTTGAACCGTTTGAACCGGAAAACCAATACAATCACTCACTATAATGAATTTCAGAAACTCTTCTTTATGAATAAGGATAGTCATGGCAATCTGTTCATTATCCAGGATAGTAACTGCATCTATTATTATCATAAAAAAGAAGGAGTCTTCAAGAAGATCAATATCACGGGAATCCCGATTTCCGATATCGTAAACTTCTTTATCGACGGTAACAACCGGATGTGGGTAGTCATGAAAGGATACAACCGCTGTTATGACATACAGCAGGAAGCCGCATCGGGAGATATCACCCTGTTACCCCAGAAAACAAACCTGATTTATCAGACTTCCTTGATTTATTGTTTCAATGACGAGCAATCTCTTTATTATATAGATAAGGAATTTAATTTCTATGCTTTCCATATTCTGACCCAGAAGAATGAATTTATTGCCAATCTGGGTAAAGAAATACAGGAACGTGGCAAAATTTCGTCCATCGTTCATTATCATAATAGCTATTTTGTGGGCTTTTTGATGGATGGCATTCTCCTGTTGGAAAAACAGAAGGAGACGGATCATTATCAAATTCAGTCGTTACCTATCAACAGTGGTGTATTTTGTCTCAAGAAGGACCGTTTTCAGGATGTTGTCTGGATTGGTACTGACGGGCAGGGCGTTTATCTTTATTCGAACCCGCTTTATTCTATCAAATCAATGGTGCTTAGCAATTATACCGAGAAAATAGAACGCCCCGTGCGTGCCATCTATCTTGATGATGAACGTACTTTCTGGGTGGGAACCAAAGGAAACGGAATTCTTAAAATCTATGATTACGAATTCGATAAAAACATCTCCGACTGTCGGGCGGAGGTGTTGACTACCTCTAATAGTGCTTTGAGTAGTAATGCCGTTTATTGTTTTGCCAAGAGCCACCGAAATTTGCTTTGGATAGGAGACGAAGAAGGACTAACTTATTATTCATATCGGGAAAAACGTATCAAGTGTGTACCGATACGGATCGGTAACGAAGATTTTAAATACATCCATGACATTTACGAAACAGCAGATTCCGAACTGTGGCTGGCGAGTGTCGGCATGGGAGTGGTGAAAGCTCGTATTGCCGGAACACCGGACAATCCGGTGATTGTGGATGCGCAACGTTACATCATCAATGACGGCGAACTGGGATCGAACTATTTCTTTACTATTTATGCGGAGAATGAAGCCAACCTGTTGTTTGGCAATAAAGGATATGGGGTATTCCGCTATAACGAAACGACGAATGGCCTGGAACCGGTGTCTACTCACAAATACGAAAACATGACCCTGAATAATATTCTCGCTATCAGTAAAGACAGCAGCAATAACTATCTTTTTGGAACGAGCTACGGATTGATAAAGTACACATCGGAAACCTCTTATCAGCTCTTCAATGCCAAGAATGGTTTCCTGAATAATACCATTCATGCAATTCTTAGAAACTCGTCCGACGACTTCTGGTTGAGCACCAATCTTGGATTAATCAATTTCGATACGAAAAGGAATGTCTTTCGTTCATACGGTTTTGGAGATGGTTTAAAGGTGGTAGAGTTTAGTGACGGTGCCGCTTTTCGGGATTCCCGGACTGGTACTCTGTTCTTTGGCGGAATCAATGGAGTCGTAGCTATCCGGGCGGATGGCCGTCCGGAGCAGCTTTATATGCCTCCTGTTTATTTTGATAAGCTGTCTATCTTCGGTGAACAATACAATCTGGGCGAATTTCTCACCCGGAAAAAAGAAACTGAAGTCTTGAATTTGCAGTATGACCAGAATTTCTTTTCTGTTTCATTTGCCTCTGTGGATTATCTGAATGGTAATAACTGTACCTATTTCTATAAACTAAAAGGATTGAGTGACCAATGGGTAAACAATGGTTCGGAAAGCGGAGTCTCTTTTACGAATATGGCTCCCGGTGAATATACCTTACTGGTGAAATATTACAATAGTGTTTTTGATAAAGAGAGTGATGTCTATTCCCTGGTCATTCGTATAGGCGATCCGTGGTATGCTTCCTGGTGGGCTTATTTGATTTATGCCCTGTGTCTGCTTTTACTGGCAGCCTTGCTGATACGTTCCTTTATCCTGCGCTCCAAACGTAAAAAGCAGGAATTGCTGAACGAGATAGAGAAACGCCATCAAAAGAATGTCTTTGAGTCCAAACTTCGTTTCTTTACTAATATCGCACATGAATTTTGTACTCCGCTGACTTTGATTTATGGTCCTTGCGGACGAATCCTTTCATCGAAGGGACTTAGTAAATTTGTCGTGGACTACGTACAGATGATTCAGACGAATGCGGAGCGTCTCAACAACCTGATTCATGAATTGATCGAATTCCGTCGGATTGAAACGGGAAACAGGGAAGTACGGATTGAGTCATTGAATGTGTCTTCTATTGTGAAAGGAATAGCCAAAACGTTTGTCGAGATGGCTAAATCCAGAAACATCACTTTCTTGAGCAAGATACCCGAGCAGGTGATGTGGAACTCGGACAAAGGATTCCTGAATACGATCATTATTAATCTGATTTCTAATGCCTTTAAATATACTCCCGACGGACAGAGTATCAAGATTGAAGTGGATACGAGCCGGGAAAATATGCTGGCTCTTCGTGTAGCAAATGAAGGAAGTACCATCAAGGAAAAGGATTTTCAGTATATTTTTAATCGGTATGCCATTTTGGATAATTTCGAGAATCAGGATGAAAAGAACTTTTCACGGAATGGCCTGGGGCTGGCTATTTCTTATAATATGGCTAAGTTGCTGAATGGTACATTGAAAGTGGAAAACACTTCTGACGGATGGGTGATGTTTACATTAACCTTGCCGGTCATGGAGCTGACTACCGGAGTGTCGGAAACCAAACGACTGATGGCGGAATATATCCCCAAGATAGATACTCAACCGATATTGAAACTTCCCCAGTATGAGTTTGATAAGATGCGTCCTACGCTTTTGGTTGTCGATGATGAAATCGAAATGCTATGGTTTATTGGAGAAATCTTCTCGGCTGACTTCAATGTGGTAACCTTGCAAGATCCTGAACGGCTGGATCAGGTGATGAATGAGGTTTATCCGAATGTGATTATCTGTGATGTCATGATGCCGGGAATGGGTGGCATTGAACTGACCAGGCGGATTAAATCGGTGAAAGAGACGGCGCATATTCCTATTATTGTGGTTTCCGGACGGCACGAGATGGAACAACAGATGGAGGCTCTTTCTGCCGGTGCGGAAATGTATATCACGAAACCGTTTAGTGCGGAGTACCTTCGTATTTCTGTCTGTCAGGTGATGGAACGGAAAGAGGTGTTGAAGAATTATTTCAGTTCGCCGATCAGTTCTTTTGAAAAGTCGGACGGGAAGTTGACGCATAAAGAGTCGAAGAAGTTCCTTCAGTCGGTTTTGAAGATTATCAATGATAATATAACGAACAAAGATTTGACTCCGCGTTATATCGCCGATCGGCTGGCAATCAGTCCCCGGAGTCTTTATCGGAAGATGGAAGAGATAGGAGAGGATAGCCCGACCGATCTGATTAAGGAATGTCGTTTGCACATAGCGAAAGATTTATTGCTGACCACTAAAAAGACGATTGATGAAATAGTATTCGACTCGGGATTCTCGAACAAAGTTACTTTCTTTAAGGTGTTCCGTGAAAAGTATGAATGTACGCCAAAAGAGTTTCGGATGAAACATTTGGAAGAGGTTCAGCAGTAGCCTGTGGCGGGATTTTTTATTGAAAAAGAAGAAGTAAATATCCGTGTTAATATAGTAAACATTCGTGCCAAAAGGTAAAAAAAGGCAGTTAATTTTCTTTTGGTAGAGTTTAGTGATTTTATCTTTGTCTCATCGAAGTTTTTAAGTAGATAAACTTGAAAAGTATTAATTTATTAATCTTTAATCTAATGAAAAGGAAACTTAGTTTTTTATTTCTTTCAGCATTGACCATTCCATTTTTTATGGGTTCGTGCAATGATGATAAAGAAGAACAGGAAGTGAAACCGGCAACAGATCTGGTTGTCGATAATAATTCGGTGACACTACTACAAGGAGACGAAATTACGGTGAGTATCACCTCCGGTAATGGAGATTATTATGTGAAGCCATTTGATGAAAATGTGGCGACGGCTACAATCAATGGTAATAAGGTGACTATTAAAGCTACCGAAAATAGCCAGTTGGAAGAAAATAACCGTACGGAAACCACTATATTAATAGTAGATGGACGTAAGAAAGTGGCTAGAGTGCTGGTTCGGGTAGCAAAACTCTGGGATTTGACGGTAGATGCACCGGAAGAAGGTTTTGACCTCTTTATCGGTGAAAAGAGACTGGTGAAGATTTTGACCGGTAACGGAGATTATCAGATTTCCATACCGGAAGGTGCTGATAAGTTTTTGGAAGTGGGTGAACTATCCGGACAGGTTATTCCGTTGACTGCCAAGTTCGAGACTGGAGCCGATCCGGTAAATGTTACGATAACAGATAAGAAAGGTAAGACAATCACTATTCCTGTGGTAGTGAATATCGTGGATCTAACACTGAAAAGTAATGAAGCCACTTTTGCTGAACCGGATGCCGAATCTCAATATATCTCTATTGAGAGAGGTAATGGCGGATATAGGTTCA
Organism: Bacteroides sp.; assembly: GCF_052357945.1. Classification (GTDB taxonomy): domain Bacteria; phylum Bacteroidota; class Bacteroidia; order Bacteroidales; family Bacteroidaceae; genus Bacteroides. The sequence continues at coordinate 657 of NZ_DAWCXD010000112.1, read as the reverse complement.
CTTATCAGGTGGGAGACGGCGAGCCTACTACGGATGCAACGATTGTGGAAGCTACTGAAAAAGAGAACCTGATTACCTTGAAACCCAAAGCTAGAGGTGATGTGAAAGTGATTGTGACAGACCAGAAAGGTTCTGTGGAGGAGATTGCGGTGAAAGTGAATCCATATAACCTTAAACTGGAAAATGATGCCACTTCTTTAATTATAGGTGGTTATGAAGCATCTACTGAAATTGCTATCGCTAGAGGAAATGGCGATTATAAGTTAGCACAGCTTACTGAGGACAATAAAGTCTATTTGAAAACAGCTGAATTGGTTACGGAAGACGGAACTACGAAGTTAAAACTGACAGGAAAGAAGCTCGGGACTACAACATTAGAGCTATCCGATGCAGCAGGTCAGAAGTTAACCTTACCAGTCTATGTGAATCCGGTATGTTATCGTTTGGAACATGATGTATGTTTCAAAATTGATATTAAAAAGTATGCAGAGTCACATCCGGAGGTGAAAAGTATGAATCAGCTTACTTTTGAGATTGTTTTCTATCCGACTTATACTCGTGCTATGCAATCGTTTATAGGTTTGGAAAGTGTTTTCTTGTTTCGCGCTGAAAATAAAAATGAGAATCCTCGTTTTGAAATAGCTACTAAATTTAATG
>NZ_DAWCXD010000111.1:0-16703 GCF_052357945.1 Bacteroides sp. | reverse complement strand
AGTTGTTTTTTTATTCTTGTTATAGGTTGACTGGAAAGACACTATGAGAAATGAATCCAACAAGTATGAGAAACAAGGTAAAAACCGGGGTATTTGGCGGAAAAACTATGAGAAATGCTGCTTTAGAAAAGCATTTCTCATAAGTTTATTCTATTAAGTTTCTGCCACTTATGATTAATGAATGAGAATATGAGAAATGAAAATCAAAAATACACTTTAGAAGAGGCTGCGCCAAAAGAATCTGATGATTAAGAATAGAGAGGCTTGTTAGTTTATATCAAATAGGAACGAAGCATACGGGCATAAAAAAAGGAGCAACGCCTTGCTCCAACCTTTGTTAACCTTAAATCTAATACTATGAAAAACACATTGCAAAGATACGGACTCTTGGGAAATTAGCAAATTATCCAAGAAAAATAGCATGTTTTATAACACGTTTTAATAGTTTTCTCCTACTTATTAAGAAATTAGCCCTCCTTTTTTCAAGGTATGCAACATTTATTTTGAAAATTGAATCGGAACATACCGTTGATTCTCTGCCGAAAAACCGTTATCTTTGCAAGGATAATTACATTATATACTCAATAAAAAAGAAAAGGAGACACCCGTGAACGAAGAAGAGATCGTCCTCACCCCGATGATGAAACAGTTTCTGGATTTGAAGGCAAAACATCCGGATGCAGTGATGCTGTTTCGTTGCGGTGACTTTTATGAAACATATTCTACGGATGCCATCGTTGCAGCCGAAATCTTAGGAATCACACTGACAAAACGTGCCAATGGGAAAGGAAAAACTATCGAGATGGCAGGTTTTCCTCATCATGCCCTTGATACCTACCTTCCGAAACTGGTTCGCGCTGGAAAACGTGTCGCTATCTGCGACCAGCTCGAAGACCCCAAAATGACGAAGAAGCTGGTGAAGCGTGGCATTACCGAATTGGTTACGCCCGGTGTTTCTATCAATGATAATGTTCTGAACTATAAAGAGAATAACTTCCTGGCTGCCGTTCATTTCGGAAAGGCTTCCTGTGGAGTTGCTTTTCTCGATATTTCTACTGGTGAATTCCTTACTGCAGAAGGACCTTTTGATTATATAGACAAGTTGTTGAATAACTTTGCCCCTAAAGAGATTCTTTTTGAACGTGGCAAACGCCTGATGTTTGAAGGTAATTTCGGTAACAAGTTCTTCACATTCGAGCTGGACGACTGGGTATTTACAGAAACGACTGCCCGTGAGAAACTGCTGAAACACTTTGAAACGAAGAATCTGAAAGGTTTCGGAGTGGAGCATTTGAAAAACGGTATCATTGCTTCCGGTGCTATCCTGCAGTATTTGACGATGACGCAGCATACGCAGATTGGTCACATCACTTCATTGGCACGTATTGAAGAAGATAAATACGTCCGTCTGGATAAGTTCACGGTGCGTAGCCTTGAGCTGATTGGTAATATGAATGATGGCGGCAGTAGTCTGCTCAATGTGATCGACAGAACGATCAGCCCGATGGGAGCGCGTCTGCTGAAACGTTGGATGGTTTTTCCGTTGAAGGATGAGAAACCGATCAATGAACGCTTGAATGTAGTGGAATATTTCTTCCGTCAGCCAGATTTTAAGGAACTGATTGAAGAACAGTTGCATCTGATAGGTGATCTGGAACGTATTATTTCCAAAGTGGCTGTGGGGCGTGTGTCGCCCCGTGAAGTCGTTCAGTTGAAGGTTGCCTTGCAAGCAATTGAGCCGATAAAACAGGCATGCATGGAAGCTGATAATGCAAGTTTGAATCGTATTGGCGAACAGCTGAATCTTTGTATTTCTATTCGTGACCGGATTGCCAAAGAGATTAAGAATGATCCTCCTTTACTGATAAATAAAGGTGGAGTGATTCAAGATGGTGTGAACGCAGACTTGGATGAATTGCGGCAAATCTCCTATTCAGGAAAAGATTATCTGCTAAAGATACAACAGCGGGAGAGCGAGGAGACGGGTATTCCGAGTTTGAAAGTGGCTTATAATAACGTATTCGGTTATTATATCGAAGTCCGTAATGTCCACAAAGATAAAGTTCCTAAAGAGTGGATTCGTAAACAGACGCTGGTTAATGCGGAACGTTATATCACGCAGGAACTAAAGGAATATGAAGAAAAGATTTTGGGAGCGGAAGATAAGATTCTGATTCTGGAAACGCAGCTATATACGGACTTGGTACAGGCATTGATGGAGTTTATTCCACAGATACAGATTAATGCGAATCAGATTGCACGTCTGGACTGTCTGTTGTCATTTGCCAATGTGGCTCGTGAGAATCGTTATATCCGTCCGATTATTGAGGATAATGACGTATTGGATATTCGTCAGGGACGTCACCCGGTAATAGAAAAACAACTTCCGATAGGCGAGAAGTATATTGCCAATGATGTAATGCTGGACAGCGATACACAGCAGATTATTATTATTACAGGTCCGAACATGGCCGGTAAGTCGGCACTCTTGCGCCAAACAGCATTGATTACGCTATTGGCTCAAATCGGCTCGTTTGTTCCTGCGGAAAGTGCGCATATCGGTTTAGTTGATAAGATATTTACCCGTGTAGGAGCGAGCGATAATATATCAGTCGGTGAATCTACATTTATGGTAGAGATGAATGAAGCGGCTGATATCCTGAATAATGTTTCTTCCCGGAGTCTGGTATTATTTGACGAATTGGGTCGTGGTACTTCTACTTATGATGGTATTTCCATTGCCTGGGCAATTGTAGAGTATATCCATGAACATCCGAAAGCAAAAGCACGTACATTATTTGCTACGCATTATCATGAATTGAATGAGATGGAGAAATCTTTCAAGCGCATCAAGAATTATAATGTATCGGTGAAAGAAGTTGATAATAAAGTAATCTTCCTTCGTAAACTGGAACGTGGCGGTAGTGAACACTCTTTCGGTATTCATGTGGCAAAGATGGCCGGTATGCCGAAAAGCATTGTGAAACGTGCAAATGAGATATTGAAACAGCTTGAATCTGATAATCGCCAACAGGGCATAGCAGGTAAACCGTTGGCAGAAGTGAGCGAGAATCGTGGAGGTATGCAGTTAAGCTTCTTCCAGTTGGACGATCCGATTCTCTGTCAGATTCGCGATGAGATATTGAATCTTGATGTGAATAATCTTACTCCTATTGAAGCGCTGAATAAATTGAATGATATTAAGAAGATAGTCAGGGGGAAATAAGCTGAAAATGTATATAATGTCTTAGGATATGTTTTCGATTGTTGTCCTGACATTAGGGAAATGGCATTTGTTTTATTGATAAAAAAGAGGGATTAGTGATGTTTGAACCGCTAATCCCTCTTTTTTTGATTTAGGCTATTTTATTTTTCTTCTTGTCATAGAAGAACATGAAATAGACGCCTATTATGATAAACGGAACGCTTAACCATTGTCCCATATTGAACATCATGCTGTTTTCAAAATCTTCCTGATTTTCTTTTAGGAATTCGATGAAAAAGCGGAAGGTGAAGATGTAAGTCAGGCAGAGGCCGAAGAAGAAGCCGCGATGCAGTTTCTTGCTGTAATTCTTATACAGGTAAATCATGATGAAGAACAGGATAAGATAAGCGATGGCTTCGTAGAGCTGTCCCGGATGACGGGGGAGCATATCTACACGTTCGAAAACGAATGCCCAGGGCACATCAGACGGTTTGCCGATGATTTCGGAGTTCATCAGGTTGGCAAGGCGGATGAAGCAGGCGGTGATTGGAGTAGCTACGGCAATCATATCCAGCACGTCCATATAATGGAGCTTCGTCTTGCGGCAATACAGCCAAAGGGCGATTATCAGTCCTAATGTACCGCCGTGGCTGGCAAGTCCTTCATATCCGGTAAATTTCCAGTTTCCGTCCGGCATGAACTTGATAGGAAGAATCATTTCCCAAAAATGAGACAGGTAGTATCCCGGGTCATAGAACAGGCAGTGTCCTAGGCGGGCACCGATTAGAATACCAAAGAAACAGTAAAAGAAAAGAGGGTCAAACTTCTTTTCCTCTATCTTTTTATCCCGGTACTGGTAGTGAACAACCACATAAGCAAAGAATATTCCTACTGCCCACAGTAATCCGTAATAACGGATAGAAATGCCGAACAGGTTGAATAGTTCGGGATTCGGGTTCCAGTTGATGGATAATAGCATGGTATTCATTCTATATTGGATTAATGTTAATGATTAGATTCTTTGAATTTCTCCGCAACCATCCGGTAGGTCGGTATATCTATTCCCTGTTCTTCGGCTGCTGCAATCATGTCGAAGAGCAATCCTTGTATTTCCGAGTCGTGTCCGCGTGCCAGGTCTTTTTGCATAGAAGCGGTACTTTCGGGATCGAGCTTGTCAATCACTTTTAGGTTGTAGCTGACTGGGTCTTCGGGAAATTCGACGCCCAGTTTCTTTCCTAAGGCAGCGCTTTCCGTAGCAAGTCCGATAAATGTATCCCGTATCTTTCCCGGTTTCTGTACTTCTCCCATCGGAACGTCGTAGTAAGCACCCGTCACAGCCATTGCGGAGATAAACGACCATTTGATAAACGTATCCCGGTTGATGTCCGGTGACAGGTCTACTTTTATGCCTGCTTCCTGCAAGTCTTGTTGGATAGCTTCCAGCAATCCGGGTTTCACAACCGTGCCGTGATGAGCACCATATACCAGACGGAATATTCTTCCCATTTGGGTGATTTCTCCTGTGCCGGATACGAAACCTACGATATAGATGCATCCGTCGAGGACAGTGACTTCCGGTACCAACTTTTGTATGCGTGGTCCTGTGCCGTACACATTCAGAATAGGGATGACTACTGTGTCTTTGTGTGCTGCCCTTTTAATCAGTTCTACGATGGAATCGACCGAATAACCTTTCACGCATACAAATATCACATCTGCTTTCCCATTGAATTCTTCAGCGGTAGTAGCCGGAATCCGGAGCGTATGTTCGCCCTTCAAATCCGATTTCAGTTTCAAACCGTTCGTTTGAATCGACTGCAAGTGAGCTCCACGGGCAATACAAGTTACATCTTTGCCTGCCAGCGACAAGAATCCAGCGATACTGCCGCCTACACCTCCCGTTCCTGCAATGAGATATTTCATATTGTTAGCGAATTAGTAATTAATAAGTCGTCGGTGGTAACCGATAATCACACGTTGAAACGGAAATGCATGATGTCGCCATCCTGCACCACATATTCTTTTCCTTCTACACCCAGTTTTCCGGCTTCTTTCACAGCTGCTTCCGAGCCGTATTTGATATAATCATCGTATTTGATAACTTCGGCACGGATAAAGCCTTTTTCAAAATCGGTGTGGATCACTCCGGCACATTGAGGAGCTTTCCATCCTTTTTCGTATGTCCAGGCACGTACTTCTTGTACACCGGCAGTGAAATATGTTTCGAGATTCAGGAGTTTGTAAGCAGATTTGATAAGACGTGCTACGCCCGATTCTTCCAAGCCTACTTCGGCAAGGAACATCTGACGGTCTTCGTACGTTTCCAGTTCGGCGATGTCCGCTTCTGTTTTGGCTGCGACAATCAGGATTTGAGCATTCTCGTCTTTTACGGCTTCGCGTACCATATCTACGTATTTATTACCGTTTACTGCGCTTGCTTCATCAACATTGCAGACATACATTACTGGTTTGCTGGTCAATAAGAACAGTTCGTGAGCAATCTTTTGTTCATCTTTTGTTTCAAAAGTCACTGTACGTGCAGATTTTCCCTGTTCCAGTGCGTCTTTATATTGAACGAGTACATCGTAAGCTAACTTTGCAGCTTTGTCTCCGCCCGTCTGTGCTTGTTTCTGTACTTTCTGGATACGGCTTTCGATGGTTTCCAGGTCTTTCAATTGAAGTTCGTAGTCAATGATTTCTTTGTCGCGGACGGGATTTACGCTTCCGTCTACGTGTGTCACATTGTCGTCGTCGAAGCAACGGAGTACGTGGATAATTGCGTCTGTTTCACGGATATTGGCAAGGAACTTGTTTCCCAGTCCTTCACCTTTGCTTGCGCCTTTCACCAGTCCGGCGATATCTACGATTTCTACTGTTGTAGGAACAATTCGTTGGGGGTGCACCAATTCTGCGAGTGCGTTCAGACGTTCGTCAGGAACAGTGATTACACCTACATTGGGTTCAATTGTACAGAAAGGGAAATTTGCCGCTTGTGCTTTCGCATTCGACAAACAGTTGAAAAGTGTCGACTTACCCACGTTCGGTAGTCCTACAATACCACATTGCAATGCCATTTATCTATTTCGTTTTTATTTAGTTATCGATAATTTGACTGCAAAGATAGGCATTTTTAGATTATATACATTGGTTGGAAAACAAATACTTCTTTCTAATATCTATTTAATGAGTAAGGGATGCCGTTTTCAGGCATCCCTATGAATGTAAAGTAAACTTTAGAACGTCATAGATACGCCTACCATGACACCAAGTGTCTTATCTTCTGCAGGAATCAGTGAGGACATCACATATTGGCTGGAATTGTTGTACAAAGCCGGCCAGCTTTTAATGAAGAATTTGTGTTTTTTAAAGTAACCATCTAAAATAGGTGACAGACATTTGTCGAACTCTTCGTGATTAGGATTGCTTGTATCGAACGGTGTATAATCTCCAAAAGTGATAGAACCATCTGAATTCTTCTGATAGTTGAATGTATAATAGAATCCGTAAGTATCGGCTCCTAATGAACCGTTTTGATATATTTTATAACCAATCTCCACTATACTTCCGTCTGTGTACATGTGTATGGCAACATACACAATATAGAATTGAGTTTGAGTGAATGCAAATAAATTCGAAACAGCAGCTTTATGTTTATCAAAATATTCGGATGACCATTGATTTTGCATATCGTTGTACACTACCATTGTCTGATGAATTGCTCCTGGAGGTGCATTGAATAGAGGAACAATTGGTGTAGTACCTCCTTTAATTTCAAGTATATCATTGCCTACTTGTGTAGTATATCCGGTGGATGTCTTGTTGAACTGATAAATTTCGTAACCATTAAGGATTAACGGGTTCATCATTACGATATTTCCGTTCAGGTCTATTTTAGAACCTTCTATTTGTAGGGTCGGATTTCCATTGTTAGCGGATAAGAAACCAGTTTTTCTACCATTAGATACAAAATCATACGCTTGTCCTTTATAACTTAGGGTAAAATAATGGATAGCAGAATCATATTGTTGTATATCTTGAAAGATTACTCCTTTGATAATGTAATTGTTATATAGGTCAATTGAATCCTTTTCACATGCAATGGCCTCATTGCAGATTTTTAGTGCGGATCTTTTTTATTTATATATGCATAACATATATCGTTTAAAGCAGAAGAGGTGGCTTTGGGATGTACTTTTTGGGCGATAGGGAATGCCTTTTCGAAAAAATAAAGTGCGCTATCGATTTGCTCTTGGGTAGAATAAGCATGTCCCAGATCTGCCAATGCATAATAAATAGACAGACTATCTTTAGAAATCTGTGCATAATTATATCCTCTCCATGCCTCTGTTAATTTATAATCAAATAATCCTTGTTTAGAGTAGATGTCGCACAAGTCATGGGAAATTTTGAATGCTAGATTGTAGTCATTTGCTTTCTCTGCGAAATCTCTTGCTTTTAATAAGTATTGAGCAGCTTCTTCTATGTTTCTTATTTCTTTACTGATAAGTGCGGTATAAAAATATGTTCTTGCTGTTAGTATCGGGTCGGATGTGTCTTTGGAAAAATAATCAAAAGCTTTAAAAACAAATGAGTCCGGAACTAAGCTTTGCGCATTGTTATATTTTGCTTGAGCTACTAATAGGCACCATTTTGCATAATCCTTTGGGGACATATTTTCAGGATGCCGGATAGCTTTCAAATATGTCAGGGAACTATCAGGATAAAAATTTATTAGTTGGTCAGCCTTTGATAGATTGGGATGCGGATTGCAAGAAGTAAATATACTAATTACTCCCATAATAATTGTGATAAGTGTATCTTTCCTCATTCCCATTTATCAAGACTTAACAGACCTTACAAAAGTATGAGTAAAAATATAATTCTACAAGACTTTAAAGTGAATTTTATCTTGCAGCAGAAAGTAGGGTAGCTTTTACTAGTTATTTAGTATTTTGCCTGATATTTCTTATAAAAAATCAAGAATAAAGTAAATCCAATTAGAGCAAATGGTACACCCGCCAGGGCCGGATAACGATAGCCTTCACTGACAGCCAATCCGCCTGTATAAGCCCCGATGGCGTTTCCGAGATTGAACGCAACCTGTACGCAGGCTGCTCCCAACATTTCTCCTCCTTTTGCTACACGGATAATCAATATCTGTTCCGGACTGGATACAGCAAACAGTCCTGCCGTACAAAGGCACATTAACAGGGCGGCTGCCCATTTATATGGAGAGAGAAAGAAGATAAGCAGCAACATCACGCAGATAAGTGCTTGTGCGGCAGTTCCCACCTTTCCGGGAGTGTAACGGTCGGAGAGACGTCCGCTAATCAGGTTTCCCATCACCATACCGAAACCGGCAAGAATCATTAAAGGCGTAATGCTTTCTGCAGAGAAGCCAGATACATTGGTAAGCAGCGGATTGATGTAGCTATACCAACAGAATACACCGCCGTTTCCTAAGGCTGTGGCACCAAGAATCAACCATGGAGCCGGAGTTTTAAGAAAACGGAACTGCCCTTTAAAGCCGGTGTCCTGCAAACCTTCTACATGGGGAACCCATCGCCAGATATAGTACATGATAACAATCCCCCAGATACCGGCCAGTAGGAAAGTGGCACGCCAGGAAAGCATGGTACTTAAAGAAGTTCCCAGAGGTACACCAAATAGGTTGGCAATGGTCATTCCGGTAATCATGATGGAGACGGCTTCCGAGCCTTTGCCTTTATCGGCCAGTTTCTCGGCAACAATAGATCCTACTCCGAAGTATGCGCCATGAGGTAAGCCGGAGATGAAACGAGCAGCGAGTAATACCCAGTAATTGGGAGCCATAGCCGCACAGATGTTACCTATCATAATCAAGGTAACTAATACCAACAGAATATGTTTTAATGGATATTTGCGGGCCAATGTCAGTACAGGGGCACCAACGCAGACGCCTAATGCATAAGCAGATATGAAATGCCCTGCGGTAGGAATACTAATACCTAAATCTTTTGCCACATCGGGCAAAATTCCCATCATCACAAATTCGGCAATACCCAATCCCAGTGTACCGAACGCCAATGCAATAAGACTCTTCTTCATACCAAACTTACCTAATACCTGTTGCTTTTTACCTTATTTATCTGCCGCTTTTTTTATTTCGGCTGCAAAGGTAAAACAAAATCTTTCAAGGTGAGTTCAGGCCGGACGATTTTGATTTAAATCAATTTGTACAATGTTTGTGTAAACTTATTGTTTCTTTATCCACTCCATGATATCCTTTAAAACTTCTGGGCTGATGGTTTCCTCCAGTTGCCCGTATTCCGCCAGTGTTCCTTTTTCGCAAGTCTGAAACAGATGGTTTAAGTTGGGATAGGCTTTGATAGTTACATTTTTATTCTGCTGGATGGTATTTAAATCTTTCAATTGTTCGGGAGACATTGTTTGGGTAACGTCTGCATACAATTCTTTCTGTAACTCCTCATTGGTAGCTGTTGTATGATTACTTTGTGAAGCGGCAGTTCCCCTATCATCACACCTAAGTACGGCAATTCCGTTCCGGGTCAGATAATCGGTGATGACGAGGAAAGGCTTGTATCCCATGATTTCTTCATCCCGGTTCTGTGCACCGCTCCCTGTCACCATAACCACTGCCGGAAACTTAGTTCCCTTTTGGGGAAGAGTCAATGTTCCGGCAAGGTTGATGCCATCCTGTTCATTCCTCACAATGACCTCTTCACTTTTGTAGGGGAAAGGCGGTTGAGGCTTCTGCGGGCGCTTGGGGCGGCTGGCTTCTCCCTTTTCCAAATTCAACGGAATAGGCATTCCCTGTGTAAATGTCCCACTGATTGTTTGATTACTATCCAATTTTCCTTTGTAAGAGGCATGGATAATGGGTATCTGGATCGCCAATATAGAATCATTGAAAGAAGTAGTCTGCGTCTTTATGCTGTTAGCTCCCAGGTCGGGGCTGTCCAATGTCGTCACATAAGTTCCCTGTCCTGTTTGACTGATATGGAATACGATAGTCAGTGAATCGGTGGGAATGGAAAGTTTTCCATGCCAGGTGCCGAAAAATGTGGTGGAGGTCGCCCGGTCTTTTGGAGCCACTTCTTGGCAGCTGCTCTACAAGGTACAGTTACCGTTGGCATTGCCAACTATTCTTGCCGGTGTCAACTAGACCATCATTATGTCGCTCTCCATGGTAGTGGTAACCGCCATGATATCAGCCGGAGGTTTGAGGGAAATAGTATTGAAAGGTATCACCCAGATGAAGATTGGCATGGGATTCGAAGGGGGGATTGCCGTCGTGATACTGGCTATTGTGCTTGACCGGATCACACAGGGAATAGTACGAAAAAAATAAAAAAGGAGTAAAACATATAATGAAAGACAGAATGATTATGAGAAACAGAACGAGATTTTTCACGCTCCTGCTGGCTGTCGCGATATTCTTCTCATGCGGTAACATTTCTGACAAGAAAATCCGTATAGCATATGCGAATTGGGCCGAAGGGATAGCGGTCACCTATCTGGCCAAGGAGATTCTCTCGGAGCAAGGATACAGGATAGAACTTTTGAATGCGGACATAGCTCCCATATTCACCTCGTTGGCAAGAGGCAAGATAGACGTGTTCATGGATAGCTGGCTGCCGGTGACTCATACCGATTATTTCCGGAAATACGAAAGCAGGTTGGAAATTCTTGGACAGATATACGACAGTGCCCGTATCGGGCGTTTTTCCGTAGAGATCGTGGGAATTGATGCCAGTACCAGCATCATGAAATGCACGGAGAAAGCCATTCCGGAATATGGCCTGGACTACAGGCTCATGATCTCCAGCGGCCCTGCCATGACGGCATTGCTGAAGAAAGCCATTGACAAGAAGGAATGGGGCGTCGTGACCGGATGGACTCCGCACTGGATGTTTGACCGCTTCCGCCTGAGGGTGTTGGAAGATTTCAAGAACATTTATGGGGATGCCGAACTAATCCACTCCATTGCCAGAAAGGGATTCAGTGAGCAGCACCCGTTCGCAGTCGCCCTTTTGGGAAACATCCACTTGTCTGACAGCGAGATCAGCTCCCTGATGCGGGCCATAGAGGAAACCCGTGGAACAGAGACGATGGCCGTGCGCTGGTGGATGGACGGGCACAGGGATTTGATAGACAGCTGGATTCCAGACAAGGAGAAATACAGCCGGTGAACATCACGCTGAAATGGATGCCCCTTAAGCCCCCTCTCCGCAATACTAGCTGGAACCGCCTTCCGCATTCATGACAGTATTAAAAATGGACATCTCCGCCTATAACTGTCTTATGGTATATATTGTATAAGCAAAAAGACTGTTTTTCATAATTTTATGTCCAATACGTATAATAAAAATACTATTATACGTTTCTATCTTTGCACCATTAAAAGTTAATATCATAAAACAAGTATTTTTTAATACGAAAAACAATCGGTGACAATATGAAAAAAGCATGTTTTTTTTTCTTCCTGTTGTTCAGCCTGCAGGCCTTCTCACAAAAGGTTGCGCTAAAGAACAACCTTGCCTATGACGCCCTGCTGACACCCAATCTTTCTGCGGAGTTCTCCCTGGGAAAGAAATGGACATTGGACACCCAGGTGGGTATGAATTTTTTCTTTTATGAGAATGATGCCACAGCAAGCAGTTACAAAACTAGGAAATGGAGTCACTGGCTTGTGCAGCCGGAAATAAGATATTGGACCTGTGAAACATTCAACGGCTGGTTCCTCGGTCTTCACGCACACGGAGGGCAGATGAATGTTGGGGGCATAAATATTCCTTTTATCATTCAGAACCATTCCAAGGAAATGAAAGGACACCGTTACGAAGGATATTTCTACGGTGCTGGTATCAGTGCGGGCCATCACTGGATACTGTCCAGCAGGTTCAGTGTGGAGGCATCCCTGGGGGTGGGCTATGCACGTGTCAAATATGACAGGTTCAGATGCACCTCTTGTGGAAAAAAGACTGGTAAGGGAAAAGCTGATTATCTGGGACCTACAAAGCTTGCAGTTTCGATAGTCTATATGATCAAATGAATTCACGTTGCGTATATAAACATAAAAAATAATCAATGAGACCAATACATTATATAGGGATACTCTCTTTTATGGGATATGTATACTGCTTGCCCCTGGCAGGACAGGTAAAGGAAAAGGTTGCCAGAGAAGGGAATCCCCGTCTGGAATATACAGAAGTGAAAACAGAACGCAGTACGGACGGGAAAACGCTTGCCATCTCTTTCAATATAACGGGCTCCGTGAACCGGCTGGGAGCACAGGAGATGCTCTATGTCTATCCTTCCCTGGTGTCCTCTGACGGCAATACCGGAGTTAATTTCCCTCCCCTATGTATATCAGGAAAGACAAGATACAGGGCTGTTGTCCGCAGGAAAACTCTGGGCGGAAACCCGGACACATCGGTTTCGGTGAAGGATATCCGTAGGGCCGGAGATTTGAAGGGAGGCGGAATTCCTGTCCGGAAAACGCTGCCTTTTGAACGATGGATGGCGTCCGGACATATATCCTTCCGTGAGGAGGTGTACGGATGTGCCGAGTGTGGTAAAGGCGTGGCTCGGACAGACATTCCGGTGACCGGGATAGACCTGTTCGGTCCGGAAGACTATGAATATAATTTTTATACCCCTGAAAAGGTGGAGATAAAATGCTACGAGGAGGAATTTGACTGCAAGGTCACTTTCAAATCCGCACAGCATGGGCTTCTTCTTGGCTTCGGTAAAAACCGGGAAGAACTGGCCCGTCTGGACAGCTTTGTGTCCAAGGGGCTCCAGATAAAGGGGGCCCGTCTTCGTGAGGTGCACATCATCGGATATGCCTCTCCCGAAGGCGAATCCGGCTATAACAAACATTTGTCGGAACGCCGTACCCATACGCTTTCCTCCCATGTGTTGGGCAAGTATCCGCAGCTCAAGAACGCTTCTGTATACCGAATAGAAGGAGCCGGTGAGGATTGGGAAGGTTTGAGAGATATTATAAAAGCATCTTCCCTGAACTATAAGAAGGAGATTTTGTCCGCTATCGAGAGACATGATACGGATGTGGCCCGCGAAGCGGCTATACGCTCTTTAGATGGTGGAAAGGTCTATGCGGAGTTGCTTTCCACAGTTTATCCCGTTCTACGCCGCACCGTTTTCCTCATGAGTTTCGATGTGCGCCCCTATACGGATGACGAACTGGAGGAAATGTTTATTACCGCCCCCGGATGCCTGAGCCAGTATGAGATGTGCAGGCTGGCACAACAGTATGCCGAACAGGGAAAAAATCCGGTAAACATATACAGGAAGGCTTATGAACAGTTCGCACTTGATCCGCTGGCAGCACTCAACTATGCCAATGCGCTTTTAAAGTATGAAAAGGATGCGGACAAGGCTCTGATAATATTGGACACAATAAAGAGTGACAGCCGTTCTGTTTATCCTATGGCAATTGCCCATAATATGAAAGGAAACTGGCGGAAGGCGGAGGAGTTATTGAAAAAATACATGGAACCCGGAGAATGAAAACTCCAGACTTTCCATGCCGGGATTAACGGATAAATAGAAAGTATTTAATGTATTATATAATTAAATTATTTATTTACTAAACAGTTTAAGTTATGAAAGTAAACAATTTATTTTTAGTGGGAGTTGCAGCCCTAAGTCTGGGCATGACAGCTTGTAACAATGAGGATGTTCCTCCGGTAAACAATCCGGGCGAAGGAACAACATTTGCGGGAATGTATGTTTCAGCCATGAAGGATGTCTCAACCAGAGCGGTGAATGACAATCAGGAAGATTACGGAGGAAGAACGGAAGAGAGTAAGCTTACGGAGTTACAGCTTCTCTCAAACGTCTTGTCTCAAACATGGACGTTAGGAACGGTAGCTGATGAGACAGGCAAGTTTTGGGAAACGCAAACAGCCGGTACATTCAAGGTCGCTCCATGGAAAACGAATCCCGGCCTTCAATCCATGGCCTTGTTATTTAACAAGGGTAGCCTTTCCGCCGATATTGCAACAGCCGCGGACAAGACGCATGGCAGTACAGCTACCGCAGTAAACGATATTGCCGCTCTCGCTACGGACAATAAGTTTGTTATGACCTCGAAAGCCGAGCAGAAAACCATTGCTCCCGGCATTACCGAGGACGCGGCCAAAACGGGTACAAGTGAGGCTCAAAATGTATTCTCCTTTGATGTGGAGCGTGTTGTGGCACAAGGACTGGTTGTGAAGGATGCCGCTTTGGAAGAAACAACTGCGGATGGAAAAGGAAAGGTTGATCTTGCCGATATCAAGTATACCGCCATCAACGGTGCCACAAAGACATATCTTTTCCGTAACCATGCGGGGAAGCGTACAATTGGAGATGCCGACGGCCTTTACGAGGGCTTTGCATCAGCCATTGATGGATATACCGATTTTGAGGCGGCCAAAGACCCGGATGGCTCAGCCAAGGAAAACTTGATCCGTCTGGGGAATATCCTACCGGAGAACCAGGCGGCGGACAAGCTTGGCATGTACGCAGCCAAAAATGCTGCAGCAAGCGCCTCTGAAGCTAAAACAGGAGCAGGTATTTATTTTATGGAAAATTCCGTAAAAAAGGATGCGTTCACATCTGAAAACAAGAATTTCGGTTACTACCGTCTGCCCTATGCCAAGGTTTATACCACTTATACTCCAAATGAAGTATGGAAACTTGAAGGCGGAAAATTGGTCAAAGAGACTAATTTTCAAAAAGGGACAACATTTTTCCGGGGGGAAAAAGACGGTCTTATCTATGCCAGCAAGGAAGCCGCAAAGAAAAGTCAGTTGAATCCGGATCAGGGAGCCTATACCTATACGGACGGAAAATGTGCATACCGTGCGTTGTGGAACCGTCAGACTGTCACAGCTGATGGGAAGTCGGTTGTGAACGCTGATACACGCCGTAATAACACCTATCTGTTGACAATCAAGGCTTTCCAGGGATTGGGTATGCCATGGGATCCTTCCGATCCTAAAGACCCGTACCTGCCGAAACCGATAGACCCTACTGAACCTACAGACCCTGAAAATCCGGATATCGAAAAAGAAGATACCTATATGCGTGTCGAGGCCAAAGTACTTCAGTGGAACCTGGTTTCACGTGATGTCATTCTCGAGTAATATCCGGGTGGAAACAGATTCAACAAGCAATTTCTGACATAGCATGGAGAAAGAAGAGGGAACCATTCCCCTCCTTTCTCCAAAAAACAAGCAGTCTGCTTCTCAGGCTGTCAAGTAAATCCAACATAAATTATATCAAATGAGAATCAGAAGCGTACATTCTGTCGCATTTATCGTGTTACTGGCCTGCTGTCTTATAGGATGTAACTCAGCCGTATTTGATGACTTGGGCGGTTGTCCGCAAGGTGTCAATTTTCAATTTTACAGCCAGACCCCTTGCGAACAACTTCCCGACTATCCGTCAGATATAAGAGAAGTCCGGGTATTTGCCTTTGATGACAAAGGCGTGCTGGTGGGCGAGTTCTCCGACAGGAAGATGATTCTTTCGGCGGATTATTCCCTGCCTGCCACATTGCGGCATACGGGGAAGCTCACGTTTGTCGCATGGGGCGGCAGTGACCTGGCTGCCTATGATTTTTCCGGTTTTAAGGAAGGCATCACTACCAGGCGGGAAATGCGGGTCTCCCTGCGGTTGAAGGACAATCGGATTTCCTCAGCTCCCGGCCCGCTGTATGTCGGGCTCTCCTCAGTATCACTGGAGAACCGGGAGGATACGGGAAGCGTGTATGAACGGGTGGCCTTCAACATGCGGGAATTGACATACCGAATACACTTCACCATCAGATCCACCTCTGAGCCCTTCCCCGTGGGTGAGGATTTCATCATCAGGATAGAAGATGACAACGGTGTGTATGACTTCAACGGACAGATCGCCCTTGGCGAACGTTTTGAGTATACAACCGAAGCCGTATGTGACGCTGAAGGGGCGCTAAAGGCGGATTTTACACTGATGAAGCTGGAGGAAGGCAGGAACGCACTTGTCTCCCTGATTGACAGGACAACCGGGGTGACTCTTTATACCGCCGATCTGGTGGATGACATCATCATGTTCCGGGGGGATGCTGGCGAACCGCCGTATAGCCTGGAATGTGACCATGATTTTCCCATAACCTTGAAACTCAAGTATGGGAGGAAGACATGGACGCTGGTACAGGCGACTGTTCTGGACTGGAACGTCATTTCCCGTCCTATAGAGCTGGAAAACTGATATCATATCAGGACAGACTTAAGATTGATGATTCCCTGATCTAGGAAAGGGGTTATGATTATTTATTTAAAAAAAAGACAATGAAATACGGAACTGTGACGAGGCTGTTGGCGGCAGCCTGTGTGGCGATTGTACAATTGGCCGGATGCTCGCCTGATACAGAGGAGCTGGAAAAGTTTCCCCAGGCTGTTCCCATCCGGATTGTGGCGGAAATGAACAAGGGGGGCGGTAC
>NZ_DAWCXD010000110.1:0-16847 GCF_052357945.1 Bacteroides sp. | reverse complement strand
CCTCCGTGTCCTCTGTGGTGAAAACAGTGCAAAAATGAACTATTCAATTAAATAACAAACCGAATAATATTTTTTTATTCTAAAGTGAATCTGCTAATGAGCTAACGTCTATACGATACAGTATTAAGGTTGGTAGCTTGATAAAAGTTTTTTTTAAGCTAAAAAGTACAAATCTTTAAACTTTATTTCTTTACTTTGTTATTTATAGAGTGAGACTTATAGCGAACTTAAACTAGAAAGATTATGAAAGTAAAGCAGATTTGTATGATGGTGCTACTATGGTTGGGAGTGATTCCGGCGGTGCAGGCACAGACTTTCGACAAATTATGGAAAGAAGTGGAGCAAGCAGAGAAAAAGAGCTTGCCTAAGACAGTGATAAAACTGACTGATGAGATTTATCAGAAAGGGGAAAAAGAGAAAAACTCTCCGCAGATGCTCAAAGCATACGCGTGGCGGATGAAATACCGGGAAATGTTGAATCCGGATAGTCTTTATGCCGGTCTGAAAGGACTGGAACAGTGGGTGAAACAAACCGACCAACCAATGGACCGTGCTATTTTGCATTCTCTGATAGCCGGAATTTATGCAAATTATGCTGCCAACAACCAGTGGCAACTTCGCCAACGGACGGAAATCGTAGTCCAAACGCCTTCTGCGGATATACGCGAGTGGACCGCCAATATGTTTGTAGAAAAAGTGCGGACAAATGTGAAAGAAGCCTTGGCTGACTCTGTGTTACTGCTCAAAACTTCTTCACGCGACTATATCCCTTTCGTAGAACTGGGGAAAACGAGTGAATATTATCACCATGACCTCTATCATCTATTGGCTTCCCGTGGAATTGATGCTCTGTTGCAAGTGGAAAAACTAGGTAGCGGGTATACTGAAACGAACGCTGTAAATCCGGTGAAACAGGATATAATAGCTATTTACGGAAATATGCTTTCTGCTTATAAAGCAGCCGGATTGAAAGAAGGTTATGTGTTGACCGCACTTAACTATTTGGAATGGAGACGGGGAGCGGAACGGTATATCCGCCCTCTCCAAGCAAAGGGAGAGGCCTCGGTATTGACGGATGACACTTACCTGAAAGCATTGAATACATTGAAAAGTAAATATGCTTCGGAACCGATATGTGCTGAAGTGTACCTGGCACAAGCCCGTTATGCAATTGAAAAGCAACAGCAGGTTAATGCATTGCAGCTTTGCGATGAGGCGATTCGTCTTTATCCGGGGTATGACAGAATCAATGCTCTGAAAAATCTTCGGGAAGAGATATTGGCTCCTTATTTGAATGTCTATGCAGCAGATCAGGCTTTCCCGAACGAAGAGATAGAACTAAGAGCCTCACATAAGAATCTGGATGGTTTTACCGTCCGGATTTATCAGGCGAAGAAACTGATAAAGGAACAACATTACTCTGTAATTCGCCCGGAAGATTACCAGACACAGGACACGGTGTTTACGTTCAAAGCTCCCGAACTTGGAGCTTACGTAATGCGTATCATACCGGATATTCGTGCAAAGAGAGACAGTGAAAGCAAGTTTGACGTAACACGTTTCAAGGTGTTGACTTGTCGTCTGCCGGAAAAACAATATCAAGTGGTGACGTTGGACGGACAGACGGGACATCCTATTTCGAATGCGAAAGTTACGATGTATAGTAACGATGAAAAAGTTTTGCAAGAGTTTACGACGGACAAAGATGGTAAGGTGGTATTTCCCTGGAAATCTGAATACCGCTATTTGAGAGCCTCCAAGGGCACGGATACAGCGATGCCGAAGCAAGGTATCTATGCAGGAAGTTACGGATATTACGGTGACGAAGATAAGGTAGCGGAAAATATGACTTTATTGACTGACCGTTCTTTGTATCGTCCCGGACAGACGGTGTATGTGAAAGGAATTGCCTATTCTCAAAAATCAGATACGGCGAATGTACTCCCGAACAAGGAATATATGGTTACTTTATTGGATGCGAATAATCAGGAAGTAGGGCAGAAGTCGGTACGCACCAATGAGTTCGGTTCGTTTGCCACTGATTTCGCGTTGCCTTCAGCTTGCCTGAACGGAATGTTCTCGTTGAAGGCAGGAAGAGGCCGTACAAGTATCCGCGTGGAAGATTATAAACGTCCGACATTTGACATCACTTTTGAAAAGCAACAGGGAAGTTACAAGTTGGGAGATGAAGTGCAGGTGAAAGGCAAGATAGAATCTTATAGCGGTGTATTGCTTCAGGATCTTCCGGTAAAATATAAAGTGATGCGTTCTACATACAGCCTTTGGCGCTTTGCGGAATCGGTGCAGATTGCTTCCGGTGAAGTGACGGCCAATGAGAACGGAGAATTTACGATACCGGTTCGCTTGCAGGAAAGTGACTCTTATAAGAATGATGATAAAGTATATTATCGCTATTCCATTGAAGCTACTGTTACCAATGTGGCGGGTGAAACACAATCTTCTACGGATGTCATTTCGGCCGGAAATCGTTCGTTGGTTTTGCAGGTGGAATTGCATGATAAGACTTGTAAGGATAAACCATTCGACACGATGTTTAACGTGCAAAACCTGAATGGACAACCTGTGGAAGTGAAAGGAAATTATTACTTGTATCCTGCCAAAGACCAGGATTTCAAACAACTGGAAGAGAAACCGATTGCAACGGGAACTTTTACTTCTAACGAAGAAATAACGCTCGACTGGAAGAATCTGCCGTCGGGACCATATATGTTGAAAGCATCGGTGAAAGATAATCAGGGCAAGGAAGTGACTGCTGATACTAACACGATTCTTTTCTCCATTGAGGACAAACGTCCGCCTGTTGAAACGACGGTTTGGTTCTATGGAGAAAATATGGAATTTGATGCGACTCATCCGGCTGTATTCTGCTTCGGTACGTCGAAAAAGGATGCTTATGTGATGATGAATGTATTCTCCGGTGATAAACTGCTGGAAAGTAAGACGTTGAACTTGTCTGATACGATTGTTCGCTTCGAATATCCATATCAGGAGAGTTATGGTGACGGTGTGTTTGTGAATTTCTGTATGGTAAGAGATGGACAGGTTTATCAGGAACATGCCCGGTTGACCAGACGTGTGCCGGATAAGACATTGACTATGAAGTGGGAAGTGTTCCGCGATAAATTGCGTCCCGGACAGAAGGAAGAATGGAAACTGACGATTAAAACGCCGCAAGGACAAGCCGCTAATGCGGAGATGCTGGCAACGATGTATGATGCTTCACTAGATAAGATATGGAACCGTCAGCAGAATTTCCAAATCTTCTATAGTCAGATTGTTCCGTATTCTAATTGGATGAGCGGATATTCAGGAAATAATTCATTTAATTACTGGTGGAATACGAAAAGCCTTAAAGTGCCGGGATTGGCGTATGATCGTTTTGTGATGCAGCCGGTGTATGGCATCGGAATTGCTTTAGAAGGAAAATTGGCCGGAGTGATGGTGAGAGGATATGGATCGACAAGAAAGACGACGTTGACAGGCAGTGTTTCGGCGATGGATGTTAGTGCGCCAAAGATGAAATCGGCTATGGCTGCTGATGCCGTGAATAATGTGGAGTTTCAATCGGAATTAGTATCGATGGAAGAAAAAGCGGATGAATCGTCTGACGGCGAAATGCTCCCCGAAGCTCCTGCCGACCTGCGTACGAATCTTGCAGAAACGGCCTTCTTCTACCCGCAACTTCGTACCAATGAACAGGGAGAAATCTCGTTCTCTTTCACGATGCCCGAAAGTCTGACGCGTTGGAACTTCCGTGGATATTCTCATACGAAAGGGATGCTGATGGGAACATTGGACGGTGAAGCTACCACGAGTAAGGAATTTATGCTGACTCCTAATCTTCCCCGCTTTGTACGTGTGGGAGATAAGACTTCTCTTACTGCTTCTATCTCTAATATGACTGGTAAGCCGCAAGCCGGAACAGTAACTCTGATTCTTTTCGATCCGATGACGGAGAAAGTAATCAGTACACAAAAACAGAAATTCAGCCTTGTTGCCGGAAAGACGATTGGCGTGAGCTTCCAGTTTACCGTCAGTGATAAATACGAAATATTGGGATGCCGGATGATAGCCGACAGCGGTACTTTCAGCGATGGAGAACAACAGTTGCTTCCGGTGCTTAGCAATAAAGAGCATTTGGTAGAGACACTTCCAATGCCTGTACGTGGAGAAGAAACCCGTACTTTCTCACTCGACCGCCTGTTCAACCAACAAAGTAAAACGGCAACCGACCGTAAATTGACTGTCGAGTTTACAGGAAATCCGGCCTGGTATGCTATTCAGGCATTGCCTTCTTTGAGTCTTCCTACAAGCAATAATGCGATCTCCTGGGCTACGGCATATTATGCAAATACCTTGGCTTCGTTCATTATGAACAGTCAGCCGAAGATCAAAGCAGTGTTTGAAAGTTGGAAATTGCAGGGAGGTACGAAAGAAACCTTCTTGAGCAATCTGCAAAAGAATCAGGAAGTGAAGAACATCATTCTGTCCGAATCTCCCTGGGTGCTCGAAGCGCAAACGGAAGAGCAACAGAAAGAACGTATCGCCACTTTGTTTGACTTGAACAATATCCGTAGCAATAATATCGCGGCTTTGACCCGATTGCAGGAGTTGCAGAACGCAAGTGGTGCATGGTCTTGGTATAAAGGAATGACCGGCAGCCGATATGTCACTGCCTATATCGCCGAACTGAATGCCCGTCTGGCTATGTTGACAGGTGAGAAATTAACAGGTACAGCTCTCTCCTTACAACAAAATGCTTTCACTTACCTTCATCAATCAGCTTTAGACGAATATAAGGAAATCTTGAAAGCACAGAAAGAAGGAGTGAAATTTACCGGTGTTTCGGGCAGTATTCTGCAATATTTGTATCTCATCGCTATTTCCGGAGAGCAGGTGCCTGCTGCCAATAAAGCTGCTTATACCTATTATCTTTCTAAGGTAGGAGAACTGCTTACTTCTCCTTCGATGGATACGAAAGCGATTGCTGCTATTGTATTGGATAAAGCCGGACGCAAGAAAGAAGCACAGGAATTTGTCGCTTCTTTGAAAGAATTCCTGACCAAGACGGATGAACAGGGAATGTTCTTTGCTTTCAACGAGAATCCGTATACATGGGGCGGAATGCAGATGCAGGCTCACGTAGATGTGATGGAAGCATTGGAGGCGATAGGCGGTAACAGCGATACCGTGGAAGAAATGAAACTTTGGCTGTTGAAGCAAAAGCAAACACAACAATGGAACTCTCCGGTAGCTACTGCCGACGCGGTATTTGCATTGCTGATGAAAGGTGTTAATTTGCTCGACAATCAGGGAGATGTACGGATTGTAATTGCTAATGAAGTGCTGGAAACGGTTGCTCCGAGTAAAACAACTGTTCCCGGATTGGGATATATCAAACGTTCTTTCACACAGAAGAGCGTGGTGGATGCCCGTAAGATTGAAGTGGAAAAGAGAAATCCGGGTATCGCCTGGGGAGCTGTATATGCAGAATTTGAATCCCCCATCAGTGATGTGAAACAACAGGGTGGTGAGTTGAATGTAGAGAAACAATTGTATGTGGAACGTATGGTAAATAATGTCCCTCAATTGCAGCCTATAACAGCGAAAACTGTTCTTCAGGTAGGTGATAAAGTCGTTTCCCGTTTGAGCATCCGTGTAGACCGTCCGATGGACTTTGTGCAGTTGAAAGATCAGCGGGGCGCTTGTTTCGAACCGATTGGCAGCATTTCCGGTTATCGTTGGAACAACGGACTGGGCTATTACGTAGACATCAAAGATGCATCGACCAATTTCTTCTTCGATCATTTAGGAAAAGGAGTATATGTATTGGAATATAGTTACCGTGTCAGCCGTGCAGGAACTTACGAAACTGGTTTGGCAACTATGCAGTGTGCTTATGCACCGGAATATGCTTCACATTCTGCTTCGATGACAATTATTATTAAATAGTTCCGGCAGGGGATTTTTATTCTCACCGATGAAGAGGGTATTCCTCACCGAGGAAGGCATCCTTTGTCGGTGAGGAACTTTTTTCTTATAACCAGGGGCTTACAAGGACTGCTATTAAGTAAAGTCTTTTCCCAATCTGTGTTAATCTGTGTAATCTGTGGTGAAAAACTCATCTAAAACCCCTACATTTGTGCACCAAAATAAAAAATATCGCATGAAACGTAGTTTGCTATCTATATTAACTTTGCTTACTGTCGCTTTGGCAGCCGTTGCCCAACCGCGTATCTCTTCAAATAAAGAGACACATAACTTCGGACAAATAGAATGGAAACGTCCGGTGACTGTGGAATATACCATCACTAACACGGGAAACCAACCGTTGGTGCTGACCAACGTCACGACCTCTTGTGCCTGTGCCGTGGCCGACTGGACGAAAGAACCGATTGCTCCCGGAGGAAAAGGAACAGTAAAGGCTACTTTTGATGCAAAGGCATTAGGGCATTTTGAGAAGTCGGTAGGTATCTATAGCAATGCCAGTCCGAGTCTGGTTTATCTGAAGTTTACCGGTGAAGTAGTACAGGAAATTAAAGATTATACCAAGTTGCTTCCCCATGCCATCGGAAATATCCGTTTAGATTGTGATGAGTTTGCTTTTCCTGATGTCTATCGCGGACAGCAACCTTCATTGACTTTTAGCATCGCCAATCTTTCCGATCGTCCTTACGAACCGGTGCTGATGCACCTGCCTCCTTATCTGAAAATGGAAGCGGAACCTAAAGTTCTGTTGAAAGGTAAGAAAGGAACTGTTAAACTGACGCTGGATGCAAGCCAGCTGAAAGATTATGGATTGACACAGACATCCGTTTATCTTTCCCGTTTTTCCGGTGATAAGGTGAGCGAAGATAATGAAATACCGGTTTCAGCGATTCTTCTTCCCGACTTCTCACGTATGACAGAAAAAGATTCTCTGAATGCTCCTGCCATGCGTATTTCTGAAACGAACATTGACCTTAGCGTGCCATTGATAAAGAAGAAAAAGGCAAGCTACGACATATTGATAGCCAATGCCGGAAAAACTCCGTTAATTATCAGTAAGTTGCAGGTATTCAATTCATCGGTAGGCGTGAGCTTGAAGAAGACTGTTCTTCCTCCGGATGGAATGACGAAACTTAAAGTGACCATTCGTAAGCGTGACGTAGGTAATAAAAAACATCATTTGCGTATTTTGATGATAACGAATGATCCGTTACGCCCGAAAGTTGAAATCAATATCAAACGCTAAATCCTATTGTTATGGAACATCCTGAAAATAGTGAAGAATATAAGGGACTTGTTGTCAATAAAGGCATTGAGCAACCCTCATCTGTGAATCCCTACTTAAAGCGGAAACCTAAGAAACGCCAACTTTCAGTAGCAGAGTTTGTAGAAGGTATCGTAAAGGGTGATGTCACTATCTTGAGTCAGGCTGTGACATTGGTGGAAAGCGTAAAGCCTGAACATCAGGCTGTCTCACAGGAAATCATCGAGAAATGTCTGCCATTCTCCGGCAATTCGGTTCGGATCGGTATCAGTGGTGTTCCCGGTGCAGGAAAGAGTACGTCGATAGATGTATTCGGTCTGCATGTACTTGAAAAAGGGGGCAAACTGGCAGTATTGGCTATTGACCCCAGTAGTGAACGCAGTAAAGGCAGTATCTTGGGAGATAAAACACGTATGGAACAGCTTTCCGTACATCCTAAATCGTTTATCCGCCCTAGTCCGTCAGCCGGTTCATTGGGAGGAGTGGCACGTAAAACACGTGAGACGATTATTCTTTGTGAAGCTGCCGGATTCGATAAGATTTTTGTGGAGACTGTAGGAGTGGGACAGAGTGAAACGGCTGTTCACTCGATGGTCGATTTCTTCCTGTTGATTCAGTTGTCCGGTACGGGAGATGAACTGCAAGGAATTAAGCGTGGTATTATGGAAATGGCGGACGGTATCGTTATCAATAAGGCCGATGGAGATAATCTGGAACGTGCCAAGTTGGCTGCCACTCAATTCCGTAATGCATTGCATCTGTTTCCTGCGCCTGAATCCGGATGGACTCCCAAAGTATTGACTTACTCCGGCTTTTATAACCTGGGAGTGAAGGAGGTCTGGGACATGATTTACGAATACATTGACTTCGTGAAAGGAAACGGCTATTTTGAATATCGCCGCAACGAACAAAGTAAATACTGGATGTATGAAAGCATTAATGAACAACTTCGTGACAGCTTTTATCATAATCCGAAGATTGAAGCAATGCTCTTAGAAAAAGAACAGCAGGTATTGAAAGGTAACCTGACTTCGTTTATAGCTGCAAGAAGTCTGCTCGATACTTATTTTGAGGATTTGAAATAGCTTTAATTATAATAAGATTCTAATTTATTAAAGAATACATTTTGTATAAAAGGGTAGAAAGGCTAGGTGTCTTCTACCCTTTTATACTATGAATGAAGCTTTTCCGCTTTTTCAAGATCAGCCCTTGATTTACTCTGTGTTACGATATACACTCCCAGGAATACGAGCGCGATAGCGATTCCTTTCTCCCAGCCGAAACTTCCGATTCCCATAGTAATTGCTGCAATTGTAGCCACAATCGGTTGCATATAATTGTACATACTGACTACTGTAGGACGGAGAAGTTTCTGTGCAGTCATGATACAGAGGTAAGCGAGGAAACTGCCTCCTAATACAACATAAAGTACCTGTAGAATGGCAACAGTGGAAATAGAAGCCCATTGAATAGTGGAAATATCGTAATATGAAAACGGTATATAACATATCGAAGCGTATATAAACATCCACTTATTAATTGTTACTGCCGAATATCGTTGAGACAATTCTTTGAATACAGTCAGGTATATAGAGAAGCTGATTTGCGCAACGAGACAAAGTAAGTCACCAATCAGGCTTCCGTTTCCGTTGTTTCCCGCCTGACTGCTCACAATGAGAATGAGTGCCCCCATAGCCCCTACAAAAATTCCCAGTACTTTCTTATTTGTCACCGGTTCTTTTAAATAGATAGCTGCTACAACCATGGTCACAATCGGTAAAGTGGTCGTTACGATAGAAGCGTCGATGGGAGAAGTCATAGAAAGCCCGAAGATAAATACTCCTTGATTAAATACTAACGCAAACAATGAAGCGAAGAAAATCTTCAGCATATCACGATGATCCACATGTTCCTGTTTGCAAAATATAGAAAGCAGCCAGAAAGCTGCTGCTGCTCCCACCATGCGGAACGTGGTAACTGAAATAGCGGAAAACTCTTGAAGAGCCGACTTACCGATGGGAGACATCAATCCCCACATGACGTTTGCTGTAAGTGCAAACAGATGACCATGCAGATTCTTACTTTTGTCCATGTTGATACTAATTATTTTACAGTTTTCATCTATCATTAACAATCAAACAGAGAAAACGGTTACAAAGATAGCTTTTTATCGTATGATTTGTTTATATTTGCCTTGATTAAACTTGAATATTATGGAACAACCAGCCAATTATATCCGTCGTATCGAAATACACGGACTATGGGAACGCTTTAATATAGGATGGGATTTGCGTCCCGATGTGAATATCCTCTCCGGCATCAACGGAGTGGGGAAGACTACCATTCTGAACCGTTCGGTGGGATACCTCGAGGAACTTTCCGGTGAAATGAAAAGTGACGAGAAAAACGGAGTGCGTCTCTTCTTCGACAATCCCCAGGCAACCTATATCCCTTATGATGTAATCCGGAGCTACGACCGTCCCTTGATTATGGGAGACTTCACAGCCCGTATGGCAGATAAGAACGTAAAGTCCGAACTCGATTGGCAACTCTATCTGTTGCAACGCCGTTATCTCGATTATCAGGTCAACATAGGCAATAAGATGATCGAAATGCTTTCCAGCACTGATGAGGAAGAACGCCGTAAGGCAACCACTCTATCTCATGCCAAGCGACGTTTTCAGGATATGATTGACGAACTATTCAGCTATACACGTAAAAAGATAGACCGGAAACGAAATGATATTGCTTTCTACCAGGATGGCGAATTATTGTTTCCCTATAAGCTATCGTCCGGCGAAAAGCAAATGCTGGTTATTCTGCTGACCGTACTTGTGCAGGACAACAGCCACTGCGTACTGTTTATGGATGAGCCGGAAGCTTCCCTTCACATAGAATGGCAGCAAAAACTGATTGCCATGATACGTGAACTGAATCCGAATGTGCAGATCATCCTGACTACCCATTCACCTGCCGTCATTATGGAAGGCTGGCTGGATGCCGTGACAGAAGTAAGCGATATATCTACCAATATAAATCACACAAATGGCAACTTCACTACGAGATAATCTGACTTCTTCCTATTTCAATGCCGCCCATAAGCTTTATCCGAAGAAAGCCCGCCGACGTATCATCGCTTATGTAGAAAGCTATGACGACATCGCTTTCTGGCGCACATTGCTTGAAGAATTTGAAGATGATGAACACTATTTCCAAGTGATGCTTCCTTCGGCCACCTCCCTGGCAAAAGGAAAAAAGATGGTCCTCATGAACACGCTGAATACAGCCGAACTGGGGAGAAGCCTGATTGCCTGTGTAGACAGCGACTATGATTTCCTGTTGCAGGGAGCCACTAATACCTCCCGTAAAATCAACCGGAACAGATATATTTTTCAGACTTATACCTACGCCATTGAAAATTATCATTGTTTTGCCGAAAGCCTTCATGAGGTATGCGTGCAGGCCACATTGAACGACCGTTCCATCCTGGATTTCAACTCCTACCTGAAGCGGTACTCCGAAATTGTATATCCACTTTTTCTCTGGAACGTCTGGTTCTATCGCCAACGGGATACTTACACCTTCCCGATGTATGATTTCCATACCTATACTTCTTTGCGTGAGATTAATCTCCGGCATCCGGAAAAGAGTCTGGAATCACTCCAACAACGGGTTAACCAGAAGTTGGCAGAGTTGAAAAATAAATTTCCTCATAACATTAATCAAGTAAACGGACTGAAGGCTGAATTTAAAGAACTGGGTTTGGTGCCGGAAACTACCTATTTGTATATGCAGGGACACCATGTGATGGATAATGTGGTAATGAAACTCTTGATTCCGGTCTGCACCGTATTACGCCGTGAACGGGAACAGGAAATCAAACGACTGGCCGAACATAATGAACAATTCAGAAACGAACTGACTTGTTATCAGAATAGCCAGGTAAATGTGGAAATCATGCTCAAGAAGAATGTAGCCTACAAAAGGCTCTTCCATTACGATTGGCTGCGGCAGGATATCAGTGAATATTTAGAAGAAGGAAAAAATAAACAGAAATCATAAATAAAAGAAAAACTAAAAAAGAGAGAGAAGATTGCTTATGAAAGAAGTAAAGGAAGTAGTTGATACTGTGAGTGTAGCATTGGCAAATGGACAGCCGGAAGAAGCAGGTAATGTAATGATGCAAGAAGTAAACCATGCTTTGCTTTCGATGGGAGTAGATGAAGTCTGGGCGGATAAGATTGATAACTTTATCATCTTATTGTGCATAATCGGAATCGCTTTACTAGCCAATCTGATTTGCCGCAAGATTATTCTGCGTACCGTAGCCAAATTGGTGAAACAGACGAAAGCAACCTGGGATGATATTGTATTTAATGATAAAGTGATGCTGAATATCAGCAGATTGGTAGCACCTATTTTGATTTATATATCTATCCCTATCGCATTTCCCGAACATGCGGACTCCGGTTTGCTGGACTTCCTTCGTAGACTTTGCATGATTTATATCCTGACAGTCTTTCTTCGCTTTGTCAGTGCGCTGTTCACAGCCGTTTACCTCGTATATAGCGCACGCGAACAATATAAGGACAAACCTTTGAAGGGACTTTTGCAGACAGCACAAGTCATTCTCTTCTTTATAGGAGCTATTATTATTATCAGTATCCTGATAAAGCAAAGCCCGGTGGTGCTGCTGACCGGATTGGGCGCTTCCGCTGCCGTTTTGATGTTAGTATTCAAGGACAGTATCATGGGATTTGTCTCCGGTATCCAGCTTTCTGCCAACAATATGCTGAAAGTGGGTGATTGGATTACGATGCCGAAATACGGTGCGGACGGTACGGTGATAGAGGTAACGTTGAATACCGTAAAAGTGCGTAACTTTGATAACACCATCACTACCATTCCCCCTTACCTGTTGATTAGTGACTCTTTCCAGAACTGGCAGGGAATGCAGGAATCCGGCGGGCGCCGTGTGAAACGTTCCATTAATATAGACATGACCAGCGTGCACTTCTGTACACCGGAAATGTTGGCAAAATACCGGAAGATACAACTCTTGACGAACTATGTGGATGAAACGGAAAAGGTAGTGGAAGAATATAATAAGGAGCATCACATCGACAACTCCGTCTTAGTGAATGGACGCCGGCAAACAAATTTGGGAGTTTTCCGCGCCTATCTGACTAATTATCTGAAAAACCTGCCTACCGTTAATCAGGATCTGACCTGCATGGTACGCCAGCTCCAACCTACCGAAACCGGTATTCCGTTAGAACTTTACTTCTTTTCTGCCAATAAAGTATGGGTTGCCTACGAAGGTATACAGGCAGATGTTTTCGATCATGTGCTTGCCATTATTCCCGAATTCGATTTGCGTGTCTTCCAGAATCCGTCAGGAGCAGACCTCCATCGGATAGGGGTAAAGATAGAAAACTAATCAAACGCTTATAAATTACTATTACTATGACTACACCGTTATCCAACCAGATTATCCGTGAAATCACTCCTTTATCAGATAAGGATTGCTTTTACATTGCGGAGCGTTATAAAACGGAATTCACTTATCCTATTCACAATCACTCCGAATTTGAGTTGAACTTCACCGAAAAGGCTGCCGGAGTGAGGCGGATTGTAGGAGATTCTTCCGAAATAATAGGTGACTATGATCTGGTGTTGATAACGGGAAAAGACTTGGAACACGTCTGGGAACAGAATGACTGTCGTTCTAAAGAGATACGGGAGATTACCATCCAGTTTTCTTCCGATCTTTTCTTCAAGAGTTTTATCAATAAGAATCAATTCGACTCTATCCGCCGGATGTTGGATAAGGCACAGAAAGGACTTTGTTTTCCTATGTCTGCCATACTGAAAATTTATCCGTTGCTGGATACACTTGCTTCCGAGAAACAGGGGTTCTATGCAGTCATCAAGTTTATGACGATACTGTATGAGCTTTCTCTCTTTGAAGAAGAAGCCCGTACATTGTCCAGTTCGTCTTTTGCCAAGATAGATATTCATTCGGACAGCCGTCGTGTGCAAAAGGTGCAGGAATATATCAATGAACATTATCAGGAGGAAATACGTCTGGGGCAATTGGCTGATATGGTGGGAATGACGGATGTGTCGTTCAGCCGGTTCTTCAAACTGCGTACCGGAAAGAATTTATCTGATTATATCATTGATATTCGTTTGGGCTTTGCTTCCCGGTTGCTGGTAGATTCTACCATGTCTATTGCCGAGATTTGTTATGAGTGCGGTTTCAATAACCTTTCCAATTTTAATCGTATCTTTAAAAAGAAAAAGAGTTGTTCGCCCAAAGAGTTTCGTGAGAACTACCGGAAGAAAAAGAAATTGATTTAGCCTGTTCTTCCTTATGAACTAATTCGCCGAATGTGGAGAATTAGGTTTCGATATGCATAAAATTAATCGTCTGACAATTGTTATCTTTTCGTCTGACTACTGTCAGACGAAAGTTCAACAGTAGTCAGACGATTAGTTTTATTCGTAATGAGAGATAAAACAGTGAAGTTACAATCCTAAATTTGCTTATAAACAGGTTAGAGTTATGTCGTAAGTGATTGATAATATGTTTGTAACATGTTGTAATCATCTTGCAACGGCTCTTTCAATAAATTGTATTTACTTCGTCTTATTGTTGTAATGCCCGCCTCCTACCTTTGCCGACGTAATTAAAACGTAGAGCGAAGTTAGATGAAAAAACTATTTCTTATTCGATTTTCAGTGGCAGCTTTCTTTTGCCTGTTTATATTTTCCGCATCGGCTGTCAATATCAAGATTAAAGGAGCTGTGAAAGACAAACTATCCAAAGAGCCTTTGATAGGAGCTACTATACGTCTGTTAGGCACTCAAGTCGGAGCAGTTACCGATATGGATGGTAATTTCGAATTGAACAGCGTGGGTGTTCTGGAAGGTATGTATGACGTCGAGATCAAATATGTAGGCTACAAGACAGAAGTGCGCCGTAAAGTACGTGTGGAAAATGGAAAGCTGGTGATTTTGAATTTGGAACTGGAAACAGATGCACAAGAACTTTCCGACGTGGTGGTAGTAGCCAAAAAGAACCGGGAAAATGAGAATATGCTGTTGCTCGAACAGCAGAAAGCAGTGATTGCCGTGCAATCCGTCGGCGTCAGGGAACTCTCCCGCAAGGGTGTTTCGGATGCAGAAGGTGCCGTGACTAAAGTTGCCGGAGTATCTAAACAAGACGGGGTGAAGAATGTCTTTGTCCGTGGATTGGGAGACCGTTACAATGCAACTACGTTCAACGGATTCGCTCTTCCTTCCGAAGATCCGGAATATAAGAATATCTCTCTTGATTTTTTCGGTACGGATATTATCCAGTCTGTAGGCGTAAATAAAGCATTTAACGCGGGAGGCAGCAGTGATGTTGGAGGGGCAACCATAGATATTGTATCCAAGGAACTGATAGGTAGCGGTCATCTGGGATTCGGCATTTCCGGTGGCTTGAACACGCAGACTGTAGCGGCTGATTTTCTGAAACAGGATGGGGTGAACTTTATGGGCTTTGCCAATCGCACCGAACCTGTGGATGAAAACTCATGGAACTTCAAAAATAAGTTAGACCCTTCCGGTCAACATCTCCAGGTCAACCGGAGTTATAGCATTTCCGGTGGCAAACGATTCTATGTCGGAGAAGACAAAAATCCACTTTCTTTCTTCCTGACTGCCGGACATACGACGGACTATCAGTATACAGATGAAATCATACGTAATACAACTACCAACGGTACGATATACAAAGATATGAATGGCAAGAAGTATACGGAGAATATCAGTCAGCTGGCACTTGCCAATGTTGATTTCGATATGCAGAACCGTCATCATATCAGTTATAATTTTATGATGATTCATGCCAATACTCAATCAGTGGGCGATTACAATGGCAAGAACTCTATTTTTAGTGACGACTATGAAAACCTCGGATTCACCCGTCGTCAACAGGCGAATGACAATATGTTGATCGTTAATCAGCTGATGACCAACTGGGGATTAACCAAATCGTTAAGTCTGGACGCAGGTGCTTCCTATAACATGGTGAAAGGTTATGAGCCGGACCGTCGTATCAACAACCTGACCAAAGCTGAAAATGGATATACATTGCTTAGAGGAAACTCGCAACAGCGCTACTTTTCAACTTTAGACGAAAACGACTTGAATGTAAAAGCAGGCTTGGTCTATCGTCTGAAAGATGATGTGGAAGAGATATCAAATGTTCGTTTCGGATATGCGGGCAGATTCGTTGATGATAACTTCAAAGCTACGGAGTATAACCTGACGGTAGGGCATGTTTCTACCATTCCTTCTTTGGATGACTTCTCGCTTGATGATTATTATAATCAGGAAAATTTTTCTTCCGACTGGTTTAAGATACAGAAGAATATAGATGAATATACAGTAAAAAAGAATATTCATTCCGCTTATGCCGAAGCTACCTACCAGTTTACTTCCCGTTGGATTGTGAATCTGGGATTGAAATATGACAAGGTGGATATTGAAGTGGATTATAATGTAAATCGTGGAGGCTCTAAAGGAAACAATGCCATTCAGAAAGATTATTTCCTGCCCAGTTTGAATCTCAAATACAATCTGAATGAGAAAAACTCGCTTCGTCTGGGAGCCAGCAAAACGTATACGCTGCCGCAGGCAAAGGAAATATCTCCTTACCGTTATGTCGGTGTGAACTTCAACAGCCAGGGTAACCCCAATCTGAAACCTTCGGATAATTATAACCTTGATCTGAAATGGGACTTTAATCCCACTCCGACCGAATTGATTTCTCTCACGGCTTTTTATAAACTTATCAAGAATCCAATATCCCGCATAGAAGTGGCAAGTGCCGGAGGTTATCTTTCTTATGAGAATATAGCAGACAAAGCAACTGTAGCCGGAGTAGAAGTGGAAATACGTAAGAATCTGTTTGTCCGTCCGGTGGGTAATGCCGCAAATGGAATAAATAAACTCTCTTTAGGATTGAACGGCTCTTATATCTACACGAATGCAAAAATGCCTTTGGCAACGGTAACTACCGGTTCGCAACTGGAAGGAGCTGCACCGTGGATTGTCAATTTCGATCTCTCACATAACTTCACGAAAGGTAAGTGTATCTTTGTCAATACATTGGTACTTAATTATGTGAGTGATAAGATATATACCATTGGTACACAAGGTTATCAGGATATGATGGAGCAGGGAATCCTGACACTGGATTTTGTATCTCAAGCCAAACTCAATAAACATCTCTCACTCAACCTGAAAGCTCGTAATCTGCTGAATCCCTCTTATAAGTTAAGTCGCAAAGCGAACGAAAACGGGGAGAAAGTGATACTGAATGATTATAAGAAAGGAATAAATATAAGCCTGGGGGTGTCGTGTACATTCTAAGCCGGGTGATGAAATAAGATTATTAACTAATAATGAAAGCAAAATGAAAAGATTGTTTGTGAACTTTATGACATTTGCCGTTATGGCAACAGCACTTACATTGACTGCATGTAGCAGTGATAGTGACGGAGACGGTGATGGTAACGGA
>NZ_DAWCXD010000109.1:0-17019 GCF_052357945.1 Bacteroides sp. | reverse complement strand
CTTTTAAAATAAGAATAGGGAATCCTGTAAAAATTAGAACGCTGATTATTAATTAATAATCAGCGTTCTAGTTTGAGAGCCGCTAGCCAGACTTGAACTGGCGACCTACGCGTTACGAATGCGTTGCTCTACCAACTGAGCTATAGCGGCGTTTGTCTCTCGTTTACGGCGTGCAAAATTACAGCTTTATTTGAGAAAACAAAAAGAATCCGATTATTTTTTGAGCATAATTTTTAAATCAACTTTTGTTGACGTAACTAGAACTTTTCTTTGCGTTCAAATTTCCCGTCCTCGGTATAGTACTTCCATGTACCCTTCGGTTTATTATTTGCATACTTTCCACGAAGCTTCAATGTCCCATCTTCATAATATTCACGATAACGACCGTGACGTTTTCCTTCCTTTACTTCCGCTTCACTCTTCAACGCTCCCTCCGGATAAAACTCCCTCAAAACGTTTCCTTCAAACTTTTCGACATAGAAACGCTTCAATTCGCTCATCTGTTCTTTTTCAGTTTCAGCATCTTCGTTCATTTCCTCATCATCTTCATCGGTAGCAACGGCAACAACCTCCTCCGGTTGATATGGACTGTAACCCATCACATATTGCAAAGAAGCTGACCGTCCATCTCCTATAACCTGCATAGTCCAGTAAGGAAACGAATACAGAATATCTTTATTGGATTGTATTTCATTCCATGTGGCAGGATTCATCATAGGTTTCAGTTGGGAATAAAACTTGTGCACATCCGTATATAAGAAAATGGTAGAACTTGACTTTAAATAGGAAAGTGCATTTTCAAATCCCGGATTATTTTTCAATAAATTCTTCTGCTCGTAATCTTCCACAAAAGAGAGCAAAGATGCAGCCTTATTACTAAAAACTACATAATCATCGACATAAGTATAATATGGCTTTTCAAATTTATCAAATAGTTTTCCAAAGAACAGGCGGAAAAAGCCTTTCATTTCGACGTAATTAATCTCGAAATCTTTATAATTGACCGTCTTTATCTTAACCGGACTGCGCCGCTTAATCTTCTTTTCTATTAATTCCATGTTCTTACGGGCATCTTTTATACTTTTAGCTCTGATAGCCAGAATTAGTTCTGGGTCATGCCCCAACAACCCCGGTTCGGATTGCGTAATAGCAAATTCTCCCGACATCCAACTCAAAAAGTTTTCTTCCAAAGATATTCCGAATAGCCCTTCAATCTTTTTCCGGGAACTTTGATAAGAATCATACAATTGTTTATTATGAACCGACATCGCATTCTCCAGCTCTTTTACAAAAGTTACCGGGTTGTTGAAACCTATATTGGTATAAAGAGCCGTCCGCCCGGACAGAATCTCATGCGCTTTCATTTTATGTTTTCCCGAATTCAATAAAGCAGTGACATAAGGATCGGCAGAATCTTTTCTCAACGTATACCCTTTCACTTCCATCCGCTCCTTATCCGTATTTAGGTAAAGTCCGGCAAAATTCATAGAATTGCTAAACAGATCAATGTATTCGTTTCTTGCCCCCAGATAAATAGACATGAATTGAGGTACGCGCGCATAATTAATAAAGACTCTGACAAGCCCCTTGCCGGAAACCAACTTCTCCGTTTCAATAAAAGACTGGTCGAGTCCGATTTTGGGTTTATTACGCGAATCAATAGCCGATTCGACAAGCCCGGACGTATAAGATCCTACCAAATGATTATCCACAAAAGCAATATAGAAAATATCCCTTGTTTCGGAATCACGCATTTCAAGGATATTAATGCCGTTATGCATCCGGTTGGTGACAGTAAAGCCACTCATGACCAATACGGTTTCCACCTGATCTTTCAACAAATCCATTTTCGATGTTTTCTGCATATCCAGAATCAGCAGAAAATCCCACTTTGTGGCACGGATCTTGTGAAGCGAAATAAGCATATCCCGTTCACCAACAAGCGACAACAACACTTTATTGCTTTTGACTACCGAATCGAGCTTCTCTACACTCTCCGTTACTTCCTCGAAAGATTTCGCTTTCTTCAGACATTGCCATGTTTCACTTCCACTAAACTTTTCCCAATCTTCAATCGGAGCCGATGATTGAATGATAAACGCAGCATCTTCGGGAACCAGATAGATTTGCTGAATATTACGATCAGGCGAAACAAATAAATAAACCACGGAATATACAACATATACCGCCAAAGCTAATGCAGCCACAACTAAAGTTCTCTTTACAATTTTCGAGGTACTCTTTTTCTTCTCCGGGCCTGCATATTGCTCTTCTTGCCCGCAATTTAATTCATTCATTATTGTTCTGTTATAAACTTGAGTGGACAAAGATACTAAAAAAACTATTCTGAATAAAACATAAACCATTGACTCGTATCGTAAATATGTACTAACTTTACAGCATGAAAAAGAAATTCCAACTCGAAGTTCCGGGAGGAGCCGATAAAGTCTTGCTTCATACTTGTTGTGCTCCTTGTTCATCAGCCATTATTGAATGTATGATGCAACATCATATCACCCCCGTTATTTATTATTGCAATCCTAATATTTATCCGCAGGAAGAGTATATTATAAGAAAAGAAGAATGTACGCGCTATGCCCAATCATTGGGATTGGAGATCATAGATGCTGATTACGATCATGAAAACTGGCGATGTCACATAATAGGAATGGAGCAGGAACCTGAAAGAGGAGGACGTTGCCTGCGTTGTTTTAAACTGCGTTTATTGGAGACAGCCCGTTACGCACACGAACATGGTTTCTCTGTAATTACCACGACACTTGCCTCCAGTCGTTGGAAAAGTCTGGAGCAGATCAATGAAGCCGGACAATATGCTACCGCCTCTTACCCGGATGTCACATACTGGGAACAGAATTGGCGGAAAGGGGGACTTAGCGAACGACGTATTGCCATCATTAAAGAATACAACTTTTACAACCAACAATATTGCGGTTGCGAATTCAGCATGAGAAAAGAAGAATAAAACAAACCTGTCATCACCAGCCAATCAATGAATCGAAATAAAAAAGGTAAAAACAGAAAACTATTCAAAAAGAAATCACACTCTAATAATAGATTAGGATGTATCATCGCCATTATCGTGCTCATTCCTATTCTTTTTGGTGTTTATTTGTATTGCCAGCAGATTAATATCCAGAAAAATAACGAACCGCAAACTGATACTTCCTTTCAAATTCCACCCGGCAAAGATCTGGAGACACCTATATCACTAGTTCCCCGGCAAGAACAAATCATCCGGCATAGCGGATATACGGTATCATACAACAAAGATTTAAAAATTCCCAACTGGGTTTCTTACGAATTAACCAGGGAAGAAACCAAAGGAAAAGAAAAAAGAGGTAATCGCTTTATTGCCGATCCATTAGTGACAGGGCCGATTGCAACGAATGCCGACTATACCCGTTCAGGATATGACAAAGGTCATATGGCTCCCGCAGCAGATATGAAATGGAGTCCTGAAGCCATGAAAGAATCATTTTATTTTAGCAATATGTGTCCGCAACATCCACAATTAAACAGAAGAGGATGGAAAAATCTGGAAGAAAAGATCCGGGATTGGGCCATAGCAGACAGCGCCATCATTATTATATGTGGACCTATTATTGAAAAACATCCCAAAACAATCGGAAAGAATAAAGTCGTAGTACCTCAAAAGTTTTTTAAAGTAGTCCTTTCTCCTTTTGTCAAGCCGATGCGAGCTATCGGTTTCTTATTCAACAATGAGCAGGCAGTAGAACCTCTATCATCCTATGCGGTAACAATAGATAGCATCGAGAACCTGACTAACATGGATTTCTTCGCACCTCTGCCCGATGAGATAGAAAACAAAATAGAAGCAGATATTAATTACTCCCTGTGGCCTAATTAAGTAGCAAAACTCGTTTCTCTGAAATGAATTCATTTCCCTGTGCCAATGGCATTCTAGTTACAAACAGACTCTCACTTCAATAAAAGGGAGTTGTTGTATTACTCTCAAGGTTTCACATTGTAACGTCAAGAGATTGTCTTATTCCCACATATTGTGGGAAAGTATTCTCTCATTTTATGAGAAAACATTCCCATATATTGCAGGAAAATAGTCCCACAATATATGGGAATAATGGAACTACGCTGGAAACAAAAAGATAATTGCAATGAATGCCAAGCAGCACAATAAGCAACTGAGTAAATCAAGCAAGGCAGACGTAACGTGAAAGAATGAATTCACAATCGCACCAAAAGAAATATACTTTTGATGTAGTCGTCTTGTGATTCATCCTAAAAAGAGAACACTCCTATCCAAATTCTTTTTATCTTTGACGAACTTTTTAAATACACCTCAAAAGATGAAGAAAAAAAAGAGAAATATTCTACTATCAATTCTAATCGGAGCATTCCTCCTTTGTGCAGTTGCCGGAGGCACCTTTTATTATTATCTGTTTGCCCCCCAATTTCACCCATCTAAAACCGTATATATTTACGTAGACCGGGATGATACGGCCGATTCTATCTATCATAAAATAAAAGAATTCGGGCATGTCAATAAGTTCACCGGATTCCAGTGGATGGCAAAATACAAGGATTTCGATCAGAATATCCATACCGGTCGTTATGCCATTCGCCCCAATGACAATGTTTATCATGTATATAGCCGTTTTTCCAGAGGTTATCAGGAGCCTATGAACCTTACTATCGGAAGCGTCCGGACATTAGACCGATTGGCGCGAAGCATCGGCAAGCAGCTCATGATAGACTCTGCCGAAATCGCGAGCCAACTGTTCGACTCTACTTTCCAAGCTCAAATGGGATATACCAACATAACACTCCCCAGCCTTTTCATACCGGAAACCTATCAGGTATATTGGGACATGAGCGTAGACGAATTCTTCAAACGAATGAAGGACGAACACGAACGCTTCTGGAATAAAGATCGCCTGTCACAAGCCACCGCCATCGGCATGACACCGGAAGAAGTCAGCACTCTTGCTTCCATCGTTGAAGAAGAAACCAACAACAACGAAGAAAAGCCAATGGTAGCCGGATTGTATATCAACCGGTTACATCAAGATATGCCCTTACAAGCAGATCCCACCATCAAATTTGCCCTGCAGGATTTTGGCCTGCGCCGAATTACCAACGAGCATTTAAAAGTCAATTCTCCCTATAATACCTATATAAATACCGGATTACCTCCGGGTCCCATCCGTATTCCCTCTAAAAAGGGAATAGATAGCGTGTTGAACTATACCAAACATAACTATATCTACATGTGTGCCAAAGAAGATTTTTCCGGAACTCACAACTTTGCCTCCAACTACGCCGACCACATGGCAAATGCAAGAAAATACTGGAAAGCCCTGAATGAAAGAAAGATTTTCAAGTAAATTTGTGATAAAACGAACGGAAAAGCCTATCTTTGCCCGATAGATTAACAAACTGTGATCAACACTAAATAAAAGAAATAGATATGAGCAAGCAACTCTTACTTGGCGATGAAGCCATTGCACAAGCTGCACTGGATGCCGGACTTTCAGGCGTTTATGCCTATCCGGGTACTCCTTCAACTGAAATTACGGAATATATTCAAATGGCCCCTATAACGACCGAACAGAATATACACAACCGTTGGTGTGCCAATGAAAAAACAGCGATGGAAGCTGCGTTAGGTATGTCTTTCGTAGGTAAACGGGCATTAGTTTGCATGAAACACGTAGGTATGAATGTAGCTGCCGACTGTTTCGTCAACTCTGCCATCACAGGCGTGAAAGGCGGATTGATTGTGATAGCCGCAGACGATCCCAGTATGCACTCCTCGCAGAACGAACAGGACAGCCGTTTCTACGGAGATTTCTCACTGATACCGATGTACGAACCAAGCAATCAGCAGGAAGCGTATGATATGGTATACAGTGGTTTCGAATTCTCTGAAAAGCTAGGCGAACCGATCTTGATGCGTATGGTAACCCGCCTGGCACACTCCCGTTCAGGAGTAGAACGCAAAGAGCAAAAGCCGCAGAACAGCATCACTTTCAGCGAAGATCCGCGTCAGTTCATCTTGTTGCCGGGAAATGCCCGCAAACGCTACAAAGTATTGCTTGCCCGCCAAGACGAATTTATCAAAGCTTCAGAAGAATCACCTTATAATAAATACACAGACGGTCCTAACAAAAAGCTGGGAATCGTAGCTTGTGGTATCGGTTACAATTATCTGATGGAAAACTATCCGGAAGGTTGCGAATATCCGGTACTCAAGATCGGCCAATATCCATTGCCTAAAAAACAATTGCATCAATTGATCGAGTCTTGTGACGAAATCCTAGTTCTGGAAGACGGACAACCCTTTGTAGAAAAACAATTGAAAGGCTATCTGGGTATCGGCGTTAAAGTAAAAGGACGTCTTGACGGTACTCTGTCACAGGACGGAGAGTTAAATCCGGACTCTGTAGCCCGTGCCGTAGGTAAAGAGAATAAATCGGAATTCGGTATTCCTTCTGTTGTAGAAATGCGCCCGCCTGCACTTTGCGAAGGCTGCGGACACCGCGATATGTATATCACGCTGACCGAAGTTCTGAAAGAAGAATATCCATCCCATAAAGTATTCAGCGATATCGGCTGTTACACATTAGGCGCAAATGCTCCTTTCAATGCAATCAACTCATGTGTGGATATGGGTGCTTCCATTACGATGGCAAAAGGTGCCGCTGACGGAGGTCTTTTCCCGGCCGTAGCTGTCATCGGCGATTCAACATTCACCCATTCAGGAATGACCGGACTGTTAGATTGCGTGAACGAGAACGCCAGTGTAACCATCGTCATCTCCGACAATGAAACCACGGCCATGACAGGTGGACAGGACTCTGCCGGAACCGGACGCATCGAAGCGATCTGTGCAGGTATCGGAGTAGATCCGGCCCATATCCGTGTAGTTACTCCATTGAAGAAAAACTATGAGGAGATGAAGCAAATCATTCGCGAAGAAATCGAATATCGTGGTGTATCTGTCATTATCCCACGCAGAGAGTGTATCCAGACATTAGCACGCAAAAAAAGAAGTAAGTAAGCCATGAAAAAAGACATTATATTATCAGGAGTCGGCGGACAGGGAATTTTGTCCATTGCCACAGTAATCGGCAAAGCTGCCTTGAAAGAAGGATTATACATGAAACAAGCTGAAGTGCACGGAATGAGCCAACGCGGAGGAGATGTTCAATCCAATCTCCGTATCAGCGACCAGCCGATTGCTTCAGACCTGATCCCATCAGGCAAATGTGATCTCATCATCTCATTGGAACCGATGGAAGGATTGCGTTACCTCCCCTACCTTAGCCCTACCGGCTGGCTGGTGACTAACGAAACTCCGTTTGTCAACATCCCCAATTATCCGGAAACAGACAAAGTGATGGCAGAAATCAACAAACTGCCTCATAAGATAGTATTGAACGTAGACAAAGTGGCAAAAGAAGTAGGCTCCGCCCGCGTTGCCAACATTGTCTTACTGGGAGCAACAATCCCATTCCTGGGCATTGATTACGAAAAAGTGCAAGACAGCATCCGTGAAATCTTCCAGCGCAAGGGAGAAGCAATTGTAGAAATGAATCTTAAAGCATTGGCAGCCGGCAAAGAAATTGCGGAAAAGCTGATGCAATAAAAGGCATTACCATGAGTACACAATACTGGGAAGAAGAATTAGAAACCATGAGCCGGGAGAAGTTGCAGGAATTGCAGCTTCAACGGCTTAAAAAAACAATTAATATAGCTGCGAACGCTCCATATTACAAAGAAGTTTTCAGCAAACATGGCATCACGGCAGATAGCATACAGTCATTGGATGATATCCGCAAAGTACCTTTCACTACCAAATCTGACATGCGCGCCCACTACCCGTTCGGACTGGTAGCAGGTGATATGAGCAATGATGGTGTACGTATTCACTCTTCCAGTGGTACCACCGGAAACCCGACTGTTATCGTTCACTCACAACACGACCTCGACTCTTGGGCTAACCTGGTAGCCCGCTGTCTGTACGCAGTAGGAATACGCAAGACTGACGTTTTCCAAAACAGCTCCGGATACGGTATGTTTACAGGAGGTTTAGGCTTCCAATACGGTGCAGAACGCTTGGGCTGCCTGACAGTCCCTGCCGCTGCAGGAAACAGTAAACGACAGATTAAATTCATCAACGACTTTAAGACTACCGCTTTACATGCTATCCCCAGCTATGCCATCCGCCTTGCAGAAGTCTTCCAGGAAGAAGGACTCGATCCCAAAGGAACCACACTGAAAACCCTAGTTATCGGTGCCGAACCCCACACCGACGAACAACGCCGGAAAATAGAAAAGATGCTGGGTGTAAAAGCATACAACAGCTTCGGTATGACAGAGATGAACGGCCCCGGTGTTGCCTTCGAATGTCAGGAACAGAATGGAATGCACTTCTGGGAAGACTGTTACCTGGTAGAAATTATCGATCCGGAAACAGGCGAACCTGTTCCGGAAGGAGAAATCGGAGAATTAGTACTTACGACTCTTGATCGTGAAATGATGCCGTTAATTCGCTATCGTACCCGCGATTTAACCCGTATTCTTCCCGGAAAATGCCCATGTGGCCGTACCCATATCCGTATCGACCGTATCAAGGGACGTAGTGATGATATGTTCATTATCAAGGGAGTAAACATCTTCCCGATGCAAGTAGAAAAGATTCTCGTACAATTCCCCGAATTAGGCAGCAACTACCTGATTACGCTGGAAACTGTCAACAACCAAGACGAAATGATCGTCGAAGTAGAATTAAGCGACCTTTCTACCGACAATTATATTGAACTGGAGAAGATCCGCAAGGATATTACCCGCCAATTGAAGGATGAAATATTGGTGACTCCTAAAGTCAAACTGGTAAAGAAAGGCTCTCTCCCTCAAAGCGAAGGAAAAGCCGTCCGGGTGAAAGACTTAAGAGACAACAAGTAACGATTCAAATATCCATGTGCTAATATACCAACCGCCGTTTTCACCATGCGGAATGGAATATTAGCACATTATTAATTAATATCATACAGCATGCAATTACTTAAAAAAAGAATTCTGCAAGACGGAAAATGCTACGAAGGAGGTATCCTGAAAGTAGACGGTTTTATTAATCATCAAATGGACCCTGTCCTGATGAAATCAATCGGAGTCGAGTTTGTCCGTCGTTTTGCAGCCACAAACGTAAATAAGATTATGACAATCGAAG
This sequence comes from Bacteroides sp., assembly GCF_052357945.1. Taxonomy (GTDB): domain Bacteria; phylum Bacteroidota; class Bacteroidia; order Bacteroidales; family Bacteroidaceae; genus Bacteroides. Next base: position 7,787 of record NZ_DAWCXD010000109.1, on the reverse strand, counting down.
CCAGCGGCATCGCCCCGGCTATCATGACAGGCTACCTGATGGATTTACCAGTTGTATTTGCAAAGAAGAAGTCTCCTAAAACCATCCAGAATGCACTAAGCACCACTGTGCACTCATTCACTAAAGATCGTGATTATGAAGTCGTTATTAGTGCCGATTTCCTCACTCCAAATGACAATGTTCTTTTCGTGGATGACTTCCTCGCGTATGGCAATGCCGCATTAGGCATTATCGACCTCATCAAGCAATCCGGAGCAAACTTGGTAGGAATGGGATTCATTATTGAAAAAGCCTTCCAAAATGGGCGTAAAAAACTCGAGGAGCAAGGCGTCAGAGTAGAAAGCCTAGCTATCATTGAAGATTTATCCAATTGCTGCATTAAAATCAAAGACGAGTAGATTAATTGGCGAGTAGATTAATTAGGATTGAAATACTGCCCTTTATCTTTCGTTCTTTTCCCATATTGCACCGCATGCTGCGGACAAACATGATAACATGCCAGGCATGAGGTGCAATCCATCCCCCAAACAGGCTTTCTGCCCATCATCATAATATTCCCTACCGGACAACTCTTCTCACAACGCTTACATCCAATACAAGCATCCGTAGTATAAAAATTCCCGGGAGACATCTGAAAGCGATTAAATAAAGGATTGATAATCCTCGTCTTAATAAAAGGGATACTCCCTTCATGACAAAGAAACAACTCCTCTCTCCTACTTATCGAAGCATTTATTTGATTGAGAGTCGGAATAGCATCTGCCAGCTTTTTCTCCTCCAGCTCTTTCTTATCTACGTCAAAACCGGGAAGCAATACATAATTATTGGGCATAGTCACAGAAAAGCCTGCATAACACTTCCAGCCTTTATGACTCAAAGCCTTCTCCAGCACCTGCTGCGTAAGCCCGGTATCATCCCCACAGGAACAAACAAAAAACAAATATTGTCTTTTATACCCCTTTAAAGAGAGTTGCCGAATAAAATTAAGTACGATTGCAGGAGGTGCCCACGAATAGATAGGAAATACAAAACCGATCTTTTCATCTTCCCGCAAACAAAACTCAAACGTTCTGTTCTTTAACGCATCGGGAATAAAAACCAATTCTTCTTTTTGCTCTTTGGAAAGCTGATTTGCAATCCATTTAGAATTACCTGTACCGGAGAAATAGAATATCATAGAAAAGTATATAAAAAAGCCGCATCGACGATGTGATGAAACTCTGATAGAACAAGATTTGAGCGCTCGCCCTCTTTGTAATCCACCGGCTTAAAGCTGTCCCGAAGGATGTGGCCCGCCATTGAAGAACGAAGCTTTCTCGGTGCATCAGATTAATTTGAAGAGTTTCCCGATCCAGTCGATACGGCTAATATTTTTGTATCACAAATGTAATAAGAATACATGAAACTAACAAGAAAAAAAAGGAATTTGTTTGCCAACTAACATTTTTTTTATTCCCTTTCATCTGCCTAACAAAAGAAAAGTGCCAGTTACTAGCTTAGTAACTGACACTTTGTAACTCGTAAACTATTGATGCTTAAGCAGCTTTTGCTTTTGCAACTACAGCTTTGAAAGCTTCCGGGTGATTCATAGCTAAATCAGCCAAAACCTTACGGTTTATTTCAATACCGGCTTTGTGCAGACCGCCCATCAATTTAGAATAAGACATTCCTTCAAGACGTGCAGCAGCGTTGATACGTTGTATCCAAAGAGCGCGGAAGTTTCTTTTCTTATTTCTACGGTCACGGAACGCGTAAGTCAAACCCTTTTCCCAAGTGTTTTTAGCTACGGTCCATACATTCTTTCTTGCACCAAAGTAACCTCTGGTTAATTTCAAAATTTTCTTTCTTCTTGCTTTTGAAGCAACATGATTTACTGATCTTGGCATAGTTTTACTTTTTTTGAATGTTAGCGCCGCTACTTCACGCAGCGAACTTCAGGCTAATGCATTCGGTTAATACTTTAATAATACTTTTACGCTTTTGATTACTTCATTGCTAAGAGTTCCTTAACCTGGCTTACATTTGTTGTATCAACAGTTGTAGAGTAGCACAGATTTCTTTTTCTCTTCTTAGTTTTCTTAGTCAAAATGTGACTGTGAAAAGCGTGCTTTCTTTTGATTTTACCTGTTCCGGTAAGGGTAAACCTTTTTTTAGAACCGGAGTTAGTCTTCATCTTTGGCATCTTACTTGTTTTTAAATTATTAAATATATAATGGCAACGCACTATACCTGCGCGTTACGCATCCTTTCTTATTCTTCACCCGTTTCCGGCTTCTCTGCTTTTTGTGCAGGAGCAGCAGGTTTCGGTGCTCCAGCTGTTGCCGGCTTTTTAGAAGCTTCTTTCTTTTTCGGAGAAAGCTGAATAGTCATGCGCTTACCTTCCAGTATCGGCATTTGATCTACTTTAGCGTAGTCTTCCAGGTCATTTGCAAAACGAAGCAAAAGCACTTCACCTTGCTCCTTGAAAAGGATGGAACGACCTTTAAAGAATACATAAGCCTTCACCTTATCGCCATCTTCCAAAAATCCTTTAGCATGCTTCAACTTAAAGTTGTAATCATGGTCGTCTGTCTGGGGTCCGAAACGGATTTCCTTCACATTAACCTTAACCTGCTTCGCTTTCTGTTCCTTCTGGCGTTTCTTTAATTGATAAAGAAATTTAGAATAATCAATAATACGACAAACAGGGGGTTGAGCATTAGGAGAAATTTCCACTAAATCCAATTCTCTCTCTTCAGCCATTTTCAGAGCCTGAAAGATTGGATATACTTTCGGTTCAATATCATCGCTTACTATGCGAACTTCCTTGGCACGAATCTGTTCATTGATTCTGTATTGCCCTTTTAGAGTGTCATTCTTCATTAAAAACGTTTACTTCCTAGTTTGATCTTTTTATTGTTATACTAAATATTTTATTCTGAAACGGCTGCAAAGTTACCATTTATTTATCATATTCTGAACTTCTTCGTTCAAAATTTTAGCAAATTCTTCAAATTTCATGGTTCCTTTGTCACCTTCGCCTTGTCTACGAACAGAAACTTCTCCATTTTCTGCTTCTTTTTCGCCGACAATCAGCATATAAGGAATACGTTTCATCTCATTATCACGAATCTTACGGCCGATCTTCTCGTTACGATCATCTACAATCGCACGGATTTCGTGTATCTTCAGATACATCTTCACCTGCTCTGCATATTCATTGAACTTCTCACTGATTGGCAGAATAACTACCTGTTCCGGTGTCAGCCACAATGGGAATTTACCGGCAGTATGTTCAATCAGTACGGCAACAAAACGTTCCATTGATCCGAACGGAGCACGGTGAATCATTACCGGACGATGCTTCTGATTGTCAGAACCCATATATTCAAGTTCAAAACGTTCCGGCAAGTTGTAGTCAACCTGAATCGTACCCAGCTGCCAACGACGACCGATAGCGTCTTTCACCATAAAGTCAAGTTTAGGACCATAGAAAGCTGCTTCTCCATACTCAATCTTAGCAGGCAATCCTTTTTCCGCACAAGCCTCGATAATAGCCTGTTCAGCCTTCTCCCAGTTATCATCGCTACCGATGTACTTTTCACGGTTCACTTTATCACGCAAGGATATCTGTGCTTCAAAATTCTGGAAATCCATAGAACGGAACACGATAGATATGATATCCATCACACGAAGGAATTCATCTTTCACTTGTTCCGGACGGCAGAAGATATGCGCATCATCCTGTGTAAAGCTACGTACACGAGTTAAACCATGTAACTCACCACTTTGTTCATAACGACAAACCGTACCAAATTCTGCAATACGCAATGGAAGGTCCTTATATGAACGTGGGAAGTTCTTGTAAATCTCACAGTGGTGAGGGCAGTTCATTGGTTTCAAGAAATACTCTTCACCCTCTTCCGGAGTATGAATAGGCTGAAATGCATCCTTACCATATTTTGCATAGTGCCCTGAAGTCACATACAGCAATTTATTACCAATTGGCGGAGTGATTACTTCCTGATAATCGTAACGTGTCTGAATACGACGCAAGAACTCTTGCAGACGCAGACGCAATGCAGTACCTTTCGGCAACCACATAGGAAGTCCCTTACCTACAGTTTCGGAGAACATAAACAACTGCATCTCCTTACCGATCTTACGGTGGTCACGCTTCTTCGCTTCTTCCAGCAATACCAAATATTCATCCAGCATTTTCTTCTTCGGGAACGTGATACCATAAATACGGGTCAGCATCTTACGATCTTCATGACCACGCCAGTAAGCACCAGCCACTGAAGTCAACTTGATAGCCTTGATCGGAGCAGTTGTCATCAAGTGAGGACCACGACAAAGGTCAGTAAATGCACCTTGGGTATAAGTTGTAATGTGTCCGTCTTCCAATTCGGAGATCAATTCACATTTGTATGTTTCGCCACGATCGCCAAACATTTTCAGAGCATCTGTCTTTGCGATGCTTTTTCTGACTACCTCTTCTTTCTTTGCAGCCAGTTCCAACATTTTAGCTTCAATGGCTGGAAGGTCGCTTTCTTTAATCACAGCTTCACCCGGATCCACATCATAGTAGAATCCGTTCTCGATAGCCGGTCCGATACCAAACTGGATACCCGGATAAAGTTCCTGCAAAGCTTCCGCCAGCAAATGTGCACTTGTATGCCAAAACGCATGTTTACCTTCTTCATCATCCCATTTATAAAGAACAAAATTAGCATCTTCATTAATAGGACGTCCTAAATCATAAGTCTCGCCGTTCACTCCACATGCCAGCACTTCCTGTGCCAGACGCGAGCTGATACTTTCAGCAATCTGTAAACCGTTCACTCCTTCGTTATATTCACGAACGGAGCCATCGGGAAATGTTATCTTTATCATAATATGATGATGTTATATTTTCATAATTTGAACGCAAAAGTAACTAAATCTTTTGAGTTTTCTATTTTTTATCAAAAAAATGTTATTCCGATTGATCTGTAAAACGTTTGATAACATTATAAGCAGAAACAATCCCCAACTCACCGGCTTTACTCAAATCAGAAATACCCAGCTTATTATTTCCTAAGAAAATATGAGTCAGTCCACGATTGAAGTAAGCGTCTGCAAAATCTGGATTCAGCTCGATCGCCTTATCATAGTCGACAATTGCAGCCCGGTAATCTTTCAACATGGCAGAAACATTGGCACGATTATAATATGCATATACAAAGTCCGGAGCCAAATTTATCACCTTATCCAAATCCTTTCTCACCACCTCATAATCTACTGCGGTAATCTCTTTACGCTTATTATCGCCAGGAACAACATCTGTTTCGACAGCTTGTTCCGCTTTCTGATATTCCAACTGTTTACAACGAATCAATGCACGCATAAAATATGCCGGGAAGAAATCACCATCCAACAAGATTGTCTGAGTCAAATCAGAAACTGCACTCGAGAAGTCCTGCACCAAATAAAAATCAATTGCACGGGCAAAACGTTTTGAGGCATTCTTTTCATCTTCCACAATAGCCGATGTATGTGTATCGATCAAGGCAAAATGCACTTTCACCTGTTCTTCCGTCAACGGAGCTTCCATATTCGTGATGCGAAGACGTTTCGGAAGTATACCCGTACGGTTTAAATCCTCAATATATTTGTGGAAGTTCACCGAACGTTTCACGTCACTCATCTTCTCATAATAAGTCAAAGCGAACATCGGTTCCATCGTTATATTTACGTTCTTATCCTGCACACGTCCACGATAATCACTTGTATAGCGTTGTTCAGCTTCGGAATCATCGGCAATCACTATCTTACGATAGTTATTCATATTCTTATCCGATTTCTTACGGGTTTTCTCTCCGCCTTCCTCTTCATTTTCCTTATCCTTATTCTGTGCTACATCTTTATTCGTCACACCGTTCTGCTTATCTATCTGAGCTTTCATGACTTTAAACTCGTCCTGCTCTGCTCCTTTCTTGTCGCCAATCTTTCTGCGAGCTTCCGAACGCTGGTAATATCCGGCAAGGAAGTTCGGATACTGGTTGATAACGGTTGTGTAATCTTGTATAGCCCCGCGATAATCACCCGTTTGGGCACGTAGCAATCCACGGTTAAAGACAGCCATCATATTATCCGGCTCCATCTTGATAACGAAGTCAAAGTCTTCGATAGCCCGGTTGTCGTCTCCTACCTGGGCACGCAACAAACCACGATTATAATGGCCGATAAAGTTATTCGGATCAATATCCAACGCCAGATCATAATCGCTCATAGCGCCTCTCAAATTATTCTGGTGAAAGCGTGCCAATGCACGGTTTATATAATTTCCCGCATTCTTAGCGCTCAAAGGAATAGCACGGTTGAAATCCGCTTCAGCTTCCGCATACTTAGCCTGCTGTAATTTAACAATCGCTCTTGCAGACCATGCGTCCGGATCATATTTATCCAGTTCAAGAGCCTTATTGAAGTCATTCAAGGCAGCAATCGTATCTTTCTGTTGCAAGGACACTTCCCCCCTCATCAAATAAGCGCGGGTATAACGCGGAGATACTTTCAGCAAACTTTCCAAATCCTCTTTCGCAGCATCATAATCTTTCTTCTGGATATGAGATAATGTCAGATTATGCCATAAGGTAATATTCTCCGGATCATAATGCAATGCTTTCTTGTAATCTTCAATCGCTCCATCAAATTTACTCTGACGAATCCTTGCCAAACCACGAATCTGATAAGCACCCACCACAAACGGATTGCGTTGGATAGCTGCATCACAGTCTGTTTCAGCACCCTGAAAATCCTCCAGATTTAGTTTTGCCAATGCCCTGAAGAAATAGGGCTCATACAGATAAGGTTTAGCGTTAATAACCTGGTTAAAGTACTGAATAGAAAGTACATAGTCCTCAAAATAAAGAGCGTTTCGGGCAATAGTCATCACCCGATCCGTATTTATCTGAGCACACACCAGCGTTGGGAACAGTAATAAAACTGTTAAGATTCTTTTTACCATTGATATTTTATGCTTGTAAACGAAGCAAAAATAATGCTTTTCGCTTACTTAACAGGGATATAAACGTTTTTTATCTTTATTTCACCTGTTTCATCTTATATGAACTGCGCGCTTTCCCCTTCAACATCGTATTCAGCTTTCCTTTAATCATCTGCTTACGAAGCGGTGAGATATGGTCGATAAACATCTTACCATCCAAATGATCGAATTCATGCTGCATCACCCGAGCCAGATAACCCTCCACCTCTTCTTCATGCTCCACAAAATTCTCGTCCATATATTTCACGCGAATTTTATCACCTCTTTTCACTGTTTCATGAATACCGGGAAGACTGAGACAGCCCTCTTCCATATTCACTTCTTCGCCCCCGACTTCCAAAATGTGGGGATTGATATAAGCCTTATTGAAGTCTTTAAATTCAGGGTACTCCTCCGAAAGCGGATCCAATGTAATAGTAACCACGCGAATAGGCAAACCAATCTGCGGAGCAGCCAGTCCTACGCCATCGGCGTGTACCATTGTTTCAAACATGTTTTCAATCAACTCTTTCAGGTTCGGATAATCCGGTGTTATGTCCTCTGCAACCTTTCTCAATACAGGCTGACCATATACATAAATAGGTAAAATCATATTTTTATACTCTACTAAAAATTAAGTTATTCAATATCTTCTATTAAAAACGTTTACTCTCCAAATATGTTTGCAAAATAATAGTAGCACTTATCTCATCCACCAATGCTTTATTTTGGCGGTCCTTTTTCTTCAGACCGGCCTCCAACATGGTACGATGCGCAAGAA
>NZ_DAWCXD010000108.1:0-17264 GCF_052357945.1 Bacteroides sp. | reverse complement strand
ATTCTATCGACAACGCTCCTGAAGAAAAAGAAAGAGGTATTACTATCAATACTTCACACGTTGAGTACGAAACAGCTAACCGTCACTACGCACACGTAGACTGTCCGGGTCACGCCGACTACGTAAAGAACATGGTAACTGGTGCTGCTCAGATGGACGGTGCTATCATCGTTTGTGCTGCAACTGATGGTCCGATGCCTCAAACTCGCGAACACATCCTGTTGGCTCGTCAGGTAAACGTACCTCGTCTGGTTGTATTCTTGAACAAGTGCGATATGGTAGACGACGAAGAAATGTTGGAACTCGTTGAAATGGAAATGAGAGAACTTCTTTCATTCTATGATTTCGACGGTGACAATACTCCTATCATCCGTGGTTCTGCTCTTGGCGCATTGAACGGTGTTGAAAAATGGGAAGACAAAGTTATGGAACTGATGGATGCAGTTGATAACTGGATTCCACTGCCTCCGCGCGATGTTGATAAACCATTCTTGATGCCGGTTGAAGACGTGTTCTCTATCACAGGTCGTGGTACTGTAGCAACAGGTCGTATCGAAACTGGTGTTATCCACGTTGGTGATGAAATCGAAATCCTTGGTTTAGGTGAAGATAAGAAATCAGTTGTAACTGGTGTTGAAATGTTCCGTAAACTGTTGGATCAAGGTGAAGCTGGTGACAACGTAGGTCTTTTGCTTCGTGGTATTGACAAGAACGAAATCAAACGTGGTATGGTTCTTTGTAAACCAGGTCAGATTAAACCGCACTCTAAATTCAAAGCTGAGGTTTATATCTTGAAGAAAGAAGAAGGTGGTCGTCACACTCCGTTCCACAACAAATACCGTCCTCAGTTCTACTTGCGTACTATGGACTGTACAGGTGAAATCACTTTGCCGGAAGGAACAGAAATGGTAATGCCGGGTGATAACGTAACTATTACAGTTGAGTTGATCTACCCAGTAGCATTGAACCCGGGTCTTCGTTTCGCTATCCGCGAAGGTGGACGTACGGTAGGTGCTGGTCAGATTACTGAAATTATCGACTAATACACAATAATTAATCAGTTCCCGGTTTTCCATCGGGAACTGATTATGTACACACGGGAGTAGCTCAGTTGGTAGAGCACCGGTCTCCAAAACCGGGTGTCGGGAGTTCGAGCCTCTCCTCCCGTGCTAATATTATTGAAATGAAAAAGGTAATAGCTTATATTAAAGAATCTTACGACGAACTTGTACATAAAGTATCGTGGCCTACGTATTCTGAACTTGCTAACAGTGCAGTAGTTGTTTTATATGCTTCCCTGCTTATTGCATTGGTAGTATGGGGTATGGATGTCTGTTTCCAGAACTTCATGGAAAAAATCGTTTATCCACATTAAAAAATTAGGAATTGAAAATGGCTGAGATTGAAAAGAAATGGTACGTTCTACGTGCTATTAGCGGTAAAGAAGCTAAGGTAAAAGAATATCTTGAAGCTGATCTTAAGAACAGCGACCTTGGTGAATATGTATCTCAGGTATTGATTCCTACTGAAAAAGTTTACCAGGTTCGCAATGGTAAAAAAATTGTGAAGGAAAGAAGTTATCTTCCTGGCTACGTTTTAGTGGAGGCTGCTTTGGTTGGTGAGGTCGCTCATCATCTGCGCAATACTCCGAATGTGATAGGCTTTTTAGGCGGCTCCGAAAAACCGGTGCCTCTCAGACAATCAGAAGTGAATCGTATACTTGGTACAGTGGACGAACTGCAGGAAACGGGTGAAGAACTCAATATTCCGTATGTAGTGGGAGAAACTGTAAAAGTTACTTTTGGACCTTTCAGCGGATTCAGTGGCATCATTGAAGAAGTGAATAGTGAAAAAAAGAAACTAAAGGTCATGGTGAAGATATTCGGGCGCAAAACGCCGCTTGAATTGGGCTTTATGCAAGTGGAAAAGGAATAACGCGGAATTGTTACGCTGTTGTTGTTCTTCGTTTAATGTTTATATATAAATCAATAAAAAAATGGCTAAAGAAGTTGCTGGACTAATCAAGTTACAGATTAAAGGAGGCGCTGCAAATCCATCACCTCCCGTTGGACCTGCTTTGGGTTCTAAGGGTATTAATATCATGGAATTTTGCAAGCAATTCAATGCCAGAACCCAAGACAAGGCAGGTAAGATTTTGCCTGTTATCATTACTTACTACGCAGATAAGTCTTTCGATTTTGTAATCAAGACTCCTCCCGTTGCTATTCAATTACTTGAAGTAGCTAAGGTAAAGAGTGGTTCTGCTGAGCCTAACCGTAAGAAAGTTGCCGAGCTTACTTGGGAACAGGTTCGTACGATTGCTCAGGACAAAATGGTTGACTTAAACTGTTTTACTGTGGAAGCTGCCATGAGAATGGTTGCAGGTACAGCTAGAAGTATGGGTATCGCTGTAAAAGGGGAGTTCCCGGTTAATAATTAATAAACTTCAATTGTAATGGGTAAACTGACAAAAAATCAAAAGTTAGCTGCAGAAAAGATTGAAGCAGGGAAAGCATACTCACTGAAAGAAGCTGCATCTTTGGTAAAAGAAATCACTTTTACTAAGTTTGATGCTTCACTGGATATTGATGTACGTTTAGGTGTTGACCCACGTAAAGCTAACCAGATGGTGAGAGGTGTCGTTTCACTTCCTCATGGTACTGGTAAAGAAGTGCGTGTGTTGGTACTTTGTACACCGGATGCTGAAGCTGCTGCAAAAGAAGCTGGTGCTGACTACGTTGGTCTTGACGAATATATTGAAAAGATCAAAGGTGGATGGACTGATATTGATGTAATCATCACTATGCCATCTATCATGGGTAAAATTGGTGCGCTCGGTCGTGTACTCGGTCCTCGTGGATTGATGCCGAACCCTAAGAGTGGTACTGTAACTATGGATGTTGCTAAGGCTGTAAAAGAAGTAAAACAAGGTAAGATTGACTTTAAAGTTGATAAGAGCGGTATCGTTCACACTTCTATCGGTAAGGTATCATTCAGTCCTGATCAGATTCGTGACAACGCGAAAGAGTTCATCTCTACTCTGAACAAACTGAAACCGACCGCAGCAAAGGGTACATATATTAAGAGTATTTATCTTTCTAGTACAATGAGTGCGGGTATTAAAATCGACCCGAAATCAGTGGATGAAATCTAATAAAACAGAGAAATAATGAGAAAGGAAGATAAAAGTACGATTATAGAGCAAATTGCTGCTACAGTAAAGGAATATGGTCACTTCTACTTGGTAGACGTTACAGCTATGAACGCTGCTGCTACCAGTGCATTGAGAAGAGATTGTTTTAAATCAGACATCAAATTGATGTTGGTTAAAAACACGCTGCTTCACAAAGCACTTGAAAGCTTGGAAGAAGACTTCTCACCTCTTTACGGTTCTTTGAAAGGTACTACTGCTGTTATGTTTAGCAATACTGCAAACGTTCCTGCTAAGTTAATCAAAGACAAAGCGAAAGACGGTATTCCCGGACTGAAAGCTGCATATGCAGAAGAAAGCTTCTACATTGGTGCTGATCAATTGGATGCTCTCGTTTCAATCAAGAGTAAGAATGAAGTTATCGCCGATATCGTTGCCCTGTTGCAATCTCCGGCCAAGAATGTTATTTCTGCTCTTCAATCAGGTGGTAACACCCTTCACGGAGTTCTCAAGACTCTTGGTGAACGTCCCGAATAATTTTCAAAAATCAACAAAGTATTTAAACAATTAAAATCATACAAAAAATGGCAGATTTGAAAGCTTTTGCAGAACAATTAGTTAACTTGACAGTAAAAGAAGTTAATGAACTTGCAACTATCCTTAAAGAAGAATACGGTATTGAACCTGCTGCTGCAGCTGTAGCTGTTGCTGCTGGTCCTGCAGCTGGTGCTGCTGCCGCAGAAGAAAAAACTTCTTTCGACGTAGTATTGAAGAGCGCTGGTGCAGCTAAACTTCAGGTTGTTAAAGCCGTTAAAGAAGCATGTGGTCTTGGCTTGAAAGAAGCTAAAGACATGGTAGACGGTGCTCCTAGCGTAGTAAAAGAAGGTTTGGCTAAAGACGAAGCAGAATCATTGAAGAAAACATTGGAAGAAGCTGGAGCTGAAGTTGAACTTAAATAACATTGGCCTGGTAATCAGGTAATTCGGTTAGGAATCCTTCACAAGAGGATTCTTAACCTTTTTGTGTATATATTTCAAATTAAGTTCTCCAAATTCATTGACAGATGTCTTCAAATACTGTAAATCAAAGAGTTAATTTTGCTTCGACTAAGAATCCGCTAGAATACCCGGATTTCCTGGAAGTACAATTGAAGTCATTCCAAGACTTTCTACAATTAGATACCCCACCTGAAAAGCGTAAGAATGAGGGATTGTATAAAGTATTTGCTGAAAACTTCCCTATTGCCGATACAAGAAACAATTTTGTTCTTGAGTTTCTGGACTATTATATTGATCCGCCGCGTTATACCATTGATGATTGTATAGAGCGTGGGCTTACTTATAGTGTTCCCTTAAAAGCGAAACTTAAGCTTTACTGTACGGACCCCGATCATGAGGATTTTGATACAGTGATTCAGGACGTATTCCTCGGCCCGATTCCTTATATGACTGATAAGGCTACTTTCGTCATTAACGGTGCCGAACGCGTAGTTGTGTCACAGCTTCACCGTTCTCCGGGTGTGTTCTTCGGTCAGAGTGTACATGCCAATGGTACGAAACTTTATTCGGCTCGTATTATTCCGTTTAAGGGTTCGTGGATTGAGTTTGCTACTGACATCAATAATGTGATGTACGCATACATCGACCGTAAGAAGAAATTGCCGGTGACTACATTGTTGCGTGCAATTGGCTTCGAGAATGACAAAGATATTCTTGAGATTTTCGATCTTGCAGAAGATGTGAAGGTAAACAAGACAAATCTGAAGAAGGTGTTAGGCCGTAAACTGGCTGCACGTGTCTTGAAAACATGGATTGAAGATTTCGTTGATGAAGATACCGGTGAAGTGGTTTCTATTGAACGTAACGAAGTTATTATCGACCGTGAAACCGTACTGGAAGAGGAGCATATTGATGAAATTTTGGAGTCGGGAGTTCAGAACATCCTTTTGCATAAGGATGAACCGAATCAGTCCGATTTCTCTATCATATATAATACGTTGCAGAAGGACCCGAGTAACTCGGAAAAAGAAGCTGTGTTGTATATCTACCGTCAGTTGCGTAATGCCGATCCGGCTGATGACGCAAGTGCAAGGGAGGTTATCAACAACTTGTTCTTCTCGGAAAAACGATATGACCTTGGTGATGTAGGTCGTTACAGAATCAACAAAAAGTTGAATCTGACGACTGATATGGACGTGCGTGTCCTCACGAAGGAAGATATTATTGAAATCATCAAATATCTGATTGAGTTGATTAACTCAAAAGCGGATGTGGATGATATTGACCACTTGAGTAACCGTCGTGTACGTACTGTTGGTGAACAGCTTTCTAATCAGTTTGCTGTGGGGCTGGCTCGTATGTCTCGTACGATTCGTGAACGTATGAACGTTCGTGACAACGAAGTGTTTACTCCGATTGATTTGATTAATGCGAAGACTATTTCTTCAGTAATCAACTCATTCTTCGGAACGAACGCGTTGTCGCAGTTCATGGACCAGACAAACCCGCTGGCTGAAATTACGCACAAACGTCGTATGTCTGCCCTTGGTCCTGGTGGTCTTTCCCGTGAACGTGCCGGATTTGAGGTTCGTGACGTTCACTATACACACTATGGTCGTCTTTGTCCGATTGAGACTCCTGAAGGTCCGAACATCGGTTTGATTTCTTCATTGTGTGTATTTGCTAAGATTAATGAGCTAGGATTCATTGAAACTCCCTACCGCAAGGTGGAAAATGGGAAAGTGGATCTTTCTGATAACGGTCTGATTTATCTGACTGCTGAAGAAGAGGAAGAAAAGGTTATTGCGCAGGGAAATGCCCCGTTGAATGACGATGGTACATTCGTTCTTAACAGGGTTAAGTCTCGTCAAGATGCAGATTTCCCGGTTGTTGAACCATCTGAAGTTGACTTGATGGACGTTGCTCCTCAGCAGATTGCATCTATTGCAGCTTCTTTGATTCCATTCTTGGAACATGATGATGCTAACCGTGCATTGATGGGATCGAACATGATGCGCCAGGCGGTTCCTTTGTTGAGAAGTGAAGCTCCGATCGTAGGTACAGGTATCGAACGTCAGTTGGTAAGAGACTCTCGTACCCAGATTACCGCAGAAGGCGATGGTGTGGTTGACTATGTGGATGCTACTACTATCCGTATTTTGTATGACCGTACGGAAGACGAAGAATTTGTAAGTTTCGAACCTGCTTTGAAGGAATATAGAATACCTAAGTTCCGTAAGACTAACCAGAACATGACGATTGACTTGCGTCCGATTTGTGACAAAGGCCAGCGTGTGAAGAAAGGTGATATCTTGACTGAAGGTTATTCTACTGAAAAGGGTGAATTGGCATTGGGTAAGAACCTGCTGGTAGCTTATATGCCTTGGAAGGGTTACAACTATGAGGATGCCATCGTATTGAACGAACGTGTGGTACGCGAAGACTTGTTGACTTCAGTTCACGTAGAGGAATATTCTCTGGAAGTTCGTGAGACAAAACGTGGTATGGAAGAGTTGACTTCTGATATCCCGAATGTAAGTGAAGAAGCTACCAAAGACTTGGATGAAAACGGTATCGTAAGAATCGGTGCTCGTATCGAGCCGGGTGATATCATGATTGGTAAGATTACGCCGAAGGGTGAATCTGATCCTTCTCCGGAAGAAAAACTGCTTCGGGCTATCTTCGGTGATAAGGCAGGTGACGTGAAAGATGCTTCTTTGAAAGCTTCTCCTTCTTTGAAAGGTGTGGTGATTGATAAGAAACTTTTCTCACGTGTGATTAAGAATCGTAGCTCTAAACTGGCCGATAAAGCATTGTTGCCTAAGATTGATGATGAATTTGAATCTAAGGTAGCTGACTTGAAACGTATCCTGGTTAAGAAACTGATGACTTTGACTGAAGGTAAGGTTTCTCAAGGTGTGAAAGACTATTTGGGTGCGGAAGTTATTGCGAAAGGTTCTAAGTTCAGTGCTTCTGATTTTGATTCACTTGACTTTACTTCTATTCAGTTGAGCAACTGGACAAGTGACGATCATATTAACGGTATGATTCGTGATCTGGTGATGAATTTCATTAAGAAATATAAAGAGCTGGATGCTGAATTGAAACGTAAGAAGTTTGCTATTACAATTGGTGATGAACTTCCTGCTGGTATTATCCAGATGGCAAAAGTATATATTGCTAAGAAACGTAAGATTGGTGTGGGTGATAAGATGGCTGGTCGCCACGGTAACAAGGGTATTGTATCCCGTGTTGTTCGTCAGGAAGATATGCCGTTCTTGGCTGATGGTACTCCGGTTGACATTGTGTTGAATCCGTTGGGTGTGCCTTCTCGTATGAACATTGGTCAGATTTTTGAAGCTGTACTCGGACGTGCCGGAAAAACGTTGGGCGTGAAATTTGCGACTCCTATTTTCGACGGTGCTACCATGGAAGATCTGGATCAGTGGACAGACAAGGCAGGATTGCCTCGCTATTGTAAGACTTATCTTTGTGATGGTGGTACAGGTGAGCAATTTGACCAGGCAGCTACTGTGGGCGTAACTTACATGTTGAAGTTGGGGCACATGGTTGAAGACAAGATGCATGCTCGTTCTATCGGTCCGTACTCATTGATTACTCAGCAACCTCTTGGTGGTAAAGCTCAATTCGGTGGTCAGCGTTTCGGAGAAATGGAGGTTTGGGCACTCGAAGGTTTCGGTGCTGCCCATATCTTGCAGGAAATCCTAACTATCAAATCTGATGACGTGGTAGGACGTTCGAAGGCTTATGAAGCAATTGTGAAAGGTGAACCGATGCCACAACCTGGTATTCCAGAATCCTTGAACGTATTGTTGCACGAGTTGAGAGGTTTAGGTTTGAGTATCAACCTAGAATAAAATAATGAAAGAATGTGAGATGCCAATGTATCGATGAAGGTCTGTTGGCATCCGCACTTTTTCAATTTCCAATGATTCAATTATCAAATCTCAATTATATAGAGTATGGCTTTTAGAAAAGAAAATAAGACGAAAAGTAATTTCTCGAAGATCTCAATTGGTCTGGCTTCTCCGGAAGAAATCCTTGAGAATTCGAGTGGTGAAGTTTTGAAGCCTGAAACCATTAATTACCGTACGTACAAACCCGAACGTGACGGTTTGTTCTGCGAGCGCATTTTTGGTCCTATCAAGGATTATGAATGTCATTGCGGTAAATACAAGCGTATCCGTTATAAAGGTATCGTCTGCGACCGTTGTGGTGTGGAAGTTACTGAAAAGAAAGTGCGCCGTGAACGTATGGGACATATCCAGCTGGTTGTGCCGGTGGCTCACATCTGGTATTTCCGTTCGCTTCCTAATAAAATCGGTTATTTGCTCGGATTGCCGACAAAGAAACTGGATTCGATTATATACTACGAACGTTATGTTGTTATTCAGCCGGGTGTGAAAGCTGAAGATGGCGTAGCCGAATATGATTTGCTTTCTGAAGAAGAATATCTGGATATTCTGGATACGCTTCCGAAAGACAATCAGTATCTTGAAGATAATGATCCGAATAAATTTGTTGCAAAGATGGGAGCCGAAGCTATCTATGATTTGCTGGCTCGTTTGGATCTGGATGCTTTGTCTTACGAATTGCGTCACCGCGCCGGAAACGATGCGTCTCAGCAACGTAAGAATGAAGCTTTGAAACGTCTTCAGGTCGTAGAATCGTTCCGCGCATCACGTGGACGTAACAAACCGGAATGGATGATCGTACGTATCGTACCGGTTATTCCGCCCGAACTTCGTCCGTTGGTTCCGCTGGATGGTGGCCGTTTTGCTACATCTGACTTGAACGACCTTTATCGTCGTGTGATTATTCGTAACAATCGTTTGAAACGACTGATTGAAATCAAGGCTCCGGAAGTAATCTTGCGTAATGAAAAACGTATGCTTCAGGAATCTGTCGATTCTTTGTTTGATAACTCACGTAAGTCAAGTGCTGTGAAGACAGACGCCAACCGTCCGTTGAAGTCATTGTCTGACAGTTTGAAAGGTAAACAGGGACGCTTCCGTCAGAACTTGCTGGGTAAACGTGTTGACTACTCTGCTCGTTCCGTAATCGTCGTTGGTCCGGAATTAAAGATGGGTGAATGTGGTATTCCTAAATTGATGGCTGCCGAATTATACAAGCCGTTTATTATTCGCAAGCTCATCGAACGTGGTATCGTTAAGACTGTTAAGTCTGCAAAGAAAATCGTAGACCGCAAAGAGCCGGTGATTTGGGATATCTTGGAACATGTAATGAAGGGGCACCCGGTACTGTTGAACCGTGCTCCGACCTTGCACCGTTTGGGTATTCAGGCTTTCCAGCCTAAAATGATTGAAGGTAAAGCTATCCAGTTGCACCCGTTGGCATGTACGGCATTCAACGCCGACTTTGACGGTGACCAGATGGCTGTTCACTTGCCTTTGAGTAATGAAGCAATTCTTGAAGCACAAATGTTGATGCTTCAATCACATAATATCTTGAATCCGGCAAACGGTGCGCCTATTACTGTGCCTGCACAGGATATGGTTCTTGGTTTGTACTATATTACTAAGTTGCGTGTCGGTGCAAAAGGTGAAGGTTTGACATTCTACGGACCGGAAGAAGCGTTGATCGCTTACAATGAAGGTAAGGTAGATATTCATGCTCCGGTGAAGGTTATCGTGAAAGACGTTGATGAAAATGGTAACATTGTAGACGTAATGCGCGAAACTTCAGTAGGACGTGTGATTGTGAATGAAATCGTTCCACCTGAAGCTGGTTATATCAATACAATTATCTCTAAGAAATCTCTTCGTGATATTATTAGTGATGTAATTAAGGTATGTGGTGTGGCTAAGGCTGCCGACTTCCTGGATGGAATCAAGAATTTAGGTTATCAGATGGCGTTCAAGGGTGGTTTGTCATTCAACTTGGGTGATATTATCATTCCGAAGGAAAAAGAAACTTTGGTACAGAAAGGTTACGACGAAGTTGAACAAGTCGTAAACAACTATAACATGGGTTTCATTACCAATAACGAACGTTACAATCAGGTAATTGATATTTGGACACATGTGAACTCCGAGTTGTCTAATATCCTGATGAAGACCATTTCTTCGGACGATCAGGGTTTCAACTCTGTATATATGATGCTTGACTCTGGTGCCCGTGGTTCTAAAGAGCAGATTCGTCAGTTGTCAGGTATGCGTGGTTTGATGGCAAAACCGCAGAAAGCAGGTGCTGAAGGTGGTCAGATCATCGAGAACCCGATTTTGTCGAACTTTAAAGAAGGGCTTTCGGTGTTGGAGTACTTTATCTCTACCCACGGTGCTCGTAAAGGTTTGGCGGATACCGCTTTGAAGACTGCCGATGCTGGTTATTTGACTCGTCGTCTGGTGGACGTATCACACGATGTGATTATTACAGAAGAAGACTGCGGTACACTCCGCGGATTGGTTTGTACGGACCTTAAGAATAATGATGAGGTTATTGCTACTCTGTACGAACGTATCTTAGGCCGTGTTTCCGTACATGATATTATTCATCCTACCACAGGTGAATTGCTTGTTGCCGGTGGTGAAGAAATCACAGAAGAAGTAGCCAAGAAGATTCAGGAGTCTCCGATCGAGAGTGTTGAAATCCGTTCGGTATTGACTTGTGAAGCTAAGAAGGGTGTTTGTGCTAAATGTTACGGACGTAACCTGGCAACGAGCCGCATGGTTCAGAAGGGTGAAGCTGTCGGTGTAATCGCTGCTCAGTCTATTGGTGAGCCGGGTACACAGTTGACATTGCGTACATTCCACGCCGGTGGTACTGCTGCAAATATTGCAGCTAACGCCAGTATCGTTGCTAAAAATAATGCACGTCTTGAATTTGAAGAGTTGCGTACAGTAGATATCGTTGACGAGATGGGTGAATCTGCAAAAGTGGTAGTAGGTCGCTTGGCCGAAGTACGTTTTGTGGATGTGAATACCGGTATTGTTCTTTCTACTCATAACGTACCTTATGGTTCAACGCTGTATGTAAGCGACGGCGATTTGGTAGAAAAAGGCAAACTGATTGCTAAGTGGGACCCGTTCAATGCTGTTATTATCACAGAAGCAACCGGTAAGATCGAATTTGAGGGCGTGATTGAAAACGTTACTTATAAGGTTGAATCGGATGAAGCAACAGGTCTTCGTGAAATTATTATTATTGAATCCAAGGATAAAACCAAAGTTCCTACCGCTCATATCTTAACAGAGGACGGTGATTTGATCCGTACTTATAACTTACCGGTAGGTGGTCACGTTATCATCGAGAACGGTCAGAAGGTAAAAGCCGGTGAAGTAATCGTGAAGATTCCGCGTGCCGTAGGTAAGGCGGGTGATATCACGGGTGGTCTTCCTCGTGTTACTGAATTGTTTGAAGCTCGTAATCCCTCAAATCCGGCTGTCGTTTCTGAAATCGACGGTGAGGTGACAATGGGTAAGATCAAACGTGGTAACCGTGAAATCATCGTAACTTCCAAGACAGGTGAGGTTAAGAAATATCTGGTTGCACTGTCTAAGCAGATTCTGGTACAGGAAAATGACTATGTACGTGCTGGTACTCCGTTGTCTGACGGTGCTACTACTCCGGCAGATATCTTGGCAATCAAGGGTCCTACAGCTGTACAGGAATATATCGTGAATGAAGTTCAGGATGTATACCGCTTGCAAGGTGTGAAGATCAATGATAAGCACTTTGAGATTATCGTTCGTCAGATGATGCGCAAAGTACAAATTGATGAACCGGGAGATACTCGCTTCCTCGAACAGCAAGTCGTAGACAAACTGGAATTCATGGAAGAAAATGATCGTATCTGGGGCAAGAAAGTCGTAGTGGATGCTGGTGATTCTCAAAATATGCAAGCTGGACAGATTGTAACTGCCCGCAAGTTGCGTGATGAGAATAGTATGTTGAAACGTCGTGACTTGAAACCGGTTGAGGTTCGTGATGCTGTTGCTGCTACCTCTACTCAGATCCTTCAAGGTATCACGCGTGCTGCTTTGCAAACATCAAGCTTTATGTCGGCTGCTTCCTTCCAGGAAACAACGAAAGTCTTGAATGAAGCTGCTATTAACGGTAAGATAGATAAGCTTGAAGGTATGAAGGAAAATGTGATCTGTGGTCACTTGATTCCTGCCGGTACCGGACAGCGCGAGTTCGAAAAGCTCATCGTTGGATCAAAAGAAGAGTATGACCGTATCTTGGCTAACAAGAAAACAGTACTTGACTACAATGAAGTAGAATAAATACAATTCAATTGACTATATGAAAAGGAGCAGTTGCCTGATTGGGCAATTGCTCCTTTTTTTATTTCTTTTTTACTTGCGTGTATTACCATTAGTTTCAGGAAAAATGTGTTATTTTGCAGGATAACTTTTTAATCATATTAAATATGGAAGAACAAAATAACAACGGACAATTACAGATTGAATTGAGAGAAGAGGTTGCACAGGGAACTTATGCTAATCTTGCTATTATTACTCATTCGAGTTCTGAATTCATCCTTGACTTCGTGCGCGTAATGCCGGGTATACCGAAGGCTGGTGTGCAATCTCGTATTATTGTGGCTCCGGAGCACGCAAAACGCCTGCTGCGGGCATTAGAAGATAATATAGCAAAGTATGAGCGGGTATTCGGTCCGATTCGTACTTCGGATGAACCCCCTATTTCTCCTTTGACGGGTGTAAAAGGCGAAGCGTGAGGATGATATAAAAACATTAAAAAAGAAAAAAAAGTTGTAGCGCATTGAATATTCAAATATTATTCGTATTTTTGCAGCCCAAAATGTATAGTTATGAAATTAATATAACAATAATATAAATCAAAAAACAATTAAAATGCCTACAATTCAGCAATTAGTAAGAAAAGGACGCGAAGTGCTGGTGGAGAAAAGTAAATCTCCAGCCTTGGATTCATGTCCTCAAAGACGTGGCGTTTGCGTGAGAGTATACACTACTACTCCGAAGAAGCCGAACTCTGCAATGCGTAAAGTAGCTCGTGTACGTTTGACTAACCAGAAAGAGGTGAACTCATACATTCCGGGAGAAGGACACAACTTGCAGGAACACTCAATCGTTTTGGTACGTGGTGGACGTGTAAAAGACCTTCCGGGTGTGCGTTATCACATTGTACGTGGTACACTTGATACAGCAGGTGTTGCTGGTCGTACTCAAAGACGTTCTAAGTATGGTGCTAAGCGTCCGAAACCAGGACAAGCTGCTGCTCCTGCTAAAGGTAAGAAAAAATAAGGATTAAGACCTAATTAAAATTAAAGTAATAACTTACGTTTTAGTTTGTTGGAAATGCTAAAGGTTGAGTAAATTCTCCGGAGGGAGAGTTGAAGAAGTCAAGAAGTAGACAACCAAGAACAAAAACATTATTTTTCAAACAAATGAGAAAAGCAAAACCAAAAAAACGCCTAATCCTTCCGGATCCCGTTTTTAATGACCAAAAGGTTTCTAAGTTTGTAAACCACTTGATGTATGATGGTAAAAAGAATGCGTCTTATGAAATCTTTTATGCCGCTCTGGAAACAGTGAAAGCAAAACTTCCTAACGAAGAAAAATCAGCTCTCGAAATCTGGAAAAAGGCTTTGGATAATGTAACTCCGCAAGTGGAAGTAAAGTCTCGCCGTGTAGGTGGTGCTACTTTCCAAGTTCCTACTGAAATCCGTCCGGATCGTAAAGAATCAATCTCTATGAAGAATTTGATTCTGTTTGCTCGCAAAAGAGGTGGTAAATCAATGGCTGACAAGTTGGCTGCTGAAATTATGGATGCCTTCAATGAACAAGGCGGTGCATACAAGCGTAAAGAAGATATGCACAGAATGGCAGAAGCTAACCGTGCATTTGCTCATTTTAGATTCTAATACTGTAAGAAACCTAATATAAACTTAAAGTAAAGGAATTAGAAGATGGCTAAACATGATTTACATTTAACTCGTAATATCGGTATCATGGCTCACATTGATGCCGGAAAAACAACGACTTCTGAACGTATCCTGTTCTACACTGGATTGACTCACAAAATTGGTGAAGTTCATGATGGTGCTGCTACTATGGACTGGATGGAGCAGGAACAAGAACGTGGTATCACTATTACATCCGCTGCTACAACAACCAGATGGAAATATGCTGGTGATACTTATAAAATTAACTTGATTGACACTCCGGGACACGTTGACTTTACCGCAGAGGTAGAACGTTCATTGCGTATCCTTGATGGAGCTGTTGCTGCTTACTGTGCTGTTGGTGGTGTTGAACCTCAATCTGAAACAGTATGGCGTCAGGCTGATAAATATAACGTTCCTCGTATTGCTTATGTTAATAAGA
Source organism: Bacteroides sp. (assembly GCF_052357945.1). GTDB lineage: Bacteria > Bacteroidota > Bacteroidia > Bacteroidales > Bacteroidaceae > Bacteroides. Next base: position 2,763 of record NZ_DAWCXD010000108.1, on the reverse strand, counting down.
TGGACCGTTCTGGTGCTGACTTCTTTGAAGTAGTTCGCCAGATGAAGGATGTTCTTGGCGCTAATCCATGTCCTATTGTTGTTCCTATCGGTGCTGAAGAATCTTTCAAAGGTCTTGTTGATCTTATCAAAATGAAAGCTATCTATTGGCATGATGAAACAATGGGAGCAGATTATACAGTAGAGGAAATCCCTGCTAATCTTATCGATGAAGCCAATGAGTGGAGAGATAAGATGCTTGAAAAAGTTGCTGAATTTGATGATGCTTTGATGGAGAAATATTTCGATGATCCTTCTACTATTACTGAAGAAGAAGTGTTGAGAGCTCTTCGTAATGCAACAGTTCAGATGGCTGTAGTTCCTATGCTTTGTGGATCTTCTTTTAAGAATAAAGGTGTTCAGACCTTGCTTGATTATGTTTGTGCTTTCTTACCTTCTCCACTTGATACAGAGAATGTAATAGGTACAAATCCTAATACAGGTGCTGAAGAAGATCGTAAACCGAGTGATGATGAAAAAACCTCAGCTTTGGCGTTTAAGATCGCAACTGACCCGTATGTAGGTCGTTTGACTTTCTTCCGTGTTTATTCAGGTAAGATTGAAGCAGGTTCTTATATCTACAACTCTCGCTCTGGTAAGAAAGAACGTGTTTCTCGTCTGTTCCAGATGCACTCTAACAAGCAGAATCCGGTTGAAGTAATCGGTGCTGGTGATATTGGTGCAGGTGTAGGTTTTAAAGATATTCACACTGGTGATACTTTGTGTGATGAAAATGCACCGATCGTGCTCGAATCTATGGACTTCCCGGAACCGGTTATCGGTATCGCTGTAGAGCCTAAGACTCAGAAGGATATGGATAAACTGTCTAACGGTTTGGCTAAATTGGCTGAAGAAGACCCGACATTTACTGTGAAAACAGACGAACAGACAGGTCAGACAGTTATTTCTGGTATGGGTGAGCTTCACTTGGATATTATCATTGACCGTTTGAAACGTGAATTCAAGGTAGAATGTAACCAAGGTAAACCACAGGTTAATTATAAGGAAGCTATCACTAAGACAGTTGATCTTCGTGAAGTATATAAGAAACAGTCTGGTGGGCGTGGTAAATTTGCTGATATCATTGTTAAGATTGGTCCGGTTGATGGAGACTTCAAAGAAGGAGGTTTGCAGTTTATCGACGAAGTGAAAGGTGGTAACATCCCTAAGGAATTTATCCCTGCAGTTCAGAAAGGCTTTACGAATGCCATGAAGAGTGGTGTTTTGGCAGGTTATCCGCTGGATTCATTGAAAGTAACTTTGGTTGATGGTTCATTCCACCCGGTTGACTCTGATCAATTGTCATTTGAAATCTGTGCAATGCAGGCTTATAAAAATGCATGTGCTAAAGCAGGTCCTGTTTTGATGGAACCTATCATGAAACTGGAAGTTGTAACTCCGGAAGAAAACATGGGTGATGTTATCGGTGATTTGAACAAACGTCGTGGACAGGTTGAAGGTATGGAGTCTAGTCGTTCTGGTGCTCGTATTGTGAAGGCAATGGTTCCGCTGGCAGAAATGTTTGGTTATGTAACAGCTTTACGTACTATCACTTCTGGTCGTGCAACTTCATCGATGACTTACTCTCATCACGCTCAAGTTTCTTCTTCTATTGCCAAGGCTGTATTGGAAGAGGTAAAAGGACGTGCTGATTTACTCTAAAATATCTAACGCAGCAGGCTAGCGAATGACTCTTAGCCTGCCGCTTTATCTTATTATAAATGTATTAATTAAAAAAAATAATGAGTCAGAAAATTAGAATTAAATTGAAATCTTACGACCACAACTTGGTTGATAAGTCAGCTGAGAAAATTGTAAGAACTGTAAAAGCTACAGGTGCTATCGTTAGCGGTCCGATACCTCTGCCTACGCACAAGCGTATCTTTACTGTGAACCGTTCGACTTTCGTAAACAAAAAGTCTCGTGAGCAATTTGAACTCTCTTCTTATAAAAGATTGATCGACATCTATAGCTCAACAGCTAAGACTGTAGACGCTCTGATGAAGTTGGAATTGCCAAGTGGTGTGGAAGTAGAAATTAAAGTTTGATAATTAAAAATTAGTGAAATGCCAGGATTATTAGGAAAAAAAATCGGAATGACATCCGTTTTCAGTGCCGATGGTAAAAATGTACCATGCACTGTTATCGAAGCAGGTCCTTGTGTTGTTACTCAAGTTAAAACTGTAGAAAAAGATGGCTATGCAGCTGTTCAGTTGGGTTTCCAGGACAAAAAGGAAAAACATACAACTAAACCGTTGATGGGACATTTTAAAAGAGCAGGAGTAACACCGAAGAGACACTTGGCTGAGTTCAAAGAATTTGAAACAGAGCTGAATTTGGGTGATACCATTACTGTAGAAATGTTTAACGACGCTAGCTTTGTTGACGTTGTTGGTACTTCTAAGGGTAAGGGTTTTCAGGGTGTAGTAAAAAGACATGGTTTTGGTGGTGTGGGTCAAGCTACTCACGGTCAGCATAATCGTGCTCGTAAACCGGGTTCTATCGGTGCTTGTTCTTACCCTGCAAAAGTATTCAAAGGAATGCGCATGGGTGGACAACTTGGTGGTGACAGAGTCACTGTACAAAACTTGCAGGTATTAAAAGTAATCGCGGATCATAACCTTCTTTTGGTTAAAGGTTCTATCCCGGGTTGCAAAGGTTCAATCGTATTAATTGAGAAATAATGGAAGTTAACGTATATAACATTAAAGGTGAAGACACTGGG
>NZ_DAWCXD010000107.1:0-17827 GCF_052357945.1 Bacteroides sp. | reverse complement strand
AATCAAGGTAAAAAAGAGGTAACAGGTAACGGTGAAGTCGTCGTAATGGACAAAGAAATGTTTCTGAAAGACGTCTTCGATTATGAGAAATCAAAGGAGTGGAATTATAAAGGTAATAAGCCCGCCATCATCGACTTATATGCAGATTGGTGCGGACCATGTCGCCAAACAGCTCCTATCATGAAAGAATTGGCAAAGGAATATGCCGGAAAAATTGTCATCTACAAAGTCAATGTAGATAAACAAAAAGAACTGGCAGCTTTATTTAATGCAACAAGTATTCCATTGTTTGTATTCATTCCCATGAAAGGAGATCCACAGCTTTTCCGTGGAGCTGCTGACAAGGCAACTTACAAAAAAGCGATTGATGAATTTCTCTTGAAGTAAAGAAGAAAATATAGTGACGCTATCCGGTCGGGATAGTAACGCTATAATAGGAAAAGAGTGACGGTATCCTTGCGGGATACCGTCACTCTTTTGTATATCTTGCCAATCCTTATTTGAAGTATCCCACAGGATGATTCATCATTGGCATTTGGCTATCTTTCAATTTCAAAACTTTCTTCAATTGTTCATTGTCCATCGAAGCGCGTGGCACTGTTGCTATGTTAGCAGCGGAACAGAATATTGAAATATTTTGAGAAACGATGCCGGAATCCATAGCCCCCATCAACTGGCTGCGTGCACTCTTCGCATCTCCAAATCTGGAAAGATCACTGATTAACACCAAGGACACCGGAGCTGTTTTCACAAATGCCTGTCCACCGGCTACTGCTCCACGATGATCTCCTTCAGCAACCAGAGTCAACTGATGATTTTTAGCATCATACAGATAACTTCCTTCAGGTAATACTACATATACATCCACATCCTGCTTATTCAACGCCGACGGAGCTGTTCTCATTCCGGATTCCTTACGGTTTATCCCATTAGCAGCCCATAACAAATCAGACAGATCCGACAGACTCAATGATTTAGAAGCATACTCGCGAGTTGAATGTCGTTCAGACAATGCCTTCATCACCGCACCGGTACGGTTTAAATTAGGCTTCGGCAATTTAATCACTTTATCAGCAGCAAAAGCAGCCACCGAAAGCATTAAACAAACTAACAATAGTTGTACTTTCCTCATAACTGTGGTATTTAAAAATTGATAGACAAATATAAATAAAAAAGGTCTGTATTCGTTGCAGAATACAGACCTTTTAAGAGTTTATTAGGCTTAATTATTTCTTATCGCCGAAATAACGGTTGTACAATCCTTCAAAACCTTTGCCGTGACGAGCTTCGTCTTTGCACATTTCGTGTACAGTGTCATGGATAGCATCCAGATTCAGAGCTTTAGCACGAGTTGCGATACGTTTTTTGTCCTCGCATGCACCTTGTTCAGCATCTTTACGTTTCTGCAGGTTCGTTTTAGTATCCCATACGCAGTCGCCCAACAATTCTGCAAACTTAGCAGCATGTTCAGCTTCTTCCCAAGCGTAACGTTTGAAAGCTTCAGCTACTTCAGGATAACCTTCACGGTCTGCCTGACGGCTCATTGCCAAATACATACCAACTTCAGTACATTCTCCCATGAAGTGATTGTTCAGGTCCTTAATCATTTCTTCGTCACAACCTTTTGCCACACCAATAACGTGTTCGTCAGCAAAAGACAATGCGCCACCTTCTACCTCAACAACTTCTACGAATTTGCTGGCAGGAGCTTTACACAAAGGACATTTTTCAGGAGCTGCGTCACCTTCATGAACGTAACCGCATACAGTACATCTAAATTTTTTCATTTTCTTCTCAATTTTAAATTAATTAGTCAATACGTGTTTCTTTATCTTTACTTAAGCAATTCTTGCAAATACCTTTATAATAATAATGAACTTCCGATACCTGATGACCGTCCATGTCTACATTCTCCACTTGTTTAATCGCTTCCGGACATTTCAAATCATAAATATGTCCACAACGTTTGCAAAGGAAATGAGAATGTACGGAAGTATCCGCATCAAAGTTTGTATTCTTTTCGTCAATCGTAAGCATTAATGCCGCACCCTGTTCGGAAAACAATTTCAAAGTATTATAAACCGTTGTCTTTGAAAGTGTCGGCATTGAAGGAGACAATGCAGTGTATATATCATCAGCCGACGGATGAATCGGATGCTCCATCAAATATTCCATGATAGCGATGCGTTGCATGGAAGGCTTGATATTATGCTCTAATAATCGATCGTATGGTTTCATCATCTTCCTTTCTTTTCAAAGTTGTATTCATTACAATTATAAATCCAATGCAAAGATAAGAAGGCTTTATTTGATTTGCAAGCAAAATCAAAGTTTTTTTCAATAAATACATCGCTTTAATAGACAATAGGTTGTCTCTGAACGAAGCAACCTATTGTCTATTAAAGCGATACGATGTTTTTTTATTGAATGACGCGTGTACCAGCTATAATATCTGCGGGTACCTCTGCACAACGAGTATATACAGATATATCACCTGCATCCTCTTTCACTGTCCAAATCATAGAGTCTGAACGTAATTCAGTAATTATATAAAAAGAACTCCACTCTCCCATCCAATAATCATATTCGCCACTAATTATGTCACCCCAATCCTCATCATGTTCCAAGTCAAAAGAACCTGTAATATGACGTGAAGTAGCACTATCAAAATTTTGATATATTTCATAGGTACGTTTTCCATCAACAGCTTTGCGATTGAACGTTATATAAAAATAACGAGAATCATCCAGCTTTGTTCCGTTCCATTCAGAAAGATACCATGTTCCGGCTATGTTTGCAAAGTTCACCTCAAGAGTCGGTTCTATCACAACTTCATCATCATCATTGCAAGATGTAAGCCCAGCCACAAAAAAGAAAAGTACCATCAATCTGAAAATAGTTTTCATTTTATTTATATTTTAAGTTTTCTATTAATTTCATTTACAGCTTTACCGTGAAAGCATTGCTTTTACTTGAATTGTGCGATCTGAAGGTTTTGCATCCAGTCCTTCTAAAATAATTGAAAATTTGAACATATCTTTCACTGTTTCCGGGAGTTTTCTTCCATCAACTTTAATAACCAAATCTGCTTCTGAACCGGGAGGTATTACTTCTGGCTCGGTGTGAAAACTAGCATAAACAGGTATCATCAAAGCTGAAAGGCGCAGAGGCTTCTTTCCTGTATTGACACAAACAAGACGTTCGACAGAAGAAGATTTTTTAGCCAATGAATTAAAAAAAACAGTATTACGCTTTAAACGTAATATTCCCATTATACAGGGATATCTACTCCATTCATTATCAGAGGGCAATACCTCTCCCAATAAAGCAACTTTGGTAGTCGCCCATTGAGAAGACAAATCAGTATAAATAAATACCTGTGTATCAATTGTACCAACTTTACCTCGAGGATTAAATGCGACATCAATCGTACCCTTTTCACCTGATTGCAATGTTTGCTTATCAAAACTGGCTACCGTACACCCACATGAGGTGACAATTTTCGTTAACCTCACCGGTTTTACCCCAATATTTGAGAAACTGAAACTACAAGTTATCGGTGCATCACTTTCTGATATTTTCCCGAAATGAAAACTTTGTCTTTCAAACTGCAACACAGTTTCCTTCTGTAATAAAGGAGGATTTGCTATTGAATCAAGTATGTTTTCAGGTACAACTTTCCCCTGTGCAATAATTTGCACAGGAGTAAGAATAACCAATAGTAGATATATCGTCCACACAAAACTTTTCATAACACAATCCACTTCAAATTAAAGCCAGCCACTTCCACCGGCACCTTTACGCACTGTAATATAAAACTCTTGAGTCTCATTATTACTAGCTTTAACCGATACTTTAACTGCACCAATCTTGAGTCCTGTTATCGTAAACTCTCTATGGTCTTCTGCACTTTTTTCAATTTTAGCAATTGTATTATCAGCAAGGGTACAGGTAAACGACAGATCATTACCGTCTTTAAAATACTTTCCGAAATTTATCTTAGTAACGCCATTGACACCTAAATAAACATTCGGCACAGAAATCTCCACACCTCCAGTAGCTACTGCTTGCAATAATTTACCTGCATTTATCAAACCTGTTCCCATCTTATTTCTATAATTAGATGGTTCCATTTGCATAGGAGTCACCTGACCGACATATCCATAATTAATCCAGTAGGTTTTGGTATCTTGAAAATAGCTATAAACATCATCAACCGATTCAAAGACTAGAGTTTTGAAATCTTCAGCACGGAAATGACGATGCTTCTGAACTGCGTATGACAATCCTAAAGCAATCACTCCGGAAACATGAGGACAAGCCATAGAGGTTCCTTCCATATAACCATAAGGATTAGTAGGATCCGCACATATTGATGGTGGCAATGTAGAATATATTTTACCTTCATCACATTTATGATAATCACTATCCCCACCAGGTGCAGCAATATTAATACCCGGTCCGTAGTTTGTATAGCTGGCAGGGGTTCCATCGGCTGCAACCGCAGAAACAGAAACACAACCAGAATAAGCGCCCGGATAACCAGCCATTGCCGCATACTCATTACCACCTGCAAAAACAGCAATACCACCTTCAATTACTCCATTAGGAGAACCTGCATTATGAATAAAGTAATCAAGTACCTCTCTCTCTAATGGAGAGCCTTTCACAAACTCCTCTTCTGAAGTATAACCAGGAACATAGGTTAGCGGGTTAGCCAAACCAGAGTTCAGTCCCCAACTACATTGCAAAACTACCGCCCCATTATCTGCCGCATATTTGATTGCTTTAGCTTCCTGATACACTGTAACACCATTATCACCAGAAAAAACCTGGCATGACATAATCTTAACGCCACTATTCGGATTGCCATTACCTCCGGCAATACCACATACTCCGATACCATTATTATTTACCGCAGCAATTGTTCCTGCTACATGTGTTCCATGTCCCGTATCAGTTGCCCCATCATAAGAAATAAAGCCCATATCCGACACAAAATTATATCCGTATCTGTCACCGGCATATCCATTTCCGTCAGCATCTTTTTTTGATGCATATATCTCCGGTTCATTTACCCACATATTTTGTGCCAAATCCGGATGATCCCAAGCCACACCTTCGTCTAATACAGCTACAATAATGGATGGATCACCAGTACACATTCCCCAAGCTACATCACATCCCACATCAACACCGGGTTCAGGAGGTACAACTTCATCGCCCCACTTATTCATGTCATCATTAAAAGCCATTCCATCATTAATGTATCCCCACTGATGCTTTAATCCTTCATCATTAAAAGCTGCATTTCGCGAACTGCGTGTAGCCGCCATTCTCTTAGTCGCCTGTTTGCTAACAAAAGTTGGTTTTATTTTCGGATCATACGCCCGCTGGATATTATGACTGTATTCTATCTGTGCTATTTCTCCTACCTTAGCCAAATCTTCAGCTACTTTAGAAAGTTCAATGTTTTTATTGAAATGCACCATATACCATAAATGTAACCCGGTTTCTCGTGTACGTGTTTCATGTCTCTGATCAACAGGAAATATACGCTCAAACTTATAAGTACCGATAATATCCAGTACTTCGTCCATTGATGGAAGGCCGGAACGTGTCATTACACCACCCATAGCTCTTGTCCGAGCCTTATCTAACATACCAGATATTTCAGGCTTGAACTTTACCATTATTTCACCTACGTTTGCACCTGTAGGAGTATTCACTATTGGCGCATTTGTTTCGGGTATGGAAGAGTCTACAATATTGTCGTTGTCCGTACAGGAAACAGACATTATTGTAAGCACCGCTAAAACTAAATATATTTTCTTCATTTTTATTCTTCGGTCAATTTTGGTTTATTCAAAGGATATAACTCATAATAGTAATCCAAATTGGCTGGCTCATTGGTGAAACCAGGTAAATTACCAGATTTGTCATAACCTATATCTTGTGTAAAGAACAAAGTGAAAGGATCCCACTTAGACAAGTTCGGATGATACTTTACCCAATCCGGAATTTCACCTGTAATAAAATTAAGATTCATGGAAACCCGAATAGCATTAGGCAAAACTCTAAAGACTTTACCTACTAAAACATCCTTCGCCGTTTTTAAAGTATCTCCTCGTGCCGGATCATTAATATCCTCATCAGTATATTTACGGATAGGGGCATCAAATGTATAAAAATTAGCAGGTAACTTTCCATAAAGCAAATTATAGGATAGATTCAAGACTTTCAGGTTCTCCCATTTTAATAAATTCTTAAATGCATTCGAACTCACATCAATCATCAATCCCGGTTCTTTTCTTGTTTCAGTCTTTAAACTAGAATAAGAACCATATCGGCGCATACCGGAAAGAGACAACGAAGTCAGCTTCGGGAAGTTTGCTGGTGTCAAAATAGTTGGTATTGAATTAAAATTATTACTACTTAAATCCAGCGATTCCAATGTTCCTCCCAGTTTCGTCAGTTCATCAGGAAGTTTAGTAATTCCATATGCATAAATGGTTAAATGCTTCAAATGTTTCAATTCGCATACAGCAGTACCCAGGCTCAAATCAAACAATAGCATTGTATTAGTATTACTGCCAAATGAAAGAGTTTCAAGATAAGTAAGCTTAGCTACCTCTTCGGGCAATTCCTCTTTCGTAGATATCATCGTATAGCCTACGGAACGTACACGTCCTAACATTGCAGGATTCTCTTTTACCTCCTTGTCTTTCTTTTCCCACAAAATAACATTACGCCAATACTCCATCTTTTCGCTAGTGTCCCATTTTGCCATTGTATTAATCTTCTCTTGAATTATAATCAATGCCAATGAGTCACCTGAACGGGTATCTGTGATTTCCGGTGCCGCTTCCTGTATGACTTTCAATACAGCTGATTCGATTTCTCCTTCTTTGGCATCAAAAGAAACCATAGCAGTGCGTTCCTCCGGATCTGTATTCATCTTCCAATTAAAACGCAATTTAGTAGTACGCGGACGAGCTCCCTGATTTAAATTCACTTGATATCTAGGTTTCTCCACCCAATCTTTTTTGGTGGCGTCTGTAGCAATATTAATATCAAAATCTACATTACTAACTACAGATACATCAAAAAAGCGTTTTCCATATTTTCCCATATTAGGAACTTCAACTTCTTTGATGCTTATACCTATTGACTTATTATATCCCTGTTGATTTACTTCAACCTTTTTTGCAGCAACACCTTCCGGCATAAAAGTAATCGTAGCCTGCCGCATATCATGGCTAAGGGTCGTATCAACTACAATCTTACACTCCGTAGCTCCTACCCCATTGGCAGGCATTATTTGAAGCCATGGCTGATCCACTTTAGCTATCCATTTTGTACCGGAAGCCACTTTTACAACTTCTGTTCCACCTGTAGCATCGAGAGTTACAATCTCGGTATCGAGAGTGAAACCTGAAATTGCGTTATCATCAGAATCGTCACAAGCAGACAGTATGCAAATACCACCTACCAAGAAACTGAAAGCTATTTTTAATAACGATTTCATATATACTCTTGTATTTTTATTTTCTATCATTTTATTCTAACTCCAAATAGTCACAACCACGAATATCTTGTGATCGATCATAAATCAATTGGTAATAGCCCGCTTTTATATAGGCACACACAGCAGAAATATCTATCGAGATATTGGGATTATCCTTAATTTCAAAGATGTAAATACGAGATGAAATCGTATCAGTAATCTTGCGGAAATCATTGCCACCGAGGTATAATGCTCTAAGACTAGGACACATACTAATTCCTGTCGGCCAGTCACTAACAGTACGGTTTCCTTCTTCATCGCGTTGGTTACGCAAACCAAAGACAGTCAAATGATCTACATTTAATGGACCGGTCGGGAACTTTTCAAAACGGTTATTACTCAAATCACACCCATAAAGATACGGAAGTCTGGTAGCATCAAATTCCTTCGGCAACTTTGTCAATTTATTATTCGTCAAATCCAGCGTTTGCAGCAGATATACTTTACTGCCTTCTTTTAACGAACCATCCGGAAATTCTTCCATTGCATTTCCACTTAAATTCAAAGCGGTAATCGGAGAATTCTTTTTAAATAAAATACTTGGGAAAGTTTTTAACCTGTTATTACCCAATGACAAAGTTGAAACATTAATACCTTTGAATGTACCATCATCTGCTCCTTTAATACTTGAAATCTTATTAGAGGAGAAATCTACAGACGACATTACGTAGACAGAACTTGCATCAAAAATATTAGGAAATTCAGTCAACTCATTATTAGAGAACGAGAAAGTTTCCACATCTTCATATCCACAGAAATTATCCGGGATTTCTTTTATCTTATTATGATCCATTGTCAACTGTACCAAATTAATATCGCTTCCCAATGCAGGAATCTCTGTCAATTGGTTATTCGAACAATCCAATTTTCCCAACTTCTTAAAATTACTGAAACTTTCCGGCAATTTCTTTAGTTTGTTATTGGTCAGATAAAGTATCTGCAAAGCTCCCTTTCCACTTCCTTTGGCCAATTTATCCAAATCTTCATAGAAGTTATCTGAAGTAATCTGCGGGTTATTGGCTGCATTTAATAGTTGCATATTAGTAAGTGTAAAAAGGGCAACTGGCAACCGTTTCATTTCCGGACAGTTGTACAACTCTACATCCGTCAGATTAACCAGCTTGGATAAATCTGTACCCGGATCAAAATCTGTGAAATTACCATTAGCAATATATAACTGCTGTAGTTTAGTCAATTTACCAATGCTCTTATCTACCCCCGTAATACCATTCGTTTTATGCCCAGGTGTTACATCTTTAGGCGAAATACCGGCACGAGTTTTTATAGGTTTCTCAACCTCTTTTCCCTGTAATTCAAATCCCAACTGCAAAGGTTCCGAGAACTGTGAACGAATATCTTTCTTAAGAAACTTATTGTAATAATCTCCACGAATCGCCTCTAGCTTGGCATCCGTCAGATTTGCTCCTTCAAGTATTTCAAAAATATTCTCTCCTACCCGGTCACTATGAGTCCCCAACGTCAAAATTTTCAATTCTGTTAATTGTCCGATTGCTTCCGGCACTTTACCTTTCGGACCGAATGCACCCAAATTCAAAATTTCGACACGGCCTTCACTGTTTAGGTCAACGCCTGGTTGCTCACCCCACATATCCATTTCTTTATCAAAATCCCAGTTCGCACCGTACGCATAATTATCACCTGAATATTTCCAATCAGGTCCTCCCAGCGCTTCCCATATCACCTTCAATGCCTGATAATCTTTGAGTTTGGCAGATGCTTCTTTCAAATAGACTGGCACATAAGCCTCTGTTGTTTTATTATCTTCTACAACAAAAGAGTTTGAAGCAACAGAAGAGTTATTGATACGTTCAAGTAATTTTTCACTTCTGTCTAATAATGTATAACTTACAACCTGATAAGTACCTGCCCTTAAACTAATCAAAGAATCACAAACAGATACAGCATACTGATACACCTTTTCTCCTTGCTTTTCTCCTTGCTTTTCTACTTTCTCTGTATATTTTACAGGTATCTTATTTAACGATATATTCGCTCCTCCCAAGAAAGTGTTTCGAATTGCTATATTGACATATTTAATATCCTGAAACAAATAGGCGCCTGTTCCGGGAGCATCCGTTGCCGAACGGGTACTTATGTCTTTTTTCAAAATAATCTTTATGCTTCCACTCTCAACTACATTTACTGTAATATCTTGTTGTGTAAGACCACCATTAACAACTTTCAACACTGTCTTTTCAGCAGGTTCTCCCGATAGGATCTGTGCCAGTTCGTATCCGTCTATCTTATAAAGATAGAAACCTACTACGGTATATTCACCGACTAACAGTTGCAATTTTTCACTTCTTAATCCAAACTCCGCATCTGCACTACTGGTAGCTCCCAGCCCGACCGTCTGAACTACTTCTGTTCCGTCATCATTATTCAAAAGAACAATCTTCATTTTCTGTGCTTCACCTAAAGACTCTAATTTATCTACAGTAGAACGGGTCATGTCTGACTTCCCATAGGACGCATGCTTATAAAGTTTAAATTGAGCGTACCCATATCCAGCCTGTAATTCATCATCATCATCTGAACATCCGGTCATACCTATGCCCATAGCCATAAGTAGACATGAGATGCAAAGCATTTTTGTGAATAATATTGTATATTTCATAAGCTGAAAAATATTTTATTTTCTTGTTTTTATTTACTTTACAGAAGTATTACATTTTTACTTCTACAATCAAGACTCCAAAAGTTTCTCCGGTATTTGAATTTTGAATCCTAACAATCATCTGCCCTTTTGCGTCGGCAGGTATGTCAGTTATATTAAAATAAGGAGGAGATGACCAATCAGGACTAGCAAAAGCTTCTTCCCAAGATGACTCGTCTTCTGATTTGAATTCTACAGGAGTCATTATATATCCCGACCCATATCCGGAAGGACACAATGCCAATTGTGAGCAAGCACCTTTTAAAGTTAAACGATAAACATTAGATGTTTCATATTCTTGTTTCAACGTTTCTTCACTCTCACCTTCGTCGACCAGCCATTTAAGAGATTTAACTTGATTTTCGGTATCTTTCACAATATAGCCTCTTGGCATACCCATTTGTTTTAGAGTTACAGCATATTTCGAATAGGCCGCACTTAACTCACCGTCAACTAAAACTATATTATCAAAGTTTTCTTCTCCTATTGCATCATACACTCCAACTGGGAAAATCATTAAATAACCTTCCCTGTCGACAGCATCGTTTTCTCTTGCAAAAAGTTTGATTTCCCCCTTCATATTATCTTCTATATAAAACCAGGATTCATCGCTTGAGACACGAGTATCAATAAAATTCTCTTTATTAATAAATACAATCTTATATTTATCATCTTTCGCCGTTACAGTGAAAATAACTGGAACATCGTCCCAATTAGTTTCCATTCCTCCCGAAGAAGCATATTGGCTACCGTCTAACGAGAAATTCCATTTTGCATATTCTCCCATTGAATATTCAATCATATCGGCAGGGATTCCATCATATTTCACAGGAATCTCTGCAACTTCTTCACCTGCTTCATTTTCGAATACCAGATTTCCTTTCAACGGATTTTTAGTATATCCTTTCTCTATTTTCGGGGAAATCGCAGTCGTACTTACACCTGCAACATCTGAAACTTGACTACAAGAAAGCCATTCAGGCCAAGATTTAAGCCGCCAGTCAAAATTAGACTTCACTTTAAAAGAAGTTACACTAATTCCATAAGCCACAGTAGCCGGAGATTCATCCGAATATGGATTTCCATCTTTATCCAACAAAACGATTTCATATCCGGTTGCCGGACGAGTCACTTCACAGATTACTTCTTTATATCCGTCCATCCACAAAGAGATCTCCGATTTATAAGATTTCAGCAATTCAGTAGCCTCATCGAGCACTTTAATAGTTACAGTTTGCTTACCAGCCTCACCGGAACAAGAATTTACTTCCTCACCTTCAACCACAAATTTACACCACAATGCAGACGATGTCAGCCTCCACGAAGAAGTTACCTCAAACTCTATTTGAGTAGTTTCATCTACTACTCCTTCAATCTTTTGCAAATCTGGAAAAGTCGGCTTTGTCTTATTGTCATCATCATCACTACAAGCAATAAATGAAAGACAAAGCGCAAATGCCAGAAACTGCAAATAATATTTCATCTTTTTCATACATTCCATTTTTTAATATCCTTCTTTGAGTAACAAAGCAGCCTCTTCGTCACTTATCCACTCCAAAATATTGATGTATGTACCTACCGTATCTACACCTTCAACATACGCTCTCATATACTGAAAAACAAAACTCTGACATACATTATAATATGATGTATATATAGAAGGCTGGTCTATCATCAATTTTCCATTTCCATGAATCGTATTAAAAATCTCCGCTGTACTGCCCACTACCTGTCCTTCCATACTGACAAATGGTTCCAACGGATCGGACGGATCAAACTTCAATTTGATATCATACCCTTTGCAGAAGAAGTCATGCATAATAATAGTGTTCTCTTCTGTCGCTTTCTCCGTTTTAATCAAACGCATATCCGTAGTAGTCATATAAGCCTGGAAGAAAGTAGATGTAACTTTACAATATCCAGTAAATACATCCAAATTAAACGGACAAGATTTCATCATTTCAATACGGGTTCTGGTTCCGTCATATATCTTCCATTGAGTATCTTCTTCAGATACTAAACGTAAAGTAACAGACAATGAATCTGTCTTCTCAATATTATCATAAAGTCCGCGCACTTTCAGATTTGCCACTCTTTCACCGGCTTTTATCGTTACCGAATTAGATTCAATAACATAGTGTTTGTTTTCAATAGCATTGCTATTTTTATCATCTACTTCCACACCGAAAGTACGATCATGGTCACAAACTACAGTCGATACCACAGGTACAGAAAAATAGTCATTACTATTCTGCACCGGAAAAAGAGACATTGTATCGGCGAACATAACGTAATCGGGGCCACTATAGGTAACCTTGGACGAATCCACACAGCTAGATAATCCAATCAGAAATGTTACCAGAATGCCTATTCCTATAAATAATCGTTTCATTATTGTATTTTTTTCTTTATACATTACTTATTACTCTCATTCGGTTCAAGTTCTGCTCCTGGAGATTCCAATTCATGTTGCGGAATAGGCCATACAAAAGACGGATCATCTTTAGCAACCTTTAATTCGTTACCCGGAGAAACAGTAGAAACCTGCACCTTACGCTCGAATCCTTCATGCCAACGTTTCAAATCATTCATACGGAAGCCTTCCATATAAAATTCCTTTACTCGTTCTTCACTGATTATCTTAAACCAGTTTTCACTAGTGATCGGTGTAGAACCTCCATATGAAGAGTAACGTGCCATACGCAAAGTAGAAATATCGCTACCAGCCTTTCCATAAAAAGTACTTCCCTTCTGACAGTAAGCCTCTGCACGGATCAAATATTGTTCAGCTAAACGAAAAGGTTTCGGCATAGATACAAACAATATTTGTTTTGCAATAAAATCTTGATTACCCGCATACTTAATCAAAAGAGGCCAAGTCAGCCCATGACTAAACCCTGTGGTAGCCGTTGCAAAATAGGCATCATAACGTAAATCTGCCGTTGCATAAGCATCAAGTACCCATTTGGCAGGTACATAATCTGGTTTATAATACGTATAATCATAATTCAGAAATACAGTACCTAACGCCCCACCATAAGAAGTCGTTTCAAACTGAACTTTCCAGATAATCTCGGTAGCATCATCATATTGCCACATATATTGAAAATCATTATAAGTAGTCGAGTAATTTTTCTGGGTCGCATTTGACAAGAAATACTTCTTACTATCAATCACTTTACTGGAATATTCAATAGCCTTATCCCATTTACGCATATACAAATACAAACGCGCATAAAGAGAGTTGACTGTACCAATCGTAAAATAAGCTGAATTATAAAGAATACTGGCATCGTCATCATCCAAACTCAAATAATCGGCGGCCTTTTGCAAATCATCCAGTACAAACTGATAAGAATCCTTTAGTGAAGCCCGTTTCAACGGTTCAGGATTAATATAACTAGTTCTTAATACAACGCCTAACTCATTGGCTGCCAATTCGTCACTTTCATAAGATTTACAGAAACATTTCAATAATTCAGAATATGCCAATGCACGGGCAAAATGCACATGCCCCCTATAATTATCCAAATTTTCCAGTAGATCATCATCTGTCGTGTTTTCTGCCACTTGGTCTATATAATCAAATACAAAATTACAACGACCGATAATTGTATACAAGCTTCCATAGACTTTCTCGATTTCTTTATTGGTCGACAGGATTTCATTACGCCAGATATTGCCATAAGTATTGGTATATCCCTTAACTGCGTATACCAAATCAGTCTGAATGTCAGGAAGTAAAGTTAAGTAACCACTATAAAGGTTCTTCGTGTTAAATCCGGCGTAAATACCGACTACAGCCTGCTTTACATCACTTACTGTCTTTATAGCATCTTTCTCTAAAATAGCATCCTCCGGGTACTTGTCAAGACAAGCCGTTACCGAAAGCATCACAGCTATCAGAGTTATGTATAATTTTATTCTTCTTATCATTGTTATCTTTTTTAGAATGAAACCTCTAATCCAAATGTGAATTGACGCGACATAGGGTATCGTGCTTTATACAAATGCGAACTAGTTTCAGGATCCATACCGGAAAAGCCGGTAAATGTCAACAAATTCTGACCTTGGGCATAAATTCGAGCACTGTTTAAGAAATAAGTCTTGCGCAACCACCTTTGTGGGAAGGTATAACTCAACATTAAATTTTTCAGACGCAAAAAAGAAGCATCTTCCAATAAGTGTGAATCCATTTGCGGAGATACACCGTGACGCGGAATATCTGCCATATCTCCAGGTTCTTTCCAACGATCATAAAGCATACGTTTCGATTGATTGTAAGCGTCAAAAAGTCCGCCGCCTTCTTCAAAATAACGGTCATTGTTAACTATCCAGCGATCTGCAACCCAACTAAATTGAGCGCTAAGAGATAACCCTTTCCATGAAAGTGTTGTACCAAAACCACCTTGCCACGGCGCATGATGGCTTTTTCCCATTAGAACCTTATCGCTTTCACGATACTCTGTCGTAATTTCTCCATCTTTAGTATACCATAGAGCATCACCATTAACCGGATTTACACCAGCGTAGCGATTCAGGTAAAACTCACCGATCGGATGTCCGACAACCATTTTCAAGCCTGTATTTGCATCTTCGTATTCCGATACTCCATTATAAAGTTCAGTTATTTTATTCTTATTATAAGATACATTTGCATTGACATTCCAAGCAAAATCCTTAGTACGAAGTACATCTGCATTCACTGCCAGCTCAATACCGCGGTTGACCATAGCACCTATATTTTCCCAGCGAGAATCAAAACCTTTATCTGCATAAGAGGTTGGCACTTCCATCAACATATTAGTTGTCTTTTTATTATATAATTCAATGTCTACATTGAAACGATCAATAAATCCTAAATGCAAACCAAGATTAGTCGTCCATGTCTGTTCCCAGCCTAAATCCTCATTTCCAACCTGTCCCGGAGCTATCCCCGAGCTTCCGTCATAATTAAATCCACTGGAAACAAGTGCGAGATGCGTATAATTATTGATCGTTGAATTTCCGGCTGTACCTGTACTAAATGATACTTGCGCATTTGTCAACCAGTCGTATTTCTTCATAAAATTCTCCTTACGAAGATTCCACATCAGACCTAAAGAGCCAAAAAGTCCCCAACGATTCTTATCACCAAAACGGGATGAGCCATCCGTACGTAGAGAAAAATCCACATAATAACGTTCATCATAATTATATTCACCACGGAAAAAGAACGAGAGATAAGAATAGTCTGAAGCAGGTGTATCTCCCCATGAGCTAGCAGATGTTCCTGAAGTAATATTTGTCAAATAATCATTAATTTGCCCCCTGGTCGTTACATTAAAACCTTCATAATGATAATCAATTCCCTCCTGACCAAGTAATAAATTGAAAGAATGGATCCCTTTCAACATAAAACGATAATTTATAGTATTCGAAATACTAAGATTCAACATATCATACGAAGTACGCCTAGCTCCTCCATAATTATTATTGGGTTTATAGCTAGGATATGACTTGTAAAATGAAGTATTATGTGAATAATCCGCACCTAATTGAGAACGGATAATCAATCCTTTTATAGGAGTAGCTTCCGCATAAAAAGTAGATAGTACCTTATATTTCTTATTTAGTAAAGGATTGTTTTCCATCCACGCTAACGGATTCTCTCCCAAGCCTTTCCAACTATTGTCATCCTGTATGGCCAAACTTCCGTCTTCTTTATAAGGATCCCAATAAGGCAGCATAAAATGAGCTGCAGAGATAGGAGCATACAATGCATATTCACCATCGTCACTTTGTTCCACTTCTTGATAAGCCAATGTAGAATTAGTTCCGATCTTCAACCAATTGTTTGCTTTTGCTTCAACATTTGCACGAAAATTAAAACGTTCAAAAGTAGAACCCACTGCGATACCATCCTGATCGTAGAAACCACCTGACACAAAATAATTCACTTTATCAGTGGCTCCACTCACAGACAACTCATAGTTCTGCAAAAAAGCACTATTATTATACACTTTATCCAGCCAGTTAATATTAGTCTTACTCAATTTTGAATAATCCTTTCCATCATCTAGTCCGACTTCTTTCTCATATTGGATTCGTTCTTCCGTATTCATTAGGTTCCAATTTTCCTGAGCTAACTGTGAGAAACCCAGTTGTGTCCTGAAAGTCACCTTTGCAGCATCACTTATACATCCACGTTTTGTGGTAATCACAACTACTCCATTAGCAGCACGTGCACCATAAATAGAAGTAGAAGAAGCATCCTTTAAAACTGATATACTTTCAATATCATTAGGACTCAATGTATTAAAATCCGAACTTGATATTGCAATACCATCTAAAATAAATAATGGTTCAGTACCGGAATTAATAGAGTTTACACCACGAATTTGAAATGTAGCCGGTTTGCTAGGTTCACCGGAAGTCGCAAGAACCGTTAATCCCGGCGCTTGTCCTTGGAGAGCCTGGTCGAAACTTGGTGTCGGCACATTTTCCATTTTCTCGGCTTTTACTGTAGAAACAGAACCTGTTATTGTTCCTTTCTTACGCACACCGTAGGCCACTACCACTACTTCATCCACTTGTTGCGCAGAACTCTCCATCGTTAAATCAATACGAGTAGACGTACTGACTTGCTTCTCAATCGACTGCATACCGATATAAGAAAACTGCAAAATGGCAGGGGATTTCGTCACTGTGATACTGTAATTACCATTCATGTCGGTAATTACCCCGTTCGTCGTACCTTTCTCCAAAACAGACACACCAATCATCGGCTGATTATCTTCCGCTGAAAGAATATGTCCCGTTACCTGATATCCACCCTGTGCAAAAAGCAACAGGGGGATACTTGTCAGAGTAAAGAGTACAAACAAGAGAATTGATTTTCTCATCTTTGATACTTTGAGTTTAAATTAATGAAATTGATTTATTTTTATAGATTTATCTACAATAAGGAATACGCAGTCTTCGCGTAGAATAATACATCCCTTCCCCCAAAATCGGTTTATGTATATTCTGCACCGACTTGGGATAGGCTATTATTATCTATAAATATAGAATAGGAATAGACTAACTTGGCAAATTCTTAATATTACGCCAAATATCCAAATAGATTTTTCGTGTTACCACTGCTGTGTGAATTAAATGTATGACCATCTGCTCTCTTAAGTTATAAATTAAACACTAATATCACTTGTTCTGCTTAGGTGTTATAGACTTCTAATATTATTCTATTTTGGCTACAAATATATATATTATATTTAAATAAAAGAAACAATATGTCGCATATTTTATACCAAATTTCCACTTATATCTTTTTGATACATATTTAAGTACACAAACCCATAAATGAAAATAAATCCACAACATATTTCAATGATAATTGAATATAAACGTTCATTTTGATAGTTACTTTAATTGCTCAAATAACAACATCACAACTCATACAAAATAGCTTATTAAGAGGATTCAATATAGAAAAGATAATTATTCAAAACTATTTCCTATTTTTGCACTCATTATATATAAATAAGGTATAAGATGAACTACGGATTTGTAAAAGTAGCTGCAGCCGTGCCACACGTAAAAGT
>NZ_DAWCXD010000106.1:0-17829 GCF_052357945.1 Bacteroides sp. | reverse complement strand
AACTGCGTTCATCACAGTACACATTCAATTCAGAGAGAGTATTTTTGGTTGCCACACAACCCAGTAAATCAATCTATTCATATTTGCAGACAACAAAGCTTGGATTAACACAGGAAGAAGTAGAGGAACGACAATCCATATATGGAAGAAATGAAGTAATCCATGAACAGAAAAAGAATCCATTTATACTGTTTATCAAAACGTTTATCAATCCTTTCATCGGTGTTCTGACCGGACTTGCAATCATATCCTTATTCTTGGATATATTGATGGCTGAACCTGGCGAACAAGAGTGGACAGGTGTAATCATCATTGCATCCATGGTATTATTCAGTGCCATCTTGCGTTTCTGGCAGGAATGGCGAGCAAGTGAAGCTACGGGTTCTTTAATGAAAATGGTAAAAAACACATGTCTTGCCAAACGTGCGGGAGAGCATGAAGAGGAGATCGATATTACGGAACTTGTTCCGGGGGATATGATATATTTGGCAGCAGGGGATATGGTTCCAGCAGACATTCGGATTATCGATTCGAAAGATTTGTTTATTAGTCAGGCTTCATTGACAGGAGAGTCCGAACCGATAGAAAAGTTTCCGGAGGTACGGGGACAACAGTTCCGAAAAGGAAGTGTCATCGAGTTGGACAATATTTGCTATATGGGTTCCAATGTGATTAGTGGCGCAGCAAAAGGGATTGTTTTTGAGACAGGGAACAAAACCTATTTGGGTACAATCGCAAAGAGCCTGATCGGACATCGTGCCACTACAGCTTTTGACAAAGGCATTAGTAAGGTTAGCTTCTTATTGATTCGTTTCATGCTGGTTATGGTTCCATTTGTGTTTTTCGTAAATGGCTTTACGAAAGGGGATTGGTTTGAAGCTTTCATTTTCGCCATATCCGTTGCGGTTGGTCTTACTCCGGAAATGTTACCGATGATTGTGACTGCCAACCTTTCTAAAGGAGCGATAGCCATGTCTAAAAAGAAAACAATCGTAAAGAATCTCAATGCCATTCAGAATTTTGGAGCGATGGACATACTCTGCACTGACAAAACCGGTACATTGACCTGCGATAAAATCGTATTGGAGAAATATATCAATGCAGATGGCAGTGACGACAACAGTAAACGTATTCTTCGTCATGCGTACTTTAACAGTTATTTCCAAACCGGTTTAAGGAACCTGATGGATAAAGCGATTCTTTCTCATGTAAGAGATTTGAGTCTGGAACATTTGAAGGATGACTACACCAAAGTGGATGAAATACCTTTCGACTTTACACGCAGAAGAATGTCTGTTGTAATAGAAGACAGGCAGGGGAAACGGCAAATCATCACCAAAGGAGCAGTAGAAGAGGTTCTCGACGTCTGTTCCTATGCCGAGTTCAACGGACAGATTCATCCCTTGACTGATGCCTTGAAAATCAAAGCACAGATGATTAGTGAAGAAATGAATCAGCAGGGGATGAGAGTATTGGCAGTTTCCCAAAAAAGTTTTATCGAGAAAGATTGTAATTTTGCCATCGAAGATGAAAAAGAAATGGTACTGATCGGGTATCTTGCTTTTCTTGATCCTCCGAAACCTTCTGCTGCCGAAGCCATCGAACAGTTATATGCGCATGGAGTAGCAGTGAAAATTCTATCGGGAGATAATGATGTCGTAGTGAAAGCGATTGCCCGGCAGGTAGGAATTGATACCAGTCATTTTCTTACCGGGATAGAAATAGAGAATATGGACGAAACAGCATTGAAAGAAGCGGTAAAGGATACCACTTTATTTTCAAAACTGACTCCATTGCAAAAGACGCAAATCATCTCTCTGTTACAGGAGCAAGGCAATACGGTGGGGTTCTTGGGAGATGGAATCAATGATGCAGGTGCATTGCGTCAGTCGGACATTGGTATATCAGTCGATTCTGCTGTGGATATAGCAAAAGAAAGCGCAGATATTATCTTGTTGGAAAAAGATTTGATGGTATTGGAAGACGGGGTACTCGAAGGAAGAAAGACATTCGGCAATATCAATAAGTACATAAAGATGACTGCCAGTTCCAATTTTGGCAATATGTTCAGTGTGATGTTTGCCAGTGCATTCCTGCCATTTCTGCCCATGATGCCGATACATCTATTGATCCAGAACCTGTTGTATGACATATCGCAGACCACCATTCCTTTTGACCGTATGGACCCGGAGTTCCTGAAGAAACCCCGTAAATGGGATGCGTCCGATCTAAGTCGTTTTATGATTTATGTAGGTCCCATCAGTTCTATCTTTGATATTATCACGTATCTGGTCATGTGGTACGTATTCAGTTGCAACAGCCCCGAACATCAGACACTGTTTCAAACCGGATGGTTTGTGGAAGGTTTGTTATCACAGACATTGATTGTCCACATGATACGTACCCGCAAGATACCGTTCATACAAAGCCGTGCCACATGGCCTGTGATGGGACTGACCTTCTTAATCATGGCAATAGGTATTCTTATTCCTTTCACCGCTTTCGGGCGTTCCATCGGATTGACAGCTCTTCCTTTGAGTTATTTCCCCTGGCTGGTTGGAATTTTGCTCTCTTATTGCATTTTGACGCAGATCGTGAAGAACTGGTATATCAAGAAGTTTGTGCGTTGGTTATAGCTTTGTCTGTTTATCTCGCAAATTAAATATATATATTGTAAAAGATTTAAAATTGAGACGAATTGTCTGTCAAGAGTTTTTGCCCTAAAATTAATTTCATATATTTAGGAGCAAGAACTCTTATTTATTTAGATTTGCGAACTTTCTAATATTCAGGCACGATGAAACACTATTATTCCTTTCTGATAATAACCTCTTTGTTATTAGCCGGATGCGGGCAAAAAGACCGGGCAAAATCTCAATTCGAATCATCTGTACAGACAGAAGAAAGTTATCCGTTAGCGAAAGAATATATCAAAGAGGCTGTTATCACAGGAAAAGTGTTGAACCGGGATTTTTATCCTCAAGAAAAGGAATTAACTCTCATCATTCCATTTTTTTGGAAAATGGAAAATCAATATCGTACCCCCATACAAGAAGATGGCTCATTTTCATTCCGTTTTCCGGTTTATGCAAAATTAAGAGAAGTTTCCATTCGCAATTATGCGGAACATTTGTATATCCACCCGGGAGATAGCATACACGTGGAAATAGACTTCAAAGATCTTTTTCATCCCAAAGTAACAGGTGATGCAGAAAAACTGAATCAAGAAATACTGGCATTCGCAGAAAGCGCTTACTATTACATACAGAATTATAGTATAAACCCGAATTTGAATATTAAGGATTTTGAGGCTGAATTAAAGAAAGAATATGACTTTCGTTTGGAGCGGAGAAACGAGTATCTGACGAAGTATAAGCCAATGGAAGATGTTACGTTATTTACTGAAGAGTTACTGAAACAGGACTATTATTACGCTTTGTTATCCTATGGTAACCAATGCCAGTTTAAAACGAGAAAAGAAATGGACCGGTATCATAAACTTCTGCCTGCGATCAATAAACTTTATAATAAAGGGATTCTTTCGGCACGTTTATATGATATTGCCGATGAGGTAGAACGCTATATAGCTTATGGGATAACATACAAAGATAAAAAAAATCCATCTGTAGAAGAGATTATGTCGGCAGTAGGAGAGAATGAACTGAACCAGTACATATATACCAAAATGGCAGTTGGCTCTTTAAATGCAAATGATACACTTGCTTTAACAACGAGGCATACACAGTTTGATTCAATCGTAAAAATGCCGCATTTGCGTGCACAAGTGATGCAGATATATAATCAGACTAAATCTTACCTGGAAAATCCGCAACCAGTTTCCAATAATTTATTATATGGTGAGTTTCACGAAAACTCAAAGCTAAAAACATCTATGCCTTACATGGAACCCATCTATAATATACTTGAGAAGAATCACGGAAAAGTAATCTATTTCGATTTTTGGGCTAGGTGGTGTCCACCATGTCTGGCAGAAATGGAACCTTTGAAACAATTGCGGAGTAAGTATTCTACCAAAGACCTGGTCATATACTCCATATGTGTAAGTGAACCCAAGGAAGAATGGGAAGAGTGCCTGAATGAGTATTCATTGAAAAACCGGGGAATTGAATGTATTTATGCATCTGATTATTTTGGAAAAGATAACTTACAGAAAATTCGCAAACAATGGAAAATAGATAGAATGCCCTATTATCTGTTGATTAATAGAAAAGGGCAAATTGTAGATTTCGGAACTACGGTACGTCCCAGCAATCCGCAATTAGTATCTCGAATTGAAGAGGTTGTGAAGGACAGCAAGTAACAAAAAAGACAAGGCTAATATCAACCTTGTCTTTTTTGTAGCTCCCTCATCAATTCATCTACAATATATGCATCGCTCATGAGATATAGATCTCCAAGTCGGTGGACAATGCGCTGGTAGCTTTCGCTATTATAAAATATATCAAGTGCCTGTAGACTGGAAATATGCAGACGGGTAGCAAGAAGTTCTACAATGCTGTAATATTTGCCTTGCATTACAATATCTGCATTGGAGATTTCTTTTGAGGGAGATGGGATAGGCAAAAGTATAGCATCCACAAAATGTAAGTGTTCGTCAATTACTTTTTGGTTCGTAATACAAATTTGATTGTTAGGCTCTTGATGAATCAAACGTGACAATGCTTCTTCACGAGTGTAATCACCACGCATATAAAGGTCAATAGTACGTATCACACGGTCATCTGCTATACCGCCTTCTATGATGTCATAATCCTGCCATATAACATTCCCTTGTCGACATGCTACAACAAAATCCAGCCAATGTGCATCATAAGTGGTAAAGTGCAAATAATGAAAAGAAGAGTTGCGGCAGGCATCTATATCCAATGAATAAATATTGAGCCACATACTATTTTCATGGCGAATATCAGCTGTGCGAAGAGCCCAACGAATAGCCTGATCCTTTAAATCAGTAAGATAAAAGCCCACTCCGAAATCAAGATTTGGTCGGCATACTCCAGCTAATGGTTGTTCTACACGGTAAGTAGAACCATGATAAACAGTTAACATGACTTATCTCCTTTTTGCTGTGTCGAAACTTGAAAAGGACGATAATCTTTCGGTAACCATTGTGGATCACGATGATAGATATATTCTAATAAAGAATCTACTATGTAGGCTTTGCCTTGGGTATGCAAAGTATCATAAAAAGCATTTATATAGCCGTCTATAGCACCTAATTCTTTTAGTTTATTATATACATCCGCACTATAGCGTCCTAACCGTTCGGCTGTATTCTCTATACAATAGATAATAAACTCTAATTGTTTTTCTTTAAGGGTCATATTATTTTCTCCTTTCTTATCTTAATCCATTAGCGAAAAAGATTAATATTAGCAAAGATAGAAAAGTTCCTTCTTTCTTCCAATTAATTGGTATAGTATATCACGTTTCCTTATGGAATATTAAATCAAAATCAATATACTTTCATTATAGCTTTATAGCTTTTTCTTCTTTCACCAACTTCCTCCATCTTTGAAATGCCCTCATCAGCGTTTCTTCCTGTACTAGTTCTACCATTTCGTAGTGCTCTACGAATTGTTCTATTGACTTTTTAAACATCACTCCTTTATTAAACTTATTATCCAATAGGAAGGAGTATAATTCCGCTTTCATCTCCGTTTCTATTTCCTTTTCTATAATCAATGCACTATCGTTTCCGATATAGTTATAGACTTCCGGATTCTTCCCATTACGCGGTTTGGGCAGTACAAAGCAAATATTTCCAATTTCTTTCCATGAAGTATTTTGCGGATGAGGAACAGATAGTTGATGAAGGAAGTGATAAACTGGAGTAATGTGGGAGAGATGGATAGGGATAAGTCGTTTGGAAGAAGAAGAAGGAGAGGAAGAATGAGACTGGTTCTCTGGATCGGGTTCTAAACTTTGTCGATATCGGACATACGTATATCTAGCCAAATATGGCTTGATATTAATTGTAACTGTAACCATGGGATTTTTTTTTAAGTTTGTAATAAAAAAGTATGTATATACAGTCCTTTGGACTGTGAATTCCGTTTGGTTTATTGAGAATATTCCCATGGTTATCGGGACGGAATTCTTCTTTTTATAATAAATTGATATACAGTGTATTACAAATACTGTTTTTGGTTTAAAACCAAGGAGCCGTTCCTTTTAAAGGAACGACCTGTTTCTCACCGAGGAACGCCTTGTTCCTTTTAAAGAAACGGATGGCTCCTTGAAATCCGGGAACAAAACTAGGTGTAATATTCTGATCTTTCAAAACGCATAGTTGAAGTACTACAAGTAATATGTAAATATAAATAATCATTCTTATACATCGTTTGTTTTGCGCGTGTATAAACGTTTAGTATGTCACAAAAGATAATTGAATAAGTTGGATAATAATTTAACAATGTTTATCCGATAAGTCCTTTTCATAGTTATCTAACCCTCATTTAAGTGATTTATAGAACTATTTTGGACGAAACTTCGGAATCCATGTGCAATTTCAGAACGTTTTACTTTAATATATATTTATTTTGTAATTTCGCGTCCGATAATCATTTATTAAACGCAAACAAAAGCAAAATATTCAATATATGCATCTGATGAAAATACAATATATAGCAATTCTACTTCTGATATGTTGGGGAAGCATTTTAAGATGTTCAGCCCAAAAGGTAGCGATAAAAACAAATCTGCTCTACGGTGCATATTCAGGTACGCCGAACTTAGGAGTAGAGTGGGGACTTTCTCCACGCAGTACGATAGAACTGGGCGGCGGATTTAACTGGTTTACATCCGATAAAGCATCTTCAAATAAAAAACTGGCGCACTGGCTCGGTACAATGGAATATCGTTATTGGACATGTGAAAGATTTAGCGGACATTTTTGGGGAATACACATAATAGGAACACAATATAACATAGCCGGTCATCACTTGCCACTTTTATTCGGAGATAATTCCAGCCATTACCGATATGAAGGATGGGGAGCAGGAGGGGGCATCTCGTATGGTTATCACTTCCTTCTTAGTAATCGTTGGAGTCTTGAAGCAAATATAGGTGCAGGATATGTGCGGCTACATTATGATAAATTCCGGTGTGAGACCTGTGGTGAAAAGATCGGAACGGAAAACCGCAATTATTTTGGCCCGACTAAAGCAGCAATCTCACTTATATTTCTTATAAAATAATACAACCATGACAAAAATAAAATCATTCCTATACTTGTTAATCATATTCCTGACCATTTCTTCTTTATCATACGGAGAAGAAAATCCCAAGAAATGGTATACAGGGTCTATACAGCCAACAGCTCTTGAACTACAGCAAGCGGGAGATTCATTGCATATTCAAATACTTTATGACCTTGATAATATACAAGTCAGTTCCAATCATTCTATAGAACTGATACCAGTATTGATTGCTGCAAACCATCAGATGGAATTGCCGGAAATATCCGTTAAAGGTCGTAAAAACTATCAGAATTTGAAACGTAAACTTGCTTTAATGAATACGCAGGAACGCACTTTTTACCAGTTAGAAGCTCCATACTCCACACTAAAAGGGTATGGAATGACTGGAAAAGAACAGATTCGGTATTCGTTGACAATTCCATTCGAGTCATGGATGAAGGATGCACATCTGAATGTAAAGAAAGAAGTGATGGGCTGTTGCAGGCCAGGCAGGTTACTATCAGCTATTCCTCTTTTTAGTGCTGTTACTTTGGAGAAACTTCCCGTCCCTTATCAAATCACTCCACATATTAGTTACGTACAGCCAAAAGTTGAACCAGTCAAAAGACGTGAGATGTCATGTGAAGCATTTCTGGACTTTGTCGTATCAAAAACCGACATTAAGCCGGACTATATGAATAATCCGACTGAACTAAGAAAGATATCCTCCATGCTTGCCGAAGTAAAAAATGATACAGCTATAACCATTCGTGGAATATCGGTCATTGGTTATGCTTCACCGGAGGGATCTACCCTTTTTAATAAACAGCTTTCCGAAGGACGTGCAAAGGCACTTGTTAATTACCTTCTCCCTCGTTTCCCTTTCTCTAAAGAATTATACAAGGTAGAATATGGTGGTGAAAACTGGGAAGGATTACGTAAAATGGTTGCAGAATCTAATATGGCAGAAAAGGATGGGATTCTTCATATTATAGACCACATACCAGCTGAAATAAACTACCGAACAAATACCAGTCGCAAGAAATCGTTGATGTTATATAAACAGGGCAATCCTTATCGGTTTATGTTGCGTGAGTACTACCCACATCTACGTAAAGCAATCTGTAAGATAGAGTACGATGTTCAGAATTTTAATATAGAACAAGCAAAAGTGCTGATTCATAATCGACCACAAAATTTGAGTCTGAATGAAATCTATTTGGTAGCTCTTACTTATAAAAATGGTTCACCGGAGTTTATAGAATTATTTGAAACAGCCGTTAGTGTCTTTCCTGGTGATAAGATTGCCAACCTGAATGCCGCTTCGGCTGCACTTTCACGTAAAGACACTATTTTGGCAGAAAAATATTTAAAGAGAGCAGAGACTTCTACACCGGAATATGAAAATGCACTGGGAGTATTACATCTGTTGAAAGGTGACTATGAACAAGCAAAGCTACATTTAAATAAAGCTGCTGAATCCGGATTGAAACAAGCATGTCTCAATTTGGAGGAATTAGTCAAAAAAGAAGAGAATATCGAATTGATGAGCAAACTGGACTAGTGATTTTTTATATATTATAATTATCTTTTTATTTACAACATTTAAACATTTAACAATGATGAAAACAAGAAGTTTTCTATTATCTACATTGGCGGTTTTTATATTTGCCGGCTGTAGTAGTGAAGATGCCCGGGAAGGCAATATCCCGAGCGGTGAACTGGATGGCAAAGCGTATCTGTCGCTTTCGCTACAAAGTCACACAGCTACTACAAGAGCAGTAGATACCAAACCGGGAAGTTCTGGGGAAAGTGAAGCAGGGGCCGTCAAAGTTTTATTATTTGACGAGGATGATGTGTGCCTTGATGTGGTTGGTTTTGATGGTATGACCGTTGGGAATAGCGGAGGAACAAATGCAGATGGGACAGGGACCCCGGAAGCTGTAGCTAGTGACGCTAAATTAGTATCAGAGAAAACAAAAAAAGTATTTGTGGTTATCAATCCTTATGCCGACGGGTGGGATTTAACTTCAGAAACAGTAAAAGGTAAACCGTGGTCTGTAATCAATACAGCTATAAATGCGGCCATTGACAAAATTAGTACTACCAAACAATTCATGATGGCGAGTGCAGGCAAAGGCGCTGGCATAGAAGGGGCATTGACGGAAGTAACGGTACATAAACCGACTGCATATACCACTGATGCCATCAACCAGGCAAAAACAGACGCACAGAGCAATCCTGCAGAAATCTCTGTGGACCGATTGAGCGCAAAAGTAGAGCTTGCGGTTAAGGAGCCTATTGGCATAAAACCTGACGGTTCTACATTTACTTTCAGTGGTTGGGAATTAAGCGTTACCAATAAGAGTGTGAAACTATATAGCGAACTTATCTCTTACAATAATGCCACGCCTGGAGCTGTTTATCGTCGGGATAAAAACTACCTGCTTGCCGAGCAACCTGATGTTAGTGATAATAGCACTATGGAAGCTAACATGGATGCAGCTTTCAATTATCTAAAAAATATAGACAATAAAGTTGAGGATATGCCCGAAGTTGCACATGCTAAAGGGACAAGTCAATACTGTCTTGAAAACACCATGGACGCTAATGCACAGAAATTAGGATTCACTACTAAGGTGGTAGTAAAGGCACAGTATACGCCCAATGGTTTAGGTGATAAGAGTAGTTATTTTTCTTGGAAAGGGAACTATTATACATTAGATGCGCTTAAAGATGAATACACAAAGCATACAGACGGTAGTGGATTGAAAGTTGACTTACCGATATTCTTGCATAAAGCAGGGCTTATGACAGATGATGTATACAATAATGGAGATCAATCAGCAAAAGATATTGTAGTCAGTTCTCTGAAAGATGAAAATTTTGATGCGAAAACCGGTATCATCGGACGTTTCTGTGCTGTTCGTTATTATAACGAATCTGTTTGCTATTACGACGTCCTGATCCGTCACGACCAAAAAGTAACAACTAAAATGGCGTTAGGTAGATATGGTGTGGTACGAAATAACTGGTATCACTTGGAACTTCAGAGTGTGAGTGGTCCTGGAACACCGTGGATTCCCGACCCGTCCGATCCTGACCCCGACAACCCTACACCTCCGGGAACTGATGACGACGAAGCAGATGCTTTCCTTTCTGTAAAAATCACTATCAATCCATGGACTTATTGGACACAAGGTGTTGATTTGCATTGATAAATGGGAATTAAAAGACACATAAAGAAATATAAAATAATCCTTACCGCCTTTATGGTGGCAGGGATTACCGGTTGCGATGTCCTTCATGACGACCTGGATCAATGTGACCTCTTTCTAAAATTCCGGTATGACTATAACATGGCAAATAAAGACTGGTTTGCCGAACAGGTGGAAGAAGTAAAGGTTTTTGTGTTCGATACGCAAGGAAAATATATACAGGCATTTACCGAAAAGGGACATTCGTTAAAAAGTCCGGACTATCGTATGCTGATACCCTATCGTTTGAAAGGCTGTACAGCCGTTGTATGGGCTGGAAAAACAGATAAATTCTATCTACTTCCGGCAATGATCGCAGGTGATCCGATAAATAAATTAACGCTGAAATATGAGCCTGAAAATAACAGAAGTAACAATCATCTTGATGCATTATGGCATAGCGGTCCTCTATTAATGTTTTCATCGGAGAGTATCAATAATACAGAAATGGTAAGCTTGGTGCGCAATACCAATGATATAACGATAGGCATTACACGCGGGAATAATCCGGTAGATGTTTCGAAATATGACATACAACTAATAGCTGCAAACAGTTTTTATGACTATAAAAATAATATCAATGAAAGCAATAAGAATATAACTTACTATCCTTGTTCTGAAGAGGAAGAACATAAAACAACTTTGCAGACCCGGCTCCATACTCTTAGACTTGTCAAGGAGGCCGATATGGCTTTTTCTATCACAGATAAAGCATCAGGAAAAGCAATAGATATCGGAGGAAAAGCAACCATAAATCTTATTGACTACCTGTTGATGAGTAAACCGGAGATGATGGACGATCAAGAATATCTCGACCGCAGATACCAGTGGGACATCAACATCCGCATCGGAGATAAGGAAGAGAACGGTTACATCGCATTGAGCATAACGATTAATAATTGGACTTATTGGTTTCAGCCAACAGATATATAAGCCGCGTCCCAGATACGAAACTTTGGCATGATTGAGAATGAATATAACGATTGACAACATAAAATATCGGTCAGTTACCTTGCTTTTGGTAATACTTACCCTACTGGTTTATTCTTGTACTAACGAGAATGAAGCAGGCGCACGTATGTACGAAGGAGAAAGAATACCATTAAGCATCAATATGGGGACACGCAGCACTACGAATAGTGATGAAGCCATAAGCTCTGTTCGCGCGATTGTCTTTAATGACAAAGACCAATTAGTGTACAATGAGGTTACCAATGCTTCTGTAAACGACGACAATACATACACAGCAAAAATCAGGGCAGCACGAGGATATAACAATATTTACATCATTTGTAATGAAACGCCGGAGCTAACGGAGAAGCTGGATGCCATTGCACGAGAAACTGAAATAGAAAATGTAACATTCTCCGCTGTAGGTATCGTTGCCCCTCCACCCATGTATGGAAATGTGACACATGCTTATGTCGAGTCTCGTAGTGACGGGACAAATGCCACTGTTATAATTGATAATATTAGAATGACGGAACTGCCGATAAAGGTAACCCGCATGGTTTCCCGTCTTAGCTTTACAGCAATTAAAAACATAACTAATTCGGATAACGATTTTAAAGTAACCAAACTTACCATTAAAGTCTGCCGTATGCCGGAAAGTACTCCCATTGGCGGAGGAGTGTATACAGGAAGCAATTGGTCGGATGACCTTACTATCCCGGGAACAGGTGAACTCGATAATAACGGTACATATTCGACAGATGGTAACTACTCCATTCCGGCTGATGTAGATTACATAACCATTCCTGACACCTATATCCCCGAAAACCTATTGTCAGAACCTGCAGACATCTCTAAAGCTACTTATTTAAAGATTGATGCGCAATGCATACTTAAAAACGGTAGTACGCAGGTGTTGAACTGTATCTATTTGCTGAATATTGGGCAGGAACCTCCTCAAAATCATAACTTAACGCGCAATAACCATTATCAGATATACGCCACCATTACAGGTATGGGAGCAATGGGACTTTATGCAGAGATAGTGGCAATGGAAGAACATGATATCACTATCAATTGGCAACCTATCGACGGGCTGGTAATTGTGAGTGACAAGGAATCGGATTATGATCCGGCGACCGGAACATCGAAGAATGTAAATATATGGAATGATCCCACAGTTTATTCGGGCATACTGAAAGCATATCATTCCGAAACGGGGTATAAGGATATTCTTTTCAAATACGGAAGTTTAGTAGCAATACAGAGTAAGCCGGACGCTACAAATGGGACGGAATTCGCACCACCCATTAGTGCTAATGAGCTGAACGACGTACTTTGGTATCCAAGCCTATACAATCCTTTAAGCATCAAAGGATGGCTGGATATTCCTTACTTGCCAAGTAACGAAATACCCGCAGTCAATACCACCGGACAAGTAGCACAAGGGCTGGGCGATCCATGCAAACTTGCCGGACTTTCTGAAACCCAAATCAGAGATATGGGAATTGTAGATAACGGGCAGTGGCACATCGCTACTTCCGAAGAATACAATCATATAATAACCGCAACGAATAATGAGGCAAGTGCATACGGATACCTCTCGTTCCACTATTTACTGTTACCGCACAACCAGTATAGAAATGAATCCGGTGCGTCATGGAGAGATGGTAACACAGGATGGTATTGGGATAATAATGCTTCGGTATTTGAGTTTTCAGGTAATCCGGTGGCTACAGCAGATCTCCAATCAGGTAAGGATAGACAAAGCGGATATATGATTCGTTGTGTCCGCAACGAGATACCGGAAAGCCGGATGAAAGCAGGGATCATTGTCACTCCCACATATCAAGGAACCGAAAACAGTGGAAGCTCTTATTTCGGTATTGTATCAAATGTGCCTTATTGGACGGCTACACTTGTCACAGAAGGAACAGATATAGGTTCAACAAAAGATTTTGATGATTTTTCATTTGAATCAGGAAGTACTGCCACACACACGACTCACGGAAGCAATACACAAAACATTCGTGTATACGTCAAGCGTAAAGAAAGTACCCAATCCCGTTCTTTTAGAGTGAGAGTGAAAGGTTTCGGATTGGATGGCAAAGAAAAAAGTGTATTGCTTACTATTTCGCAAAGTGGATATGAATTGCGTGCCACAACTGAATTAAGCCAGCTTGAAAAAATACCTCAAGGAGGAGGTACCTATGACTTACATATTCAATTGACTCCTACGGACATTGATATTCCTGCCGGGAAACTCTATCTGCAGGCTGTTTTCGCAAACCAACAAAAAGGAATTAGCAGTAAGGTGGATACAGAGATAGATAAATATAGTTATCCTGTATCAATAACCATTCCTGCAAACGACAGTCCAAGCGCTATCAATCTTATCATCAATATCAACCTGAAAAAAGAGAATGGATTGGCATATACTGTGAGTACGCAAACAATCATGCAAGCGGGTTATAAATAAAGAGTCGATATGAAAACAATAATAAAAGACAAAAGGTATTTTCGGGTATTATGTGTCACCATCTTACCATTAGCTCTCATGTTTATGGGATGTACAGATGAATTGAACAGGAACAGAACAGGAAATACCACAGACAAAATGGTTATGGTTAGTTTGCAGGTCAACATTCCTCCTGTGATAAATCCAAAGTCAAAGAGCGAATCTACCGGAGTAGTAAAAGCTCTTTCAAGAAGTGGGAATGATTCATCATTTGCAGTCACTTTAGAGCAAGGACAAGAACGGCACACTGCAACTACGCGCGTGTCCGACGGGACAACAAAGTTATACAATCTTTGGCTATTTCAATTCAACGGAGACGGTTCCATCCGAGGAAAACCGCATAAAATAAGCGATGAGGCGACAGCCATTAATGACATGGTGACGATTGATGTTCCACTGGCGGTTGCAGAGAATCAAACACTATACTTAGTGGCATTGGGACCTAAACTTGATTATGATATGAGTGAAGTTATTGATCTTAGTAACCTTGAAGAACAGAACTTCGAATATCTGACTAGCATAGGAGGACATACAGAGTCGCTTATCACTACCGATGACGAAGTACCGTTTGCGGGAAAAGCGTCAGGTGTCACTATTGTAGATATTGACGAAGGTAACCGTGGATTGGTGGAATACAACAAACCTGCCGATTTTGTGGGAGGCATCGAAATCCGGCGATTGATGGCACGTGTCACTCTACGCTACAAATTTGAGGTGGAAGATTATAAGTTGCAGGGGTTGAAGTTGCTGAATGTCAATAGTACAATCCGGCTCACGAATCCCGAAACGAATACTGATGCAGATACATACGCCACTCTTGAAGTGGATAAACCGGGTACCGCAGACGCTAATGGATTTTATTCGGTAACATGGTATGTTGCGCAGAACTGCCAGGGAACAGTAGAAAGTATTTTAAGCGAAAACCAACGCTACCACAAGGTAGTCAACGGAGTGTCATCGGGGGATGCGCCGGTGTTAGGTACACAGATAGAAGCATGGGCATACTCCACATTAAATACAAGTGAATACGCGATTTATCAGATGTATGTCGGAAATAATAACATTAACAACTTTGATGTGACCCCCAATCATTATTACAATTTGCGCACCAGCATTAACGCAGATATAAATTCGGCAAAGAACGATGAGAGGATCAGGGCATATAGCGCTACTCAATATGTGGAATTTCATGCCAGTAATAATATGAGTGTTAGCGGAGGAGCATCATTCGACAGATTTAAGTACAACAAAAATGGTAAAGATTATGATTTGGATGCGGCGTACGATGTCCGCCCGATTGTTGTACAAACACAAGGAAGGACTGTGGAAGTGGGGATATATACTGATGATGGCTGTACCCAACAAGCGGACCCCACACAGAGTTGGCTCCGGCTGTCTTCCTCATCCAATTATACAGAAGCTTACAATAATGCTAAAGAGCCTTTGGATACACATATTACAGCAAGCACCATACTCCCTACACAAGTCTTTTTCTATCTTTACAATGACGAGTATGTTTATGACGGGAATAATGAGTTCGTTGATCCTGGTTATACTGATGCGGAAGGCAAACGTTCCTTATATATAAAAATAACTACAACAGTTAATGGCGATGAAGGGATACTGCAGGCTTCTCATATATTTCGTTTAGACCAACGACCGGCAGTTTACCTCGGATGTTTTGGAGGAGAGAGAATGGAAGATGGAAGCTATACTATGGGACTCGTATATGACAGATTAGCTGCACGAAGGGCAGACCGGTATTTGGAAGATATAAAACCAGGGACAATAAGCGGCAGGTATGGACTCCAAACGGCCCCATTGGGATATGGGACGGATGATATGGATAATGGTAAAACTGCTACCCGGCATTTAGCGGAAAACACTTATAATCTAAATTGGAATATATCCGGGCTCCCTATTCCACGTAAAAATGCATCCGGACATGTATTGTTGTATCAATATCAATACCCCGCCAATACTTTTGGAGCAAGAGTATGTTATGACAAAAACAGAGATGAAAACGGAAATGGGATAATTGATGAGGAAGAATTTAAATGGTATCTCCCTGCATCCAATCAACTACTTGGACTTTGCGCCGGTTTCATATTTGATATGCAGCAAATATTTGGCGGCTCGACAACGGAATATGTATTAGCACCACCATATAACGATATATACTTCAAAGAAATCACTGGTGGCGGAGGCTTGGGGAACGGAGGAAGCTCCGGAAGATGTGTCAGAAATGTACCTCTTCCTTCTAGTGCCCCATATTGACTATCAGGAATCAACAAAATAATTAGAAAAGAAAAATGAAAGTATTTAGACTTATAGTTGCAGAACTTACTATATTGTTTTTAATTCCATTAAAAGGATATTCCCAGTCTACAGGGATATATAGAGATTTGAGAGGCAACAAGTATGCAGCAATCAAATCAAGAGGAATGTTACAATGCAAGGAGGAGGACAGGAGTGAAAGCCCGACTTTTCGTTGTTACATTCAACTATATAAATATACTTCTACCGGACAAAATACCGAAGCAATAAAAGATGGAAATGGAAATGATATTTATGTTTACCGGACAACCCGCCATACAGAGAGGAAAACAGAAGGAGGATGTGATTGGAAAGTGTCCAAGCATTTTATCATCTCACCTGATATTGTAAATAGCGATGGAGAAGCAAAAGCTGCGACAATGGATTGGGCTACCGCAAACGGGTATCTCGCTACCGCCAGGACCAATTATTATTCAGTTCCAAGCTTTGCGGTTCCAAAGGGATGCGCAATGTATCGTGGAAAAGACAATCTGGACGAACCGGGAACATGGCGGGTACCCACACGTGGAGAATGTGCGTTGATTCTGATGTTTTATAAAAAAATAGAGGAAACTCAAGCCGAAACTGATTTCAAACCATTTGCTCTTTCTACTTCGGACAAAACTTCATACTGGGCAGCAACAGAAAAAGGGGGAAACTCAACCGGTGCATGGTATATGACATTTTTTCCTGATAGCCAAATAGCTGGATATAGTCTGGAGCAATTCTATAGAGCAAAGTCAGAATCTTCTTATTATCTCCGCTGTATCAGGGATATTCCATTAAAATAACCCATAAAATAAAATGCTCATTAATTACTATACAAAATGAAAACGATAAAAGCCGAAATATTAATGATTGAAGGAGCGCCGTTTCCTGTTATCAAAGAAATATATGATCCATCAAATGAAAGATGTAATGGGATCATTACACCGGAAGCTCCCATTGTTATCACCGGACAGAACCTGGATATGCTGACATGGGAAAGTACCAATCTATACCTTATCTCTTCCGTAAATGACAGAATGTTGATAGAATGTGGTGATATTTATAAGTATTCGGATGATAAGGTCTATATGACAGTTCCTGATATTAATGAAGGTGAATATTTCCTGGCACTGATGATTTTAATGAAAGATAAAGAAAGTTTTTTATACATTTTTCCTATATCTTTGGTTGTACAGTTTGCTCAATCGAAATGGCACGACTGACATTCGTGTGATAGAAGCAAGAAGTAACGACAAATAGCATAATAGCATAAATAGCTGTCAATGAAAAAGAACAAGCCATATAGGCAAAATAAAGTACTCGACAATATATCAAAAACAGAAGAGTTTAATGTCTATACTAAAATAGACGATTTACCTCTTGATGAAAATCCTACATATCTTGAAGAAGGGATAAATGGGATATGTACGGGAGGAAGTGCGCTTTTTAATGTTTTTGGTAATAAGCAACGGATTGTTCCCAATGATTTGGTAGTCATTTTTCCTTTCCAGTTGGCAGCTGTCACGGAGATTAGTGATGACTTTTCAATGACATTTCTAAAAGTGTCCAAAAGTCTGTTTATGGATACGATAAGCGG
>NZ_DAWCXD010000105.1:0-17866 GCF_052357945.1 Bacteroides sp. | reverse complement strand
TCATCTTTCTGTCCTTTTTTAGAAAGAAACCATTTACTAAGCGGCATCAGAACCAGTGTACCGACAATTACACAGACAATGCCGACAGGCAGGAAAGAGAAGAAAGAAAGCGGCTCAAGTCCGGCGGAAGTCAACGTATTCTGTATCACAAGGTTCGGCGGAGTACCAATCAGAGTCATCATACCTCCCATACTACTTGCAAAAGCCAACGGCATCAACAGCCTGCTGGGATTCATGTCGGCACTCATCGCCAGACTAACAACAATAGGAAGCATCAATGCCACCGTACCTGTGTTACTGACAAACGCGCCAATGACAGAAGTCACCAACATCACCAATAGAAACAACCGGATCTCACTGGTTCCCGCAAGTTTAAGAATTCGGGAACTAATCATTTTTGCCAGTCCCGTCTGGAAAATAGCCCCTCCTACAACAAACAATCCGATCATCATAATGACTACCGAATTGGAAAAACCGGAGAGTGCCTCGTCAGGAGTTAATATCTGAAAAACAAGTAAGGCTATCAGCGCACATAGTGCCACAATATCCGAACGAACCTTGCCGTTCACGAAAAAGACAGCCGAAAGAACGAGAATAATAATGGTTATTAGCATACGTAATTAAATGATTGTTTTATTTTGACTCTATCAAAACTAATTTAGGTGAACAAAAATAGAAAATACTCCAGCGTTATTAAAACAAATTAGAAATGATTTTAGTTCATGAGACATCATTTAATATTTTAATACATTTTTCCTCTAGAAAAAGATTCAAAATCATTCAAAATATCATACCATACAGGAAATACAAGACACCATACATCCACATTCATTATATCATATTTTATTACATCCTCATAATATAATGTTGAAAAGCAATATATTTATGTATTATCTTTTGATAGTTCAGAGAACAATTCATATCTTTACACCCTATTTATATCAAACATTTTATGGCAAACAATATTTTGTTAATTTCCTGGATTGGCGAAGTACCTTGGGGTTATAATTATTTACTGGTAATTATTTTACTTCTTATCATCAGCATCTTATTATATAGAATCCGCAAACTACAAAAAACAATTAAAAAGACCAATCATTCCTACCGCTTTTCTTTTGACATTCTCGACAATCTCCCTTTTCCAATCTTCGTAAAAGATATTACAAATGATTTCCGATACTATTACTGGAATAAAGAATCAGCCGTTCAATCCGGTATCAGTAGTGAAGAAGCCATCGGACATACTGACTACGAAATATACGGAGAAGAAAGAGGAGAAAAATACCGGAATATCGACAAAGAACTCGTACAAGAAGGCAAAGTATACCGCAAAGAAGAAAAATATATCACTCCCGATGGAATCACCCATGATACGATTGCTGTAAAATCAATTATTTCATGGGAAGGGGAAAAAAGATGGCTACTAGCAACCCGATGGGAGATCACTCAACTCAAGAATTATGAAAGAGAATTGATTGCAGCCAAAGAAGAACTGGAAAAAGCATTGAAGAAGCAGAAACTAGCTCTAAAAAGTATTGACTTCGGGCTTATCTATATTGATAAAAATTACCGGGTGCAATGGGAAGAAACAAGACAAATCGCCAGCCTGGTAAAAGGAAGACAATACATACCGGGAAAAATTTGCTATCAGACCAGTGCACTTCGTAATGAACCATGTGGACAATGTGCTTTCAAGAAAGCAATCGAACAAGGCAAAATAATCCGACATACAATCAGAGTAGACGATGTAGATTTTGAAGTGACCGCAACTCCCGTTTTTGGCGACGAAAAAGAAACTGAAATTATTGGCGGATTACTTCGTTTTGAAAACATCACTGAAAAACTAAAAATGAACAGAATGCTGCAAGAGGCAAAGGAAAAAGCCGAAGAATCCAATCGACTGAAATCTGCCTTTCTCGCTAATATGAGCCATGAAATACGAACCCCACTAAACGCAATTGTAGGATTTTCCGAAATGGTTTGCCAAACAGAGGAGGAAGAAGAGAAACAGGAGTTCGTGAAAATAATCTCCAGCAACAATATCTTATTATTGCAACTGATAGACGATATTCTGGATCTTTCCAAAATCGAAGCTGGTACTATGGAATTCACATTTGCACAAACTGACATTAATGAACTGATGGAAGGTATTTGCAGACAAATGCAAGAAAAGAACTCTTCACCGGACGTACAAATCGTATTCACAGAGAGAGCAAATCAATGCATTATTAATACAGACCGCATACGCTTATCACAGGTTATCATCAACTTTACAAACAATGCCTTAAAATTCACTTCCAAAGGTTCTATCGAAATGGGATACCGGATTGAAGAAGCAAGTGATGAAATATACTTTTATGTAAAAGATACAGGTATCGGAATTCCTGCTGACAAAATAGACAAGGTGTTCGAACGTTTCGTCAAACTGAATTCGTTTATTAAAGGAACAGGTCTCGGACTAGCCATCTGCCGTGTCATAGTAGAGCGGCTGGGAGGAGTTATCGGAGCGGAATCTAAAGAAGGAGAAGGTTCTTGTTTCTGGTTCAAAATTCCAAGAACAGAGAAAATTGAGAAATAGTAAGCAGAATACCGAAAAGCCTTGGATTTATAAAATCACTCTTTCTACTGCTACTGATTATGAAGTATACCCTGTAAGATGATTATACAGCCCCGCTACTTTACATTATTACCACTACTAATGAAATGTACCCCAAAAGTTTTATATCCAACTTTTAGGGTACACATTTTATTTAGCAAGAAGGATTTTTCGGAAACCTTCTTATTCTATAAACTTCATGTAAGAGTGTGCCTAAAGTGCAGTCTCTAATATTCTACGAGCAACAGCACCTGTTACATTTCCATTCTCACCATATTTAGCACCACGTTCATTGAAGCGGCGTTCGATTTCCAGAATAGTTTCCTGTCCGATGTTCTCTTCATGCAAACGTGTAGTCAGTCCCAGTGAACGGAAAAATTCTTCGGTACGGCAAATTGCTTCATCAATCCGCTCTTCTCTTGTACCGGAAGTAATTCCCAAAACTCTTTCACCATACTGCAAAAGCTTATCCCCTTTTTCTTCATGAAGCACTTGCAACGTGGCAGGAAGAACAATGGCTAACGTATGGCCATGTGTCAATCCGTGCAAAGCAGTAATTTCATGC
Source organism: Bacteroides sp. (assembly GCF_052357945.1). Classification (GTDB taxonomy): domain Bacteria; phylum Bacteroidota; class Bacteroidia; order Bacteroidales; family Bacteroidaceae; genus Bacteroides. Next base: position 14,705 of record NZ_DAWCXD010000105.1, on the reverse strand, counting down.
CCGATCATGTGAGTAGCCCAGTCTTGAGACACTCCCATAGCAATAAATCCATTCAATGCCATTGTAGCCGAAAGCATAAAATCAGCCATCAGTTGATAATCATGCTGGTTTTCACGAATTTTCGGAGCAATCTCCACCAGAGTTTGTAGAATACCTTCTGCCCAACGGTCCATAACGCGACTCTGTCCGGAAGTAGTCATATATTGCTCCATCACATGAACATAGGTATCAGCCAATCCACAAGCCACCTGATGAGGAGGCAAGGTAAAAGTTACTTCCGGATCAAGAATAGAGAAGATTGGATAGTTGGCATAAAAAGGATATTTCTCTTTCGTTTCGCGACGGGAAATAACTGCTCCGTTATTCATTTCCGAACCGGTAGCAGGCAAAGTCAATACAGTGGAAAGAGGTACAGTATGAGTTACCGGGCGTCCGGCAAGTACTAAATCCCAGGCATCACCATCATACAGGATTCCTGCGGAAATCAATTTCGTACCGTCAATAACAGAACCGCCGCCAACAGCCAGCAAATAGTCCACTTTCTCTTCTTTTCCCAAAGCAATCGCTTTACGGAGAGTTTCGATGGCAGGATTGGGCTCGATTCCCCAGAATTCTACTGTAAAATGGTCCTTCAATGCTTCCTTTACCTGATCGTACACTCCGTTTTTCTTCACGCTTCCGCCGCCAAAAGTAATCATAATACGTTTGTCGGACGGTATTTCTTTAGCCAGCCGGGCAATCATCCCTTTTCCCATGATTAGTTTCACGGGATTTTGAAAAATAAAATTTTCCATATCTTAGTCTATTGTTATTATTTTGGTTATTAGTCACTATCCTTGCAAAGATACATGATTTATCCGAAGCCTGTCAGAATCAAGCAAAGAATTGTTGTGCCACGGAAGGAACCATAGCCGACAACCAGGGTTTCATATCCTCTGCTACCAATAACCAATACAATAATAATATAATGAAAATGGCAATAGCGATACCTACTAAAACTTTTCTCTGTTTCATAATTGTTTTTGTTTAAATATTCAATATTTATAAGAACAGTTCAGGTTGAAAATTGTTCTATATCAGAAAAATGAAGGCAAAAGAGAAAAAAAGTCATATTTTGTTTGCTGTTTCAAACAAAGTGTCTATATTTGCCCCCATAAAATTACAAAAGACAATGAGAACAATGTTAGTAAATACATATTGGTGGTGGCGCCCGTTACAACTCCGACAGTCGTAAGGGAGCAGTGCTCGTATGTATATACCTCATTAAAGATATAACAAATTTGAAAGAGCCCTGTCGCAACCTGCGACAGGGCTCTTTTTATTTACCCCCGTTTCAAAACAGATTCAATAATAACATAAAAATAGATATAGGATTATGAAAAGTTTTTTAGTTGATCAGGATGGCTATTACGGAGAATTCGGCGGTGCTTACGTACCGGAAATCCTCCACAAATGTGTTGAGGAACTGACGAACAAGTACCTCGAAGTGATTGAAAGCGAAGAGTTTAAAAAGGAATTTGAGCAATTATTACGCGACTACGTAGGACGCCCTTCCCCACTCTATCTGGCAAAACGCCTTTCCGAAAAGTATGGTTGCAAGTTGTATCTGAAACGGGAAGACCTGAATCATACCGGTGCACACAAAATCAACAACACCATCGGACAAATCTTGCTGGCACGCCGCATGGGAAAGAAGCGCATCATCGCCGAAACCGGAGCCGGACAACATGGAGTAGCAACAGCTACCGTATGTGCATTGATGGATATGGAATGTATCGTTTATATGGGAAAGACAGATGTAGAACGCCAGCATATCAATGTGGAGAAAATGAAAATGCTGGGAGCTACCGTTATTCCCGTTACTTCCGGAAACATGACCTTGAAAGACGCAACCAACGAAGCGATCCGCGACTGGTGTTGTCATCCTGCCGACACTTATTATATTATCGGCTCTACCGTGGGCCCTCATCCTTATCCTGATATGGTGGCACGCCTGCAATCTGTTATCAGCGAAGAAATAAAAAAACAACTACAAGAAAAAGAAGGACGTGACTATCCGGATTATCTGATAGCCTGCGTCGGAGGAGGAAGTAATGCTGCCGGAACGATTTATCATTATATCAACGATGAACGGGTAGGCATCATCCTGGCAGAAGCCGGAGGCAAAGGGATAGAAACCGGAATGACCGCCGCTACCATCCAACTCGGTAAAATGGGAATTATCCACGGAGCGCGTACCTATGTCATCCAAAACGAAGACGGACAGATTGAAGAGCCTTACTCGATTTCCGCCGGACTGGATTATCCGGGTATTGGTCCGATACACGCCAATCTTGCCGCACAAAGACGTGCCAACGTTTTGGCAATCAATGACGACGAAGCAATAGAAGCCGCTTACGAACTAACTAAACTCGAAGGTATTATCCCTGCACTGGAATCTGCCCATGCATTAGGGGCTTTGAAAAAATTGAAGTTCAAACCGGAAGATATCGTTGTATTGACTGTTTCAGGACGAGGAGACAAAGATATTGAAACCTATTTATCGTTTAATGAACAGCAATAAGTAATTAGTAAACCATCATTCGTAATCAATAATCAAGCAATTATAGAAATGAAAACATTTAATTATACAACTCATAGCAAACAAGTGCTCGGAGATATGCATACTCCCGTCAGCATTTACCTGAAAGTGCGCGACATGTATCCGCAATCCGCATTAATGGAAAGTTCCGACTATCATGCCGGAGAAAATTCCTTGTCATTTATAGCCCTCTGCCCCTTGGCAAGTATCGGCGTGAACTGCGGTATTGTTACTGCCAACTATCCCGATAACAGCCGCACGGAAGAACCGCTGACAAAAACATTTAATGTAGAAAAGGCTATGAACCGGTTTATCAATCAATTCCAGGTGACTGGAGATCATAAGAATGTATGCGGGCTTTACGGATATACGACGTTCAATGCCGTGAAATATTTCGAACACATCCCAGTGAAAGAAAGTCACGATGAGCAGAACGATGCTCCGGATTTATTATACATATTATATAAGTATGTTATTGTTTTCAATCATTTCAAAAATGAATTGACATTAGTTGAAATGTTGTCCGAAGGCGAAGAAAGCGGCTTGCCGGAATTGGAAGCAGCCATCGAGAACCGAAATTATGCTTCCTACAATTTCTCTGTAACAGGCCCTGTAACCAGCCCCATTACTGACGAAGAGCATAAAGCAAATGTTCGCAAAGGAATCGCACACTGTATGCGCGGAGATGTTTTCCAAATCGTACTTTCCAGAAGATTTATCCAACCTTATGCCGGAGATGATTTCAAAGTTTATCGTGCACTCCGCAGCATCAATCCTTCTCCTTATCTTTTCTACTTCGATTTCGGAGGATACCGCATCTTCGGATCTTCACCGGAAACACATTGCAAAATCGAAGATGGTCGTGCTTACATCGATCCGATTGCCGGAACTACCCGCCGTACCGGAGATACAGTAAAAGACCGGGAACTGACAGAAGCTTTACTGGCTGACCCTAAAGAAAATGCAGAGCATGTCATGCTGGTTGATCTTGCAAGAAACGACCTTTCACGTAATTGCCATGACGTACGAGTGGTGTTCTACAAAGAGCCGCAATATTATAGCCATGTTATTCACTTAGTAAGCCGTGTCAGCGGTATGCTAAATGAAGGCGCGGACAAAATAAAAACGTTTATTGATACGTTCCCTGCCGGCACATTAAGCGGTGCTCCCAAAGTACGCGCTATGCAGTTAATCAGCGAAATCGAACCACATAATCGTGGAGCCTATGGTGGCTGTATCGGTTTTATCGGATTGAACGACGAATTAAATCAGGCTATCACTATCCGTACTTTTGTAAGCCGCAACAATGAACTCTGGTTCCAAGCCGGAGGAGGTATTGTAGCCCGCAGTCAGGATGAATATGAACTGCAAGAGGTGAACAACAAACTGGGAGCACTGAAAAAGGCGATTGATTTAGCTGTCAAATTAAAAAATTGAAAGCAGAGATAGTATTTGAACAACCATTTTACAATGACAATAAAAATGAAAATATTACTTTTAGATAACTACGACTCTTTCACTTATAACCTACTGCACGCAGTGAAAGAATTAGGGGCTACAGATGTAGAAGTAGTTCGCAACGACCAGATAGAGCTTGATGAAGTAGATCGTTTTGATAAAATCATCCTGTCTCCCGGACCGGGCATACCTGAAGAGGCAGGATTGTTACTACCTATTATTAAGAGATATGCTCCGACCAAAAGCATTTTGGGGGTCTGCCTGGGTCATCAAGCTATCGGCGAAGCCTTCGGAGCACGCCTGGAAAACCTCAAAGAAGTATATCATGGAGTACAAACCCCGGTTAGCATCATTCGTCAGGATCTACTTTTTGAAGGACTAGGAAAAGAAATCCCTGTCGGAAGATACCATTCCTGGGTAGTCAGCCGGGAAGGCTTTCCCGACTGCCTGGAAATAACGGCAGAAAGTCAGGAAGGACAAATCATGGCAATCCGCCATAAAACGTATAATGTACATGGAATTCAGTTCCATCCCGAATCAGTATTAACTCCGCAAGGAAAAGAAATTATCAAAAACTTCTTAAACGATTAAACTTATGAAACAGATTCTATACAAACTTTTCGAACATCAATATTTGGGACGCGATGAGGCGCGCACCATTTTACAGAACATCGCGCAAGGAAAATATAATGAGGTACAAGTGGCCTCACTAATCACCGTCTTTCTGATGCGTAATATTTCCGTAGAGGAATTATGCGGTTTTCGTGACGCACTATTGGAAATGCGTATTCCGGTTGATTTGAGTGATTTCGCTCCGATAGATATCGTAGGAACCGGAGGTGACGGAAAAAATACATTTAACATTTCCACAGCTTCCTGCTTTACAGTTGCCGGAGCCGGCTTCCCGGTTGTGAAACATGGTAATTATGGAGCAACATCGGTCAGTGGCGCCAGTAATGTAATGGAGCAACACGGTGTGAAATTTACCAGTGATGTAGACCAACTGCGTCGCAGCATGGAAAAATGCAATCTTGCTTATCTGCATGCTCCTTTATTCAATCCGGCATTAAAAGCAGTAGCTCCCGTTCGCAAAGGATTGGCAGTACGCACTTTCTTCAACATGCTCGGTCCATTGGTAAATCCGGTATTACCGGCCTATCAACTGTTAGGAGTTTACAATCTCCCGTTACTTCGCCTTTATACCTATACTTATCAGGAAAGTAAAACGAAATTTGCCGTTGTTCATAGTCTTGACGGATATGATGAGATTTCTCTGACCAACGAGTTTAAAGTGGCAACCAGCGATCATGAAAAGATTTACACTCCCGAGAGTCTCGGCTTCTCCCGATATAAGGATATTGACCTGGATGGCGGACAAACACCGGAAGATGCAGCTAAGATTTTCGACCGTATCATGAACAATACAGCTACGGAAGCTCAAAAAAATGTAGTGATAGTCAACTCCGCTTTCGCTATCCACGTGATTTGTCCGGAAAAGACAATTGAAGAATGTATCGCCCTTGCAAAAGAGTCATTGGAAAGCGGACGCGCATTAGCTACACTAAAAAAATTCATTGAATTGAATAGTTAATTTGATTTACGATTAGCAAGTCTGATTATAAACATAAAAACCAATGAACTGATGAAAGATATATTATCCGAGATTATAGCCAATAAACGATTTGAAGTTGACCTGCAAAAGCAGGCTATCTCTATCGAACAATTACAGGAAGGTATCGGCGAATCCCCGGCTCCCCGCTCTATGAAGCAGGCATTAGCCTCTTCCGCATCAGGAATTATTGCCGAGTTCAAACGGCGCTCTCCTTCCAAAGGATGGATAAAAGAAGAAGCGCGTCCGGAAGAGATCGTTCCCTCCTATGTGACAGCAGGTGCCTCCGCCCTTTCCATCCTTACTGACGAGAAGTTTTTCGGAGGAAGCCTGAAAGATATCCGCACCGCACGCCCTTTGGTGGAAATTCCCATTCTTAGAAAAGACTTCATCATCGACGAATATCAGCTTTATCAAGCCAAAATTGTCGGTGCAGATGCCGTACTTCTTATCGCAGCCGCACTAGAACTGGAAAAATGCAATGAACTTGCAGAGAAAGCTCATAGATTAGGTCTGGAGGTCCTATTAGAGATTCATAGTTCCGAGGAATTGGCATACATCAACAAAGAAATAGATATGGTAGGTATCAACAACCGTAATCTGGGTACTTTCTTCACCGATGTGGAAAACTCTTTCCGTCTGGCCGGACAACTTCCTCAAGATGCTGTATTGGTATCTGAAAGCGGTATCTCTGATCCGGAAATTGTTAAACGCCTCCGGGCAGCCGGATTCCGGGGATTCCTGATTGGCGAAACATTTATGAAAACGCAGCAACCGGGAGAAACCTTACGGAATTTCCTGCAAGCCATTCAATAAACCAATTATTCAAAACGGACAGCCCTATGATTAACGGAAAAATTATCAAAGTATGCGGTATGCGAGAAGCTGAAAACATACAGGACGTAGAATCTATCGAAGGCATAGATATGCTGGGATTCATCTTTTATCCTAAATCTCCCCGATGTGTCTACGAGCTTCCGGTTTACTTGCCCACTCATGCCCAGCGTGTCGGAGTCTTCGTCAATGAAGACAAGCAAGTGGTCAGCATGTATGCTGATCGTTTCGAACTGAATTATATACAACTCCACGGAAATGAATCGCCGGAATACTGCCGGTCTTTACATTCTACAGGATTAAAAATCATCAAGGCATTTTCAGTAGACCGCCCCAAAGACTTGAAAAAGGTGTATGACTACGAAAAAATCTGCGATCTTTTTCTGTTCGATACCAAATACGAACAATACGGTGGTTCGGGAAATCAATTTGATTGGAGTATATTGCATACATACAATGGACATGTACCTTTCCTTTTGAGCGGAGGTATCAACTCATACAGTGCCAATGCCCTGAAAGAGTTCAAGCATCCCCGGCTTGCCGGATATGATCTCAACAGCCGTTTTGAAATCAAACCGGGAGAAAAGGATCCGGAACGTATCCGGACATTTCTAAACGAATTAAAATCATAATCTAAAAATTCCAACATCATGAATAAAATTAATCAACTTTTCAACAGCAACAAGAAAGACATACTTTCCATTTATTTTTGTGCCGGCACTCCCACTTTAGACGGTACTGCCGATGTAATCCGCACGCTCGAAAAACATGGAGTGAGCATGATTGAAATCGGTATTCCTTTCAGTGATCCGATGGCAGACGGCATTGTTATCCAGAATGCCGCTACCCAAGCATTGCGCAACGGCATGTCTTTAAAACTTCTTTTTGAACAATTACGGGATATTCGCAAAGACGTGAAAATTCCACTTGTACTTATGGGATATCTAAATCCAATCATGCAATTCGGATTTGAAAACTTCTGCCACAAATGTGTGGAATGTGGTATTGATGGCGTCATCATCCCCGATCTCCCTTTCCGTGATTACCAAGAACATTATCGTATTATTGCCGAACGCTACAACATCAAAGTGATTATGCTTATTACACCGGAAACCAGCGAAGAACGGGTACGCGAAATAGACACACATACCGACGGATTCATTTACATGGTTTCATCAGCAGCAACCACCGGAGCGCAACAAGATTTCAACGAACAAAAACGGGCTTACTTCAAAAAGATTGAAGATATGCATCTAAACAATCCGTTGATGGTGGGATTTGGTATCTCCAATAAAGCAACATTCCAAGCAGCTTGCGAACACGCTTCCGGAGCTATCATCGGAAGTAAGTTCGTCACTCTGCTTGAAGAAGAAAAAGACCCGGAAAAAGCTATTCTGAAATTAAAAGAAGCATTGAAATAAGTACAACAGACTAGTAATCCAGCAATAAGTAATTAAGTAGAATGATTTGATACGGTTATTCTGCTTAATTACTTTGATTATTTACTTATAACGATATAGAAGCCATTTTCTTATAATTCATCTGATTATTCCGCATAATTATTCAGATTTATAACATTTCATCATAAACTACATACAAATTCATCATTTACTGCTCATAATTCGTAATTAATCTATATCTTTGTCAGTATTTTAACAGTAATTCAACAATTATGAGAGCAGAAACCCCTTCCGTTTTGTTAATTTACACGGGTGGTACTATCGGAATGATAGAGAATCCGGAAACAGGTGCCTTAGAAAATTTCAACTTCGATCATTTGCTTAAGCACGTCCCCGAACTGAAAAGATTCAACTACCGCATTTCCTCCTACCAATTCGATCCCCCTCTCGACTCTTCGGACATGGAACCTGCTTACTGGGCAAAACTAGTAAAAATCATCAACTACAATTATGATTATTTCGATGGTTTTGTCATCCTTCACGGAACAGATACGATGGCTTACACGGCCTCTGCACTAAGTTTTATGCTCGAAAACCTAAGCAAGCCCGTCATCCTCACCGGTTCCCAGCTACCGATCGGAACTTTGCGCACAGACGGAAAAGAAAATCTCATTACAGCCATCGAAATTGCAGCCGCTAAAAATCCGGACGGTACAGCCATTGTTCCGGAGGTTTGTATTTTCTTTGAGAATCATTTGATGCGTGGCAACCGTACCACCAAAATTAATGCGGAGAATTTCAACGCTTTCCGCTCTTTCAATTACCCACCCTTGGCACGGGTAGGCATCCATATCAAATACGAACCTAATCTTATCCGGAAACCGGACCCGACAAAGCCATTAAAGCCGCATTATCTATTTGATACCAATGTAGTTATTCTGACCCTCTTTCCTGGCATCCAGGAGAGTATCGTGACCTCTCTGCTTCATGTTCCCGGATTAAAGGCGGTTGTCATGAAAACCTTCGGTTCAGGAAACGCCCCGCAAAAGGAATGGTTCATCCGCCAGCTAAAGGAAGCTACCGATCGCGGAATTATCATTGTCAACATCACACAATGTGCCTCCGGAGCAGTAGAGATGGGACGTTATGAAACAGGAATGCACCTTTTGGAAGCAGGTGTTATCAGCGGATACGACAGTACCCCCGAATGTGCTATAACAAAGCTCATGTTTTTATTGGGACACGGATTACCCAACAAGGATATCCGATATAAAATGAACTCCTGCTTAATAGGAGAAATTACTAAGTCTTAAGTTAAATCCACCTCATACACTCCCTTGATTTTCATGTTAAGCAGTCTTATAAAAGTGAAAATCAAGGGATTTCTCTTCGTCATCACCGAGGCTTTATCAAACCTAAACGAGCCAAAGAAGAACCAAAACGGAAGTATCGTTGTTTTCACTCTATAAAATAACAGAAAAAACATTTCCAATAAAAGATATGCAGTTATTTTTGTGATGGATTTGGTTACAAACAATCAAGCAATAATACATTATGATGAAGAAAACAGTTCAATTTGTACCCATCATTGCAATAGCAATGGCAGGTACTATGTTTAGTTGTGTGGACTCTGGAAAGGATCTCTATGATCCGTCTTATGAAACACCTAACCCGATGGGAGACGGCTTTGCTGCTCCTAATGATATCGATTGGGACATGATAACCACTAAAAATGTTTCAGTCGAAGTGAAAGATGAAGAAGGAGGACTATTTGCTTATTTAGTTGAAATATATGCAGAAGATCCTTTGACTAATGAAAGCGCTTCCGTGCTCGCTGCAAGGACAGCTAATAAAGAAAACAACTTTAAATTTACAGCTGCTGTCAGTCTGCTCCCAACTCAAAAGGGCATTTATGTAAAACAAACCGACCCCAAAGGACGTGAACAGGTATATCAGTTCGATGTACCCGAAAACAACGATAATATTACCTGTAAACTCTATTATACAGAATCCGCAGCACAGAATAGAGCGTTAATGAGTCGTGGCGTTGTTACAAGAAGTCTTGCTTTTGAAAAACCTGATTACTCTTCCATACCAGCCGATGCTGAGGAAGTTACAGAAATGACCGGAACGACTTTGCTGCGTAATGCTAATTACAAAATCACCTCTGACTATAACGGTACATTCAAATTTGACGGATATGACGGTGATATCGCAACCAGAGTTTATGTAGATGCCCAATGGACTATTCCTGCAACTTTCCAATTCCAAAACGGAATTGAAATCATTGTGATGAACAATGCAAAGATTAAAGCATCAGGAACCATGACGTTCATAAGAAACTCCATGCTGACTATCATGGAAACAGGAGAAGTAAATGCAGACGATGTATCATTCACCAATGGAGCACCTGCCACATTTAGAAATTGGGGTACACTAACTGTTGCAAACAAAATGACGCTACACTCCGGCGCAACACTCTACAATGAAGGAACCATAACAAGCAAGGATATCTCAATCAATTCTAACACAAAAATTGTGAATGACAATAAGATTGAGTTGAAAGGCGAATTAAATCTGCCGTCCAACTTCTCATTAGAAAATAATGGAGAGATTTATGGAGAGGCATTAATTGCAAATTCTGATGCTGTTGCTACTAATAACAACATCATGAGATTTACAACCATCAGTCTCACCAATACAACATTCAACAATGCTTGTAGCATGGAAGCCACTACTTCTTTCTATGCGAACGGAGCAACATTCAACTTTACCCAGGGATACCTAAAAGCTCCTAAGATGGAGTTTGTCAATGGAACAGTAAACTTAAGCAATGGTTCTATGCTGGACGCAACTGTAAGTATTTATATGAACACCGGTCATGCTAAGTTTTATGGCAAAGGCGAAAATACTTCCATGATAAAATCTCCGGTTATAACCGGACAAGGTTTCACGTATGATGGTAATTTAGTCATTGAATGCGATAATCATGTTGAAAAAAGCCCATATTGGAACAACTTCTACGTGCAGAATGGTGCATACTTTACTAAAATGGGAGAATCCAAAGTTACGATAGAAGTCTGCACGGGTAAAAAGAATAACGGAAATGAAGGAGAAAAGCCTGAAGATCCTAAATACCCGATCATCATGGATGATACTCGCAATTATGCATATCTATTTAAAGACCAGTGGCCATTATATGGAGATTACGATATGAACGACCTTGTTCTGATTATCAAAGAAAGAAAGATTTCCATCAACAAGAATAATAAGGCAGAAGAATTCACGTTAAGTCTTGATTTATCGGCTGCCGGAGCTACTAAGAGCATCGGAGCTGCTATCATGCTGGACGGTGTTCCTGCCAGTGCTATCACACAGCCGGTGGTATTCAGTGATAACTCTCTTGCTAAAAACTTTAACGTGAATGGCAATCAGATTGAGAACGGACAGGATTATGCTGTTATCCCATTATTTGACGATGCTCACAAAGCATTGGGAAGAGATCGTTACGAACAGATCAATACGATTGCAGGTCACTCTGCCAATACGAGTCCTAAAAATATCAGTTTCACTATAAAGTTCAGCAACCCTATCTCTGTGGATGAGCTTAATATCAATAAACTGAATGTTTTCATTTTCGTAGAAGGAAACAGAAACCAGCGTAAAGAAATCCATATCGTCGGTTACCAACCAACTAAGTTGGCAAATACCGACTTGTTCGGAGGCAACAACGACGATAGTTCTACTTCCCGTAAGAGATATTACATCAGCAAAGATAACCTGGCATGGGGAATCATGGTTCCGACAGACTTCAAATGGCCTTTGGAATATGTAAATATCAAATCTGCTTACTCACTATTCGAAAGTTGGGTGACCAGTGGCGGTACTAAGAATGAAGAATGGTGGAAAACTTTTGATTCATCAAGAGTATATAAATAAACCTAACAATTAATTTTTAACACGGATTCCATAAAAACTGGAATCCGTGTTTTTTCATTAAGATGCCGTAAGTTGCAATTAATAGAAAAAAAAGATATATCACGAATTTTACTCTCCAGATTGGAGATTATTCTAAAATAATATCTATATTTGCAGTGTATCACAAATATAATGTGACAACAATCTTAGTCTATAAATCAAATAACAAAGCAAGCGATAGAAAGGTCTATTCGTATGAAGAAAAAAATATTACTAGTCGACGATAAATCGACAATCGGAAAAGTGGCCGGTGTGTATCTAGGAAAAGAGTATGATTTTACCTATTTGGAAGATCCCATCAAAGCAATAGAATGGCTTAATGAAGGCAATGTACCTGACCTCATTATTTCAGACATTCGTATGCCTCTCATGATGGGGGATGAATTCTTAAGATACATGAAGAACAATGAATTATTCAAGTCAATTCCTATCGTTATGTTATCCAGTGAGGAAAGTACAACGGAAAGAATCAGACTACTGGAAGAGGGAGCAGAAGACTATATCCTGAAACCATTCAACCCATTGGAACTCAAAATCCGAATCAAAAAGATTATTGACTAATACCGGGTCTTCTACACATGCAATATTTTGTTTATATAGGCAGAGATAGCAAAACAATAGAACTACTCTCCCGATTAAGTATTGGGGTATTCTATGCTGCGCCCAATTGCAGCAAAGCTATCAAAGTATTGGAGAAAATACACGAAAAATATGACGCTGCCCTATTTTTCGAACAAGTGAACTTATCCAAAGATATTGCAGATATCCAATATATGCGCAAAAAGTATCCAGGTCTTTATATGGTACTCGTGATTGACTCCTTATCCAAGGAAGAAGCATCCGAATATCTTAAAGCCGGTATTAACAATACGATAAAATATGAAACAAGCCAGGAGGCTTTAAAAGATTTATCAACTTTCCTTAAACGAAGAAAAGATCAGAAAATAAAGGCACTTCAACTTAAAGCACAAAATATAAATGCTTTTCGCCTGCCTTTATGGAAAAGAACTTTTGATATTTTCTTTTCAGGAATGGCGATATTATGTCTTTCTCCTCTCTTAATATTTACCGCACTAGCTATCCGGATAGAAAGCAAGGGACCCATTATCTACAAATCCAAGCGAGTAGGAAGTAACTATCAGATATTCGACTTCCTTAAATTCCGTTCGATGTATACCGATGCCGACAAGCATTTAAAGGATTTCAATGCCCTTAACCAATATCAGCAGGAAGATGAGGATATTTGGGGAGAAGAACCGGAAGCGGAAATGAATGAAGAAATCGACGAAGAAGAAATTCTCCTGATATCTGACGATTTCGTAATCTCTGAAGAAGACTACATCAACAAGAAGTCCAAGGAAAAAAGCAATGCTTTCGTTAAATTGGAAAATGACCCGCGAATAACAAAGATAGGACGCATTATCCGGAAATATAGTATTGACGAATTACCCCAGCTTATTAATATTTTAAAAGGGGATATGTCGATAGTAGGCAACCGTCCTCTCCCGCTCTATGAAGCCGAATTGCTGACAAGCGATGAACACATCGACCGTTTTATGGGTCCGGCCGGATTGACCGGTTTATGGCAGGTAGAGAAAAGAGGTGAATCCGGTAAACTTTCTGCTGAAGAACGCAAGCAATTGGATATCACTTATGCAAAGACATTCTCTTTCTGGTTGGATATAAAGATTATTCTGAAAACAGTTACTGCATTCATTCAAAAAGAGAACGTATAATCTCCTTTCAGATGATAGACTCTTATATCTACATAATAGATGATCTGGTATTCTTCTGTACAGGGCTTTTGCTTCTATACCTCTTTGTGATGGCCGTAGCTTCACATTTCAAACATATCACTTACCCTAAAGCTCAAAAAGCATACCGTTGCGCCATTCTCGTTCCGGAAGGAAGCCTTTTTCCGGATATATATAAAGAAGACTCATACGAGTTCATCACATACAGCGACCTGCATCAGACAATCAACAGTTTAGATCAGGAGCAATACGATCTGGTTCTCTTCCTGTCACATACAACATGCGCTTTATCTCCGCAATTCCTGAATAAGATATATAATGCTTATGATGCCGGCGTACAAGCCATCCAACTACATACGGTGACAGAAAACCGCAAAGGCATCCGTAATCGCTTCCGAGCCATACGTGAGGAAATAAAAAACAGCCTCTGTAGAGCCGGCAACACACAATTCGGACTGTCATCCAATTTATTGGGGACTAATATGGCAATCGACCTAAAATGGCTGCAAAAGAACATGAAAAGTTCCAAGACCAATATCGAACGAAAATTATTCCGACAGAATATATATATTGACTACTTGCCGGATGTGATTGTTTATTGCCAGTCCGCACCCGTCTGTCCTTACCGGAAACGTATTCGGAAAACAACTTCCTACTTACTCCCTTCCATATTTGAAGGAAACTGGAGTTTCTGCAACCGGATCGTACAACAATTAACGCCTTCTCCGCTTAAATTATGTATCTTCGTAAGTGTCTGGGCTTCGTTGATTACCGTATATAATTGGCCCTTATCATTCGGATGGTGGATTGCACTTTTCGGTCTATTAATCACTTATAGCCTGGCAATTCCTGATTATCTGGTAGAAGACAAAAAGAAGAAAAAACATTCAATATGGAGAAGAAAACACTTAAACAGCGAATTAAAGAAAACCCCGGCTTAAAACAGGCTGTGCATCGTTTTATCATGCATCCCGTTAAAACTCGCCCTAATTGGTGGATACGGCTCTTCGATTTCATATACCTGAAACGCGGAAAGGGTTCTGTCATCTATCGGAGTGTACGCAAAGACCTCCCTCCTTTCAACCGGTTCT
>NZ_DAWCXD010000104.1:0-17922 GCF_052357945.1 Bacteroides sp. | reverse complement strand
AGAAGCGCTCTCTCTGTTAGTGATACTTTTGGTAATCTTTAGTTGTCTCATTCTTTAAAAACAGATTTGGAGTGCAAAGTTACGACAAATAATTTGTTAACATACAAAATTAAGTAACTTTTACACTATATTTTTCATCTAATAAAACAAAAAGAGATGCCGACAAGTTGATTGTCGGCATCCTTTTTCTGTTTCATTAGCTTATTCTACAATCTTCTTACCTTATTTTATATATTACTCTTGAGTCAGATCGACAGCGAAATATCCGCGTTTACCTGATGGGAACACACCGGTCAGGAATAATACCTGGTTCGGAGACTTAACAGCAGCTTTCATTACTTCTTCCAAATCGCTGACTTTGCGCATCGGCTGGTCATTAGCTTTCAGGATAATGAAGCCTTTACGAACTCCTGCATCTGACATCTTACCGGAAGAAACTCCTGTCACTTGCAGACCGTAACCTAGATTCAATTGCTTCTTCAAGTCATCCGGCAACTCTTTGAAAGCAGCTCCCAGGATTTCCATGCCTGCATCCTTCACGATCTTGGTAGTACCTTGCTCGTTCTTCAACGTTACTTCAACGGTCTTTTCCTTCTTATCGCGCATCAGTTTTACTTTCACCTTATCACCCGGACGATGTTTAGCAAGTGCTTCCTGCAAGTCAGCCATATTGGATACTTTCTTATTATCCACACCGATAATTACGTCATCGACTTTGATATCAGCTCCGGCAGCAGAACCATTCTCTACGATTTCAGAAACCCATACTCCTTCTACAACACCCAGTTCTTTAGCTTTATCTGCCAGTGTCTTACCGGATTTGTCAATCGGTTGACGGTCGTCCATCAAACTGCTACCGATAGAGCCACCACGAATACCGAGCAATGCACGTTGTACTGTTCCATATTGTTTCAAGTCGGCAATTACTTTCGTCATAATGCTGGTCGGGATAGCAAAACCGTATCCTGCATAAGCACCTGTCGGAGAAGAAAGCACTGAATTGATACCAACCAATTCACCTTTGGCATTTACCAGTGCACCACCACTGTTACCCTGGTTGATGGCAGCATCCGTCTGGATGAATGATTCTATACCACCATTATATACTCCCAGAGAACGGGCTTTTGCACTTACGATGCCGGCAGTTACAGTAGAGTTCAAATTGAACGGGTTACCTACTGCCAATACCCACTCTCCTACTTTCAACGCTTCGGAATCTCCCACCGGAATAGTCGGGAAATCATCACCCTCAATTTTCACCAGCGCAAGGTCGGTGCTGGGGTCAGTGCCAATCACGCGTCCTTTAAATTCACGGTTATCATTCAGTTTCACACTGATTTCATCCGCACCTTCAATTACGTGATTGTTCGTTACGATATATCCATCCTTCGAGATGATTACTCCCGAACCAAAACCTACACGAGGTTGAGACTGTACCTGACGTTGCTGTCCGCGTCCATCACCAAAAAAGAAATCGAAAATGTCCGGCGCTTGCTGAACAGTTCTTGTTTTAGCTTCTTGAGTAGACCTTATATGTACGACAGCATGAAGTGAATTCTCAGCAGCCTGTGTCAAATCAACAGGTTGAGCGTTCACAGCGTCAAAAGCAGCCAATTTGACATTGGGATTCTGCTTGAACATCTCATTAAAAGATGTTTCTTTTGCAGATTCGTTAGATTGCAACAATTTGTAAGTTGTCAATCCTGCAACTCCTGAGCTAAGAAGAATGATTGCTCCTACTCCCAGAATGTTCTTTGTTGTCTGTTTCATGATTTATAATTCTTTAAAATGTTAATATTCGACATTGTTTTAACTTTTACGACGTTAAAATAATAACAAATATCGTTCACTTATTCTACTTGTCACTCTTTTTTGTCCACTTTTAACAGAGAATATTTGGAGCTTAACAGCGGTTAACGACAACACCTGACAAATTTACATTCGTTGTATGTCAGATGGCTTTAACACTCTGACATTCATTCAGTAAAGTCAGATTTTCATGACACCGATTCCAGGTAAGTCATTCAGAGTGATCTTTCCTTTCACCACTTCCACCCCTTTAAAGCGATCATTAGAGATAAGCAGGTTGCCATCCAGGTCGGCAAAATCCACTAATGGCGAGAACTGTGAAGCTGCAGAAATAGCACAGGAAGTCTCTGTCATACAGCCCACCATGACACGCATGCCGAGTGCATGAGCCAATGTCACCATCTTCCATGCTTCACGCATACCGGTACACTTCATCAGCTTTATATTGATTCCCGTGAAAGCGCCTTTCAAAGCGGCTACATCTCCCAGACGCTGCAAGGATTCATCCGCAAATATCGGTAGCGGGCTCTGTTGCGTTATCCAGGCAATATCCTCTAGCTTCTCCTTAGGCATGGGCTGTTCTATCATCACAACGCCTTTTTCTTTCAGCCAATGAATCATATCGAGCGCGTATTGGCGGTCTGTCCATCCTTGATTGGCATCTATCGCTATCGGAAGGTCTGTTACCGAACGAATGGTTTCAATCATCTCCTTATCATTGTCCCGTCCCAGTTTCACCTTTAATATATTAAACTGATCGGCACACTCTTTTGTTTTCGCCCGCACTACATCCGGCGTATCGATGCCTATCGTAAAGGTAGTGGAAGGTGTCTTTTCTTTGTTCAATCCCCATATCTTATACCAGGGAGCTCCTAATAGTTTCCCTACCAGATCATGAAGGGCGATATCTACCGCAGCTTTAGCTGCCGTATCCTTTGGCGAGAGTCTGTCAACGTATGACAAAATGTCATCTAGCTGAAAAGGATCACTAAACTGTTCCAGATTCACTTTCCCAAGGAAATTCATCACAGACTCTACTGTTTCTCCCAAATAAGGAGGCATAGAGGCTTCTCCATATCCCGTCACGCCTTCATATTCTATTTCTACCTGCACATCGGGAGTTGTTGTACGCGAATAAGTGGCAACTGTAAACACGTGCCTCAACTTCAATTCATAAGGGAAAAAAGTCATTTTCATCTTCCCTCCCAAACCGAGCTTATTTATATGAATGGTAGAAAGCAACGATTCTCCGGCTAGTGCCTGACGGGCTACTAACCCCGAACCGAAAGCAGCCAAAGCTGCCGTTCTCAAAAAATCTCTCCTGTTCTGCATTCTTTTATTGATAAAAGGGGTTCTTATTTGTGGTATTCATTCCTTTCTCCTTATTTATATAAGGTAAGAAACGGACAGCAAAAAGTAAACGCTTCGTGTTGAATTCATCATAGTTTTGATCCGCAGGATTCATGCTGCTGACGTGCACATCTCCCAATGCGTGGATAAACTGCTTGTTTCCGAGGTAAATGCCGACGTGAAAAATACCTTCTTTACGTTCCGCAGTCGCTTTCCGGCCGAAAAACACCAGATCTCCCCGTTTGACATTAGAGAAGTCAGGAGCAATATCGATATGTTCGCCCACATAGGCCTGTTGAGAGGCATCTCTCGGGATAATAATGTCATGCATAAAAAGTACGGTCCGTACCAGTCCGCTACAATCCACTCCCTTGGAAGAGGTTCCTGCCCATAGATAAGGAATTCCCATCATCGAGTAAGCTGTTTCAATGATACTTTCAACATCTTGTTTCAGTGAAGCTCGCCATTCCGCTTCCGGTTGGGAAATGGATTTCGAAAGATATGCTTTCCGTCCGTCGGGATAAGACACTTGATAGAAATGTCCTTTGCTCCCCTCCCACTTCAAACGATTGCCCGCAACAACATCGGATACGGGTTGGGAACTCTCATCCGGTTTTTCATACGCAAATCCGTAGTGCGAGGTAACCACTATCTTTTCTGCCCGGTTCCATTCATCATACCGTTCTTTTGACATGGGGGTAATCACCATCCGGTGCACCCATCCGGTATAATCATCCGGTGTTTGTATCTCGTACCAACCGTTATACTGAAGCACCTTGACCGGCATTCCCAACAATGCCTGCGTACTCATACCGGAAGTAAATTTGCCTTCCTCGCGCAAATTGCAAACTGAAATATGTACTACCCCATAAGCCGAATCGGCAGGCATGGGACGTATTTCCTGTGCTTTCAGGCTAGCTGCCATCATCGCCAGAAAACAATAGAAAAGGAGGATATTCTTCTTCATTAAAATCTATTTTAATGATAGCAAAGTTAGAAATTATTTCTATTTGTGATACTTTCTTTGGCTAAAACAAAATAAATGACGTATTTTTGCAGTCTAAAGCAGTTGGCCGGTCTGTCGCGTGCATGTTTCGTGCAGGAGGAAAGTCCGGGCAACATAGAGCATCCTACTTCCTAACAGAAAGCTGTCCGCGAGGGTAGAGTAACGTAGAAGAAAATAACCGCCGCTCCTTTCGGGGAGAGGTAAGGGTGAGAAGGTGGGGTAAGAGCCCACCAGTCGCATGGCGACATGCGGGCTGTACGTCTTAGGAGTTGTAAGGTCATGTAAACCGGCGTTATGAGAGTTGCTCGCTCCATGTCGGAGGGTAGACCGCTAAAGTGTCGTGGTGACACGCCACTCAGATAAATGACAGGCACCTGATATAATTAAAGATTAATAATCGGAAATTATATGGGTACAGAACTCGGCTTATAGGCTGACTGCTTTTTCTTTTAATTATCCATTTAATTACAAATGACTAATGGATGAGGATCGACTGTTCGAGCAAGTCTGTTGTAATCAGTAATTAGTTGCTTGCAATTAGTAATTAGCGAAGAACTATGAAGAAGAAAATCACCGATATATGGAAGTTTCTTACGTATGACATCTGGCGCATTACGGAAGACGAAGTGACCCGGACCAAGTTCTCACTCTACAATATTATAAAGACCGTCTATCTTTGTATCAATCGGTTTACCAAAGACCGGATGGCCAATAAAGCTTCTGCACTTACTTATAGCACATTGCTTGCCATTGTACCGATACTTGCCATCCTGTTTGCCGTAGCGCGTGGTTTCGGGTTCGACAACCTGATGGAACATCAGTTCCGCAACGGTTTTGGAGGAAATACAGAAACAACGGAGGCCATTCTCTCATTTGTCAATTCCTATCTTTCACAGACCAAAGGAGGTATTTTCATTGGAGTTGGTTTGGTAATGTTGTTATGGACGGTTATCAACCTGGTCAGTAATATTGAAATCACCTTCAACCGTATCTGGGAAGTGAAAAAAGCACGATCCATGTATCGCAAGATTACGGACTATTTCTCCATGTTCCTGCTGATGCCGATTCTGATCGTGGTATCCGGAGGACTTTCTCTGTTTATGAGCACCATTCTCAAGCAGATGGATGATTTCGTTCTGCTCGCTCCTGTTATGAAATTCATGATACGGCTTATTCCTTTCGTCCTGACATGGCTGATGTTCACCGGGCTGTATATCTTCATGCCGAATACGAAAGTGAAATTCAAGCATGCTCTCATTGCAGGTATTCTAGCAGGGTCTGCTTATCAGGCTTTTCAGTTCCTGTACATCAACAGCCAGTTGTGGGTGTCAAAGTACAATGCCATTTATGGTAGTTTTGCCGCACTTCCCTTATTCCTGCTTTGGTTGCAGATATCCTGGACAATCTGTTTGTTTGGAGCCGAACTGACGTATGCCGGACAGAATATCCGCAGTTTTAGCTTTGACCAAGACACCCGGAACATCAGCAGACGATACCGGGATTTTATATCCATCCTGATTATGTCACTCATAGCCAAACGATTCGAAAAGAACAAACCGCCCTATACGGCTGCAGAAATATCGGAAGAGCATCAGATCCCCATCCGGCTGACAAACCAGGTACTTTATCAGTTACAGGAAATAGAATTGATTCACGAGGTGGTTACCGACGAAAAAAGCGAAGAAATCGGTTACCAGCCTTCAATGGATATCAATCAACTGAATGTGGCTGTCCTGCTAGACCGTTTGGACACATACGGCTCCGAGAATTTCAAAATTGACAAAGACGAAGAATTCAACGACGAATGGAAGGTGCTGACCGAATCCAGAGAAGAATACTATAAAAAAGCAAGTAAAGTATTACTGAAGGATTTGTAGGAAAGTCAAACCTTAAATCGCTAAAATGAACTTAACACAATTAGATTAGAAAAAAATGAAAGAGGTAGATACCCGCCATAATGGTGGCGGATGGCTGCACGATGATGTAGTCACCTTACTTAGTGGAAAGGAATATCAACGTTTCGTGCCACGCGGACAATATATCGGCAGCCAGCCTGAAAGGAGAAGATGCACAACTGAAAGCAGCAATAGACTACCTATTGAAAGATTTGTCAAAAAAGAAATAAATATAGCATTATTGATGCCGCTTTTCCGGAGGCATCAATAACACACTAACTATCAACACCTTAAAAAGCCATTTATTGGTTTTAAAGAAACAGATCGTTCCTTTAAAAGGAAAGCATCGTAGGTTTAAAAGGAGCGTCCCCTTCCTTTAAAACCAACGATGCTTTCTGTTATATGCTTATCCTAAAGGGCTAAGAATATAATTATTTTTCAATCAATAACGATTGTATGAAATCACCTTTTCTTTCGGCTTCCTTATCTTCTTACGTTTTTCCTTTGCCGGATAGCCAATGACAATATCCAGCAATAAACGTTTCGAAGCAGGAATACCGGCAAGCTGTTTCAGCTCTTTTTCATCGAACCAACCCAGAATACAAGAACCCAAACCTTCGGCTTCAGCTGCCAGAGAAATATGAGCAGCCGCTATTCCAATGTCGATCAACGGAAAATGCTTGCCTTTTACCTTTCCGCCAAGCAGGGAGGTTATATTAGCAGATTCTTCTACAACCAGAATATGCACGGGAGCATCTTTGGCAAACTTATTCATTCCCAAGCCAGCAGCAGCTTTCCCGGCTTTTTGAGCCAGTTCCTTGTCTGTGATGACCACAAACCTCCAAGGTTGTGCGTTGCAGGCTGAAGGCGCCAAACGTGCAGCTTCAAGTACCCGTTCCAACTTTTCCGGCTCCACCGGACGTTCCTTATCATACGAACGGTCACTTTGACGAGCCTGCACCAATTGAAGAAAATCAGTATATGCCATTTCCAATCCTCCGGTCACTTATTTATATTTTCTTATTTATATTGAATCATCCGGCTGATATACTTGCCGATAATATCGAATTCGATATTTACCACACTGCCAATCTCAAACGTATGGAAGTTCGTATGCTCGTATGTATAAGGAATGATAGCCACCTGGAAAGTATCATCCGTCGGATTACATACCGTCAGGCTAACACCGTTCACAGTCACCGAACCTTTATCCACGGTGATATATCCGCGTTTCGCCATCTCCTTGTCAAACGCATATCGGAATGTAAAATACCAGCTGCCTTCCGCATCCTTAATATCGATACAAGTAGCAGTCTGATCCACATGTCCCTGAACGATATGTCCGTCCAACCGACCGTTCATCATCATGCTACGTTCAACGTTCACCTTATCCCCCACTTTCAACAAACCGAGGTTAGAACGCTCCAACGTTTCTTTCATGGCAGTCACCGTATACGTATCATCCGTCAGAGTCACTACCGTCAGGCATACACCATTGTGAGAAATACTCTGGTCGATTTTCAACTCATTCACAAACGAACACTTAAATGTAAAGTGTATATTCTCCTGGTCTTTCACCAGTGCTACCAAAGTAGCATATTCTTCTACGATTCCAGAAAACATAATTCTATTTACTATTTACAATTTTACAATTGAAAGTACTCTCTTAATGCAAGGGTCAAAGATACGAATAAGGAAGCAGCTTAGAAAATAAGAGCAAAAAAAAATGGGGCTTTTCACAAAGCTCCATTTTTCAGTTTTCAATAGGTATTAGTTTTTTTTTAAGGTAAAAAGATTGTTTTCAGGATAACGGTGCAAATATAGGCGGTTTTACCGATACTATCCAAATTATAAAACATGTCATATAACATATTTTTGAAAATTCTTTGGATTTATTATCATTTGAAGCAAAATCTCCTGCAACTTGTCCGTTACAGGAGACAAATATAAGATAATTTTTTAAGGAGCCCTAATTTCTGTTTAAAAATCGGCAGAAAATTACTTTTCCGGATAGTTATCGTCCGTTTTGCCACGATGTTTTAACACTTTGGCGTCAATGAAGAAAACAATTTCTTCGGCAATGTTGGTAATATGGTCTCCCGAACGTTCCAGTTTACGAAACACGCTGACTAAATCTACGCAAGTATGTACAGCTTCCGGATGTTCGATAATATAGTCTGAAAGAATACCTGTTGCATCCGCATTGATTTCATCCAGCAAATTATCCTTAGCAAACACTCCTGCCGCCAAATCATTACTCTCTTCATTCAAGGCACGTTTTGCCAGTTCCAGCATCGACAACACCTCTGCCTGCATCTCTGCCAGGCGGAGACGAGACAACAGCTCTGCATCCAATACCGGTTCTTTGCAACGAAGTACAAAACGGGCGATTCCTTCCGCAAAGTCACCCAAACGTTCCAAGTTCGTATTGATTTTCAACATAGCCAACACAAAACGAAGATCAATCGCCACCGGATTATACAATGCGATGATATCTTCCACATCACTATCTATCTTCAATTCAAAAGCATTCACCCTGCGTTCGCGAACCATCACCTGTTGAGCCAGCTCCTTGTCAAGGGTCAACACAGCCTCTCCGGCACGGTCAAGCTGGTTGTACACCAATGTCCACATTTCATCAATTTCCTTTTTCAATAGGATGAGTTCCGATTCTATAAACTTTACCATAATCTATTATATAAATGATTAATATTCTATCAACTGGGTTCCAGATACCCGGATTACCCAAAACGTCCCGTTATGTAATTCTGGGTAGCCTCCTTCTCCGGATTGGTGAATATCTTTTTCGTCTGATCGAACTCCACCATTTCTCCCATATAGAAAAACGCCGTCTTATCACTGACACGGGCTGCCTGCTGCATATTATGCGTAACGATTACAATCGTATAATCCTTCTTCAATTCATGAATCAACTCCTCCACTTTCGCCGTAGAAATAGGATCGAGCGCAGACGCAGGTTCATCCATCAGCAATACCGAAGGAGAGACAGCCATTGCACGGGCAATACAAAGACGCTGTTGCTGTCCGCCGGACAGTGCATAAGCCGATTCCTTCAACTTATCTTTCACCTCATCCCAAAGAGCCGCTCCTTTCAATGTTTCCTCCACACGCTGGCGAATGAAAGCATTATCTTTTATTCCATTCACACGAAGTCCGTAAGCCACATTCTCGAATATACTTTTCGGGAAAGGATTGGGACGCTGGAACACCATTCCCACATTCTTGCGGAGTTCGTCCACTTCCACGCCTTTCGCATAGATATTATGTCCGTCGATACGGATTTCTCCCTCCAGACGGGTAGCAGGAATCAAATCATTCATCCGGTTGAAAAGCCGGAGGAAAGTAGATTTGCCACAACCGGACGGTCCGATAAAAGCAACAACCGATTTTTCCTCAATCTGCATACTGATGCCCTTCAATGCATGAAAGTCCCCATACCAGAAGTTCACATCACGCGCATCTATTTTCACTGTATCCATATACTAATTTAGTTCGTTTTTACTCTTTTCTCAAAATACTTTCTCAAGGCATTAGCCAGCAGATTCACCAACAGGATAATCATAATCAATACCAATGCCGTGCCATAAGCCAGCGGCAGTTGTGCCTCTATATCCGTTCCACTGGTGGAAATCACATACAAATGGTAAGGCAAGGCCATACACTGATCCAAAATGCCGGTAGGAAGTTGCGGCAGGAAGTATGCGGCACAAGTAAACAGAATCGGCGCCGTCTCTCCCGAAACACGTCCCAAGGCGAGAATCAACCCAGTGATAATGTTCGGCATACCCATCGGCAGAATAACGTGCCATATCGTCTGCAACTTCGTCGCTCCCAATGCCCGGCTACCTTCACGCATACTGTCGGGAATGGCTTTCAAGGCTTCCTCCGTTGTCCGGATGACCAAAGGTACGCAAAGCAAACCTAATGTCAAAGAGCCTGCCAGAATACTATCACCAAACCCCATATAATTGACAAACAGCGCCATACCGAACAATCCGAATACGATGGAAGGAATACCGCTCAAGTTATTGGTCATCACCCGGATAAAGCGTACCAACCTGCCTTTCGGCGCATACTCATTCATATAAATCCCACTCATCACCCCTATCGGAAATGCAAACAGCGCACTTCCCACCATCAGGTAGAAGGTACCGACAATAGCCGGCCAGATACCGCCACCTGTCATTCCGTCCGTAGGAGCCGAAGTGATAAAATCCCAACTGATAGCACCGATTCCCTTATAGATGATAAATCCCAGAATCGCAAACAATATCAATACAATGCAAAGACTCAACAACCGGAAAATCCCGAAAGCAAATTTCTGCGAACGGTGTTTAGCTTTATTATTACTCCGTATTTCCATCTTATTTACTACGTTTTAATCCTTTAGAAGAAATATATTCCACACTAAAGTTGATAATCAATGTAATGAAGAACAGTACGACACCCAACAGGAACAATGCCTGATAGTGCGGACCACCTGCAGGAGCCTCTCCCAGTTCGGCGGCAATCGTAGCCGGAATGGTACGTAAAGGCTCAAGAATAGTTGTCGGAATCACAGCCGCATTACCGGTCACCATCAATACCGCCATCGTCTCTCCGATAGCACGTCCGATGCCAAGTACCACGCCGGATGTAATACCCGAAATAGAATAAGGAATTACTACCTTATATATAGTCTGCCATTGAGAAGCCCCCAACGCCAGACTCGCTTCCCGCATTGCACGCGGACAGTTACGCATCGCATCTTCCGTCACCGTTATGATGGTAGGCAATGCCATGATGGCCAGTACGATACTCCCTGCCAGGCCGCTCTCTCCCACCGGAAGATTAAACAACTTCTGAATCAACGGAACGATGACAATCAACCCGAAAAAGCCATAGACCACGGAAGGAATACCGCTCAACAGTTCGATAATCGGTTTCAGCCAGTTCCGCACTTTCGGGTTTGCCACTTCAGACATATAGATAGAAACCGAAAGCCCGAACGGCAAAGCAAAAAGAATGGCGAACAGACTCACCCACAACGTACCGGTAATCAACGGCAGGAAGCCGAATTGAGCTGCCGGAGTGGCCGTAGGAAACCATTCGGCACCCGCAAATACATCTTTCACGGAAATGGTGTTATCCTCTATGAAATGCACCGCGTCCGGATGAACAATAAACTTCTGCGGAACAAAAGCTACGATACCCGGTGTTTTCTCTACCAGTTCCGTAATCTTGTCGCCTGCATATTCATAAGCAGGTCCCAGCTCCTCTTCCGTATAATACTGCGTTATATCCTCCAAACGAAAAACCCGGATAGAGAGATCTTCCCCACCGAGTTCCTTCCAGTTTGTGATCTCCTCATCAAAAACATTTTTTATCTGTGCAGGGCTCAACACACTAACTTTGTTGCTCTTATTCAGCGCCAACACATATCCCTCTTCAATCACCTTACTCTTGAACAGCCCGAAAGCTTCCGTGAAAAGGAAGAGTACAATCAGCAGAATAGTAATACTTGTCACGAAACCGCTACAAGTCAACATTCCTTCTATAATCCTTTCAAATACCTTTTTCATACCTACTATGATTTCTGATGCAAAGAAAGCGTCTCTTTATTAAGGAAGTGTGACTAACGTTTGAAGGAAATGTTTCAATTATGTTACGTTTGTGTTACAAGTATCATTTCCATTCCGTATGAAATGGAAATGTAATATCCGATTGCTTAATTTGCAAAGTCAATAAAAAGAAGAAATATGAAAGTGAGAAGAAACTTATTAATCGCCCTTTCCTTACTCTCGCTCGGTGCCAACGCACAACGTATAAAAGGTAGCGACACGGTACTGCCTGTCGCACAACAGACAGCAGAGCGGTTTATGAACCAGCATCCGGATGCCCGTGTCACTGTAACCGGTGGCGGAACCGGTGTGGGTATCTCCGCTTTAATGGATAATACAACGGACATTGCAATGGCTTCCCGCCCGATCAAGTTCAGCGAGAAGATGAAAATTAAAGCGGCAGGAGAAGAAGTAAACGAAGTGATTGTTGCCTACGACGCCCTCGCCGTGGTGGTGCATCCCTCTAATCCGGTGAAACAGCTGACCCGCCAACAACTGGAGGATATTTTCCGGGGGAAGATAACCAACTGGAAACAGGTAGGCGGAGACAACCGAAAAATAGTAGTCTACTCGCGTGAAACATCGTCCGGTACTTACGAATTTTTCAAAGAGAGCGTACTGAAAAATAAAAACTACATGGCAAGCAGCCTTTCCATGCCGGCAACAGGTGCTATTATCCAGTCTGTCAGCCAGACCAAAGGAGCTATCGGATATGTAGGACTGGCCTACGTGTCTCCCCGTGTCAAAACGCTTTCCGTGTCTTATGACGGAAGCCACTACGCCACCCCTACGGTAGAGAATGCCACCAACAAAACCTACCCTATCGTCCGGCCGCTTTACTACTATTACAATGTAAAAAATAAGGAACAAGTTAGCCCCCTGATTCAGTTTATTCTTTCATCCGACGGACAGGACATTATAAAAAAGAGCGGTTATATTCCGGTTAAATAAAAAAAATGTCCTACTTTTGTAGCCTAAATACAGATAACATTAACCGTTATGACAGATATTAAAAACGAAGAAGCAGGCGAAAAGAAAAGCTTGAACTTTATTGAACAGGCAGTAGAGAAAGACTTGAAAGAAGGTAAAAATGGTGGAAAAGTGCAGACGCGTTTCCCGCCCGAGCCCAACGGCTATCTTCACATCGGCCATGCCAAAGCTATTTGCCTTGATTTCGGCATCGCAGAAAAACACGGCGGTGTATGTAACCTTCGTTTCGACGACACAAACCCTACCAAGGAAGATGTGGAATATGTAGAAGCTATCAAAGAAGATATCCAATGGCTAGGCTACCAGTGGGGAAACGAATACTACGCTTCCGACTACTTCCAACAATTATGGGACTTCGCTATCCGCCTGATTCAGGAGGGAAAAGCATATATCGACGAACAGAGTTCCGAACTGATTGCACAGCAGAAAGGTACTCCTACCCAACCGGGTGTGGAAAGCCCTTACCGGAACCGTCCTATCGAAGAGAGCCTCGAACTTTTTAAGAAAATGAATAGCGGCGAGATCGAAGAAGGCGCCATGGTGCTCCGTGCCAAGATTGACATGGCTAATCCGAATATGCACTTCCGCGATCCGATTATTTACCGTGTAGTGAAACACCCGCACCACCGTACGGGTACTATTTGGAAAGCTTATCCGATGTATGACTTCGCCCACGGACAGAGTGACTTCTTCGAAGGAGTGACTCATTCTCTGTGCACACTTGAATTTGTGGTACACCGTCCGCTTTACGACCTCTTCATCGATTGGTTGAAAGAAGGAAAAGACCTGAACGACAACCGTCCCCGTCAAACTGAATTCAACAAACTGAACCTAAGCTACACCCTGATGAGCAAACGTAACCTGCTCACACTGGTGAAAGAAGGATTGGTAAACGGATGGGACGACCCTCGTATGCCGACGATCTGCGGTTTCCGCCGTCGCGGTTATTCACCGGAGTCCATTCATAAGTTTATCGATAAAATCGGATATACCACTTACGATGCCCTGAACGACATCGCCCTGTTGGAAAGCTCTGTCCGGGATGATTTGAACAGCCGTGCTACCCGTATATCTGCAGTAATCAACCCGGTTAAATTGATTATCACCAACTATCCGGAAGGACAGGTTGAAGAACTGGAAGCAATCAACAATCCGGAAGATCCGGAAGCAGGAAGTCACCTGATCGAGTTCAGCCGCGAATTGTGGATGGAGCGCGAAGACTTCATGGAAGACGCTCCCAAGAAATATTTCCGCATGACACCGGGACAAGAAGTACGTCTCAAAAATGCTTATATCGTAAAATGCACCGGTTGCAAGAAAGACGAAAACGGTGTAATCACAGAAGTATATTGCGAATATGACGCAAATACCCGTAGCGGCATGCCGGATGCGAACCGCAAGGTGAAAGGTACGCTCCATTGGGTAAGCTGCAACCACTGCCTGCAAGCAGAAGTACGTTTGTACGACCGTTTGTGGAAAGTGGAAAATCCACGTGACGAACTGGCTGCCATCCGCGAAGCAAAAAAATGCGAAGCACTGGAAGCCATGAAAGAAATCATTAATCCGGATTCATTGAAAGTTCTGCCCAACTGCTACATAGAGAAGTTCGCAGCTACCTTGCCTCCACTCTCCTATCTGCAGTTCCAACGGATCGGTTACTTTAATATCGACAAAGAATCAACCCCGGATAAACTAATCTTCAACCGTACAGTAGGGTTGAAAGACACATGGGGTAAGATCAATAAATAACTAAGCTTTCAAGCTTAACTTTACAATGGGGCTGTGTCAAAAGGATCATCATCTGAACTTTTGCAACAGCCCCATCTTAGCAATTAAAAATCTAAAAGTAAAATGGGTAGAAAAAATTCGCCATCAGCAAAAAAGGAACTAGTCACACTAATCACAAACTACGAAGAAGCAAAAGCAGAAAACCGACAACTTTATCTGGATGCTGACCAATTGGCCGACATCGCCGACTGGTATGCCTCCGAACGAAAATTTGAAGAAGCACAAGAAGTAATCACTTATGGACTTAAAATACATCCGGGAAACACAGATTTGCTTATAGAACAAGCATATCTTTACCTGGATACCCAAAAGCTGCAAAAAGCAAAAAAAGTAGCGGATTCGATTACCGAAGAATTTGATTCCGAAGTGAAACTGCTGAAAGCCGAACTATTGCTGAATGGAGGAAAACTGGAAGAAGCTCAACGGCTGTTAAGCACAATAGCGGATGCCGACGAGCTGGAAACAATCATTGATGTTGTTTTTCTCTATCTGGACATGGGATACCCGGACGCAGCCAAAGAATGGCTCGACAGAGGTAAATCCCGTTATGCCGAAGATGAAGAATATATGGCTCTCACAGCCGATTATCTGGCATCGACCCATCAGGTAGAATCGGCCATCATCTATTACAATAAACTCATTGACAAATCTCCATTCAACCCTTCCTACTGGATGGGACTGGTGAAATGTTACTTTGTCCAGGAACAAATAGACAAAGCCATCGAAGCCTGTGATTTCGCATTGGCAGCCGACGATCAGTACGGGGAAGCTTATGCCTACAAGGCACATTGTTTCTTCTATCTGAACAATTCGGATGATGCCATCGAGAATTACCAAAAGGCGATTGAGCTCAAAGCCATTCCCCCCGAACTGGGTTACATGTTTATGGGAATATCCTACGGTAATAAAGAAGAATGGCAAAAAGCCGATGACTATTACGACAAAGTGATCGAACGTTTTGAAGAAGACGGAGACAAGCAGTCTATTTTATTGATAGACACCTATACCAGCAAAGCATTCGCCCTGTCTCACCTGGAAAGGTATGAAGAGGCGCATGAACTATGCGAGAAAGCCAAAGAGATAAACCCGAACGAGGGATTGATTTATCTGACAGAAGGAAAACTATACCTGGCAGAGGAACTGGAAGACGAAGCTGCCATCTCTTTCGAAAAAACGATAGAGATCAATCCGAACATAGAAATGTGGTATATGATTGCCTCTGCTTATTCGGAAAGTGACTATCTGATCGAAGCGAAAGAATACTTTGAAAAAGTGTACCAGATAAATCCGAAATATGAAGATGTGACGGAGAAATTGAGTGTTCTTTGCCTCATGCACGGTGAAATCGACAACTTCTTTAAATATAACAAGGAATGTGAACATCCACTGGAAGAAGACATGATCCTGGATCTGTTGAACAGTCCCGAACACAGAGAAGAAGACGAAAGAACTCTCAAAGAAGTGTGGGAACGCATGAAAAAAGAGAATAAGAAAAAAACAAAAGGAAAAAAATAAATCAATTTATAAATTCTATCCTCAAAAAACATGGAATCAGTAGCAGAACTTCTTAAATGGGTATTAGAAAACTTGAACTATTGGGTAGTCACTATTTTTATGGCTATCGAAAGCTCTTTTATTCCCTTCCCCTCGGAAGCCGTAGTACCCCCTGCCGCATGGAAAGCTATGGCAGACGACAGTATGAATATCTTTCTCGTTGTCCTATTTGCAACTATAGGAGCAGATATCGGTGCATTAGTTAATTATTATCTGGCACGTTGGTTGGGTCGTCCTATTATCTATAAATTCGCTAACAGCCGTTTAGGGCACATGTGCCTTATTGACGAAGAGAAAATACACCATGCAGAAGAATATTTCAGAAAGCACGGTGCAGCCTCTACTTTCTTTGGCCGTCTTATTCCGGCTGTACGCCAACTTATCAGTATTCCCGCAGGGTTAGCCGGCATGAAAATAGGTCCTTTCCTGCTTTATACAACTCTCGGCGCTGCTATATGGAACAGTATATTAGCTTTGCTCGGATACCTGATTTACCGTTTTACAGACCTCAAAACGACTAACGATGTCTATGTAATGGCCACCGAATACAGTCACGAAATCGGCTATGTCATTATAGCAGTGGTGGTAATTGTAATCGTTTTTTTGGCTTATAAAGGGCTGAAAAAAAGAAAATAAGTAGTAAAATACTCATTGCAAAGCCACAGAGGACGCAGAGAACACAAAGCAAGAACATAGAGTTACCGGGGCATCCATTATTGTAAATCGGCTATTACCCGTTAAATTCTTACTTCTTTGTGTATTCTACGTCCTCTGTGGTTTATTTTTTGTGGTAGATAAGAGCTAATTAGAAATTAAACTGAACTCCTACTCCCAATATCTCTTTAAATTGCACACGAGCACCTTTTGTTCCATCCTTTTGCACGATTTTCACATCATCGTCATACATCAGGTTAGTAGTAAGTGTGGTTGAGAACCATTTATTGATAATCATATTTACTTGTACTTCCCAGTTCACATCTATATTCAGCGGCTTATGCAGATAATCGGAATATAGATCCAAACGTGAATATACCGTCATATTCTTCAAGAATTCATATTTGGCTTCTCCTTTCAAGTTAGCACCGAAGCTGGATAACAGATGTTTGCCCGGATCCACTCCATAAGCTCCTTCGTCAGAGAGACGGTCATTGAGTACAAATGTTCCGCGCCACGCAGCAGGAGACAATACAACGGTAAATATCTTACCCGGATCATACGTAAAGCCCAAACCGGTAGTCAAATAGGCAGGAGCCATAAATTCGGAGATAGCAATGTCTTTATTGACGGAGTAGTCATATCCTGGAGAAAACTGTGTCTGGAAAGTGGCGAACGCACTGGCATACCAACTTTTGGCAATAGCATAGCCATAATTCGTATTCAAATAGATTTTATCATTTGCTTTCCTAGTTCCGTCGTCACCGGTCTTATTTAATCCATAAGCCAGTTCGATACGATTATTCCACAGATGTTTTCCTTTCTTATAATTAATCTGATAAGTGCCCTGCAAGTCAAAGGCAACGGAGTTATCACCTCCGGCAGCCCAATTAGTGAGGCTCACTTGCGTTAGTTTCAGTCCGGCAAATCCTTCTTTTGTCCAGGGAGAAATTTGTGTACTATCGGCAGTTTGGGCCGACAAGGTTCCAACGCCCATACATAACAGGGCGATGAATAGAGTTTTCATTTTGTTCATGATAGTTGAGGTTTAGTGTAGAAAAAACACAACCTAACAAGAACGGAGCCTTGGCAGTTTACCAAGCCTTTTTACCAGTTCCCATTAGGTCAAAATCTTTAAGATAAGTAGCAGGCTTAAGTATTAAGTATTAGCCATATTCGTTTATTAGCTGCAACTAATAGTTAATAATGCGAATCAGCAGTTGACAATCTTCTACCTTTTCGCTTGTTAAAATGT
>NZ_DAWCXD010000103.1:0-17956 GCF_052357945.1 Bacteroides sp. | reverse complement strand
TACGTTGCTAATTTTTCTTTTCCACGTGACAGGTGGCTTTTCACCGTTCCTGACGGTACTCCTACAATACCTGCTATTTTGTCGATACTAATGTCCTCCATATAGAACAACATAATGCAGGTTCTTTCCACTTCCTTCAGCATTTTGAGTGACTGATAAACATCCATTTTCTGTCCTACATTCTCTTGTTCGGTACTGTTGATGGCGTCTATTTCTTTTGTATCCAAGTCGGCTGTCTCTTTCCGGCTGCGAATATAATCATAAAAAACATTATAAGCAATACGGTACAGCCACGTAGAGAAACTTGACAAGTTTCGGAAAGAGGCAATGTTTGTATATGCTTTGATAAATGTATCTTGTGCAAGGTCGTCACTCAATTCGCTGTCGCCGCAAGTCAGGTTCAGGAAGAATCGCCGGATGGGCGACTGATACTTCCCCACCAACTGGTCGAAGGCCCTGGTGTTCTTGAACACCACGACCTGCGCGACTAACGATATATCATTGAGTTGGCTCATTTATTCTCGTCGTTCTTTGCTTCGTTTACTCCATTATCTTTCTCTCCGGATTCGGAAGGAATGA
The DNA here is from genome assembly GCF_052357945.1 of Bacteroides sp. Classification (GTDB taxonomy): domain Bacteria; phylum Bacteroidota; class Bacteroidia; order Bacteroidales; family Bacteroidaceae; genus Bacteroides. The sequence continues at coordinate 17,377 of NZ_DAWCXD010000103.1, read as the reverse complement.
TTTCGAAGCTATCGTTTTTGACGTTATCCTGATTCTTTTTTTCATCTTTACGGGTAGTATACGTCCGGGGAGCATCTGTACCTTGAGCCTGTTGTTTACTACCGATGATCCATTGTCCGATACCCATAAATGTAACGAGTAAACCGATCGCTCCAATTCCGAATTCACCGGTGATTGCCCAAAGGAAGATGAAAAGACCGATACCTGTAAAGGTGTTTTTGATTCCTTGTGAACGTGGGTCAACCGTTTTGTTTTCACGAATAAATTCTGCTGGCAATGGCTGACCTGCAGCGAGTGCCTGTTCGGCAAGACGATAGCGTGCTTTCCGATTTTTATAACGGAAGAAGAAGATTACAAACAGAATGAATACCGGAAATCCGAAAACGGCAATGATTGATATGATTGCTACGAGAATTCCTCCGTTGATACCAAAGCCGTGGAATGGGAAATCGTCGTCATCCGATTCGAATGTAAAACTGGCCTTACCATGACCAGTACTGACATTACTTGAGTTTGCATCTACTTCTGTGGAATCAGTGTCCGCTGTATCTACACCGATGACTGTGACAGCAGTATTGTTTGTTTTTGCTTTATTGTCTTTGGTCACAGTTACCTTTACTTTTCCGACGGAATCGCGGACAACAGTAGTTTGGTCTTGGGCAATAGCCAGTGTGCAAGTGGTCAGTACAACCATCAATGCTAATAGAAAATTTTTCATATCAATAGTTTTTTTATTTATTTCTTTGTCTGTTAGACGTAGTTAATATCATAGAAAGTTGCAAAGAGACGAAATATTTTTGATATTTGCGGAAATTAATAACGAAAAATGGAATTACCCGCTTCTTTTATAGACTATACCCGTTCCCTGCTGGGCGATGAAGAATACGACAAATTAGCTGTTGCCATCCAACAAGAACCACCTGTCAGCATCCGGTTGAATGATGGGAAATTAAAAATTGAAAATGGAAAATGCAGAATTGTACCGCAAGCAGGCTGTATTACTGATTTTCAACTTTCAGCTTTCAATTTTGAATTTAATCAAGTCCCTTGGTCTTCCGAAGGATTTTACTTGGATGAGCGTCTCACTTTCACGTTTGATCCATTGTTTCATGCAGGTTGTTATTATGTTCAGGAGGCTTCTTCTATGTTTGTGGAACAGGTGCTCCGGCAGTATGTCACCGGACCGGTAAAGATGCTGGATCTTTGTGCGGCTCCCGGTGGAAAGTCTACTCATGCCCGTAGTGTGCTTCCTGAAGGGAGTTTACTGGTGGCTAATGAAGTCATCCGAAATCGTTCGCAGATTCTTGCGGAGAATTTAATGAAGTGGGGACATCCGGATGTAGTAGTAACCAATAATGATCCGGCAGATTTTGCGGCTTTGCCGTCTTTCTTTGACGTGATTCTTACAGATGTCCCTTGCTCCGGTGAAGGTATGTTTCGTAAAGACCCTGTCGCTGTAGAAGAGTGGAGTCCCGAGAATGTAGAAATCTGTTGGCAGCGGCAACGGCGGATTATTGAAGATATTTGGGATACGTTGAAGCCTGGGGGAATTCTTATATATAGTACGTGTACATTTAATACAAAAGAGGACGAAGAGAATGCACGTTGGATTCAACAAGAGTATGGAGCCGAACCGTTAACTGTGCAGGTACAGGAAAACTGGAATATAACAGGAGATCTTTTACCGGATAATTGTGATGGTTCTAAATCTTCTATTCCTGTCTATCATTTTTTCCCTCATAAGACGAAAGGCGAAGGCTTTTTCCTGGCAGCTTTTCGGAAGCCGGAGACAGGAGACGAGATTCCGGTATCTTCTTTCTCGAAGGAGAAGACTTCTAAAAAGAAAGATAAGAAAGGAGGAGCAACATCTTCTCCTGTTTCGAAAGAACAGCTGAATATTGCAAAAAGCTGGCTGAATGATGAAAATTCGGGCAAGTATATATTGTCGGCAGAAGGAACAAGTATCCGGGCTTTTTCAAAGCATTATGCTGATGAATTAATAGCGATGAAACAATGCCTGAAAATCGTATCGGCAGGGGTTGAGATAGGAGAAGTGAAAGGAAAGGATTTGATACCTGACCATGCATTGGCGATGTGTAGTTCACTTTTATGCCGGGAAGCTTTCGCTACGGAAGAAATAAGTTATAAACAGGCTATCACTTATTTACGAAAAGAGGCCATTACCTTGCCGGTAACAGCCCCTCGTGGATATGTTTTGCTTACGTACCAGCATATTCCTCTCGGATTTGTGAAGAATATCGGCAATCGTGCCAATAATCTCTATCCGCAAGAATGGCGTATCCGTAGCGGATACTTGCCGGAAAATATACGCATATTATCGGAAAGTACAGTTGATTAAAGAAGACACTGCTGATTAAGGCAGTATTCCGGCAGGTATTTCCTGTTCGGAAAGGGTAAAACTAATTTGTTTGCCTGTGCCTGGTTCACCTTCAGCGATTTCTTCCAGCGTGTAGGAAGGAGGTGGTGCAGGTGATGTCCGCGTTTCTCCAATGGGTGGAGTATTCCAATTCAGATTCAAGCTTTTATCCAAGCGGTGAAATGCGTATGCGTTTCCCCACAAGATGAATTTATGATCGGAAACAGGTGTTGCCGCATCTTCCGAAAAGGTGAGAGTCAGTATAGCTTTCTCATTATTTCCTTCTTCTTTTTCCAGTTTGTAACTTCCTTGAGTTATTAGGGTAAGCCCGGATGAAAAAGCTGTTTGTTCTCCCTGTTTGAAAAAATAAGCATCCCGTGCGTGATTGTTGATTAGAAAAATGTCGGAAATGCCGGGCAGAAGATTTGCGTCTCCGTTGGGTAAGTTAGACAAGTAGCTGCGGAGCAACTTTATATCTTCGTAATTGTCGACAACCTTGATTGGCAGGGTGCAGGTTTCTTGTGTGGCGTTGTCCGTTACTGTCAGATAAGTTTGCCCGGTGAGAATACCGGTAACATAAATCATACGTCCGGCAGGTACTCCGGTCCAGCCGGTTTCGGTTCCTGCGCTTGCGATGCGTGTGTCTTTAACTTCAAGTGAGTAATCACCATTTCCGCTTTCCAGTCCAAGGTAACGTCTGCCACCCATGGGCACTTCATATTCACTGTTGTAAAAACGAAGTGGATTTTCTTCATCCTCTTTACATCCACTGAATAGTGTAAGGATGCAACATAACATGAATAGATAGAATTGTTTAGGTCTCATAATCTGTATTTTATGTTCGTTGCAAATGTAACATATTATTTTGAAATATTTAGTTGGAACTTGAAGAAAATGAGAGGGAGAGGGGAGATATATTTAGGCACGGATTACACGGATTACGCTGTTGCTTTATGGTAATCATATTGCTGAAAAACGTGAAATCTGTGTAATCCGTGCCTGAAATTATTATATAAACATACTTACATCACTTAAAATAGAAATTAGTATGTTCAGCGTAATCCATGTCTAAAGGATTTTATGTACTATTTACAGCTTGCTCTTGTAAATCCGTGCCATTGCTTTCTGGTACTGATTTTCCAGTTGCAGATAATTCTGATGGCTTTGGTAGATGACAGAAACTTCAACGAAATATTCAATCATACTAATTTGTCCACCTGTCAGAGCTTGTTTCAGCAGTGACAGATCTTGTTGCGACTGGAAAGTCTTGCTGTATTCTTCCATCGAAGCGTGCAGTGTTTTCGCTTCCCGGTAAAGCTGTGCCAATTCGGACTCTACTTGCAGGGTAGCATTATCCTTTTGTAAGTCAATGTTAAGAGCCTGTGCTTTAGCGATTTTTACCTTATTCCGATTCTCAAAAAGCGGGAAAGAGAAACCTACCACTACACCGTTGAAAGGTACGCCTGTTTCTGTATTCCGACGGTAGCCGAGTTCCAGTTTCGGTAGCCATTGGGATTTATTAACAGCAATCTGTTTACGGGCAACAAGACTCTCGTTTCCGAGTGCCATAAGAGTACGGTCCGTTGCCATGACTTCCGACTTCAATATTTGATAATCGCTTGGGAAAGGTATAGCCGGATATTGGTTTTCCTCGAAAACTACCGGAATATTACCATTCAGCGTATTCAACTCCTGCTGTTTGTTGCGGAGTGCTGTTTCGTTCAGAGACGCTTCTGTTCTGACATTCAACAGTTCCAAGTTGATTTTGTTGGTTTCGAGAGCATTTGCATCTCCTGTTTGAAGACGCTTGGCATACATCTTTGCAAGTTCTTCCGCATTGCGGAGGCGTTCTTCCAGAATATGCTTTTGCTGACGAAGCATGATAATATCCAGGCAAAGTTCTTTCGCCTGTAACAGCTTCTCTTGACGGAAAACATCCGATTGACTGTCAAAAGCTCCGGCTTTCAGACGGTTCAACTTGTTGCGTGTAGCATATAAGCTGGGGAAATCAAAGCTTTGTGAAACGACCAGTTCGCCGATTGTTTCGCTTTTATCTTTCGCTCCCCATAGATGTGCGTAAGAAAGAGTAGGATCAGGCAGGTTATTATCCGTTTTAGCTTCCAGCTTCTGCGAAGTAATCAGTTGCTCGTTTGCCTGCAACTCCTTATTGTTCGTTTCGATATTCTTCAATACCTGTTCAATTCCGTTTTGGGCTTGCACTTCGCCTATGGTTAAGAAAAGAAGTGCAGCGCTTATGGTCATGATTTGTTTCATTTCTAATTTCTTTATTTATTACAAGCTATTGTTGATAGATACTTTATGATAAGGCATCTATTTGTTTGGCACCGAGGAACGACCCGTTTCTCACCGAGAAACACTTGGTTCCTCACCGGGGAACGATGTTTTCCTCACCGAGGAAAAACATCACCCGCTACAGGCTTTCCTGGGCCTTTTTCCGATGCATCATCAGATAAACAATCGGAACGATAAAACCGTTCAGAAAAGTAGACGTTAATAATCCTCCTAAAATCACTTTTGCCATCGGACTTTGAATTTCGTTACCCGGCAAGTCGCCGCCGAGTGCCAATGGAATCAGTGCCAGTGCAGAAGACAATGCCGTCATCAAAATCGGATTCAGACGGTCGAGAGAACCTCGGATCACACTATCATACACATTCAAACCTTCTTCCTTTTGCAGATGATTGTAGTGGCTGATGAGCAACATACCGTTACGCGTTGCAATACCGAACAAGGAAATGAAACCGATGATAGCCGGAATACTGACTTCTCCTGTTGTAATCACCAAAGCAAATACACCACCGATCAGTGCCAGCGGAAGATTCAGCAAGATGACGCCCGACTCTTTCACGCTGCGGAACTCATTATACAATAATAAGAAGATTACTACGATGCTGATAAATGAAGTCAGCGCCAGTGTCCGGCTGGCAGCCTGCTCACTTTCAAACTGTCCGCCATATTCGATGTGATAACCTTCGGGCAGTTGCACCGATGTGTCGATGCGTTTCTGAATATCATTGACAACACTACGCAAATCGCGGTCGGCCACATTAGCAGAAATCACAATTTTACGTTTTACATTCTCACGGTTGATCGTATTTGGTCCCATGGCCGATACCACTTCTGCTACATAGCTCAAAGGAACTTTGCGGCCGTCATTCGTGTCTACCATCAAGTTGCGGATTTTTTCTATTTCATCCCGGGCATCATCCTTCACTTTCACGATCAGATCGAAACTCTTGCCTTGCTCATAAACCTGCGAGATCACTTTTCCAGCCAAAGCTACGTTCACATATTCCGAGAACTCCGGCAGAGTAATACCGAACTTAGCCAGCATTTCCCGTTTAGGCTGTATTTTCAGCTGCGGACGCTCAATCTGTTGTTCCACGTTCAGGTCGGCAACGCCGGGAATATCACTGATAGCTCCTTTAATTTGATTACCGAGTGAGAACATCTTATTCAGATCGTCTCCGAACAGCTTGATAGCGATATTCGCTTTCGTACCCGATAACATAGCGTCGATACGGTGGCTGATTGGTTGTCCGATTTCTATATTTGCCCCGGTGATAGTACCCAATTTTTCACGTACATCCGCTACCAGTTCACTGCGCGAACGATCTTTCAGTTCAAACGGAGCTTCTATTTCAGAAACGTTTACCCCTAACGCGTGCTCGTCCAGTTCGGCACGTCCCGTTTTCCGGGCTACGGTTTGTATTTCGGGAATCGTCATCAATAATTCTTCTGCCCGCTGTCCCATTTTATTGCTTTCTTCCAGTGAAATACCCGGTAGAGAACTGATATTGATGGTGAACGAACCTTCATTAAAGGAAGGAAGGAAGCTGCGTCCGAGGGTAAAGAATACTCCGAGCGCAACTACAAAGAGTGCGATTGTACTTCCAAGTGTCACTCGTTTGTGTGCCAGCACCCAAGTCAGTGCCTTTTCGTAAACTCCTTTCATCCAACGGGCAAGGGGAGCCTCTTTCAGTTCCTTGTTTGTCTTATTGCTTCCTAATAGATAAGAACAGAGCACCGGAGTCAGCGTCAGAGCAACTACTGTCGACGCGAATAATGCCACGATAAAGGCAACGCCCAGCGGAACCAACATTCTGCCTTCCATTCCGCTAAGGAAGAACAACGGAACAAAGCTGACAACGATAATCAGTGTCGAATTAAGTATAGGCATCCGCACCTCTTTCGAAGCATTGAATACCACCTCGAGTGTACTTAACCTTTCCGCTTCTGCTTTCTGACGGTTCTCCCGTAGTCGTTTATACACGTTTTCCACATCGACGATGGCGTCGTCTACCAATGAGCCGATGGCTATCGCCATACCTCCTAGACTCATGGTGTTGATTGTCAGTCCCATGTAGTGTAGTGTCAGAATCGAAACAAGCAGGGAAAGAGGCAGCGTTACCAATGAAATCAATGTAGTGCGCACATTTGCCAGGAACAGGAAGAGTACGATTACTACAAAAATACCTCCTTCAAAGAGTGATTTCTTCACATTGCCGATGGAACTTTCGATAAAGCGGCTTTGACGGAATATGTCCGTTGAAACTTTTACGTCCGGTGGCAGGTTCTTTTGAAGGTCTTTCAAAGATGCTTCCAGTTTATCCGTCAGTTCCAGCGTACTGGTAGCCGGCTGTTTGGTAATAGTCATCAGTACGGCAGATTTTCCACGCTCTGAAGCAGTTCCCAGTTTCGGGGCTTTCGGTCCGATGGTTACGTCCGCAATATCTTCCAGCGTGACAGGGAAGTTGTTCACTGTCTTTACTACCGCTTTGCCAAGTTGTTCTGTTTTGGAAGTTGAAAGTACACCGCGTACAATATATTCATTGCCAAATTCGTAGAGCACACCTCCATTTGCGTTCAGGTTCATATCCTGTGTCACAGCCATCACTTCTCCCATTGAAATGCCGTAATGACGCATCCGTTCGGGATCCAGCTGAATCTGATATTCTTTGATATCTCCTCCGAGTACGGCAACCTGTGCCACTCCTCCGGTAGACAATAGACGGGGACGGATAGTCCAGTCCGCAATCGTACGAAGATCGAGCATCGAAGTGGAGTCGGCAGTCAGGCCGACGATGAGCATTTCGCCCAAGATGGAAGATTGTGGGCCGAGTGTCGGTTTACCAACGTTGACCGGCAGTGATTCACTCACCACCGCTAACTTCTCGCTAACAATCTGGCGAGCGAGATAAATATCGGTTCCCCAATCAAATTCTACCCAGACAACGGAAAATCCGTTGGTAGAAGAAGAGCGGACACGACGTACACCCGTAGCTCCGTTTACGGCAGTTTCAACAGGAAAAGTGACGAGCTGTTCAACCTCTTCCGCAGCCATACCGTTGGCCTCTGTCATGATGACTACCGTAGGTGCGTTCAGGTCGGGGAATACGTCTACTTCCGTATGCATGGCGGTATACGTTCCCGCAATTAGCAGGAGGATGGCCGCGCAGACTACAACCAACCGGTTGTGTAGGGAGTAATGTATAATTTTATTAAGCATGATATTTCATTAATTGAGAGTTATAAATAACTTGATAGATGCGCCGCAAGAAAATCCGGCTGCGGCACCTCGCCGCTTTAATGTTCGTGACTATGTGCCGGGATGGCATTGCTTGCGCTTGCCAGTCGAACCTGATAAGCACCTTCGGTCACTACACGGTCGCCAGCCTTCACTCCGGTCAGGATCTGAACACTTTTACCGTTGTCGGCTCCTATCGTTACTTCCTGTTTTTTATAACCCTCTTCGTCCAGTTGCAGATAGATAAAGAAGATGCCTTGTTCCTCTGTCAGTGCCGTGCGTGGGAGAGAAAGAACGTTTTCCATCGTTGAAGAAAGCAAGAACACCTCTACGAATGATCCGGGGATCACTTCCCCTTTATTGTCGAACTCAAAAGTGACAGGCACATAAAAAGAGTTGTCTCCGGCAGCTTTTCCAAAAGAGAGAAGTTTGCCGTTCAATGCTTTCAGCTCGTACACCTGATTATTATAAGGAGTCTGGAAATTGGCGGAACTGATTGTACGGAGGTATGGATAATACTTTTCCGACACTTCGGCACGGAGGAAAAGACGACGATTCTGCGTCACGCTCACCAGCGGTTGCCCGATGGTCACGTAGTCACCTTCTTTCACAAGAATGCTTTTCACATATCCTGCAATAGGAGCTGTAATACTTTGGCCGATAGCCGAATGATTCTTGGAAAGGGCTTCGTAACTAAGGCGGGCATTTTCATAACTTTGCTCTGCTTGTGCAAAATCCTTGTCAGATACAATCTTGTTTTTAACAAGCTCTTTCATACGTTCGTACTCCTTCTTAGATACCTCGTAGGCAATGCGGGCACGTTGTACCGGATCACCGTCGGCGATATTCTTTGAAGAAATCGTGATTAGCGGCGTGCCGCTGCCGACGCTCATTCCTTCCGTTACTTTTCCACGGAAAGATACAACGCCGGCCACTGTAGCTACGGCAACCGATTCATCACCTTGGGCAGCCAGCACCTGTCCACTGGTTTTAATCACTTGCTGGAAAGGTGCAGGTTCGATAACGCTTACCTTGACACCGGCTGCTTCAGCTTTTGTCTTCGGAAGGATGATTTCATCACTGTGCGCTTCGGCAGACTCGTTATGTCCATCGGCCGCTTCATGGTTGTGTTCTCCGCTACATTCGCCTTCATGAAAATGATTGGAACCCTCTGCCTCGTGATTATGTCCTTCCGTGGCATGATCGTGTTCATTGTGTGTGTGTGTGACGGTACTATTATTACAGGAACCCAGCACGAATAAGCCTAGGATTCCTACGAAAATAAGTTTTTTCATAATGATATTTTCCTACTAAATTTTACTGCTTTTTACGCTACAAAGATAAGGTAACGCAAATGTAACTGATTTGCATTTACGCTTTTACGCAAAAACAGAGTAGGGAGGGGCACGAAGAGGAGTGGCACGGTGTATATCCGTGCCATGCAGAGAGTCTCGGTAGACGTAATAGTTCTTAATCCGTCTCTCTTGTGGCCGTAATAGATGTTCGATGATTACATCCGTGAATAGGGTAGCGATGAATACATAATCCGGTCCGCTATCCGTATGTACGGATGGAGTGGGAGAGTAGAAACGAGTCATACATTCGCTGCTGCAACATGAATCGTTTCCCGGGTGATGATGATGCGTGGGACATTGCTGTTCTACGGGCAAGTCCTGCTTCATGCAAATCATTCCGTTGGGGTGATGGTGATGGGGAATAACGGCTGCCACCAACATTATGATGTTGATTAAAAACAGCAGAGTTACTATTATTCGTTTCTTCCCTTTCATCCTTTCTTTTAGAGGTTATCAGCTTTTTCAGAGCTTTAAAGTGCAAATATACAAATACTTTTATTCCGCCTGCAGCCGATACCCTCTTTTTATTATTTATTATTTCTTTTCCAGTTCTTGCAACGAATCCATTTTTTTCTTTTCGAGGAACTCGTAGATGCCGCAAAGATGTTCCGTCACCTTTTGATTACCGAACTCATATACCTTGGTCACTAGTCCGTCGAGGAAGTCACGGTCGTGTGAAACAACAATCAGTGTGCCGTCAAAATCCAGCAATGCCTGTTTCAGGATATCTTTCGTTTTCATGTCCAGATGATTCGTCGGCTCATCCAGGATCAGGAGGTTGACAGGTTCCAACAGCAATTTAATCATGGCAAGGCGGGTACGCTCCCCACCCGAAAGTACTTTCACCTTCTTCATCGATTCCTCGGGACCACCAAACATGAAGGCACCCAGTAAATCACGAATCTTGTTCCGGATATCCCCCTTGGCTACATCGTCAATCGTTTGGAAAACCGTCAGGTTTTCATCCATCAACGAAGCCTGATTTTGAGCGAAATATCCGATTTGTACATTATGTCCTAGAGTCAGTGTACCGTCATGTTCGATTTCCTTCATGATACATTTCACGAGTGTAGATTTACCTTCACCGTTTTTACCGACAAAAGCTACTTTATCACCACGTTCAATCGTCAGATTGGCGTTGCGGAACACCACTTTCTCTCCGTATGCCTTTCCAACACCCTCCATGATAACCGGATAACTGCCCGAACGGGGGGAAGGCGGGAATTTCAGTCGCAATGCAGAAGTATCCTCCTCATCGACTTCGAGCAATTCCAGCTTTTCCAGCATTTTGACGCGACTCTGTACCTGCAACGTCTTTGAATATGTTCCTTTGAATCGTTCGATGAACTCCTTCGTTTCAGCAATAAACTTCTGCTGCTCGTCGTATGCCTTCTGCTGCTGTTCGCGGCGATCCTTACGCAGTTGCAGATATTGGGAATAATTCACCTTATAATCATAAATACGTCCCATCGTCACTTCGATGGTGCGTGTTGTAATATTATCCACGAATTTGCGGTCGTGGCTGATTACGATAACTGCTTTCCCGTTATTAATAAGGAAATCTTCCAACCATTGAATAGATTCAATATCCAGATGATTCGTCGGCTCATCGAGCAAGAGTACGTCCGGTTTCTGCAACAGTAATTTGGCAAGCTCGATGCGCATCCGCCATCCACCGCTGAAATCACTCGTCTGGCGTTGAAAATCGCTCCGGGTGAATCCTAATCCGAGCAATGCCTTTTCCACATCCTCTTCATAATTAGTGGCGTCAATCGAATAAAACTTCTCGCTCAAGGCAGACACTTCTTCAATCAGCGCCATGTAACTGTCGCTCTCGTAGTCCGTCCGTGTCTCGAGCTCTTTGTTCAGTTTTTCAATCTGCGCTTCCATTTCATGCAGATGTGAAAAAGCCTGTGCTGTTTCGTCAAACACTGTTCTTCCGTCTTCCGTCATCAGATGTTGAGGCAGATAGGCTACTACGCAATCTTTGGGCGCGGAAACTTTTCCACGTGTCGGTTGTCGTGCGCCTGCCAAAATTTTCAGCAGCGTACTTTTTCCCGCCCCATTTTTACCCATCAGTGCGATGCGGTCTTTTTCATTAATTACGAAAGAAATATCACTAAATAAAGCAGTGCCGCCAAACTCTACGGCTAGTCCGTCAACAGAAATCATACTATTCTTTTAAATTGAGGCGCAAAGATAGCGAAATATATGAATCTTTTTTATAACTTGCGGGCTGAAAAGGGAAATTGATCCCCAAAAACAGATAAAAAAACAATATATAAGCGATATGGAAAGCGAACAAATGAATGAATTCAGACCCTTAATTTTAGTAGCTGAAGATGATGACAGCAACTTTAAATTAATCAAGGCTATCATAGGCAAAAAGTGTGATATCGAGTGGGCTAAAAATGGCCAGGAAATGGTGGAGTTGTTTCAACAGCATCAGGAAAGAACCAAAGCAATGCTGATGGATATCAAGATGCCGGTGATGAACGGGTTGGAGGCAACGAAGATAATTCGTGAGTCTAATACCGAAATTCCTATTATCATGCAGACAGCTTATGCTTTCAGCTCGGATAAGGAAAACGCAATGAATGCAGGAGCAACTGAAGTGTTGGTGAAACCTATTACTTTGAGTATTCTCCGCACTACTTTAAGCAAATATCTACCCGATTTGCAGTGGTGAAATTGATTCGTACGGGAATTTTTTTAATTTATTTAAAAAGGTGCTTAAACGTTAAATACGGAATAGCGTAGAAAAAGAGTATGATTGGGTAGAAAAATGGTATGTAAAAGATGCCGTTGAATATTCCTTTTTCTCTATTATTATTTGAGCATTCATCTGATGAAATTGGATAAAATAAAATAGGCGAACCTCACGGTTGGCCTATTTTTGTTCGCCTCTGTTAATTTGTTAGAGTACAGAAACGACTCTATGTAAAGTCTCTCCTTTGAGAGATTTTAAGTTCATTATTTGTTTCCGCTGGCCCACCAGACAGCTTCGCTATATACATACTGGCCATCACCGAAAGCAGCTTTCACTTCAGGATTTGCCAATACGTCGTCTGCTCCATAACCGAAGCGCAATGGGAACTTATTGTTGTTCAGCGGGTTCTTCAGTACAATGAAGTTTTCTCCTGCACCTTTCAAACGACGGTAGTCGTTATAGGCTTCCAGTGATTCGCCGGATGCACCGAAGAAGGCGAGATACTTCTGTATCATTGTCTCTTGCAGAGGGTTGGCATCGAATAACGGTTCTACTTCATCCGTGAAATAGGTTTCTGCTACATCTGCACCCAAATCACTGTCGCCATCAGCTACCCAAGTGTCAGCGGCATCTATAATTGAGTTTTCCAGATTCTCGAATCCGGCAGTGATTGCAGCTTTTAAAGCACTCTTAGCTTCATCCAGTCTGCCTCCCAAGCGGCATAATGCTTCTGCTTCGAGGAATTTCACTTCATGATAACTGATTAAAAGAGTCGGAGCCGACATTGCCCATGATATCATTGACATACCATAATTGTTCTGCAACTCTTGCGGGGTTCCGTTAGGAGCCGCTTTGATACCTGCGATGTCTGTAGCTTGCGTACCACTTGCATAACCAGCAGGGAAGTCTCCGCTGGGGTCAGGTTCCAGAAACGCTTGCGGTGCTCTAGGGTCATTGCGTTCAACAAATTTTTCAATCAGGCTTGCACTAGCTGCCAAACTGTTACGGCTGTAGCTAAATGCCCAAAGCGGATTTAGTTGTGAGTCAGCATCATAAATAGCCAGTTTACATTCTTCACTTGCATTAGCAAATGATTTGCTCACATAAGTGAGAATATTCTGAAGGTCTGTTGTCTTGTTGGCACTTTTATTGAGCAAACGCATTGTATAGCGTGCTTTTAATGCATAGGCCGTTTTGAGCCACATACTTGCTTGTGTATTGGTGTTTGAACCATAGATCAAGTCTTTAGAACCGACTGCACCGGACAAGCCTGTATCTTTGGCAGTACCGTTATTCAGTAGAGTGATAGCATCATCCAGATTCTGCATCACTTCCTGGTAAATGCTTTCCTGCGTATCTATTTTAGGCTGCATATACATTGGTGTGCCGTCCGGATTAAGGATACCAGTCTGGCTGTATGGTGTATTTCCAAATACATCGGCTGCCACAGCTCCGTTGTAGGCGAGCAAGATTTTAGCAATTGCTTCCGTCACTACATTTCCTTTTTCCGAGGGATCTTCTTCGCACTTCTTGATAACGATTTTAGCGTTCTTGATATTTGCGTAGACGTTGATCCATGCGTTATTGTAAGTAGTAGCCGTTGTAGGCTCTCCGCTACGTACTTCCGCACGGTAAAGCTGGTTTGATATACCCGTTTCATGTTCTATGTAAACAGAGGAATAGAGTGAAAAATCCCCTCCCACAGTGCTGAATCCAGTGTTTACACCTAAGTCTGTAATCAAAAACTTAGCGGGCGCATCCAGCGGATTGTTAGGGTTTTCATTGATTTTATCCATTGCATCTTCCGTACAAGCAGAAGCAATGGCAGCAGTCAAGAAAGAAACTGCCAGCAATTTTCCTATTGATTTATATTTTTTCATTGTCTTGCAGATTAAAATTTAATGTTGAAACCAAAGCCGAAACTAGCTGTTTGCGGCATTGAATAATCTTCAAATGCTCCTGCCATGTTGTTGTTACCCTGACTGGCTTCCGGATCGAGGTCAGGCAATTGAGCCCAGATTAGGATATTTCTGGCAAATGCGTTTACAGAAAGTTCCATTGAACGTTTTTGAAGAATTTTGTAGTTGACAGCCACTTCACGCAGTTTGATGAAAGAGTTGTCATATACTGAAGATTCGTCAATATCGTTCAGACGGCTGTAATATACTTGTTGTGCGTTTGCACCAGTGATGGCGATATCATTTTTAGTTCCATCGGTTTTGTATCCGTCGAAGATGATGGTACCTTCGCGGTTTTCCGTTCTCTTGCTGACACCGTAGTAGTCTGCGAGTCCGGTTGTTCTACTGTACATCTGACCACCCTGTTTCCAGTCGAGTACTGCGCTGATTGTACACTTCCATAAGCGTAATGTGGTGTTGAACCCCATCAGGAAGTCCGGAGAAACTTTACCGATTACCTGTGCTTCACCAGCGATAGGAAGACCGTTTTCGTCTACCAGACGATTGCCGTTTTCATCTCTCTTGTAACCTACACCATAGATTACAGGGAATTTTTCACCTGCTGAAGCGCGTACCTGTGGAGTAACATAACCACCCAGAGAGATATTTTCTACACCCGGTGCCAGTTCATCTACGTAGTTGTCGATCTTCGTCCAGTTGAATGCAAAATCCCAGTTGATATTCTTCGTCCGGATGGGGTTGAAGCCAAGAGTGAATTCGTGCGTGTTGGTATGAATCTTACCACCGTTGGTGAGCAGTTTGCTGGCACCGGTAGAAGAAGCCAAAGGCACTTCAAAAATCTGGTCTTTCACATTCTGGCGTGAGTACGTATAACTGAATGTGATTAAGTTATCGAGGAAGTTCACATCAGCACCCACTTCGTACGAACGTGTGTTCTGTGGTTTCAGTTTCGGGTCAAAAATCGTGTAGTACGGAGTATAGGCGGTAGTACCTTTCATCGGATACATGATTGGAGTCAGCATATAGAAACCACCTCCGTATGTCGGAGTTGAGTAGTAGTTTTCGAGGAAATCTCCTGCTTGTCCTACTTCCGCATAAGATACTCTCAATTTAGCGTGATTAACAACATTGTTTTTCAATGCATCCAGTTCCGTCAGGATAAAACCTGCTGAAATAGAAGGATAGAAGAACGAGCGGTTGTTGCGTGGCATATTAGATACGTAGTCCTGACGTCCGGTGAGGGTCAGATAAAGCATATTTTTGTAAGAAGCCGATACGTTACCGAAGAATCCCACTGTGCGGTTTTTCCACGTCTCTTCCTCTGTCTGTTGAGTAGTGGCGTTGTTGATGTGGTTCCATCCCGGGAAGTTGTAGTTCGTACCATATTCATAATACTTCTTTCTGTTGCTTTGGATAATTTCATTACCCAATACGGCGTTCAGTCCCCAGTCCTCATTGATGTGCCAGTCGTAGTTGATGGTCAGCAAAGAGTTGTATGTAGCGTTCGTCCAACCGTAGTTTTCGATTTGTCCGCGACCGCCACCCGTGTTACTACCGTATCCGTAGCTGTCTACATAGTGAGTGGTGTAAGCATCCACGCCGACCATGTATTTTGCGTTCAACTTGTGGTTAGTTGTACCGAAATCAGTCTGATAGCTTGCGTATACATTTCCGAAGAAACGGTTGGTATCTTCTGTGAATTTGTTGTTGTCCATTGCCCAATAAGCGTTGTCAAAGCTACCACGGAAAGAATTCTGTGTGTACTGGTTACCGTCTACGTGACTTGGAATCCCTGCAAGATCATAGCTGGGAGGAGCTGCGTAAACCGTTCTCAACAGACCGTTACCGGAAGTCACTGCCTTGTCGATAGAAGTAGTGATATAGTTAGCTGTAAATCCGGAACTCCAGTTGTTAGTCAGTTTGGTGTCGGCGCTAACCTTTACATTATATCTGTCCATACCAGTGCTTGAGATAATACCGTCCTGATGTGTATTTCCCAATGAGATAGAGTAGGAGCTTTTTTCGAGCATCTGTGCAACATTCAGTGAGTTGCTCCAAGTGATTCCTGTGTCGAAGAATTCTTTAGCATTGTCATACGCCTGTGGAGTGACCCATGGATCAAGGCCGGCTGACGCACGTTGGGGAACATAATATTTTCCTTGTTGCTTACCATACTGTTGAGTGTATTTGTTGTCCGTGTTACCACCGTATGTTGCATCGTTGGGAAGTTCGGAAATCTTGGGTCCCCAGGAGGGTCCCGATGTGGCACTGAATTTTCCACCCGAACCTTGTGCGTATGTTTTCTGGAACTCCGGCAGACGACCGACTACATCGAAGCTGACATTAGAAGAGAAGCTAACCTGCGGTTTGCCTTTTTCCAATCCTTTACCACTCTTGGTTGTGATGATAATCACACCATTGGAAGCACGGATACCATAAAGTGCAGAAGCAGCCTGTCCTTTCAAAATGTTGATACTTTCAATATCATTAGGGTCGATATCTACCGCACGGTTGGCGAAGTCGGCTCCGCTCACACTACCATTGTTCTGTATGTCTGTACTAACGTCCGGCGTACTGGTTACCGGCATTCCGTCGATAACGTAAAGCGGAGTGTTGTCACCCGAGAAGGAACGTGCACCACGGATGGTGATCTGTGAAGAAGCTCCTGGCATACCACTTGAAGGCTTAACGTCCAAACCGGATACTTTACCTTGCAGCGCTCCTGCCAGATTGGAGTTGGCAGCTTGCGTCAGCTGATCTGATTTTACGTCCTGAACGGCGTAACCCAGTGCTTTCTTTTCACGCGAGATACCCATGGCTGTCACTACAACCTCATCTAGTGCTTTCGCGTCACTTTTTAATACGACTTTTATTACTCCCGGTTTGATGGAAACGTCCTGCGAAATCATTCCTACATAAGAAATGCGCAAAGTTTTAGCAGAACTTGGTACATGGTCGTTTCAGTTTTCATCATTGTTAATAGTTCTTTAGTCTTTTGGGAGATGTAAAATGATAAAAAGATACCATTTGGGAGGAAATAATGTTCTTTTTATCTTGAAAATATCTTTTTAGATGCTATCTTTATGATAGAAATTCTATTTTAAAATATATTAAATTGAATATTTATGGTTATAGTTTATTGGTTTTTACTAGATGAAATCTTTCAAAATAATACTTTTTAGTTAAATACGTAACACTTTTTTCGGTTTGTCATAATTAGTGTTATCTTTGCAACCTGTTAGAGACAAAAAATCTGTTTATAGGTTAAATTTAAGAGAGAATTTATGAAAAGAAAATTGATGTTCTTAATGACCTTCCTTTTTATAGGTATAGGTCTGATGACAGCGCAGACATCCAGAGTTACCGGTTTGGTTACTTCTGAAGAAGATGGACAACCTGTCGTAGGTGCTTCAATATTGGTGAATGGCACTACCCTTGGTACTATCACTGATATTGACGGTAAGTTTA
>NZ_DAWCXD010000102.1:0-18109 GCF_052357945.1 Bacteroides sp. | reverse complement strand
CGCATCATCTTACCATTCCTCTGCCGTATGTGAGATACGACGCTATCGAGCAATGCATTTGAACTGGAGAGAGAACTATCAAAAAGTTCTTTGAAGTCGCCCAGTTCCGCTTCAATCGGAGTTCTGATAAGTGAGATACTGTCCATTTATTACACAATTTGAGCACAAAAGTAATAATAAAACGCTTAATACCGTATTTTTTTGTACTTTTACCATGAAAAATTAATTAAATCTATGGATTCAGGTAATAAATTATTTCTTTTAGACGCTTATGCATTGATATATCGGGCGTATTACGCCTTTATTAAGAACCCAAGAATCAATTCCAAAGGATTCAACACTTCAGCCATACTGGGTTTTGTGAACACCCTCGAAGAAGTACTGAAAAAAGAGAATCCCACTCATATAGGAGTAGCCTTCGACCCCGCAGGTCCCACCTTCCGCCACGAAGCTTTTGAACAATATAAAGCACAACGCGAAGAAACTCCGGAGGCAATCCGTCTTTCCGTACCTATTATAAAGGATATTATACGCGCCTACCGCATCCCTATTCTGGAAGTGGCAGGCTATGAAGCCGATGATGTGATAGGTACACTCGCTACCGAAGCCGGTCGCCAGGGTATCACTACCTATATGATGACTCCCGACAAAGATTACGGGCAGCTGGTAAGTGACAAAGTATTTATGTATCGCCCTAAACACACAGGAGGTTTCGAAGTGATGGGCGTGGAGGAAGTGAAAGCCAAGTTTGACATTCAGTCTCCGGCACAGGTGATCGATATGCTCGGACTGATGGGCGACTCTTCAGATAACATTCCCGGATGTCCGGGAGTAGGAGAAAAGACTGCTCAAAAACTGGTCTCCGAATTCGGAAGCATCGAGAACCTATTGGAACATACCGACCAACTGAAAGGAGCATTGAAAACAAAAGTGGAAACCAATCGGGAAATGATTACGTTCTCGAAATTTCTCGCCACCATTAAAATCGATGTCCCTATCCAACTTGAGATGGATGCTCTTGTCCGCGAAGAAGCAGACGAAAATTCACTTCGTAGCATTTTCGAGGAATTAGAATTTAGAACACTCATTGACCGGGTGCTCAAAAAAGATATTTCCGGAAACGGAATAACCTCTGCCATCGGAAGCAAAGTTGCCACTGGGAAAAACACCCCCTCTCCTCTTCCACTTTTTCCCGAAGAAGGAGGCGGAATGCAAGGCGATTTATTTGCGAATTTCACGCCCGATGAACCGGGTGAAGCAAAAAAATCGAACCTAGAGACGTTAGAATCGCTCACTTACAACTACCAACTCGTTGATACAGAGGAGAAAAGACAGGAAATTATTCAAAAGTTACTTACATCGAAAATTCTCTCGTTAGATACGGAAACCACCGGAACTGAACCAATGGATGCCGAATTAGTCGGAATGAGCTTTTCGATTGCAGAAAATGAAGCTTTTTATGTTCCCGTACCATCGGATCAAGACGAAGCGTTAAAAATCGTAAATGAGTTCCGTCCGGTCTTCGAAAATGAGAATTCATTAAAAGTCGGACAAAATATCAAGTACGACATGATTGTTCTTCAAAATTATGGCGCAACAGTAAAAGGTCCGCTTTTCGATACGATGATCGCTCATTATGTTCTTCAACCGGAACTTCGTCATGGCATGGATTATCTTGCGGAAATTTATCTACACTACCAGACTATCCACATTGACGAACTGATAGGTCCCAAAGGAAAGAATCAGAAGAACATGCGCGATCTCGACCCGAAAGATGTATATCTATATGCCTGCGAAGATGCAGACGTAACTCTGAAACTGAAAAATGTATTGGAGAAAGAACTGAAAGAAAATGATGCAGAACGTTTGTTCTATGATATAGAAATGCCACTAGTTCCCGTATTAGTTAATATAGAACGAAACGGAGTATTGCTGGATACGGAAGCATTGAAGCAATCGTCCGCCCATTTCACCGCCCAGATGGAGCAAATCGAAAAAGAGATTTACGAATTAGCCGGTGAGACTTTCAACATCGCTTCGCCCAAGCAAGTCGGTGAGGTACTGTTTGACAAACTGAAAATCGTAGAGAAGGCAAAAAAGACTAAGACCGGCCAGTACGTCACCTCAGAAGAAGTGCTCGAAAGCCTCCGGCACAAACATCCGGTAGTAGAAAAGATTTTGGAACATCGCGGACTGAAAAAGCTATTGGGCACGTATATCGACGCACTCCCCCAGCTTATCAATCCACGCACAGGAAGGGTGCACACCTCTTTCAACCAGACTGTAACCGCTACGGGACGTCTTAGTTCAAGCAATCCGAACTTACAAAATATCCCTATCCGCGACGAGAATGGAAAAGAAATCCGCAAGGCTTTCATCCCCGATGAAGGCTGCCTCTTCTTCTCTGCCGACTATTCGCAAATTGAATTGCGCATCATGGCACACCTTAGCGAGGATAAGAATATGATTGATGCTTTCCTTAGCAATCACGATATTCATGCGGCCACTGCTGCCAAAATTTATAAGACCGACCTGAAAGACGTAGGTTCCGACATGCGCCGTAAAGCCAAGACTGCCAATTTCGGTATCATCTATGGCATATCCGTATTTGGTCTTGCCGAACGAATGAATGTAGACCGTAAAGAAGCCAAAGAGTTAATCGACGGTTACTTTGAAACTTATCCGGGAGTGAAAGCATATATGGATAAAAGCATTCAGGTGGCCCAGGAAAAAGGCTATGTGGAAACAATCTTCCATCGGAAGCGCTTCTTACCGGACATCAATTCGCGGAATGCCGTTGTACGCGGATATGCGGAACGAAATGCCATCAACGCCCCTATCCAGGGAAGTGCGGCAGATATTATAAAAGTAGCAATGGCACGTATCTATCAACGGTTCCAGGCCGAAGGAATACAAGCCAAAATGATCCTGCAAGTACATGACGAATTAAATTTCAGCGTTCCTGTCAATGAAAAAGAGCGTGTAGAAGAAATCGTCATCGAAGAAATGGAGAAAGCATACCGCATGCACGTCCCCTTGAAAGCAGATTGCGGATGGGGCAAAAACTGGCTTGAGGCACATTAAACCATCAAGTGAATAAAGGCCACCTCAATAAGGAATTGCTATCTTTTAGACACTAATTGCACAAGGAGACTCCATCTTATCAGGGGCTTCCGCTTACAAAATAGAAGCAAGTATGGGTAATAACATTATTTAACTCTGTATCCAGAAAGCTAGAAAAAAGATTCCTTTTTCGACGAAGTGATTCATTCTATATCCGGCAGATTGACTGCCGGATATTTTTTTGTCACCAATATTGGCAAAAAGCTAGTTATCGTCCACCTCCATTCTTGACATTTTGACAATCTTTTATCTTCAAAAATGCATAAATACCAAATTAATATGTAGATTTGCAGCGTAAAACCAATGCATTTGGTAGACAAATGAAAGTATAACCCAAAAACTTAAATAGCCATGAAAGCAAAAGTATCTTTAAAAATGTTCGTTTTATCTGCAGCTCTTCTTGTTGTATCGCTTGCTACTTCTGCACGTAGCTACGATAATCAATTGATTTATAATCCAATCGAAGAGAATGGCATGACAGTGGGACAAACCGTTTACAAAATGGACGGAAATACACTTGCCAACTACATGAAGTACAACTACAAGTACGATGACAACAAACGTATGATTGAAAGCGAAGCCTTGAAATGGAACAATAGCAAGGACGCATGGGAAAAAGACCTACGCATCAATTATACTTATGAAGGCAAGACCGTTACTACGAATTATTATAAATGGAACGCTAAAAAACAAGCCTACGTACTGGTACCCGAAATGACCGTTACGATGGATAATACAAATATGTAACATAAACTCTCTCTCATTCTAATATTCTAACAAAAAGGATACGCCGCTTCTGCTGAAGAAGTGGCGTATTTCATAATATGAGGTCTACACTACAAAACAAAGAAACGCTCTTGCAATTCTTTTAGATAACTTCGGGAAATAATCAGATCGTTCTTATCGTGAAAAGGCGGATAAAGTTGACAACATTTACCATCAATCATTGCCAGATAATTAACATTTACAATAGCAGATTGGCTAATCTGTACAAAAGCTTGTGAATAACTGATAATATCTTCTGCTTTTGTATTTCGCTTCAAATTCAGACAAGTTTGATTAAACAAGACCACCTGCCATTGACGTTTGTCTTTCAGATATTCAAAAAAGCCGATTTCTTCCAGTCGCAAGAGTTTGAAGCCTGTCACTGTACTAATCATAAACATGCCTTGCTGGGGCATCAATGCACTGATAGAAGAAGCAAAAGAAGGCAAAAGAGGAAGCGAAGTAGAGGTCATAGCCTTCCGGTAACGGTCCATAATTACTTTCAGGTCTTCTGCTTCAAAAGGCTTCAGCAGGAAGTCGAAAGCCGACTCACGCAACGCCTGAAGCAAGTATTTGTCATAAGAGGTGTAAAACACAACCTTCATATCCCACAAAATATCCTCCCTGATTTCACTTAATAGATTGAGTCCCAACGTATCCGGAAGTTCCACATCAAGAAACAATAAGTCCGGATGCAACTCCATAATCATCTTTTTACCTTTTGCACCATTCCCTGCGATTCCTTTTACTTCAAATTCACGATAGGGCTCCAACTCTCGGCGCAAAGCATCAATCGCTGTACGTTCATCGTCAACGATGACTACCTTATACTTTTCTTCTGTCTCCATCATAAATCATAAGAAAAACGAAACGGGATATATACCGACACTTCCGTACCGGTTTGTCCATCGCTTCTGTTGGTTATATTAAAACGTATTTTATCACTCTTGTTCTTTGTATTCAGTAATTGAATGGTCTGATACAACACTTTCAATCCTGTACCAGTACCCCGTGTGGCGGAAACTACCTGCGGGAGATACCCGCGTCCGTTGTCGGTAACCGTTATGCGAATCCCATTTGTTTCACGGGAAACATATACCATTAGCTCCTTTTTTCCGTCCTTTCCCGCCAGTCCATGTTTAATAGCATTCTCCACCGGAACTTGCACAATCATAGATGGAATCATGATGCGGGTTGCATCTAAACCGTCCTCCACCGTGATTGTTGCGACAAAATCTTCTCCGACACGTCCACGTTCCAGTTCGATGTATGTACGGACGAAATCCAGTTCGTCTTGCAAAGATACGCTCAATTTCTCGGTAAGTTCGAGGCTACGACGGAGATATTTCACCAGTTCCATCAGATTATGTTTCACCTCTTCCGAGCCGTTAAACTGATTGATCTCACGTCCCAGTACATTAAAAGTAAAATGAGGAGAAATCCGGCTTCTCAAATTCTCCATGCGGACACGGTTGATTTGCTGGAAGAAACGCTGGCGAAGAAACTCCCTCTTTTTACGCATATACCAGACAACTATCACTACCCCTGCCACAAGCAACACGCAGACAAGTACCCAGATAGATACGCTCAACTTGAGCACTCTCATCTCTGCCGCCTGCCGCTGAATCTTCATTTCCTTACGAAGTACTATCGTATCCTGCCGGTAACGCATATCCAATTCGGCAACACGCATCTGTATCCGTTCGCTCCGGATGGAATCGTCCAGATGGCAATCACGTTTCAGGTATTCATAGGCACGGCGGTAATCACCGGTATGCTCAAAATAATGTTGCAGATACTGATTGCGTATAGTCAACATATTGGCGTCAAGATGCCCCACAGGAGCAGTCCGGGCGATCATAGTCTTCGCTTGGGCTATATTACCTTTCTTCAATGCCAGTTC
Organism: Bacteroides sp.; assembly: GCF_052357945.1. Lineage (GTDB taxonomy): Bacteria > Bacteroidota > Bacteroidia > Bacteroidales > Bacteroidaceae > Bacteroides. The sequence continues at coordinate 12,318 of NZ_DAWCXD010000102.1, read as the reverse complement.
AATCATCTGGGTTTCAATGTAATGAACAGCCGAGTTATGCTGTATATCGGAGAAGAAACGATAACTTTCGTCCAGGCAGATCTGTGCGGAGTCCAGTTTGTCAGTCAGCAAGTACAATTCTCCCAGGTTTACTTTGATAAAGTTCTGTTCAAACACCATCTGCGGATAAGAAGATACGAGTGCATTGGCCCTGCGCATATATTTCAAAGCCTCCTGATAGTTTTTCCGGTAATAATAATGGTTGCCGCGATTGTTGAGATAGGTCCATTGCTCGCTCACGTTCATTTCATCGAAGAACTGCCCGGCCAATTCATAGTAATGATTGGATAAATCGAAATCGCGCAGTTCCATGTAAGTCTGCCCCAATCCGTAGTAGACAGGAAATTTCGTGTGCTCGGACAAGTTCAAAGAATCACAGAGAAACAGGGCGCGCCGGTAATACGAAGCAGTGTGCGCCAAGTCACTGCGATGCAGATAGGCATCAGCAATATTGATACAAATATCCGGGAGCAGGTGCAGTTTCTTTCCTTTCAGGCGATATTCGTAGGCTTTCTTATAGTCGGTAATTGCAGAATCAGGGCGGTTCAGTTGCATCCACACGTTGCCTTCGATATTATAAACATCGGATAATACATCATTCCATTGGGGAGATTGGAGAGATTGGGAAGCATTGCGGGAAAATTCCTTTACCCGACGGTTGTAATAGAGTATAGAATCAAAATCGGAAGAGACAAAGAATGTTTTCCCATAAAGGGCAAGCAGACGATAGTAGACCTGGGAATCTTGCGCCTGTGTCAGTGCGTCAAGCACCTGTGAGCGGGAATAATGCACATTGGAAAACAAAGAATCCTGTACACGAACCTCCAGAGAATCAACCAACACCTGTTCGCACGAAGAGTTATTGCGGTGTCTATCAGCATATCCGCAACTCAACAACATCAACAACCCCAACAGTCCAAATAGTTTCATAGCAGTCTTCTGATTCATCAGTCCCCTTATTCATGTCATGTTTTGAATGTGACAAAAATACATTATTTATCCTGAATCCCAGCGAATTTTATTATTTTTTTTAATACCTTTGTGCCCATATAAATATGAGTAACTGACCTAATGAGTCCACTGAACTTCACCCACATTTTGACACAGGCAGTCGATGAGCTATCGGAAAGCGAATCTTATAAAGGACTGTTTCATCAGCACAAAGATGGCGAACCACTGCCCTCTGCTAAAGTATTGTATGAAATTATTGAGCTTTCACGCTCCATTCTCTTCCCCGGATACTACGGAAATTCTACTATTAACAGCCGGACAATTAATTATCACATCGGCGTCAACATTGAAAAATTGTTTGACTTACTTTGTGAGCAAATCTTGGCCGGATTGTGTTTTAGCACTTCCATAGAGGGAAAATGCAACGTCTGCTCCGACTCGAAACGGGAAGAGGCTGCACGTCTTGCTGCTAAATTCATCAGTAAGCTACCTGCCATGAGAAGAATACTGGCAACCGATGTGGAAGCCGCCTATAACGGTGATCCGGCTGCCGAAAGTTATGGGGAGGTGATTTTCTGCTATCCGGCCATTAAAGCGATCAGCAATTACCGTATCGCGCATGAACTGCTGGAACTGGGAGTTCCTTTGATTCCCCGCATCATCACGGAGATGGCGCATAGCGAAACGGGAATTGATATCCATCCGGCCGCAAAGATTGGTACTCACTTCACTATCGACCATGGTACGGGTGTCGTTATCGGTGCCACGAGTATTATCGGAAATAACGTCAAGCTATATCAGGGCGTCACACTGGGAGCCAAGAGTTTCCCGTTGGATGCCGACGGAAAACCAATCAAGGGAATCCCCCGCCATCCGATCCTGGAAGACAATGTGATTGTTTATTCCAATGCTACTATTTTGGGAAGAATCACCATCGGACGTGACGCAACCGTAGGCGGTAATATCTGGGTAACGGAGAATGTTCCTGCAGGAGCAAGAATCGTACAAACTAAAGCAAAAAAATAAAATCAAAAGAATCTATATGAGCGAACAATTCGAGATGATAGCCAAGACTTTCCAGGGACTGGAAGAGATACTTGCAGAAGAACTGACAGCATTAGGAGCCAACGACATTCAAATAGGACGCCGCATGGTTTCATTCACAGGAGATAAACGTATGATGTATAAGGCGAATTTTTGTCTTCGCACCGCCATCCGTATCCTGAAACCAATTAAAAACTTTACAGCCAAAGATGCCGATGAGGTTTATAATCAAATACAGGCTATTCCATGGGAAGAATATCTCGATGTGAACAAGACGTTCGCTATCGATGCAGTAGTATTCAGCGATGAGTTCCGCCACTCGAAATTCGTTTCGTATAAGGTGAAAGATGCGATTGTGGATTATTTCCGTGATAAAACAGGAAAACGTCCGTCGGTACGTATCAACAATCCGGATGTACTTCTGAATATTCATATTGCACAGACTACCTGTACGTTGTCTTTGGACTCGTCCGGAGAATCACTTCACCGTCGCGGTTATCGCCAGGAAGCAGTAGAAGCCCCGTTAAATGAGGTATTGGCTGCCGGCATGATTCTAATGACCGGATGGCGAGGAGAGTGTGATTTGATCGACCCGATGTGTGGTTCGGGTACTATCCCTGTTGAAGCGGCACTGATTGCTAAGAATATCGCTCCGGGAGTATTCCGTAAAGGGTTTGCTTTTGAAAAGTGGGTAGATTTCGATGCGGATATGTTCGATGAGATTTACAATGATGACAGTCAGGAGCGCGAATTTGCTCATAAGATTTACGGATACGATAACAATCCGAAAGCTAATGAGATTGCGACTCATAATATAAAAGCTGCCGGTGTATCGAAAGATATCGTGTTGAAGTTGCAGCCGTTCCAGCAGTTTGAACAGCCGCAGGAGAAGTCGATTATCATCACTAACCCGCCATACGGTGAACGTATTTCCACTAATGATTTGCTTGGACTTTATCAGATGATCGGTGAACGTCTGAAACATGCGTTTGTAGGAAATGAAGCATGGGTGCTTTCTTATCGGGAAGAGTGTTTCGATCAGATTGGTTTGAAAGCAAGTCAGAAAGTTCCTTTGTTCAATGGACCGTTGGAGTGTGAGTTCCGCAAATATGAGATTTTTGACGGAAAATACAAAGAGTTCAAGAGCCAGGAAGAGGGAGAAGAAAAGAAAGAGGCTGAAGGAGAACAGACTCCAAGATTCAGAGAAAAAAAAGAATTTAAGCCACGCCGCGAAGGTGAATTCAAACCGCGTCGGGATGGTGAATCCAGACCTCGCAGAGAGGGAGAATACAAGCCGCGCAGAGAAGGTGGTGAATTCAAAGGTGGTGACAGAGATAGAAAGCCACGGGGAGAATTCCGCGGAGGAAGAGATTCAAGAGGACCAAGAGAATTTAGGGGGAACCGGGAGCCGAGGATTCCGAAGAAAGAAGAGGAATAAACAATTCTAATTCCAACAACTTATTCACCCTGTAATTCGCTAGTTAATAATTAATTAAAAACTTGAAGTTCCAAATTGGAACTTCAAGTTTACACCATAGTTCTAATGTTCAGTCACAAATTGGAACCTGTCTAAACAAAAAAAGATGGATGATATAGCCATTATAGAAAACAAAATATACGAAATCAGAGGGCAAAAAGTTATGCTTGACTTTGATTTGGCAGAAATGTATGGAGTTGAGACTAAACGCCTCAAAGAACAAGTACGTCGTAATATTGAACGCTTTCCTGCTGAATTCATGTTCGAGCTAACAAAGGAAGAAGTTGCAATTTCAAGGTCGCAAATTGCGACCTTGAAAACAGGACAAGGATATAACATCAAATATCTTCCGTTTGCATTTACTGAATATGGTATAGTTATGTTATCCAGCGTCCTCAAATCCAAGACCGCTGTGGAAGTAAATATCAATATTATCCGTGCTTTTGTACGTATGCGCCAATATCTTCTATCCAATATACCTAAAAAGGAGTTGGAAGAATTAAAACAACGCATCGAATATCTCGAAGAAGATATTACCTCTGATAGGGAAAGTTACGAAAAACAATTTGACGACCTATTTAATGCCTTTGCTAAAATAAGTGCAATTATCCAATCAAGACAGACTCCTTTGGACAGAGTAAAAATAGAAGGATTTAAAAACAAATAATAAAGAAAAGAGCAATGAGTAAAATTGGAAAAAGAGCCATGCTTTTATTGTTGGCACTACCAATCGGATTCAATGTTATGGCACAAGAAACCAAAAAGCCGACACTGGAAGAATTGATTCCGGGTGGCGAGAGTTACCGCTATGCAGACAACCTGTACGGACTGCAATGGTGGGGTGACGAATGTATCAAGCCGGGCGTAGATACCCTTTATTCGATTCAACCCAAAACGGGGAAAGAAACAATGGTTATCACTCGTGAACAGATCAACAAAGTGCTTGAAGAGAACAAGGCAGGAAAGTTATCACACTTGTATTCCGTCAGTTTCCCATGGGCCGATAAGCCACAAATGTTATTCACGATAGCAGGAAAGTTCATTGTATATGATTTCAAGAGCAATCAAGTTGTCAGCACTCTCAAAACAAAAGACGGAGCGGATAATGAAGACTATTGCGCAGCCAGTGGAAACGTGGCATACACGATAGGTAACAATCTGTATGTGAACGAAAAAGCGGTAACCAATGAACCCGAAGGCATCGTTTGCGGACAGACTGTACACCGGAATGAATTCGGTATCAACAAAGGCACTTTCTGGAGCCCGAAAGGCAACCTGCTCGCTTTCTACCGTATGGACGAGAGCATGGTGACACAATACCCGCTTGTAGACATCACTGCACGCGTAGGTGAAGTGAATAATGTACGTTATCCGATGGCGGGCATGACAAGCCATCAGGTAAAAGTAGGCATTTACAATCCTGCTACAGGCAAAAGCATTTATCTGAACGCAGGTGATCCCACAGACCGTTATTTCACCAATATCAGCTGGTCACCGGATGAAAAAAGCCTCTACCTGATTGAAGTAAACCGTGACCAGAATCACGCCAAACTTTGCCAGTACAACGCAGAGACAGGAGAGCCGATGGGCGTTCTCTACGAAGAAATGCATCCTAAATACGTGGAGCCACAAAACGCAATCGTATTTTTGCCGTGGGACCCTACCAAGTTCATCTATCAAAGTCAGCGTGACGGCTACAACCATCTTTATCTCTTTGATGCCAATGCAGCCAACATGAAAGGTGAAACTTATAACAGCGCCAACGGTGGTACTTATTTCCAGGCCGGCAAAGTCAAACAACTGACCAAAGGCAACTGGCTGGTCAGCGACGTCCTGGGATTCAACACAAAGCGTAAAGAAATCATCTTCACAGCCGTAGAAGGCTTGAGAAGCGGACATTTCGCTGTAAACGTGAGTAATGGAAAGATAAGTCAACCGTTCGAGAACTGCAAGGAAAGCGAACATAGCGGCATGCTTAGCGCTTCCGGCACTTATCTTATCGACCGTTATTCAACAAAAGACCAGCCTCGCGTCATCAACCTGGTAGATACCAAAAACTTCAAAGAAACCGCCAATCTGCTGACTGCTGAAAATCCTTACGAAGGCTACCAGATGCCAAGCATCGAAACCGGAACGATCAAAGCGGCAGACGGCACCACCGACCTGCATTATCGCCTGATGAAACCGGCAAACTTTGACTCGGCCAAGAAATATCCCGTCATCGTATACGTCTACGGAGGTCCTCACGCACAATGTGTCACCGGAGGATGGCAGAACGGCGCACGTGGATGGGACACATACATGGCAGGTAAAGACTATATCATGTTCACCATCGACAACCGTGGCAGCAGCAACCGTGGACTGGCGTTTGAAAATGCCACTTTCCGCCGTCTCGGCATCGAAGAAGGTAAAGACCAGGTAAAAGGCATTGAATTCCTGAAATCCCTCCCCTACGTAGACAGCGAACGCATCGGCGTACACGGATGGAGCTTCGGAGGACACATGACTACCGCCCTGATGCTTCGTTACCCGGAAATATTCAAAGTAGGCGTTGCCGGAGGTCCGGTAATCGACTGGGGGTATTATGAAGTGATGTACGGCGAACGCTATATGGATACACCGGAAAGCAACCCGGAAGGCTACAAAGAATGTAATCTGAAAAACCTTGCCGGCCAACTGAAAGGTCACCTATTGATTATTCACGACGACCACGACGACACTTGCGTGCCACAGCACACCCTGTCATTCATGAAAGCCTGTGTAGATGCCCGCACTTATCCCGACCTGTTTATCTACCCGTGCCACAAGCACAACGTAGCAGGACGCGACCGTGTACATCTGCATGAGAAAATCACCCGGTACTTTGAGCAGAACTTATAAAACTGACAAAGACACCACCGTATCCATACAAATCATAGATAACAGTATAAATCCATAACAATACAAAGATGAAGATATTATTACTAGGCTCGGGCGGCCGCGAACATGCACTGGCATGGAAAATTGCCCAAAGTCCGAAAGTTGAAAAACTATACATTGCTCCGGGAAATGCCGGAACAACTGCCGTAGGCGAGAATGTCAACATCAAAGCAACCGATTTTGAAGCAATCAGTGCTTTTGCTCTAAAAGAGAACATCCAAATGATAGTAGTAGGTCCCGAAGATCCGTTGGTAAAAGGAATCTACGATTACTTCCAAAACCGTCCGGAGCTAAAGCATATTGCCGTGATCGGTCCTTCGGCTCAAGGAGCGCAACTGGAAGGCAGCAAGGAATTTGCCAAAGGCTTCATGATGCGCCACAACATCCCGACAGCCCGCTACAAAAGCATCACTTCCGAAAACCTCGAAGAGGGCCTCGCTTTCCTCGAAACGTTGGAAGCTCCCTACGTACTGAAGGCTGATGGCCTTTGTGCCGGGAAAGGAGTTCTCATCCTTCCTACGCTGGATGAAGCGAAGAAAGAACTGAAAGAAATGCTCGGCGGCATGTTCGGTTCCGCATCGGCAACCGTTGTGATTGAAGAATTTTTGAGCGGTATCGAGTGCTCTGTATTCGTACTGACAGACGGAGACAACTACAAAGTCCTCCCTGTAGCAAAAGACTACAAACGTATCGGTGAAGGCGACAAAGGATTGAATACAGGCGGTATGGGTAGCGTAACTCCGGTTCCGTTTGCTGATGAAGTATATATGGAGAAAGTACGCACACGTATTATCGAACCGACCATCAATGGTCTGAAAGAAGAAAAGATCACCTACAAAGGTTTCATCTTCCTCGGTCTTATCAAGGTGAAAGGTGAACCGATGGTTATCGAATACAACGTCCGCATGGGCGACCCGGAAACTGAAAGCGTGATGTTGCGCATCCAAAGCGACTTCGTAGAGTTGCTTGAAGGCACAGCGGCAGGCAACCTGAACGAGAAAACACTGGTGATGGACCCACGTTCGGCCGGCTGCGTCATTCTTGTCAGCGGCGGTTATCCCGAAGCCTACGAAAAAGGATTCCCTATCAGCGGACTGGAACAGGCTGCCGCTACCGACAGCATCATCTTCCATGCCGGAACAGCCATGAAAGACGGACAAGTGGTAACGAACGGAGGACGTGTGATTGCCGTTTGCTCTTACGGTGCAACGAAAGAAGAAGCATTGGCACAGAGCTACAAAGTGGCAGACATGATCGACTTCGACAAGAAGTATTTCCGCCGCGACATCGGATTCGATTTGTAAGAAACAACCTGTAATGATACGCCACGGCAGGCATAAATCCCCTATTTGCACGGCATATAGATCCTACAAAGCGATGATATATGCCCGCCGGGCGGCAAAAGAACTGACAGACAAATGAGAAATAAAAGACTACAAAGTCAAGTGACGGCAGGACGGTGGACCCTGCCTGCCGTTATCTTTATCTGCGCCCTATGCTGGGTGTTGACTTACTTTTTATTTCCCGACTCCATAGCCTCAACAACACCCAAGGACAGCTCTTCTTTCTTGCAATCCACCCGCGATTTACTGCTTCCGGGATGGGCAGAACGAATTGTCAGCTTTCTGGTTTACGCAATCATCGGCTACTTTCTGATAGAGCTGAACAACCAGTTCAGTATTATCCGCATGAGGGCTTCCATGCAGACAGCTATTTATTTCCTGCTGGTTACCGTCTGTCCGGGAATGCATTTACTATACATAGGAGACATTGTCGCCCTCGGTTCTCTTATTTCCATTTATTTTCTGTTTAAAAGCTATCAGCAAGCTCAAGCTGCGGGCTATCTATTCTATTCCTTCTTCTTTATCGGAGCGGGAAGTATTCTTTTCCCGCAGCTCACCATCCTCTCGGTACTTTGGTTGCTCGAAGCCTACCGTTTCCAGTCGCTCACTCCTCGCAGTTTCTGCGGTGCGCTGCTTGGATGGATGCTGCCCTACTGGATGCTGTTCGGACACGCCTTCTTCTATAACGAGATGGAGTTGTTCTACCGCCCTTTCAACCAGCTATTAGCTTTCGAAGAAGTCTTTAACTTACAAATCCTTCAACCCTGGGAATTGGCTATACTGGGCTATCTGCTCGTGATGTTTATCGTCAGTGCCGTTCACTGCATCGCTGCCGGATTTGAGGATAAGATACGCACACGTGCCTATCTCCAGTTCTTGATAGACCTGACGCTCTTCCTGTTCCTGCTGATTGCCTTGCAACCGATATATTGCAGTGCCCTGCTGCCTTTGCTTATCATAAGCAACAGCATCCTGATCGGACATTTCTTTGTACTGACCAATAGTAAAAGTTCAAATGTGTTCTTTATCATTTCATTGGTCGGCCTCATCCTCTTATTCGCTTTTAATATATGGACGCTTTTGTAGATTCAACGATACAACTCCTCATAGAATGGGGACTTCCGGGATTATTCATCTCGGCTTTATTGGCTGGGAGCATCGTGCCTTTCAGTTCCGAACTGGTACTGGTGGCATTGGTGAAGCTCGGCTTGCCCCCGATAGCCTGTCTGATATCCGCCACTCTCGGCAATACAGTGGGCGGAATGACTTGTTACTACATGGGACGTCTGGGCAAAATTAGCTGGATTGAGAAATACTTCAAGGTAAAGAAAGAAAAGGTAGACAAAATGGTGAAATTCCTGCAAGGGAAAGGGGCATTGATGGCATTCTTTACCTTTCTTCCTGCCATTGGAGAGGTGATCGCCATTGCACTGGGATTTATGCGAAGCAACACATGGCTTACTATCGTTTCCATGTTTGTCGGTAAACTGATACGTTATATCCTCCTCCTGTATGTGCTCGAAAGTGCCTGGGATGCTATGGCGGGGTAAATCTTTTTTAAGTATTAAGTATTAAAGATTGAGTGATGGAAAGAATAATTGAGAGAACCGATGACGGGAGCGCTACTCTGTTTGTTCCGGAATTGAATGAACATTATCATTCAACGAAAGGGGCACGCACGGAGTCTCAACATATTTTCATCGATATGGGGCTGAAAGCCTCTCCTGCCGCTACTCCACGTGTTCTTGAAATCGGCTTCGGGACAGGGCTCAACGCTTGGCTCACCCTTGAAGAAGCGGAAAGAAGCAGACGAAATATACACTATACAGGACTGGAACTCTATCCACTAGACTGGCAGACAGTAGAACAGCTAGGGTATATCTCCAGCGATGAGCAGCTTACCATACATCGGAAGCAGACAGCAACCGATGAGCAATTTACCCCGAATGATGAAGAAGAACAACAACCGGCTACCGAATTGTTTAAGCAGCTTCATACATCGCCCTGGGAAAAAGACGTGCAGCTTACACCGCACTTCACCTTACGAAAAATAGAAACGGACGTCAATCAATGGATAACGGGAAAGAAGGAAGAGTCAAAAATGAACAGCACCAACAACAATGCAGTCATTTCTCAATACTCAACTTCCAATACTCCGTTTAATACCATCTATTTCGACGCCTTCGCCCCGGAAAAGCAACCGGAAATGTGGTCGCAAGAACTATTCAACCGTCTCTATGTTTTATTAGATAAAGACGGAATTCTGACTACCTACTGTGCCAAAGGTGTAGTACGCCGAATGTTGCAGACAGCCGGATTCACAGTAGAACGTCTCCCCGGACCTCCGGGTGGTAAACGGGAAATATTACGGGCCCGGAAACAAGAGTAGAAACAAGATAAGATTGAAACCCCGAAACAGAAAAAATCATGAAACAACAACTAAAAGATATGAGAACACTTTTCCTTCTTGGTACCTGCCTCCTGATAGCAGCCTGCACAGGACGTTCCTCCCAAGCAAGTAACGATGACGAGACAAAGCCGGTGATAACCGTCACACTGGAACCGCAACGTTATTTCACCGAGGCTATTGCCGGAGATAAATTCAAAGTAGTCAGCATGGTGCCCAAAGGTTCCAGCCCAGAGACATACGATCCTATCCCCCAGCAACTTGTTTCTTTAGGAGACAGCAAAGCCTATTTCCGCATCGGATACATCGGCTTCGAACAAACCTGGATGGATCGCCTGATGAACAATACTCCCCATATCCAAGTGTTCGACACCTCGAAAGGAATCGACCTCATACTCAATAATGATGACCATGGCCATGCCCACGGCCACAACAGTCACGACGGCCATATCCACGCCGTAGAGCCACACGTATGGAATTCTACCGGTAATGCTTTAATCATCGCCGGAAACACCTACAAGGCCCTTAGCCAACTGGATAAAGCAAACGAACCATATTATAGAAACCGTTACGACTCTCTCTGTCAGCGCATCCAGCACACCGACAGCCTGATTCGCCGGCAACTCTCCACCCCCGAAGCAGCCAAAGCCTTCATGATTTATCATCCGGCTCTCTCCTACTTCGCCCGCGACTACGGATTGCATCAAATTTCGATCGAAGAAGGAGGCAAAGAACCCTCTCCCGCTCATCTGAAAGACCTGATAGACGTCTGTCAGGCGGAAAATGTAGGCGTTATCTTCGTCCAACCGGAGTTTGACAAACGCAATGCGGAAACCATCGCACAGCAAACCGGAACGAAAGTGGTCCCTATCAACCCATTAAGTTATGACTGGGAGGAAGAAATGCTGAATGTAGCCAAAGCCCTTGCGCCGCAAGCTGCCACCAAATAAACGTATAAAGAAAGAACCAATCAAGCCCTTTCCAATGATGAAACCGATAATCGAAATAAAGAATCTTTCCGCCGGATATGACGGTCGCACTGTTCTCCACGATGTTAATCTAAGCATCTACGAACGGGATTTTCTAGGTATTATAGGTCCGAACGGAGGCGGCAAAACAACGCTTATAAAGTGCATCCTCGGTTTGTTAAAACCAACCGGAGGGGAAATTATATTCCATACTCCCGAGAAGGCTTCCATAAGAACATCTACGGAAGGGACTTCGACAGAAACATCTGCCAAAAACTCCCACCAAAGTTCTTCCGCGAAATCCCAGCTTTTCCTCGGTTACCTACCGCAATATAGCACCATAGACCGAAAGTTCCCTATTTCTGTGGAAGAAGTGATCCTGTCCGGATTGAGCATACAGAAGTCGCTCACCTCCCGGTTCACTCCCGAACAGAGAGAGAAAGGCAAACAGATTATCGCCCGCATGGGGCTTGAAGGGCTTGAAAGCCGCTCTATCGGACAATTAAGCGGTGGACAACTGCAACGTGCCCTGTTAGGACGTGCCATCATCTCGGATCCCGCAGTGCTGATTCTCGATGAACCCAGCACGTATATCGACAAGCGTTTCGAAGCACGCCTTTATGAGTTATTGGCTGAAATCAATAAAGAATGTGCCATTATCCTTGTCAGTCACGACATCGGCACTGTATTGCAACAGGTAAAATCCATCGCCTGCGTCAACGAAACGCTGGATTACCATCCGGACACGGGTGTCACTACCGAATGGCTGGAAAGAAACTTCAACTGCCCCATCGAGCTATTGGGACACGGCACATTACCTCATCGGGTTTTAGGAGAACATCATCACCATCATTAAAGGATACACATATTCAATATCCCAAACATATACATACAGCAACCCGAGTATTAATACCTGAAATCTCAACCATTAACAGCTGATATTACAAGTGTTAACACCTAACGGCCAAGCTATTAATAGTAAACTTCCACTGCCTTAATAGCAAACTTCCGCTTCTCCAATAGCAAAGTTGTGTTTGACTAAGGATAATCTATAAACCCAAGTTACGTTTATAAAATTGAAAGCTTTGTTTTTATAATTGCAAGTTTCATTTATAAAAACAAAACTTGCAATTATAGTTTATGATTAATGAAAAGGAAGTTTGTTATTAA
>NZ_DAWCXD010000101.1:0-18263 GCF_052357945.1 Bacteroides sp. | reverse complement strand
CAGAGAACTACTGCCGGATAAATGGAAGAAGTAACGGCATCGCGGAGACGCTTACTTCAAATAAATGTTGGTGACGTTTTTACCCTCACCTACCCTCACTCTTACCCTCATCACTGAAAGGACGATGAATAGAGGGATGCAGGGAAAGTGTGAGAGTAAATCATGTATAAAAAATAATTGGAGATTGAATTGAGGGATAGGTTTTCCCACTTTCTGCTTTATATCACTTTGTACGAGTATGAAGGCCAATGCTGTTTGATATAATCCACCTTGCTATTTTCTGTAACAATATAATCAATTTCAGCTAAAGAGGCGACGTGGTAGTTTCTTGCCGTGTCCAGTTTGGCGGCAGTGGCTAAGACCACTCGTTTGGCTCCTTGTTTTAGCATACTGCGTTTGATGATTGCTTCTTCACGGTCTGAAGTGGTTAGTCCTTTTTGTGGATGAATATCGCTTACCTCTATAATCACTCAATCCGGAAAGATGGATTGTATTATCTGGAAGACAGATATGCCGACGGTGACTTGTGAAGAAGTTTATGGTATCAAATGGATGTAGAATACCGCATTGGGTATGGAATATTTACTGGTTTTCTTTGAGAATAAAAGTTAAAAGGATAATTGCTAACTTCAAAAATTTAGTAAGATGAAAACAGAGTATCAGAAATGTATGGCCGGTGAGCCTTTCGACGGAAAAGACAAAGAATTGGCGGAGATGACGCTGAATACTAAACGTTTGCTTAGAGAGTTAAATGCTACGGACTTTGCCGATGTAGCCAGGAAAGAGGAAATTTTGCGGGAGATGTTCGGGCATTTGGGACAGAATGTTCATGTGGATATTGACTTCCGTTGTGAATATGGAAAAAATATATTTATAGGCGATAAAGTCATAATCAATATGAATTGCACCTTTGTCGATAACAATCGGATAGAAATAGGAAATAATGTGCTGATTGCCTCTAATGTTCAGATATATACAGCGACACATTCGACTAAAGTACATGAAAGAACTGCGTAGAATTGGGAAGAAGGAAAAGCGATTTGTAACACTTTTGCTCTTCCTGTGAGAATCGAAGACAATGTATGGATTGGCGGTGGTGCAATCCTGCTGGCAGGAGTTACGATTGGTGAGAATAGTGTGATTGGCGCTGGTAGTGTTGTCACTCGGTCTATTCCTAAGAATTGTGTGGCGGTCGGCAGTCCTTGCCGGGTGATAAAGTGTATTGAGAACGATTGATTGTATGGAGGAGTGGGAGGGGAGATTGTCTTTTCTATGTAAAAATAGCAATTTTCGGGTTGTTTATCAGTGATGCGTGTAGTAATTTTGCGGCATTGGAAATAAGAGTGCGAGTGTAAAAACGAAAATATTATTAGCTGTTATTTCAACTGTAAATATAATAAACGTATCTTTGGAAGTATGGAAGATAAAACGAATGTTATTAAAATACAGCGTTATCATTCTCCTTGTGGTGATTTGATACTTGGCTCGCTGGAGGATAAGCTTTGTCTTTGTGACTGGGCGGCTGAAAGTCATAGGGATATCGTAGACAGGAGATTGCGGAAAGTGTTGAAAGCTGGTTATGAGGAAAGTACATCAGATGTGATACAGGAGGCGATCAGGCAGTTGGATGAATATTTCAATGGCGAGCGGACTGTGTTTGAGGTGCCTTTGCTTTTTGTTGGTACGGAGTTTCAGAAGAGTGTATGGCATAAGCTGTTGGAGATTCCATATGGTTCGACTGTGTCATACGGTGAGTTGGCAAAACAACTCGATTTGCCGAAAGCTGTCCGTGCTGTTGCTGCCGCTAACGGGGCGAACGCTATTTCTATTTTTGCTCCGTGTCATCGTGTCATTGGTAGTAACCATACGCTTGTTGGGTATGGTGGCGGACTTCCTGCCAAAAAGCGGTTGCTGGATTTGGAATTAAATGGCAAACCTCTGTTATGAATGAGCAAAAGATGCTTGACTATGCACGCATTGCGCAGGCAATCGGGTATATAAGGGAGAATTTTAAAAGGCAACCGGGATTGGATGAGATTGCCGGGGAGGTGGCGTTGAGTACAGCGCATTTCCAACGTATGTTTACGGAGTGGGCGGGAGTTAGTCCTAAAAAGTTCCTGCAATATACCAGTATTGAATATGCCAAGAGAATCTTGAATGAAACTCATGCGTCTTTATTCGATGCGGCGCAGGAAACAGGGCTTTCCGGTACGGGCAGATTATATGACTTGTTTGTAAATATAGAAGGGATGACGCCGGGCGAATATAAAAACGGAGGTGAAAGTCTTTCTATCAATTACAGTTTTGCTGAAAGTCCTTTCGGTGAAATCTTCATTGCGTCTACCGATAAAGGAATTTGTTGTATGGAGTTTGCAGACGATCATGACGCGGCTTTTAACTCTTTACGGAAGAAGTTTCCTAATGCAAAGTTTACCTCGATTGTGGATGAAGTGCAGCAAAATGCTTTATTCATCTTCACGCAGGACTGGAGTAAACTCAAAGAAATAAAATTGCATCTGAAAGGTACCGACTTTCAACTAAAGGTTTGGGAAACCCTACTCAAAATTCCTGTCGGTGGCTTGACTACTTACGGAGATATAGCCGCAGGAATTAATAATCCGAAGGCTTGCCGGGCTGTTGGAACGGCTGTCGGTGAGAATCCCGTAGCTTTCCTTATTCCGTGTCATCGGGTCATTCGTGCTTCCGGTGAGTTGGGAAATTACCATTGGGGAGAGATTCGCAAGACTGCAATGATTGGTTGGGAGGCTGCAAAAGGTGAGGTATTTGCAATGCTCGGAAACGGAATTGGTTGAAAATTACAGTATGTTAGTCGATAAAAATATCTGCAAGAATTATATTATTGCAATACAATTTCTTACAGATATTTGTAAAATCCTCTTTTTAATATATCTACAGTTTTCAATAGATATAATTCTAATAAATTGATTTATTTCAGAGAACGGGTACCTGCTATGATATCATCAGGTACTTTGTCACAACGTACATATACTGAAATATCTTCCAGGTTGTCTTTAACAGTCCATTTCATAGAATTGTCCAACATTTCCGTAACTATGTATTTGTTAGCCCAATCACCTTTATCATAATCATATGTACCACTCAGAACAAAACCCTCTTCTTTTTCTTCTATTAAAAATGAACCGGTCAGTTTCTGTGAATACATACTATTGAAGTTGTGATACATCACATAAGTATGTTCCTTGCGGTCGAAGGTGATATAACAATAACGTCCGTCATTCATTTCCTCTCCATTCCATTTGTCCAAACACCATGTACCGTTGAGATTCTTATAGTTTACCTCCAACATTACGTCTTTTACATCGTCATCGTCATTGCACGCAGCAAATGTAACGAGTAGAATGGAACATAATAGCATTCTCAAAAATACTTTCATTACTTTTCTTTTTTTTATTTGTTTCTTTAATTGTTTCTATTCTCAAAATCCAGCTTCTATAGACACAGTAATCGTACGCTCGGAAGGAGTAGAGCTAATTCCTTCCAGAATAACCGGCAACCTTAAAGGATATTTTTGCCCTTCCGGAATCAGACGTTTATCTACCTTGATATATATATATGCTTCCGTTCCGGCAGGTATTATCTCCGGCTGCATCGAAACAGTAACGTATTCGGGAAGCAAAGTTTTTATGGCTGTCACCGTCAACGGCTTGTCTCCACTATTTACACAAGTAAGGCGTTCGACAGCAATACCCTTGGGACCAGCCTCTGTAAAACGAACAACTTTTCTTCTAAGCCTTAAGTTACCCATTTTATAAGGGAAATTTCTCCATCGGTCTTTTGAAGGAATGACCATACCTGTCAATACAAGCTCAGCCACTGGAACCGTAGAAGATTGGTCTGTATAGACAAAAGCCCGGGTATATAACTTGCCTGGATGTCCGTCAGGATTGTACGTGAGTACCACCTCACCTTCTTCGCCCGGATTCAACTCTTTCAGCGTGAATCTGGCGGCTGTACATCCACAAGTTGTAGAAACTTTAGCCAACTTCACAACTTGTTTACCGGAATTCAGGAAAACAAAACGGTAAGTAGAAGGAGGATCATCTTCAGATAATGTACCGACATTTATTTTCTGTCCGGAAATAAACTGCAATATTCTCTCCTGTGCACCAGAGTGATGTACAGGAAGAAATATATGCAGCAATGTGATTAATATAAAGTTTCTCATACCCGTCTTCTATTACAAAGCTAATTTACAGCCAACCATTACCACCGGCACTTTTACGTACAGTAATATGAAATTCCTGGGTGACGGAACTTCCGTTCAATATAGCAGTAGCTACCGCTTTTGTTGCTCCGACCTTCAAGCCCTTCACTGTATATTTACCGACAGCTGTTTCCGTAACAGTAGCAACGGTCTCGTCAACTACCTTGCAGGTAAAGTCGGTACACCCCGGTTTGAAATAGGAGACAAGACTTATTGAAGTCGTTTTATCTACTCCCAAATAAATATTGGGCACTTTCATATCGACACCGGAACCGTCAATGTTGTTTAACAATAAGGCTGCATCAATCATGCCACCTACCTGTCCCTTGTAGTCACTCAATGTTAGACGTGTAGGGTGATTGGTCCCGTTAACAGACCAATTTTCGTAATATAACTTGCTTTCATCAGAGTAATTTATCGGACGTGTCGATTTCAACAATAGTTCCCGGAAATCTTCTGCCCGGAAATGCTTTCCGATTTTCACAGCATAAGATAATCCCAAAGCTGCCACTCCCGATACATGTGGGCACGCCATAGAGGTCCCCTCATAATATCCGTAATTATCGCCCATATCATCCGTAGTAGAACCATTTTCGTCCGGAGTGTTTGTCCCTCTGCCAGGCATAGTAGAGAGAATTGAACCATATTCAGTACAATGATACCAGCTATCTCCTCCAGGAGCAGAAATATCTACTCCCGTACTATAATTGGAATAACAAGCCGGAGTCTCGTCAGCTGCTGTTGCAGCTACAGAAATGTAATCTTTATAGGCACCCGGATAAGAAGACATCGGAGCAAATTCATTGCCAGCAGCGAAAATTACAATTCCACCTTCAATCACTCCATTCGGAGAACCTGCATTGTTGACAAAGTAATCTAACGCTTCTTTCTCTAGTGGAGTGCTTGCAATCCATTCCTTATCGGAGGTAGGCCCCGGAGTATAATTCATCGCATTGGAACGACCGGAATTATATCCCCAGCTACATTGCAAGATTACCGCACCATTATCCGCTGCATATTTGATAGCTTGCGCTTCAGCAAAAAGAGTTACACCGTTATCTCCGGAAAATAACTGGCAAGACATTATCTTCACACCGGAGTTCTCCGTACCGTCACCACCTGCTATACCAGACACACCAATTCCGTTATTATTAACTGCGGCAATCGTACCGGCAACATGTGTACCGTGTCCGGTATCCGAAGCATCCGACCAAGAGATATATCCGTTTCCATTCACAAAGTTATAGCCATGTACGTCACCCGCATAACCATTACCGTCATTGTCTATCGGTGAAGTAACATCATCCTCTCCCGGATTTTTCCACATATTTGCTTTCAGGTCCTTATGCGTGTACATAACACCTTCATCCAAAACTGCTACAATAATGGAGGGATCACCGGTACACTTTTTCCATGCTTCTTCACAGTTTACGTCTGCACCTGGTGTTACTGTTCCTTCTTTAGCATCCTTTACAGTTCCATTATTCATATAGCTCCATTGCAAAGGAAGCCCCGGATCGTTGAACTGTTCAGTAGTTCTGCCGGTATGCATGGTAATTGCACGTTTTGTCTGTTCGTCAAGCATGACGGGACGTTTATTGGAGTCGTAAGCCCGTTTCACCGTGCGATTATACTCGATAGCAGAAATCTCTCCGATTTTAGAAAGATCCTGAGCCACTTTCTGTAAATCTGCATCCTTATCAAAACGGACAATATACCAAAGGTGAAGTCCGTTCTTGCGGGTACGCCCTTCGTGACGGGTATCCACAGGGAAAACACGCTCAAAATGATAAGCGCCTGCAATCTCCAGCACTTCATCTACGGTGGGAATGCTGGAACGGGTCATTACACTTCGTCCGGAACGAGTTTGTGCCTGATCCAGCAAGTCGGATACTTCCGGTTTGAACTTAATCAATAGTTCACCCTTGCACGCATCTGACGGAATGTTAGTAACGGGAGTAGTCGGTACGCTGGTTGTCACCATTTCCGTGTCCGTACAGGACACGAAAATGGCAGTAAGCAAAATCGCAATATTATAATATATCTTTTTCATTATTATTCAGTTCATTAATTCTCCCAAGTGGGTCGTTTGTTTGGATATAATTTATAAAAATCTTCAAAATCCTTCGGTACATTATCAAATCCCGGTAGATTGCCCTGCGTATCACTCGTTGCTGATTCATCCTGATTGAAGATAAAGGTGAATGAGTTCCAATCTGCCATTTGAGGATGATGAAGAATCCAGTCGGGGATACTTCCTGTCAAGTAATTCAAATTAATTGAGAATGCTTTTGTACTAAACATTACTTTAGGCGTACCTATCAGAATATCCGGCAATTCATCCTTCTTGTCTCCTGTATGTTTGGATTCTTCAATATCTTCTTTAGTATACACCTCAAAGCCCAATCCGGAAGAAAGTAATTCATCATCGGTCGGCAATTTACCCTCGATATAGTTATTGGAAAGTTGCAAAGTATCCAATCCCCACGCCAGTAATTCCATAAATCGCCGTTTATCCGCATAACTGTTCAAGTCCATATACAATCCATCTTTTCCTTTATCCAGCGTAGTTAAATCCGAAACAATATCTCTTCTTCGGTTAGAGCTTATTTTCAGCACTTTCAGATTCGGGAAAGTCTTTTGATTGATTCCGTCCGGAATTTTTGTGAAATTGTTGCTGGACAGACTCAGACTTTCCAGTTTATCACCCAGATTTTTCAGCTCACTTTCAGTTGGCAATGATATCAATCCGAAAGCATCAAGTCTTAAGTTCTTCAAATATTTCAACTGACAGATTTCATTGCCCAGTTCTATACTCTTCAAACCATTATTAGTATTACTGAAGAAACCGAGATCTTCTACATATTTCAGATTTACAATTTCTGCCGGGATTGATTCTTCTGTCTGGAACATTCTGAAGAACACAGCACGTACACGACCTTTCATTTCAGGATGATCCTTCACTTCCTGGTCTGTATTTTCCCACAATTGAACACCAGACCAGTATCTCATGTTCCGGCTGCCATCCCAAGGAGACATGGTATTTATACGCTCACTGATAATCAGTAATGCCAACGAATCTCCCGCACGGTCATCCGTAATCGTCGGAGCTGCTTTCTGAGTTACCGTCAAGACTGTTTCCTGAGGATTTCCGTCATTATCGGTGAACTTGAAGATAACTTTCGCAGCACGCTTCTTATCTATAACATTCACGTTCCAGTCAAAACGCAACTTAGCAGAAATAGGGCGCTGACCATAATCAAGATTCAAATCCTTTTCCTTATAAGTGGTAGACAGCCATTCTGATTTTCCGCCTATCTCTCCTGTCTCATTACCGGATGCATCCAGTATGGATTCTTTTATATCCACGATGAATCTTACATTCGTTACCACAGACAGTTCAAAGAAACGTTTATCTCTCAATGCAGAACTTTCAATCAGCGTGTCAACAGTGGCAGGATGTACTCCCAACTGATAGCCCATCTGAGTCAGTTTGATTGTTTTAGGCATCTCTCCGGCAGCCTCAACACGAATAGTAGCTGTTCTGGGCTCAGCCAATACTGAAGCGTCGGCCATAACTGTAAATTCACCGCTTCCAGCGCCATTCGCTGGTTTTATCTTCAACCAGGAAGCATTTGTATTCACATTCCAGGTATTGGCAGCGGTAATCGTCACATTTTCCATTCCGCCATCTTCCGGAAAAAACAATTCTTCCGCACTCAGGCTGAAAACAACTGCTTGATCGTCATCGTCATCTGTACAGGCAGTACCAAACCCGGCAAACAACATCAAGCCTAAAGTTAGTTTTAATATATATTTCTTCATAAAATTCTATTTTACTACAACCAAGCTTATTTATTCTCCAACTTTAATGCAGGACATCCGCGAATATTCTGCCATGCGTCGTAAATCAACGTATACATATTGGCAGTGATATAAGGACAAACAGCCGATACATTAATCACAATTTCCGGATTATCACTGATATCAAGTATATAAATTCGATATGATATTTCCTCTGTTTCAGGCACTTCACCGATATCGTTACCTCCCAAAAAGAGACGTTGCAGTACCGGACAAGTGGACACATTGGTGGGCCATTCTTTCATGCAACGATAACCGTCCTTATCGCGCTGGTGACGAACCGCAATAGAACGTAATGTCTGAATATACAACGGCTCGAACGGGAACTTATTGAAACGATTATAGCTTAAATCCATCTGTACCATATAATAGAAATTGGTAGAAAAGTCTTCCGGCAATTCAGTCAGACAATTGAAAGTCAAATCAAGCGTATTCAACATATTTGCTTTCGGGCCTTTTGAAGCTCCCTTAGGAAATTCCGATATCTGGTTACCCGCCAAGCCCAAAGAGCTTACTGGAGAACCGGCCTGAATAATAGCGCCTGGGAATTTGGTCAGCTTATTGTATGACAAGTCTATAGTAGCAGCGTTAATACCTTTATAACCATTACCATCATTCTCTATGCTTTCAATCTCATTGTATGAGAAGTTTACGGAATTCATGATATAGATAGAACTGGCATCAAAAATATCAGGCAGTACTTTCAACTTATTATGTGAGAAAGAGTATGTCTCGATATTGTTTATTCCACTGAAATTATCCGGAATCTCTTCTATTTCATTATAGTCCATCGTCAATTGCGTCAAGTCAATATCTTCACCCATAGGATAAAGAGTCTTAATCTTATTATGGACACAATCCAACTTAGACAACTTCTTCATTTGTGCAAATTCCTTTGGAATCTCCGTCAGATTGTTATTACCCAAGTATAAAATCTGAATGCTTTTACCGGCATCTGACATTGCCAAGCTCTTCAATCCCTGCAGCAAGTCTTCACTTGAAATCTGGGGATTCATAGCAAAGTTCAACGCTTCCAAATTCTTCAACGTATTCAGTTCCTCTGGAAATTTCGTCATTTTCTGACAGTTGTAGACTTCTACATCACGGCATTCTTCCAAATACTTTATAGATTTAGGCAATGATGAAATCTCGCCATTTGCAATGTAAAATTGACGCAACTTGGTCAAATTCTTAAAGATTTCATCTCCATTCTCAAATCCGGTAATACCATTGGTATAATCACCCTCCTGTACGTCCAGCGGCATTATGTCCGTTTCCTTGATTTTAGTCTTTTTCAGATCTTCAACTTTGAAATCCGAACGCAATGTTACAGAAAAGTTAGCATGCGGATCTTTCTTCAAGAATTTATTGTAATAGTCATTACGGGTTTCTTCAAGGTACGTAGTAGAAGCCTCTGCACCATATTTCATCTGAGGACTAATAGAACCGATCTTGTCATTGTGAGAACCAAGCGTAAGTACCGTCAGTTCGGTAAGTAGTCCGAGTTCTTTCGGTACGACACCTTTAGGATTGAAATCTCCGATGTTCAGTGCCGTAACACGGCCTTCACCATTCAAAGATACACCCGGCTGATTTCCCCACATATCTACCTGCTTGTTAAAGTCCCAATTAGTTCCTTTCGGATAACTTTCACCATTGAAAGACCAACTTTCTCCTCCCAAAGCTTCCCATATTGCTTTCAAGGCATAATAATCTTGAATATCAGCAGCCAACGGACGCATCTTCACAGGAACTTCAGCATCCGTCTCTTTACTTTCCTCAATAACGAAACGATTCTCTTTCAATTGTGAAGTTGACTCCAAGGGAACTTTATTCAGTTTATCATAAGTAGTGTATGATATAACTTCATATTCACCGGCTTCCAGAGTAACTAGTGTATCAATAACACCGACAGCCATTCCCGGACTTCCAGCTTCAGTTCCTTCATAACCTTCCTTGTATTTCACTTTCAGGTTTGTAAAAACACTATCTTGTTTTGTATAAAGGTTTCTGACTTTGATATCTACCTTTGCTATATCAGAGAAAAGATAACTCTTTTGCCCCTCACTTCCTCCGGCACGAGTGTTTTCAGAGAAATCAGAGAAGTCTTTCACTAATGTAAATTTTACCAGTCCACTATTGACAGCTTTTACATACACATCCTGCACTGTCAGTCCTCCGGTCAGCACTGTAAATGTGGTAGGTTCTGCCGGTTCTCCGGAGAATATTTTTTCTTCTACCTTATTAAACAGATAATAACCGATCAGTGTGTATTCTCCCGGAAGTAATTCCAGCTTATCACTACGTAACCCATATTCGGCTGCCTGGTCATTATAAGCATTCAGAGGAACATTCTGAGTAATCGTCGTATTATTATGTGAAAGCACAACTTGCATTTTCTTAGCATCATTTAAAAAATCCAATCTCTCTACAGTTGTGCGGGTTACAGACGCGTCCTCACTTTCAATACTCTTATAGAGTTTGAACTGCACATAACCATTGCCTGCCTGTATTTCCTCTTTATCGTCAGAGCATCCGGTTATTGCCACGGTACAGAACAGGGCAATAACTGTAGCTATGTTCAGTTTTGAAAATAATGATTTAAGATTCATAATTTGAAATATCTTTGTTTTTTAATAGAACGATTAATAAAAGGAAATAAATAGAACACCGGTTGTTAACCAGTTTTCATCTCTTATTGCAATATACATATCTTCACTTTCAATATTGACGGATGCAGGTATACCTAAATAAAAAGTATTACCTTCCTGTTCCAAAGTAACATCCTTCCAAAGATAATTTGAAACAGAACCAACTGTCAGCCCTTTTGGAGTGATAATAAACATTGTTTCTTTATCTGGCTTCGGCAAAGTTAACTTCCAGGCATTCGTAGTTCCAAAATCATTTCCTAACTCTGGTACTTCCACCAATCCATCAGTTACAGGTGCACCATCACCAGTCATAATATCAAATCCGCCAGCTTTCTCTCCTTCTTGCGAAAGTCTCATCAATATGTATTTATTATATTTCTCTTTTATTTCAGCATAATCGTCGTCATATGGATGCTCTAATAAGTTCTCTTCACCGTTTAAAGTTTTATATACTACATCAGGAATAGCAAGTATATAACCTTCTCTTTTCATACCGGAGTTCCGGCTTACTGATACAGAAACATTACAAATATCATTAATATCCGTATAAATCCAAGTAGACCATTCATCTAATAAAGTATATCCATATTCTTGCTCATAAGAAAAACATACCAAATGATACTTTCCAGGAGTGATAACCTGCAACTCCACAAAATTCTTATCTACAACTTCCGGTCCATCCCCTTCTGGTGTATCAGATGCAATCCAATATTGTCTAGCATCTTGTGAAAAAGTCCATTTAGTGAAAGGTTCAATCGGGAACTGAACAGCATCCTCCGGCATTCCTTCATAAACCACAGGAATGTCCACAGAGTATTCTTTACCATCCTTATTCACAAAAACAATTCTATTATTAGTATCTTCTTTTGTAAACGGATATCTTATATCTGCTTCTTCGTTAAAATCAAAAGTAACAGTTGTTATTTTCCCAGCCTTTCCTACCATATATTGCTCATCTATAGAAACCCATTCGGGATATTTTTGTATTTCCCAATCAAAGTTTGCTACAATCTTGACATCCTTCAGACTCATTCCAACAATTGCATACTTAAACTCTGCAGGATTTTCTTCTCCAAATGGATGTTCAATATCTTGATATATCTTTAAATCACGTTCATTGGCTGAACGGTTCACTATAGCGATAGCCTTTGTCTGCCCCCCCATGGATAAAGTCAGTTCAGCCAAAGCATCGTTAAAATCCCAAACGTCATCCGTAGCAACTACTTTCACTGTCTGCTCACCAACTCCACCAGCCAACGAATTAACTAATTCACCATCTACTGAGAATTTACACCACAATTTTGAAGAAGCAAGAGTCCAAGGCTGATTGGCCGTAAACACCAATTCGGCTGGTTCACTTTCTCCCGGTTGACAATTAAGTACTACCGATTCCGGGAATACCGGCGCTTCCTGCTTCTCATCATCTGAGCAAGCAGTAAAGACAACAGTACCCAGTATCATTGAAAATACTCCCAAGAGCCGTTTTATATTTTTCATACTCATTTGAATTTCCATTTATTTAATTATTCCCATACTTATTCCGGCTTTGCTCCGGCTTCAGCATCACTGATCCATTCAAGAATAGTCAAGTACGTATTTTCTGTCTGCACCTGGTCTCCGTCTTGCGCATACAACATAAAATATAGCATAACATAATGCTGGCATACATTATAATAAGAAACCAAGTTCACAGGTTGTTGTACTCGCAGATTACCATCACCAATCGGTCCGCCAAAAACTTCTGCCGTACTGGCTATCACTTGACCGTCTTCCATCTCAATCTGCGGTTGAAGCGGATCCTTGGTATTAAAATGAAGCTTGATGTCATACCCTTTATAGAAAAAGTCCTTCAATATGACCGTGTTCTCCTCCTCCGGATCAGGTTCAGTCATTATTATACGCTCTTCCACACCCGGCATATGAGCTTCATAATAAGTAGAAGTCACCCGGCAATAGCGAGTGAAAGTATTCAGATCAAACGGACATACTTTACGTAATACTATGCGTGCTTTATCACCATATACATTCCATGTCTGTTCCTTATTAATCAAACGTAAAGTGACACCTATGGAATCCGTATCAGTAATCCTGTCATAATTACCACGGATACGTAATGCAGCAGCATACTCCCCAGCTTTAATAGTTACTGAATTAGATTCAATGGAATAATGTTTCCCTTCAATTGCATTACTCTCCTTGTCTACTATTTCAATTCCATATGTCCGATCATAATCACAAGCCTGAGTAGCTGCGATATATACATCGTGATAATCATCATTCTGAATTGCTATAGTTGATAATGTGTCGGAGAACATGACATAATCCGGACCGCTGTATGTGACATGATCCTCATCACATCCTACCAAGCTACATCCCATAGCCGTAGCCACACATAATCCTATTAAATATTGTTTCATTGTCATATATTCTGTTTAGTTACTTATTTATTGCTCTCATTCGGCTCAATTTGTGATCCCGGTAAGTCCAGTTCGTGTTGAGGAATAGGCCAGACAAATAAAGGATTGGACACATCTACCTTCAGACTGCTTCCCACAGAAACTGTGTTTGCCTGCGGTTTACGAGTAAATCCATTTACAAGTCCTTGCTGTCCCCACCGTTTTAGGTCATTCAAGCGGAAGCCCTCCATATACAATTCTCTTACACGTTCCTCTGATATCTCCTTAAACCAATTTTCACTGTTCAAAGAAGCAGAGCCATAATTTAAATAACGTGCCTGGCGTAAAGTAGTAAGGTCACTTGCTCCCTTTCCATATTCTGGATTTGACTTCTGACAATATGCTTCCGCACGAATCAGGTACTGCTCGGAAAGACGGAATACTTTCGGCATAGTAACATGCAAGATGCGTTGTTCGTAGAATTCCTGATTTCCGAAATATTTAGCCAACAAAGGCCATTGTAATCCATGTTCGTATCCTGTCCTATAACTCTGAAAAAAAGTAGCAGCACGTCTATCTGTATCTGCATACAAGTTCAGCACCCATGCTGCCGGAACATAATCCGGTTTAAATGAGTTGAAATCATAGTTAAAGAAGATTGTTCCCAGACTTCCACCATATGAGGTAGTGGTAAAGCCTACTTTCCAGATAATTTCCGTAGAATGGTCATATTGCCACATATATTGATAATAAGAGGTCTCGGAATCAATCATTTCGGTTGTACTGGACAATTTGAACTTACCACTCTCAATCACTTCCGAAGCATATTCTATAGCCTTATCCCATTCGCGCATATTCAGATATACACGTGCATAAAGGGCATTTACTGTATAAATATTGAAATAGGTCGTATCATAGAATGATTCACTTTCTTCATCTTCGTCCAATTCAAGACAAATTGCAGCCTGAGCTAAATCATCCAGCACAAACTGATAAGAATCTTTCAATGAAGCACGCTTTAATTCTCCCGCATTCGAATAGCTGGATACCAGCACTACTCCCAGTTCGCTATCAGCTGTTGCAGGATCATAAGCTTTGCAATACATCTTGATGAGGTCCGAATATGCCAATGCACGGGCAAATAGGGCTTCTCCTTTATACTGTTGCAACTTTTCATAATCATCATCAACAACTTCTTTCTCCAGTACGGCAATCTTCTCTAACAGGAAGTTACATTTACCAACTAGTGCATATAAAGTTCCATAAACAGCCTCCACTTCTGTATTGGTAGGCAGAATATTCCAACGCCAAATATCACCATATGTATTTGTATATCCTTCTACCGCATAAGCCAAATCGGCCTGCAAGTCGGGTAACAATGTCAATAAGCCGCTATAAAGATTTGGGCTCTTCATATAGGCATAAATTCCAATTACAGCCTGATTGGCTTCTTCTACAGTTTTGATTGCATCTCCCTCCAAGATAGCGTTTTCGGGGTATTTATCCAGGCAAGACACCGAAAAAAGGGCAACGGCAACCAAAGTGATATATATTTTTATCTTTCTTATCATTGTTGTTATATTTTTTAGAATGTAATGTCTAATCCGAAACTAAACTGACGTGACATCGGATATGCTGCCTGATACATATTAGCATTCGTTTCCGGGTCCAGGCCTGTGAACTTGGTAAAAGTCAGCAGATTCTGTGCCTGTCCATAAAGGCGGGCTGAACTGATAAATTTAGTTTTCTTCAACCAAGTCTGAGGGAACGAATAGGATAGCATCAGATTTTTCAGACGCAGAAATGAAGCATCCTCCAAGAAACGAGTATCATGCTGTGCATATACACCGTGACGCGGAATATCCGTCACGTCTCCCGGTTTCTTCCAGCGATCATAAAGCAGTCTCTTTGATTGATTGTACATTGAAAATTGTCCATTACTTTCTTCCATATAGCGGTCGTTGTTATAGATCCAGCGATCCGCCATCCAACTAAACTGTGTGTTCAATGACCAACCTTTCCAAGCAAGTGTTGTTCCAAAGCCTCCTTGCCATGGAGCTATGAAACTCTTACCTGTCATAACTTTGTCCGATTCTCGGAGTTCTGTAGTTACTTCACCATCTTTCGTATACCACAAAGCATCACCATTGGCAGGATTAACACCTGCATAACGATTCATATAAAACTCACTAACAGAATGTCCTACAGTCAGTTTGCTTGCAGTAGTTCCTACAACGTATTCATCTGCCCCGTTATATAGTTCTTTCAGTTCATTCTTATTATATGACACGTTCGCATTCACATTCCAGCTAAAATCCTTTATTCTGATTATATCAGCATTCAATGATAATTCAACACCACGGTTGACCATTACTCCAACATTGTCCCAACGAGAAGAATATCCTCCATCAGCATAAGAAACCGGAACCTCCATCAGCATATTGGATGTACGCTTATTATAAAATTCAAAATCAAAGTTGATACGAGAAAAAAGTCCTAAATGCAAACCAATATTAGTTGTCCACAACTGTTCCCAACCTAACTTTTCGTTTCCTCTTTGTGAAGCAGCAATACCTGCTTCTCCCATATAATCAAGTCCACCAGACACCAGCGCCAAATGATCATAATTAGGAATTGTAGAGTTACCGGAAGTACCAGTACTGAATGTTATCTGCGCATTCGTCAACCAGTCATACTTTTGCATAAATTTCTCTTTGCGCAAATTCCACATTAAACCTACAGACCAGAAAGTCGCCCAACGACCGTCTACACCAAAACGAGAAGAGCCATCTGTACGAACTGAAAAATCTGCATAGTAACGGTCGTCATAATTATATTCACCTCTTCCAAAAAAAGAAACATATGCATAAGAGGCAGTAACATCACTCCAACTAGTGGCACGTGTACCAGAAGTTACATTGGTTAGGAAATCATTATTCTGTCCCCTGGTAGTTACGGTAAAGCCTTCCTGACGAAAATCAACGCCTTCCTGCCCGATCATTACATTAAAAGAATGAATATCTTTCAACATGAAGCGATAATTAGCCGTATTAGTAATAGTCAGATTCAACATATCCGTAGAACTTCTACCGGCGCTCCCTTGCAAATTATTAGGCTTGTAGCTCGGAAACGATTGCATAAATGCAGACTGATGAGAGAAATCCACACCAAATTGGGAACGAATGGTTAGTCCACCCAGTAATGTAGCCTCTGCAAAAAGGGTAGACATCACTTTGTACTTCTTATATTTTACAGGATTATTTGCCATCCATTCCAGTGGATTTTCTCCTGTTCCAGCCCAACTTCCATCATTAATAGAAGCCAACGAGCCGTCTTCACGGTAAGGATTCCAATAAGGTAACATAAAACGTGCAGCCGGAATAGGAGCATTCAGTGCATATCCATTCCCTGCTTCCGCCTGCTCTGTTTCATCGTAAGCAAACATTGAGTTAGTTCCTAGTTTCAACCATTTGGTAGCTCTGTTTTCTACGTTTGCCCGCATATTATAGCGACGGAATGTAGATCCCGTTGTAATACCATCTTGATCAAAGAAACTTCCGGAAACAAAATAATTAGTTTTGTCTGTAGCACCATTCACAGACAGTTCATAATTCTGCAAAGGAGCATTACTATTAAAGACTTCATCCAGCCAGTTTACATTTGTCCGGCTCAATACAGCATAATCTTTTCCGGCGTCCAGCCCTATTTCCTTTTCATATTGAATACGTTCATCCGTATTCATCATATTCCACTTCGAACGAGTCAACTGAGAAAATCCATATTGTGCACGAAAAGTTACTTTTGCTCCGTCAGTAGAACGTCCGCGCTTGGTAGTTATCACTACAACACCATTAGCAGCACGAGCTCCATATATAGAAGTAGAAGATGCATCCTTCAGCACGGAAATTGATTCAATATCACTTGGACTGATCGTGTTAAAATCAGAGCTCGAAATAGGTACTCCGTCCAATATAAACAATGGTGAAGTTCCTGAATTTATAGAGTTTGTTCCTCGAATCTGGAAAGTAGCAGCTGCACTAGGTTCACCCGAACCGGAAACTACCATAAGTCCCGGTGTCTGCCCCTGCAATGCCTGATCGAAACCAGCAGCCGGCACATTTTCCAATTTTTCTGATTTTACAGTCGATACCGAACCTGCTATTGTACCTTTTTTACGTACACCATAAGCTACAACAACAACCTCATCTACCATCTCGGTGTTATCAAACAAGGTCACATTTAAAACATCTGTTTGAGCGGTGACTTTAAACTCTTGCGACTGCATTCCAATGTATGAAAATCTTAACATTGCATCAGCGCCTTGAATTCTTACCAAGTAGTTACCATCGATATCGGTAACTACCCCATTGGTAGTCCCTTTTTGCAATACCGAAACGCCAATCAATGGCATACCATCTGTTTTGGAGACAACTCTGCCCTTAATGACAAATGATTGTGCCATAATTAATTGTACGCTTAAGATTGCTAAAAAGACTACTCCAAGAAATAATCTTTTCATCTTACAATTATATAAATTAAATAAATATAGGTTTCTTTGTTGCTATTGGGAGGCAGTCAAATGAAAATTCAAAACGAATCTCTTGATTTAATGTTTTTAAATATTGCATTTGATTTACAAGTCAAAACGAAAGAAAGGAAAGTATTCATTTGTTAAAATATATATTAATTCGATCGCAAAAATACTATAAAACAGGACAAAATAGTAAAAAAGTTATTTTTTTAACATCAAGAAAGAAATGTAAAAAATAATAGTTGTTGTCTTTATGTAATTACTTCTTATGTATGTTTATATGTATATGTTTATGAAACGTTTCATAATTGTGCGATTATATATATTTTGATATCTTTTTGTTTTATTGTTAAATAGTGTTATTTGTTGGGTTGACTATGCATATTATCATTTACGTTTTATGTAATCTACAAGTGAAACATTTTCTTACACTTATGATGACCTTACAGCTGAAGGAACGAAACTTACTCCTGAGTTCGTTGCTTTTTTAAAAGAAGAAGATTGAACTACTGTTGTTAGTATAACGTGAGTTCGATATAAGGGTTAGAATTATTTATTTGAAAATTAGTAACATA
>NZ_DAWCXD010000100.1:2378-18594 GCF_052357945.1 Bacteroides sp. | reverse complement strand
AAAACGGCAATAGAATAATGACTCTCATTCGTATAAAAACTAAAACTACTTTATTTATATAAAAGAAAATTTAGAAAGTTCCTATGTGTAAAGAACTTTAGGTACGAAATCTTTAAAAAATATACGATATATTATTCCTGTAGGAGCATATAGTTATTCAGAAAAAAACAATGAATATACCTCTTTTAATACGATTGGTTTTTTTAATAATGAATATGAGCCTTGTGAGGTGATATTTGGTGATTGGGAGTTGTACAAATTGGAATTTACGTGTCTCTGTAGTGGTGGAGAAAGAATTTATTATCTTATACCCAATATTAGAAATATAAACAATCCAACTTGTAAGCAGAAACTTAAAACAGGGTATACTATTGAAGATTTTGATGAAATTCTAGCTGCTATTTGGAAATATATAAAAGAACAAAAGTAGGTAATGAAGCCAGTAGATAAGTTCTCAATCCAGTATAGCGAGTTGTTAGAGTATATATATCCAGTGACACAAGAATATTTCCCTGACTTTGATTATGACGAAGAAACAGGACAGACATATATGTTGCCGTCACAAACGCCAGATACTTTTAAAGGTAGGTATAATAGGGGAATATTGAAGGGGAAATTCTCCATTGATTCATATATAAAGAATCAAGAATTACAGGATTTACTTACTGCTTTGGATTTAGATGCTGAAAAGTTCTGGTATCTGCTGCTTTTCTGTTATGATTGCAGTTGGGGTAAATGTATGGAGGGTATAGAAATAAAAGAATCCCCTAAAGAACAGATAGAAAGGTTTGTTAATGCTATCAGTGAGGATTATAAAAGAGATACTCCGTTTGGTGCAGTCTTTAAAAGCCCAATTTGTATTACCTTGAAAATAGGTAGGAAGAATATCGTGATAGATAATAAGACGGCTATTGCTAGTATAGCAAAGTTTTGTGCAGACGGATTGGAAACAGTAAATTCAGACCAAATGAATACTGGTAACGTTGACTTGAGCAATCCACATACTGAATCATTCTCCGTATTCGCTTATTATTTCTCACAAATGATTATCACTGCCTTGAATTATCAAGAACAGGTAAAAGAAAAGAGAAAGAAGGGAGCTAATATGTCTGACAAGGAAAAGACGCTGATTTCTCATCTACTATACTTCACTGGCATCGTGAACAACGAAAGTGTGTTGGTTGATTATGACTACTTGAAGTCTTTGTTGAAGCAATATAAGGATAAGGACATAAGGAGTTTGAATGCATTCTATTATTGATTGAGACTTATTTTATTGTTTATTTCTGCTTTCTTATTCTCTAAATACTTCATTCTATAGCTTATGAAGTGGGGGAATAAGAAAGCTGTGTTTTTTTTATCCCTGTTAGTACTCTTAATAAAGCATCATCTTTGCAGTATAACAAATAAAGCTGGAGCGCACCAGTCTAAAAACTGCAAAAGAAATATGAGAACAAAAGAAAGTATGAAGAATGAAATCTTTACTCTGGAATCAAGAGAATTGAACGAAGGAAAGAAAGTGGCTTTTATTGCTGGCGGTATCAATCGAGACATTAACAAGGCTAACCTGAATGATAAAGTCAAGTCTATCGGAGAACATTCACAGTATGTTCCGCTTGTTGTGGTTGATGGTGAAGATGTGGTAAACGCAGGGTTAAGTTTGAAAGAACCTGTATCTGGACTGCCAATAGATTCTTCTAAAGCTAATGATTATTTGGTCATTATTGAAGGTCAGCACAGGTATAGGGCTATAATGGAGCTTCGAGAAAAAGATGCAAATAATAAGAAGAAGTATGAAGATGCAATGAAGAAATGGCAGAAGAACGGAAGCAAAGCAGATGATAAGCCAGAAGAATTTACGCCTAAAGCTCCTGCACAGATAAAGGCTATGTATTCGCTGGTTGAGGATGAGGATATACGGATTACGATTTCAGAAATGAACAATACGTCAGTAAAGTGGACTAAAGGAGATTTTGCAAAACAGGCTTATGCTGCCTATCCTGATAATGAGGTTTTGAAGTTCATAGTTAAGTATATGGATATACAACACCAAAGAATGAAGAAAGGTAAAGCAGATGATATGTTACCGAATGGAGGATTTAAGCTGACAACACTTAGTAAGTATCTGATTTATTCTGCTGACATAAAAGAATCGGTACTGGCAGAGACGTGTAAATATGGAGAGGATACTCTTGCTAAATATGTGGGTGATGAACCAAATAAGCTGGTTGAAAAAGCAGAGAAGATTATTAAAGCTGGTTTGGATGCAGGATTTACTTATCGTTTCTTGGCTAAAGGATTCTTCATCGACTGGATTATTAGGAAGAGCAATCAAGGAACTAACTATACAAAGCTGCTTGGAATGTTAAAGAAAGTAAAGAAGCCAGCTATAAACAGTATAATGGAAGAAGCACAGAAGCATAACTTTATGGAGATACTAAATGAGAAAATAAAATAGCTAATCTTTAGTTATTGATGTCAGTTGCCAGCTAGCGTAATGTTAGCTGGCTTTTTTGTTGCTTTATTGCTAGCTGGTTTACCGTTCGTCTCAACAATAGGGGTATGGGGTGAAATTTTATCAGGAAAGTGCTTTAAACCACAGCCCTCCCAACTTTCCACGGCTGGTAAGATTTCAAATATCCAAAAGGTCTGTAATCTTATTGTAATCGGTTAACTCTATTTATTCTACAAATTCTGTGATAACATCGGATATTTATCTATCTTTGTTGTATTCAAATAACGCTGAAAAGTACATAAATGAATAACACTTCTTCGTAAGTGACTGATAATGAAATATGGAAGGAAAAGTAGTTTTTTTTCCGGTTATTCGGCAAGAAGTAAATAACATTTTGTATTTTTGGGCATCAATTAATAAAATAAGATATTATGATAACGACACAGGACAAAGAGTTGCTTGCCAAGAAAGGCATCACGGAAGAGCAAATTGCAGAACAATTAGCATGCTTCCAGACGGGTTTCCCCTTTTTGAAGCTGGATGCGGCAGCCTCCATCGAAAAGGGAATATTAGCTCCCGATGCAGAAGAACAGAAGGCTTATCTGGCCGCCTGGGATGCATATACAAACACAGATAAGACTGTCGTGAAGTTCGTTCCCGCCTCCGGTGCAGCGAGTCGTATGTTCAAGAACCTGTTCGAGTTCCTGTCCGCCGACTATGACCGGCCGACAACCAAGTTCGAACAGGCATTCTTCGACGGAATCAAGGATTTTGCTTTCTATGACGACCTGAATGTAGCCTGCCAGCGTATCGACGGAAAAGATATTCCCGGACTGATCGAAGACGGCAACTATAAAGCAGTGGTATCTGCCCTGCTCGAAACCGCCGGACTGAATTACGGCGCACTGCCGAAAGGTCTGCTCAAATTCCATAAGTATCCCGAAGGCTCACGCACGCCGATGGAAGAACATCTCGCCGAAGGAGCCCTGTATGCTGCCGGAAAGAGTGGTAAAGTAAACGTGCACTTCACGGTATCTACCGAACACCGTGAACTCTTCAAGAAACTGGTAACCGAAAAAGTGGCGGATTTTGCCAAACGCTACGGAGTGGACTATTACATCACCTTCTCCGAACAAAAGCCGAGTACCGACACGATTGCCGCCGACATGGACAACCAACCTTTCCGCGACAACGGCAAACTGCTGTTCCGTCCCGGTGGCCACGGCGCACTGATTGAGAACCTGAACGACCTCGATGCAGACATTATCTTCATCAAGAACATCGACAACGTAGTGCCCGACAGACTGAAAGCCGACACCGTTACTTATAAGAAACTGATTGCCGGAGTGCTCGTGACTTTGCAAAAACAAGTATTCGAATACCTTACCCTGCTCGACAGCGGTAAATACACCCACGACCAGATGATGGAAATGCTTCAATTCCTGCAAAAGAAACTCTTCTGCAAGAATCCGGAGACGAAAGACCTCGAAGATTCCGTACTCGCCATCTACCTGAAAAACAAGTTCAACCGCCCGATGCGTGTCTGCGGAATGGTGAAGAACGTAGGCGAACCCGGTGGTGGCCCGTTCCTTGCTTACAACAGCGACGGAACCATCTCCCTGCAAATCCTCGAAAGCTCACAGATCGACATGGACGATCCGGAGAAGAAAGAAATGTTCGAGAAAGGCACACACTTCAATCCGGTAGACCTCGTATGCGCCGTGCGCGATTATAAAGGACATAAGTTCGACCTGGTGAAGTACGTAGATAAAGCAACAGGCTTCATCTCCTACAAATCGAAGAACGGCAAAGACCTGAAAGCTCTCGAACTTCCCGGCTTGTGGAACGGAGCGATGAGCGACTGGAATACCGTCTTTGTAGAAGTGCCACTTTCCACTTTCAACCCGGTAAAAACAGTGAACGACCTGTTGCGTGAGCAACATCAGTAAAGAGACTGAATTTAGAAACGCAGATTAACGCAGATTACCGCAAAGGAAATAGGTTAAATTTGCGATAATTTGCGTTAATCTGCGTTTCTCAAATAAAAAAGAGTGTTTAGAATGAATCAGATAGAGAAGATCATCGATATTGCTACTTGGAACAGAAGAGAACATTACGAACATTTCAGTGCTTTTGACGATCCGTTTTTCGGAGTGACCGTTCAGGTAAACTGTACGCGCGCGTATCAGGAAGCCAAAGCCAAAGGCATATCCTTTTCCCTGTTAGTCCTCCACCGGATAACGACTGCCGCTGCTGCGGTAGAAGAATTCCGTTACCGCATCGAGGGCGATAAGGTGGTGTGCTATGACAGCCTTCTGCCCGAAGCCACCGTAGGCCGTGACGACCATACCTTTTCTTTTGCCGCCTTTGAATACGATCCGGACGAACTCGTCTTTATCCGTCGGGCAAAAGCAGAAATGGAACGTTTGCAAGCCACTACGGGACTCAACAAAGGAGGCACTTTCCATCCCAATGCCATACATTATTCGGCAGTGCCGTGGCTCTCATTCACCGACATGAAGCACCCCACCAATATGCGTTCGGGCGACAGTGTTCCCAAAATCTCCACCGGAAAGTACTTCCGCGACGGAGAAAGACTGATGATGCCCGTTTCCGTAACCTGCCATCATGGGTTGATGGACGGCTATCATGTGGCACAGTTCATTGAGAAGCTCCATTTGTAACTTCCGTTCTGAAAAGACAAACCAGACTATTATATGAGAGTAAAGATACCCAGATGGGAAATCGCCGTAATCTGTTCCGCTTTGCTTTTCCCCGGCACTTCGCTTTGTGCGCAAGAGGTAGGGCAGGAAGAGAAAGAGGTGAAGGAAATGCGGCAAGACGTGGAACAGCTTCAGCAGGACGTCCGCCAACTTCGTGAAGAAGTGCGGAGATTGCAGGAAGAAATTCATGGCTTCCGGCACAACAGCTTCCCGCAATGCGGAGCCGACACCGTAGCTCCCTACGTTCCCCACCATTTCATTCACCGGTTGGGGATAGAGGCGCGGCCGCAATACGTGTTCCCCACCAATCCTTTCCTGCAAGGCGAGAACGAACGGTGGAAACCCATCCAGAGTTCATTTGCCGCTCATCTGAAATACTCTTTCAAGTTTCGTCCCAACACCTGTGCCGACCGCATCTATGGCGGAGCTTATCAAGGTTTCGGCTTAGCCTTCACCACCTTTGGCGACAAAAAGCAGCTGGGTGATCCGATGACGTTCTACGTCTTTCAAGGTGCACGCATTGCCCGCTTCCATCCCCGCCTTTCGCTCAATTACGAGTGGAATTTCGGAATCTCTGCCGGATGGAAACCTTATGACAACGATTACAACTCCTACAACGGAGCCGTAGGCTCACGGGTGAATGCCTACCTCAATGCAGGTATCTACCTTAACTGGTCGCTTTCCCGTTATTTCGACTTTATCATCGGTGGAGACTTCACGCATTTCTCCAACGGCAACACCAAGTTTCCCAATGCAGGGGTCAACACCACCGGAGCGAAAATCGGACTGGTGTATAACTTCAACCGGGAAGAAGCCGACCTCACTAAATCATTGGTTCATCCCTACGTTCCCCGTTTTCCGCGACACATCAGTTATGACCTTGTGTTGTTCGGCTCGTGGCGTCGCAAAGGCGTCTATGTGGGCGAGAAACAGATTGCATCACCGGGCAGCTATCCCGTAGCGGGATTCAACTTTGCTCCGATGTACAATCTCAACTATAAGCTGCGTTTCGGAGTTTCGCTGGATGGTGTCTATGACGGTAGTGCCAATGTGTACACCGAAGATGCGCTGGTGGAGTACGATGCAGGCAGTGGTTCCTCCCGTCGTAGATTTCTCGTGCCGGGCATTCAGAATCAGCTTGCGTTGGGACTTTCCGGACGGG
Organism: Bacteroides sp.; assembly: GCF_052357945.1. Lineage (GTDB taxonomy): Bacteria > Bacteroidota > Bacteroidia > Bacteroidales > Bacteroidaceae > Bacteroides. Next base: position 12,254 of record NZ_DAWCXD010000100.1, on the reverse strand, counting down.
CAGAATACGTGATGCCGTTTTTTACCATTGGTGTCGGCTTGGGAACGAATGTGCTGGGGCGTGGCGATTTGCGCGGACTGTATCAGGTCTTTGCGTTGAAGATCAACGTCACCCGGAGTTCATTCCTCCACATCGGCTACAATCTTCAGGATTTCCAGACCCCTAATTATCTGATGCTCGGTCTTGGTTTCCGTTTTAATAATAAATATCCTAAAGTACGTCATTAACCCCCAATACGCCATTACCCCCAAATGGAAAATATCATTCGTAAAATCAGGCAAATCTATCCGGTTTCCGACGAAGCACTTCAAGCGCTTCAGGCGAATATGGAATTAAGGTATTATCCCAAAGATACCCGTATCGTTCAGGCAGGCGTCACAGACCGCTTGGTATATTTCATTGAAGAGGGCATCGCCCGTTCCGTATTCCACCACAACGGAGAGGACACCACTACGTGGTTCAGTCAGGAGGGCGACGTTACGTTCGGCATGGATTCGCTCTACTATCAGCAACCATCGGTAGAAAGCGTTGAAACGCTTTCCGATTGCAAAATCTACGTCATCCACATCGACAAGTTGAATGCCCTCTACGAAACATATATCGACATAGCCAACTGGGGAAGAATCCTGCATCAGAATGTGAATAAGGAGCTTAGCCATATGTTTGTGGAGCGCCTCCAACTTTCGCCCAAAGAACGCTACGAACAGTTCAACCGTCGCTATCCTGGACTGATAAACCGAGTGAAACTGAAATATGTGGCTGCTTTTCTGGGCATTTCCATCTATACCCTTAGTCGGGTACGTGCTAAAAAATAGCGATTAGCAGGGCTTTTTTGCTTTAGAGCAAAGAAACTTCGTAGCGCAAACCGTATCTTTGCCCTCTGAAAATACTAACTTACTAATAGAAAAACAAATGTCGAACATTTCTGCTTCAGCTTTTTCAGACACCAAGGCGCATTATGATCTTCTTGACGGACTTCGCGGTGTGGCGGCTCTTATGGTGATATGGTATCACGTATTCGAGGGCTTCGCTTTTGCCAGTAATAGCGCTATTGAAACTCTGAATCACGGATATTTAGCCGTGGATTTCTTTTTTATCCTTTCGGGTTTTGTGATCGGTTACGCTTACGACGACCGTTGGGGTAAGAGCCTCACCATGAAAGATTTCTTTAAACGCCGATTGATACGTCTTCATCCTATGGTTGTTCTGGGGGCTGTTCTGGGAGCTATCACGTTCTGCATTCAGGGTTCTGTGCAATGGGATGGAACGCATGTTGCCATATCCATGGTGATGTTGTCTCTTCTTTGCACGATATTTTTCATTCCTGCCATGCCGGGTGCGGGCTATGAGGTTCGTGGCAATGGCGAGATGTTTCCGTTGAACGGGCCGTGCTGGTCGTTGTTTTTCGAGTATATAGGCAATATCCTTTATGCGTTATTCATTCGCCGTCTGTCTAATAAGGCGTTGGCTGTGATGGTGGTATTGCTGGGAGTGGCGTTGACGTTGTTCGCCATCTTCGATGTCTCCACTTATGGAAACATTGGGGTAGGATGGACGCTGGATGGCGTAAACTTTCTGGGCGGATCATTGAGAATGCTTTTCCCTTTCTCTTTGGGTATGCTTTTATCCCGCAACTTCAAATCAGTGAAAGTGAAAGGCGCTTTCTGGATATGTACCCTTGCATTGATTGCCCTGTTCTCTGTTCCTTATCTGGAAGGGGTGGAGCCGCTTTGCATGAATGGTGTTTATGAAGCGTTTTGCGTGATTGTGGCTTTCCCTATCATTCTGTGGATAGGAGCGTCGGGCACCACCACGGACAAGCAATCGACAAAGATATGTAAGTTTTTGGGAGATATATCTTATCCGGTTTATGTGATACATTATCCGTTGATGTATCTGTTCTATGCATGGCTGATTGAGAATCAACTCTACACGTTAGGTGAAACCTGGGACGTAGCTTTGTGTGTCTTTATTTTGAGTATTATTCTTGCTTATCTGTGTTTGAAGCTGTATGATGAACCAATACGTAAATATTTGGCTAAACGTTTCTTGAGTAAGAAATGACGTTTTCATTTCATGAAGTTAAAAAGAAAAACTCCAGCTATGGTGACGGATAAAGTTACATTAGCTGGAGTTTTTTTTCAGTAAAATAAGACTTTCTTTATCTGCAAATGAGCTTTCTTCTATGTTTTCATCTTAGAAATGATTAGATGTGATTAACAGAGCTGCTTGCTCATCTTATAATTGGTGAGACACATTTGATTAGCTTTCCGCTTTTGCTCTTCATCGACCTGAAAACCTTGTTTTTCAAAAAATGGTTTTGCCGTAATACTAACTTCCGATGTTAATCTTTTCGCACCTCTTTCTCGTGCATATGCTTCGAGATGCTTATACAAAGATGTTGCGACACCTTGATGCTGAAAGTCCTTGTGAACGAACAGCGTGTGCATATATCCGTCATCGTTTACAGAGCCAAAGCCTACAATCACGCCTTCTTCGTTTTCTGCAACCACATAATGTTGTTCTTCGAAAAGCTCATTCCAGTGTGATATATCGTCTCCGCACGAAGCCCAATCTGCTACTTCTTCGGCTGTATAATCTTTTCGGTTCACAGTCAGAACTGTATGCTGATATAGCTCTTGCAGTGCTGGGATATCAGACAGGTTTACTTGGCGGATTTTATTCATCTTATCTCTGAATTTCTTGTATTAATGAACTTCTACTTTCTCTGCAATTCTCTTAGCCTTGTCGCGCAACGCATCCAAATCAGAATCAAGCGGAGCATAACAAAGTACCACACCCATACGGCGGTTGACGCGGGTAAACGGTTTGCCGAATATGCGGAGATAGGTATCTTCTTCTTTCGTCACTTCTTCCATGCCGCGATATTGCGGGCGTTCCTGGCCGGCAATCGGGGAAAGGATCACAGCGCTTGCGCCTATCCGTTCTTGTTTGATGCCGGGGATGGGCAGGCCGAGCACGGCACGTAAGTGGAGTTCGAACTCATTCAGGTTTTGTGTGCCCGCCAGTGTCACCATACCAGTGTCATGCGGACGAGGAGAAAGTTCGGAGAAATAGACTCCGTTCTCGTGGCTTAGGAAGAATTCAACTCCCCAAAGTCCTGCGCCTGTCAATGCACGGGTTACTTTTTCGGCCATCTCTTCCGCTTCTTTCAAATGGGCGGGATCAATGTGTGCAGGCTGGAAACTTTCACGATAGTCGCCACCTTTCTGCACGTGTCCGATGGGAGGGCAGAAGAGGGTAGGACCGTTCTTTTGGGTAACGGTGAGCAGGGTGATTTCGCTGTCGAACTTGATAAATTCTTCAATGATAAGTTCGCGAATATCGCCACGGCTGCCACTGCATCCGTATTCCCAGGCGTGTTCGAGTTCGTCGGCACTCTTCACGAGCGATTGTCCTTTGCCGGAAGAGGACATCAACGGTTTAACGACACAAGGGAAACCGATTTTATCGGCAGCTTCTTTCAGTTCTTCCAGAGTTTTGGCATAGAAGTATTTGGCTGTTTTCAGTCCGAGTTCTTGGGCGGCAAGGTCGCGAATGGCTTTACGGTTCATGGTGAAGTTCACGGCACGAGCACTGGGAACTACCTGAATGCCTTCTTTTTCGAAGTCGTATAAACGTTCTGTACGGATTGCTTCAATCTCTGGAACGATAATGTCCGGGCGGTGTTTCTTCACCACGCGTTCCAATTCTTCACCATTCAGCATGTCGAATATTTCAAATTCATCGGCCACTTGCATAGCCGGTGCTCCTGCATAGGAGTCGCAAGCAATGATGTGCTGGCCTTTACGTTGAGCTGAAATTACAAATTCTTTTCCTAGTTCACCGGAACCGAGTAACAGTATTTTCTTCATCATTTTGAGTGTTTTATATTAGTGATGCAAAATTACAGCAAAAAATGGATAATATATAGATTATCGGCGTATTTAAATTTTTGTTTTATAAATAAAAGGAGAAAGTGAATCTTGTACGAAAAACTTTCATGACGGATTTTATGTTTTCTTTAATCGAAAAGCGTATCTTTGTGTATTGCAATTTTAAAAGAGTGGAGTGTATGGAAAATAAAATATATCCTATCGGAATACAAAATTTTGAGAAAATTCGTAAAGACGGATATTTCTACATTGATAAAACGGCATTGATATATCAGTTGGTGAAGACTGGTAGTTATTATTTTCTTAGTCGCCCTCGCCGTTTTGGCAAAAGTCTTCTGCTTTCTACGCTCGAAGCCTATTTTCAAGGAAAGAAAGAACTCTTTGACGGATTGGCTATGGAAAAACTGGAAAAGGATTGGATAAAATACCCCATATTGCATCTGGATTTGAATGCGGAGAAATATACTGCTCCCGAAGCACTCGATCAAGTGCTAGAAAGTGCTTTGCGTGGATGGGAAGCTCTCTATGGCGCACAGGATTATGAAAGAACATTTGCTTCCCGTTTTCAAGGTATCATTCAGCGTGCTTGTGATAAGACCGGACAGCGGGTGGTGGTGCTTGTAGACGAATATGATAAACCGATGTTGCAGGCCATAGGTAATGACGAGCTTCAGAAAAGCTATCGTGAGACATTGAAGGCTTTTTACGGAGCATTGAAGAGTAAGGATGGATGCATCAAGTTTGGTATGTTGACGGGAGTAACCAAATTCGGTAAGGTCAGTGTATTCAGCGATTTGAATAATCTGGATGATATCTCGATGCGGAATCAATATATAGATATCTGTGGCATTAATGAGCAGGAATTGCATGACAATCTGGAGGATGAGCTTCATAGTCTGGCCAGTGCTCAAGGAATGACGTATGATGAAATTTGCGCAAAATTGCAGGAGTATTACGATGGTTATCATTTTACGCATAACTCTATCGGTATGTATAATCCGTTCAGTCTGCTCAATACTTTTAAATATAATGAATTTGGTAGTTATTGGTTTGAGACCGGTACTCCCACCTATCTGGTAGAACTGCTTAAAAAACATCATTATGATCTTCGCCGTATGGCGCACGAAGAAACAACTGCCACTGTATTGAACAGTATTGATTCTACATCAGACAATCCTATTCCGGTAATCTACCAAAGCGGTTATCTTACCATAAAGGGGTACGATCAACGGTTTGGAATTTATCGCCTGGGATTTCCGAACCGCGAAGTGGAAGAGGGGTTCATTAACTTTCTGCTTCCTTTCTATGCTAATACCAACGCTGTGGAATCGCAGTTTGAAATACAGAAGTTTGTTCGTGAAGTGGAATCCGGAGATTATGACTCTTTCTTCCGTCGTTTGCAAAGTTTCTTTGCAGATACACCTTATGAATTAGTCCGCGACCTGGAATTACATTATCAGAATGTTCTTTTTATTGTCTTCAAACTTGTTGGTTTTTACGTCAAAGCAGAGTATCACACAAGTGCAGGACGCATTGATCTTCTTTTGCAGACGGATAAATTTATCTATGTGATGGAATTTAAGTTGGATGGTACGGCTGAAGAAGCTCTGCTGCAAATCAACGAGAAGCATTATGCGCAACCGTTTGAAAACGATGATCGTAAGCTCTTTAAGATTGGAGTGAACTTTAGTGCGGAAATGCGAAATATAGAGAAATGGATAGTCGAAAAATAGGGAATTCCGCCTTTAAACTTTCTTAAGGAAAGCATGAAAATAAGGACTTTTCTGTGTTCGAACACAAAACTAGTTGTTTTTGCCACTATCTCCTGTTTTTGCTAATCCATTGATTTTTAACAAAGAGATAGGAAACTCGACGGGCAAATTCAGTTTATTGATAGATTATTGCCCCTAAACTTGTTTTGCTATTGATTTGTAGCAGAAATTTGTCTGAATTGGTCAATCTGTAGTCATTGTAGGTCTAATAAGTGTTATCGAACGACAAATTATGAAAAAGGAAGCACAACGACACGGAATTGTTTCTACATTTGCGCAGTTGTTTCTTTAACTATTTCTAAGGACAGAAGTTTATGGGATATAGAAAATAGTTGAACAAAAACTGAACTCAACTGTTTATTATAATATTGAAATAGGTAAAACGCGAAAAATGTGCATTCCTTTCATATTATAAAGTCAAAAGGAGAGAAAAGAATAATATAAATAAATTAGAGATTGCTTATGTCACAGATTATCGGACATATCTCGCAGGTGATCGGCCCTGTGGTCGATGTGTACTTTGAGGGTACGGATGCAGAATTGGTGCTGCCAAGCATCCACGACGCACTGGAGATAAAGAGGCCAAACGGCAAAATACTGGTTGTAGAAGTTCAGCAACATATCGGCGAAAATACGGTGCGTACCGTAGCGATGGACAGTACCGACGGACTTCAGAGAGGCATGAAAGTGTATCCCACCGGAGGCCCGATCACGATGCCGATTGGCGAACAGATTAAAGGACGACTGATGAACGTAGTCGGTGATTCGATCGACGGTATGAAAGGACTCGACCGCAAAGGTGCATATTCCATTCATCGCGAACCCCCTAAGTTTGAGGATTTGACCACTGTGCAAGAGGTGCTCTTCACAGGTATCAAAGTGATCGACCTGCTCGAACCGTATGCTAAAGGTGGTAAAATCGGTTTGTTCGGCGGTGCCGGTGTAGGAAAGACTGTATTGATTCAGGAACTTATCAATAATATCGCCAAGAAACATAATGGATTCTCTGTTTTTGCCGGAGTAGGTGAACGTACCCGTGAAGGTAACGACTTGCTGCGCGAAATGATTGAATCCGGTGTAATCCGTTACGGCGAAGCATTCAAAGAAGGAATGGAGAAAGGTCACTGGGATCTTTCGAAAGTGGATTATAACGAACTGGAGAAATCGCAAGTGTCTCTGATTTTCGGTCAGATGAACGAGCCTCCGGGCGCACGTGCCTCTGTGGCATTGTCCGGACTGACGGTGGCGGAATCTTTCCGCGACGCAGGAAAAGAAGGTGAGAAACGCGATATTCTGTTCTTTATTGATAATATCTTCCGTTTCACGCAAGCAGGTTCGGAAGTGTCCGCCCTTTTGGGACGTATGCCGTCCGCCGTTGGTTACCAGCCTACGTTGGCTACGGAAATGGGTGCGATGCAGGAACGTATCACGTCTACCCACAAAGGTTCTATCACCTCCGTACAGGCGGTGTATGTGCCTGCCGATGACTTGACCGACCCGGCTCCTGCAACGACTTTCAGCCACTTGGATGCCACTACCGTGCTCGACCGTAAGATTACGGAGCTGGGTATTTATCCGGCGGTAGACCCGTTGGCTTCTACGTCACGTATCCTCGACCCACACATTGTTGGCCAGGAACACTACGACATAGCGCAGCAGGTGAAACAAATTCTGCAACGTAACAAGGAATTGCAGGACATTATTTCCATCCTCGGTATGGAGGAACTTTCGGAAGAAGACAAGATGGTGGTGAACCGCGCCCGTCGCGTGCAGCGTTTCCTTTCACAACCGTTTGCCGTAGCCGAACAGTTTACAGGCGTTCCGGGTGTGATGGTGGGTATTGAAGACACTATCAAGGGATTCAAGATGATTCTGGAAGGAGAAGTGGATTATCTTCCCGAACAGGCTTTCTTGAATGTCGGAACCATTGAGGAGGCAATAGAGAAAGGTAAGAAATTGCTGGAACAGGCAGCAAAAAAATAAAAAGATAGCATGATGAAAGAACTGCATTTGAGTATAGTATCGCCCGAAAAGAGCATATTCGACGGAAATGTGAAGATTGTCACATTGCCGGGAATGATCGGTTCGTTTTCTATTCTCCCCGGGCATGCGCCCATTGTTTCGTCGTTGAAAGCGGGAACGTTGAGTTACACGACGATGGACGGAGAAGAGCACACGATGGATATTCAGGGCGGTTTTGTCGAAATGAGTGACGGTACGGTTTCCGCCTGTGTTTCCTGACGGAAGCTCCCCACCGGCACAAAGACTAAGCATCAAAAGATTGAAAAAAACGAGATTATAACCTTACAGAAAAACACAGTAACATGGTGAATATTAGTAAAACTAAACGGAATTTTATTTGGTGGCATACCTTATTTGCGGTAATTAGCGGGGCACTCGGAGCTGTCATTCTACACTTCGCTTTGCCGGGGCATTATTTCGGAGGGTATCCGTTTATTCCGATCTATTTTTACTTCTTCGGGCTGTTTAGCATTTATGCTTTCGACGCTTGCCGCCGGCATGCTCCACAGAGAATGTTACTGTTGTATCTGGCAACGAAGATGATAAAAATGATTCTTTCGCTGATTCTGGTATTGATTTATTGTCTTGCCGTTCGCGAAGAAGCCAGAGCCTTTCTGCTGACGTTTATCTTGTTCTATTTGATATATCTGGTATTCGAAACCTGGTTCTTCTTCTCTTTTGAGTTGAATCAGAAACGGAAAAAGAAAAATAAGAAGAAAAATGAAACAGTTGCATAACATAGTAGCTCCGTTGATTCTGTTCTGCCTCATGGCAGCAGTCAGCTTGCCGGTTCTTGCACAGGAACAGGAGGGGGAAGCGGTGTCACAACAGACGCAGGACGAGATTACTCCGAAAGAGGAACAGGAGAACACGGTGGATGTGAAAGAAATTGTGTTCGGTCATATCGGCGACTCCTACGAATGGCATATTACGACGTGGGGTAACACGCAAATTACTATACCATTACCTATTATTGTTTATAGTAGTACTACAGGTTGGCACACGTTCCTTTCTTCCCGTCTCGAAGAGAATGGAGGGACTTATGAAGGACTTTCCATCGCTCCTGAAGGAAGTAAGTACGAGGGCAAACTGGTAGAGTATAATGCGGCAGGCGAACAGGTTCGCCCGTGGGATATTTCCATCACGAAAGTGACGTTTGCTTTGCTGTTCAACAGCGTGTTGTTGCTCATCATCGTATTGAGCGTGTCACACTGGTACAGAAAACGTCCGCAAGGAGCGAAAGCGCCGGGAGGATTTATCGGATTCATGGAGATGTTCATCATGATGGTGAACGACGATATTATCAAGAGTTGTGTAGGACCCAACTACCGGAAGTTTGCACCGTATCTGCTGACAGCGTTCTTTTTCATCTTTATCAATAATATGATGGGATTGATTCCGTTCTTCCCCGGAGGTGCGAACGTGACGGGAAATATCGCTATCACTATGGTGCTTGCAGTCTGCACGTTCCTGGCAGTGAATATCTTCGGTTCGAAACATTACTGGAAGGATATTTTCTGGCCTGATGTACCTTGGTGGTTGAAAGTGCCTATACCGATGATGCCATTCATCGAGTTCTTCGGAATCTTTACGAAACCGTTTGCTTTGATGATTCGTCTTTTTGCCAATATGCTGGCGGGACACATGGCGATGTTGGTGCTTACCTGCCTGATCTTTATCTCGGCAAGCATGGGGCCTGCATTGAACGGCACGCTGACGGTGGCTTCCGTATTGTTCAACATCTTTATGAATGCGCTTGAGTTGTTGGTTGCTTTCATCCAGGCTTACGTATTTACGATGTTGTCGGCAGTGTTTATCGGTCTGGCACAGGAAGGTGCCAAAGTGAAAACAGAAGAAGATTGAAATGAAACGCGGTGAAAACGTCGATAAAAAGAATACGGAATAAACGCGCGGAATGAATGATTAAATAATAAACAAGAGAAAATATAAACCATTTTAAAACTGAAAATTATGTTACTATCAGTATTGTTACAAGCCACTGCAGCAGCAGTAGGAGTTAGTAAATTAGGTGCAGCTATCGGTGCAGGTCTTGCAGTAATCGGAGCTGGTTTGGGTATTGGTAAGATTGGTGGTTCGGCAATGGAAGCAATCGCACGCCAGCCGGAAGCATCAGGGGACATCCGTATGAACATGATTATCGCCGCCGCCTTGATTGAAGGTGTGGC
>NZ_DAWCXD010000100.1:0-2278 GCF_052357945.1 Bacteroides sp. | reverse complement strand
TATGTCATTACTATTACCTGATAGTGGCCTGCTGTTCTGGATGTTTCTCTCATTCGGGATTGTGTTCGTGATATTGGCGAAATACGGCTTTCCCGTCATCATTAAGATGGTGGAGGGTCGTAAGACCTATATCGACCAGTCTTTGGAGGTGGCGAGAGAGGCTAATGCCCAGTTGTCTAAACTGAAAGAGGAAGGCGACGCTTTGGTGGCTGCCGCCAACAAAGAACAAGGACGCATCTTGAGGGAAGCAATGGAAGAACGTGACAAGATTGTTCACGAGGCCCGTAAACAAGCCGAAATAGCCGCACAAAAGGAACTGGATGCGGTGAAACAACAAATCCAGATAGAGAAAGACGAAGCCATCCGCGACATCCGCCGCCAGGTAGCCGTGCTTTCTGTGGACATCGCCGAGAAAGTGCTCCGCAAGAGTCTTGAGGACAAGGAAGCACAGATGGGCATGATCGACCGTATGCTGGATGAAGTACTAACCCCGAATAAGAACTAAGGAAGATGGAAGTCGGAATACTCTCAATGCGTTATGCAAAAGCCATCATTGAATACGCACAGGAAAAAGGTCTGGAGGACAGGTTATATCAGGAGTTCCTGACGCTGTCGCACAGTTTTTGTGAACAGCCCGGTTTGCGCGAAGCACTTGATAATCCTGTCATCTCATTCAAAGAGAAGCTGGCACTGGTATGCACGGCTGCCGACGGTGACGGGAAATCGACCAGAGAGTTTGTCCGTTTTATCACTTTGGTACTGCGAAACAGGCGTGAAGGCTATCTGCAATTTATCAGCCTGATGTATCTGGATCTTTACCGGAAGTCGAAGCACATCGGAGTGGGCAAGCTGATTACAGCCGTTCCCGTCAACAAGGAAACGGAAAACCGGATTCGTTCCGCTGCAGAGCATATCTTGCACGCCCAGATGGAACTCGAAACGGTGGTAGACCCCTCTATCGGAGGTGGATTTATCTTCGATGTCAACGACTACCGGCTGGATGCAAGCGTTGCCACGCAGTTGAAGCGAGTGAAACAACAATTTATTGATAAGAATAGGAGAATTGTATAATGTCTGAAAATATAAAAGTAAGCGAAGTATCTGATATATTGCGCAAGCAGCTCGAAGGAATCAACGCCAATGTGCAACTTGACGAAATCGGTACGGTGCTCCAGGTGAGCGACGGCGTAGTGCGTATCTATGGATTGCGAAATGCCGAAGCCAATGAATTGCTGGAGTTTGACAATGGTATCAAAGCAATCGTGATGAACCTCGAAGAGGACAACGTGGGTGCTGTGCTGTTGGGTCCGACGGACAAGATCAAAGAGGGATTCGTTGTGAAGCGTACCAAACGTATCGCCTCCATCCGTGTAGGAGAGGGCATGCTGGGACGTGTGATCGACCCGCTGGGCGAACCGCTCGACGGCAAGGGGCTGATTGGCGGTGAACTGTATGATATGCCATTGGAACGGAAAGCTCCGGGGGTAATCTACCGTCAGCCTGTGAACCAACCGTTACAGACGGGATTGAAGGCGGTAGACGCCATGATTCCTATCGGTCGCGGACAGCGTGAGTTGATTATCGGCGACCGCCAGACGGGAAAGACTGCCATCGCTATTGATACGATTATCAACCAGCGCAGTAACTTCCTGGCAGGTGATCCTGTATATTGTATTTATGTGGCTATCGGTCAGAAGGGTTCTACCGTTGCTTCTATCGTTAATACGCTTCGTGAGTACGGAGCACTGGACTACACGATTGTGGTGGCTGCTACGGCTGGTGATCCGGCTGCATTGCAGTATTACGCTCCTTTTGCGGGTGCTGCCATTGGCGAGTATTTCCGTGATACCGGTCGTCATGCATTGGTGGTTTATGATGACCTTTCCAAGCAGGCGGTAGCTTATCGTGAGGTTTCTCTGATTCTTCGCCGTCCGTCAGGTCGTGAGGCTTATCCGGGTGATATCTTCTATCTGCACTCTCGTTTGTTGGAACGTGCTGCCAAGATTATCAGTCAGGAGGAAGTGGCTCGCGAAATGAACGATCTTCCGGAAAGTCTGAAGGGAATTGTCAAAGGCGGTGGTTCGCTCACGGCATTGCCTATCATCGAAACGCAGGCTGGTGACGTATCGGCTTATATCCCGACGAACGTGATTTCTATCACCGACGGACAGATATTCCTCGAAACTGACTTGTTCAACCAGGGTACGCGTCCGGCTATCAACGTGGGTATCTCTGTATCCCGTGTAGGTGGTAACGCGCAGATTAAGGCTATGAAGAA
>NZ_DAWCXD010000099.1:0-18687 GCF_052357945.1 Bacteroides sp. | reverse complement strand
TTTTTAGTTACTCTGCAGAGTGGACTGAATTGTGATTACTTTTTCAGTGCCCTCACCTTTTGGAGGAATTTTTTCAATCATGGAGCAATTTGACTCCATGCTTTCACCTATTATCGACCAGACACTTGGTCAGAGATGCAGCAGTATCATCGGATATCAGTACAGCGAAATTATTCGTTCTCTGATGAGCGTGTACTTCTGTGGCGGTTCATGCGTGGAGGATGTAACATCGCATCTGATGCGTCATCTCTCGTATCATCCGACCTTGCGCACATGCAGCTCTGATACCATCCTCAGAGCCATCAAGGAACTGACACAGGAAAACATCTCATATACTTCCGATAAGGGCAAGACCTATGATTTCAATACGGCAGACAAGCTCAACGCCTTGCTTATAAAAGCCTTGGTTTCCACTGGTGAACTGAATGAGGTGGAAACCTACGATGTTGATTTCGACCATCAGTTCCTTGAAACAGAGAAGTATGATGCAAAACCGACATACAAGAAGTTCCTCGGCTACAGACCTGGCGTATATGTCATCGGTGACATGATTGTCTATGTCGAGAACAGCGATGGCAACACAAATGTGCGCTTTTATCAGGCTGAGACCCACAAGAGATTCTTTGCCCTACTGGAAGCCAACAGCATCCGTGTGAATCGCTTCAGAGCCGACTGTGGTTCGTGCTCGAAGGAAATTGTCAGTGAGATAGAGAAGCATTGCACGCACTTCTACATCCGCGCCAACAGATGCAGTTCGCTCTACGATGACTTGTTTTCACTGAGGGGATGGAAGACGGAGGAAATCAACGGCATCCAGTTTGAACTCAATTCCATTCTTGTTGAGAAATGGGAAGGCAAGTGCTATCGTCTTGTCATTCAGAGACAAAAGCGCATGGATGGAGAGCTTGACTTGTGGGAAGGTGAATACACCTACAGATGCATTCTTACCAACGATTATGACTCATCAACAAGAGACATCGTCGAATTTTACAACAAGCGTGGGGGCAAAGAGCGTATATTCGATGATATGAACAACGGATTCGGCTGGAACAGGCTCCCCAAGTCGTTCATGTCAGAGAACACCGTATTCCTTCTGCTTACGGCATTGATACACAATTTCTATAAGACCATCATTAGCAAGCTTGACACCAAGGCTTTCGGGCTCAAGGAAACGAGTCGCATAAAGGCTTTTGTCTTCAGCTTCATCTCCGTACCTGCCAAGTGGATCATGACAGCAAGGCAATACGTGCTGAATATCTATACAGAAAACCGGGCTTATGCAAGACCTTTCAAAACAGAATTCGGATAAGAATCCTTTCTTTCCGGTTAGAATCTGCGTATTACCTCAAGTCGCATCGTGGGGTAAGGGGATGGTGGCTACATATTGATGTTGTGCTGTTGCTTTTTACTGAAAGCTGCTACTAACGACTCATAAATCTACCCTTAATCGTGTATTGGATGATAGTTGCGGATTTTAGGTTTATATCTTATTTTTATGTATCCGCAAAAATATAAAAAGTGTCGTTCTTATGAAGAAAAAACGATATTAAAATAGGAATATATTAAAAATGAGCTACTTATGAGTATTTCTCATAGAACGAGGTAATGACTTGGGAATAGTCACAAATTCTGTGATGTGTGGTGTATTTCTGTCAAACAACTTTTTTTGATGCAAATGTACACAAATATAACGAACGAAAAGAAGAATAAGCATTTTTTCTTTCCATGGTATTGTGACTATGCGGAGAGACAGCCCTTTGACGAAATAAAACATCGCCATACACTCAAAGAGGTTGGCGATGTCGCGGAAGGTCGGTATGATTGGAAGATTGAGAGAGGGCGAGGTGGAGTCACCCTATAATGGTTATTGCTTTTTTATTGTAAATTCCAACTTTTGAAGTCCCTTTTTATAAACATTGGCAAGGATGAGTGCGTAACGGACTTCTTCGCCGGATTGCATGGTTTGGATAATACGGGTAAACTCATCTTCGGGAATGACGCTTTTGAACATCGGACCATGTGAATCGTTGCGTATCAAACGAATGTCATCGGTAAACGGTGAAAAGACATACGAATAAGTCGCCTGATATGACACCGTCTGAAATTTAACCCAATTCGGGTCTTCTTTGTCAAGGACATCTTCCAACCAAATACGGGCGTTGTCGTATGACGGCAGCGATGAGCCATCGCCGTAATATATATTACCATCCTTATCAACAACGAACTCCTTGCTGATTGCGTACTTCTCGAAAGGACACAAATCATGGTATTCGATATCTTCTTCCGATGTTATCTCTTCATCAACCGGAACTTCTGGTTCCGTGACAACTCTGTCCTCAAGAATACGGATAAGCGAATAAGTACGGTCGGAAGCATCCGCAGGTGGATTTGCGAGGATTGTCCGCCTTACCGAGAGATAATACTCATGTCCTCTTACATAGGTAAAGCCCTCGATGCTGTTGAATCCGAGAGGTTCCCATACTCCGGGATTATCTTCCGACATGACAAGCATACACTCGATGGGATTCTCCTTCTTGTCGTCGCCCCATGCATACATCACGCCTGTTTCTGCTGAAATCTGCATTCTAATCTCTTTGACAGAATCTTTAGGCTCATCATCGTTACTACATGCTGTTAGTCCTACCACTGCAAACATAGCCATAAGCAGTATTCCGAAAAAGTCTTTCGTATTCATTTTTATCTTTTTAATTGTTAGCTATTATAAAAATGCAAAAACTATAAAAACATTGCATCTCGAATGCAACTTTTTATTTCGTATGTCTTGAATAAAGTTGCTCCAATCCACAATCCAAATACAAAGGTAGTGAATTTCCTATCAATGACCTTCTTCGCAGAGCAAAAATCAGAGTTTTAAGACTTATTTCATACGCCATTTGTACCCCTATTGGCTCTCAATGCGCAAAACATGCTAAAAATCAATCATGTCAAGCAATTCCCCGACAACTCCTTTGCGGTTTTGACTTCATTCCGAGCAGTCATCAGGAAAGTATAAAAATGCCTGCCGTTTGTTAAGTTTTTGTTAAATCTTCATCCAAAACCAACCTTTCTCTTTTCCTCTTTGCTTCTCTCCCAAACGGCTTTTTCACCCTGTTTCTTATAGTGATTATTTTTGTACCGATATTTTCTTATATCGCTGATAATCAATTACAAATACTCTCTCATATGTATTCCACATGAACAGTGTGGTACGTCAGCTGCTGGAACAGAATACGGATGTGGTCATGGTGGATACGGGTGACTCCTACGAAGGTATATGCGGATATTACAAGGGTACATACATATCATACTCGAAGGAGAAGCCCATCTCCATGAATCCGTTCAAGGTTACTAATGAAGAATATGAACTCAATTTCGGTGAGAAGAAGAACTTCCTTAAATCGCTGATATTCCTGATATTCAAGGGTAACGCATTTCCTTCCAAGATTGAAGACATGCTGATAAACCAGACCATCGTGGAATACTATGAGGCATATTTCAATCCGTTTGAAAGGTTCAGTGACAGTGAGCGTGAGGCTTTGAGACAGAAACTCTTGGTTGCCGCCAAGATGGAGGATGACTACGAACAGTACACGCACAGCATGGAGGACATCGACAGGCAGATAAATGCGGAAGAGGCGCAGGAAAAGCCAGAAAACCGTGCACTGCTGCTGCCTTCAGAAGTACGCCGTCTGAAGCTGATACGACAGTGCCGTTCACTGACTGCTCTGATTAATGATGAAGCGGCCACAGAATCGGAAAAGGAACGTGCACTTGCCATTATCGGTAAATATAAGAGGGAACTTTATAACAATTCCATGCTGATTAAGATAGACAGGCAGATTGACCACATGGAGGAACAGAAGCGCCGGCTGAAGGTTCAGGAGCTCTCGTTCAATTCCTATTATGAGTTTGCCCTGGAGCGCATTCCGCAGATTACACAGTTGGAGAAGATAAGTTTCAATATACATGACTTTGCAGCCATACTGAAACAGTTCTACCGTGGCGGCGAGCTGGAGATGACGCTGAACTCTGACCTGGACATTAACCTGTTTGACGAGCGTTTCATTGTATTCGAGATTGACAAGATAAAGGATGATCCGGTGCTTTTCCCGATTGTGGTGCTGGTTATCATGGACGTGTTCCTGCAGAAGATGCGTATCAAAAAGGGACGGAAGGCTCTTATCATCGAAGAGGCATGGAAGGCAATAGCATCACCTACCATGGCGGAATATATAAAGTATTTGTATAAGACCGTCCGGAAGTTCCACGGAATAGCCGGTGTGGTCACACAGGAGCTTAATGACGTGATTGATTCCCCTATTGTGAAGGAGGCCATCATCAACAACTCTGATGTGAAGATTCTGCTTGACCAGACCAAGTTCAAGGACAGGTATGAGGATATTGCAGCTATTCTGGGACTCACTGACATACAGCGTCAGCAGATTTTCACCATCAATGCGTTGAACAACCATGAGGGAAGAAGCTACTTCAAGGAGGTGTGGATTTGCCGGGGACAGCACTCGGATGTGTACGGTGTGGAGGAAGCACCTGAATGCTACTGGGCATATACTACTGAACGTACCGAAAAGGAGGCACTGAAGATTTATCTTGCCCGGTACGGTACGCTGCAGGAGGCCATCACACGTATTGAGGAAGACCGCAAGGCGGATGGAGGGCTTCTGTATCTGGAGTTTGCAAGAAAAGTCAACCAACATCAAAAAGTTATGTCACTATGGTAAAATTCAGATTCATGCTGATTGCGATACTGCTGGTATCGACATCAGCCAATATGTCTGCTGCATGGAGAATCGTATTCGACCGTAACTGTCTGAAGATTGTCCTGGCCAATACCGCTTCACAGAAACTTATCGAGGAGCAGCACAACCAGCGTGTGGATACCATTGCAGCCAAGAAACAGAAGGTGGAACTCTATACGGTAAGCATGGCTACAATGAAGGAATTATATAAGCTGAGCATGGAGAACATATCCGGTTTCGGGACTGAAAGTCTTTATTATAAGGAAATAGGCCTGTGCGCTCTGGATATTCTGCGAAATGTTCCGGTACTTGTCAGTACGGTAAACAGGGCCAAATTTTCAAACAAGCTGCTCTGTCTGAACGAACTCGGCAATCTTGTAGCGGAAACACAGCAGCTGGTCGGCAACTTTGTCAATATCGTGAACAATGCCAGGATTCCCAATCCGTTGCAGGGACAGGCAACTGCCGAAAAAAAGGATGACGGCTACAACCTGCTGGACAGGTATGAAAGGTTGACACTGGCCAACAGCATCTATACTGACCTGAACAGGATACGCTACAAGGTGGAAGGAATGGTTCTGATGGCACAGTATGCCACTGCAAACGACCTCTTCTTTGCCATTGACCCTGAAGGATGGGCAAATGTGGTGACCATGAAAAATCATGTGGGAAATCTTGTACAGGACTGGAACGGCCTGGTTGCTTCAAATTATTAACCTTTCATATATCTCTGTCATGAAACTCAGGAATATAAGTATCATATCAGCCGGTATTATAATGCTGTTGCTGCCTGTAAAGGCTTCCGCTTTCATAATACCCAAAGACCTGCCGACCATAGAAGCACTCATTGCCCTGCACAAGGCCATAAAGAAGGACGAGGACAAGGCTCTGACAAGGGTAGCTACAAGCTATGGCGAGCAGTCGCTCATTGAAAAGGGTGCGGAAAAGTTCAATGATGTCCGGACCACTCTGGATACAAGGCTGAACAATGCCTATTCGTACCTGGTACTGGCCGGTGCCATTTCTTCAACGGCCAACTCACTGTATCAGCTGGTAACGGAATACAAGGACTTTACCGGCAATACTTTCAGTCATGTATCAAAGAAGCCTTTCGTAGCATGGTATTATGCCGATGCCAACGTGGCAATATCAAGGGAGATACAACACTGCTACAGACTGTATGCATCCGTAGCCGCTTCGGGTATAAACCTGATGAAGGCTTCCATGGATGAGAAGCTGAATCTGGTAATGACACTGAAGGCTTCCATCGACAGGGCAAGGTACATAATAGACAATGCCAACCTGTATTGTTTCCTTGTCACGGACTGCGGATGGAAGCCGGACTATATCTGGGAGATACTGAACTCCAATGTGAAGAATGAGATAGCTGAGCGTGTAATCAACAAATGGAATCAGGGATATGCAGGTTAAAAGAATATTTACAATAATCATGTGTCTGGCAGTATCATGTATCATATTTACATCCAATGCCCAAAGCATAGTAAGTGACAGTGAAAAGCAGAAGCAGTGGAAGTCTATGGAAAACGGTCCGTGGGATTTTGCTCCGGACTGGTATTACTTTTTCCTGCATAAGAAATACTCAGGTGCGGAAATGTACTGGAAATGGGACTGGTTCAATTCCGGATTCCGTGTCCGTTTCAAGGAACCAAAGTCTGATGTGAAACGTATCATGCCGGTGCGTGTGACTGCCGAAGAGACGCAGAGACAGAAAATCAAGAAAGTGGAGAGTGAGCGCAAATATATCGAGGAACTGTATAAGGAAGAACTGGCAAGGGAGGCTGACAGAAATGTTGACCTGATGTATGCCACTTACAAGGACGAGTTCGACCGTATGCAGGACTGTATCACGGACGGACTGCTCTACTGTATGCAGAAGAGTGACGGCAAGCTCCGCTATCAGGTGGACGAGCTGAGCCGTCAGAATGAAATACTCTGTGCGGATATAGCCTATATACACAAAACCGGTGTCGGCTATGGGCTGGAGAATGCCAAGCGGCAGAAGGCATACGAGGAAGCCAAATCCAGGATGGCAGAACTGGTCAACAGGACTGCACACCTTTGTGCCGTTGCCGCTACGCATTATTGAAAAACAAGTAAAAACAAATAACATTTTAAGATATGGATTTATTGTTTATTCCGCTGACAATAGGCCTTCCGGCTATTGACGAAAGTCTGGAAAAGCTGCTGACGGCCATGGAGACATTTCCCAATGTGGCCGTTCTCGGTGATGCCGTTTCAATGGCAAAGGCTCTCGGTCTGTGCCTGGCCCTGTGTGTCGGTTCATACGAATGCTGGATGATGATGCTCGGAAGGCGTGGTATGGATGTCATGAAGCTGTTGCGTATCATTGGCATTTCCCTGTGTATTTCATCCTCTTCATGGATATGCTCGGCTCTGCAGGTTCCGGGAAAGAGTCTGGAATCCGCTACATGGGCTATGGCAAAGGCAAAGAACAAGGAAGTGGCGGCCTTCGAGCTGAAGGTGGCACAGAAACAGAGTGAATATCTTGACAGGCTGAGAACCGTGCAGGACTCCATTGCCACGGCAAAGCAGGTGGCTGAAATCGGTCAGGATGCAGCCTGGTGGGACAAGCTGATATATAATGTGGAGAATCTGGGCTCGACTATCAATAACTACGCCCAGAGGGCTGCCGTGGCGGCTGAGACGAAGGTCAGTGAATGGATAAACGATGTCATACGCTTTGTCGGAGAACTGATTTTCCAGATGTCGTATTACGGGATGCTCGTGGCACAGAGGATTTTCATGGCCATCATGATGATATTCTGTCCGATCATGTTTGCCCTCTCGCTGGCACCGCCATGGAACTCGGCCTGGAGCCAGTGGATGTCAAAGTTCCTTTCCCTCTCGTTATGGGGATTCGTGACCTATATGTGTATCTATTATATAGACTTCATCCTTCTTTATAACCTGCAGCAGGATCTGGTGGCATACGACCATCTGCTTCATGGCTCGGTAAACTCATGGGAACAGATTGGCGCACTGGGACTGCAGGGAATAGGCTCCAACTGTATGTATGCCATGGGTATGCTCGTGGGTGCCTATATCATACGCTTCGTTCCTGAAGTGGCTTCATGGCTGATTCCGGGAGGTGTAAGTTCGGGTACAGGTTCCGTTGCCGGTTCGGCTGCAATGGGTATCACCACTACTGCAGGTGCCATGGCCGGAGGTGCGGCAGGTTCTGCCATGAGAGGAACAGGTTCGGCTGTCAGGTCATTGGTCAAATAACTTCAAATCTTTTTACAATATGCTTATTGAATCCCTTGCACAGAAAACCAGACTGGCCATGATGACGGTATTTGCGGTAATCGGAGGCTGCACCGTCATCTGTGCCTTTACGGTCTGGTGCTGCATTTCTTTGGTCAATGAGGAAAGGCAGCAGATTTATGTACTTGACGGAGACATTCCGTTTCTTGCCGAGCGTGCACGGCTGGAAGCCAACTTCACCATGGAGGCCAAGGCGCACATACAGCTGTTCCACCAGTATTTCTTCAACCTGCCGCCCGACAACGACTATATCAAATGGACGGTAGGGAAAGCGATGTATATGGCTGACGGGACTGCACTGAAACAGAAACAGGCCATGGACGAGAACGGCTTCTACTCGGACATCATTTCCTCTTCGGCTGTCTGCACCATCATGTGTGACTCCATTCAGTTTGACGAACATGAACGGAAGTTTACCTATTACGGTACGCAGCTTATCAAGCGCAGGACCAGGGATATCAGACGCTCGATGGTGACAACCGGTTACATAGAGTCCGTACCGAGAACAAGGAACAATCCGCACGGTCTGCTCATTATCGGCTGGAGGACTCTTGAAAACAGGGATTTGGACTATTGATATACTGATAATATGAAATCATTCAGAAAAAAGATACAGGAAAGCCGTCTGAAAACGCATCTGCTTGTCAGGTCGTGGTTGCAGCCAAGGCTGGGTGCCATCGGAACAAGATACCGTCTGTCCGCAAGGATAAGACTGGCCAACAGATGGGCGGCAAAGCATCCGAAAGCAACATTCGCAGGTGTAACAGGAACACTGCTTCTGCTACTTGTCAGTACTGTTGCCATAGATTCCGGCAACGGGAAACAGAGTGAGCCGGATGTCAGTTCGATAGCCACAATGGAACCGGTGTTTCAGGGATTCCGTACCATCCAGGCAAACAAGGACATTCACCGCAGTGTATTGACGGACATGACGGTGAAGGGACAGTTACTGCGTCATGAACTGGACTCCATGATTGCCATACCTGTAAAGAGCCGTGAGGATTCCTTGCAGATCATCCTCAAATACCGGCAGTTGGAAAATATAGTCAAATCCATTAAAAACAATGATAACCCATGATTAAGATTAATTTCAAACAGCCCAAGTATATCTTTCCGCTGGTCATATTCGTTCCGCTGTGCGCACTGGTATACTTTGTGATGCAGACTTTCTCCGGCGGTGAGGAGACTGCCGGAACGGTAGCTACAGACCGTATCAACATGGAGCTTCCCCAGGCCAATGCCGAGGAAGCCGGAGACAAGATGTATGAGATGTCCAGACGTTTCGGTGACGAGGATGCCTTCACAGCCGTCAGCGGTATCGGGGAGGAAGAACAGAAGAAGGAGGAACTGGGACACGGTTACAGCGAGGAGGAACTGAACCGTCTGGATGCGGCTGAAGCTGAAAGACAGCGGCAGCAGCAGGAGCTTGAAGAACTGGAGCGTTCCCTTGCAGAATCAAGAAAGCATATCAATGCATATGCCTACGGTAACGGTCCTTCGGGAAACAGTGAAACGGGTTACGGAGGTATGGGCTATTCCTCACAGGACGAGTTTGCACGTGACCTTGAAGAGATTCAGCGAAGGAGCTATGAACGGCAGAAGGCCATTGAAAGCGGACTGGGTATCAAAGACCCGGAAGCAGAGGAAGCGGAAAGAAAGCACAGGGCTGATTCCATAGCTAAAGTACGTCAGGAGGAAAGGGAACGTAACCGTCCGAGTCTGGTAATCAAGTCTGATGACACCAATGCCGACAGGTTCAATACGGTCACCGCTCCGGATGAATTTGCCGAGAACAAGCTGATACGTGCCATGATTGACCAGACTACAAAGGCGCATGAAGGTACACGTCTGCGGTTCAAACTTCTGGACGATGTGACGGTAAGCGGCACAAAGCTGAAAAAGGGAACTTACCTTTATGGAACGGTAACAGGTTTTGGACAGCAGCGTGTCAGGGCTTCCATAACCAGTATTCTTGTCGGCGACAGGTTCATCAAGGTCAAGCTTTCTGTTTTTGACAATGACGGTATGGAAGGCTTCTATGTTCCTGAATCGGCTTTCAGGGATTTCATGAAGGATGCAGGTTCCAATACGGTACAGCAGAATATAAATTTTGAATCCAGTGACGGTTACGGTACAGGTATTTCTACAGAGGCCATTGCACTCCAGTCACTGCAGAACATGTACAACTCTGCAACTTCTGCCATATCTTCCAATATCAGAAAGAACAAGGCAAAAATCAAGTACAATACCATCGTTTATCTGATAAACTCGGAGGATGCACGCTAAGATACCGCTACATAATATTGCGTTTATATCCGATTATAACAGTACCATTCATAAACTATAAAGATTACTCAATATGAAAACCAGAATTTTTCTGATAATATGCCTTATCACAGGCATAGCCGTACATCTGTCGGCCAACGAGAAGATATACATCAACCGGGAAGTGACCACGCACATTGTAATGCCGGAGAACATCAAAATGGTGGATATTTCCACTACTAAAATTATAGGCAACCAGTGTACAGACAATATCGTCCGCATCAAACCTTATCTGGGGAATGATTCCATATCGTCTGAAGGTTACAGCGAAAACGAACTGCTGGGTACACTCACCATTATCGGTGAGCGTCATATTGCCCAGTATGACATTCTCTATACCGAATCACCCCAATATGCTTCTACCATCTACAATGTATCCTACAATGAGACACAGTCCTATATCAATCCGGAGGTTTCCATGCCGATGGCCGAGATTGTACGATATGCCTGGGCTGTCTATGGAAGCAGAAGAAAATTCAACCAGATTGTATCAGACAAAAACGGAATCAGGGCATACATCAACAATATCTATTCCATCGGTGACTATTTCTTTCTGGACTATACGCTGAAGAACAGGACCAGAATTGCATACGACATTGAAGAAATCAGGGTAAAACTTACTGATAAAAAGGAAACAAAGGCAACCAACTCACAGACCATAGAGCTTACTCCGGTATTCTCCATGAACAACACCCGTAAGTTCAAAAAGGACTACAGAAATGTACTTGTGATTCCGAAACTGACTTTCCCTGAAGAGAAGGTACTCCGTCTGGAGATTTCCGAGAACCAGATAAGCGGACGTGTGGTGGTACTGACCATCGAGTATGAGGACATTCTCAATGCGGACAGCTTCGACTCGGATATTCTGGACGGTGCCGACTATTACCCCTACTATTTTATTGATCATTCCATAAAGAGATAGGCCATGAAGAAGATTCTGTTCATTCTGTTTTGCCCGGTTGCATTCATCGGTGCATCGGCACAGACCGGAAAGGTTTCCGTCAATGCCGGATTCCTTTTTCCAAGTACAGTGAATGCCACTTTGGGTTATGAGTATCCGCTTTCATACGGAAATGCGGTCGAAGTATATGGTGAGGTCGGGAATCACTGGCAGAAGCCGGTATGTCACAATTTCTGGAAAGGATATTTCTGTGATGGCGGTATGGTTTACAAGCACCGTCTGGCACGGTACAAGAACGGCATGATGCGCCTTCGTCTGGGGCCTCAGTTCGGTGCGGTACAGAAGAAGTTCTTCTTCGGATTGGAGGCCGGATTTGAATACAGCTATGTGTTCCGCAGCGGACTGGAGTTCTCTGTCATACAGAAGAACAATGTGAACTTCCTGCATGGGGATACCTTCCGCAACGGTCTGCTGTTGGGTCTAAAGGTTCCATTTTAGAAATTCATATACAGTTAGAGCGTATGGCATTTGAGGAGACAAGGGAACAGCAGCAGATGTACAACTACTTCAGGAGCTGCATCTATATCTTTCTGATTATTGAAATCATCATGAACCTGCCAGTTACGGCTGACAACAGGGTTACGCAGTTCGTACTCGACCTGCTGGCACGGTTCAGGGTATTCAATTCCGTATCGGGATGCAAGGTGGCCGAACTGATATGCATCTGTATTGTCTGTATCGGCACAAAGGCTGAAAAGTCCCTGAAGTTCAATGTAAGGACAATGGTCATCTATCCGGTACTGGTCGGTCTGACACTTGTAGGGCTTTGTTTTGTATTCCATGGCATGAGTTTCGGATTCAGCTGGATGGGATTTCCTGCCAACCGTCTTCTGTATGCGGTCAGTTCCGTGGTGGGTACCATGCTGGTACATCAGGGACTGGACGGTATTGCCAAGTATTACAACTACAAGGTCGGTGAGGACCGTTTCAATTTTGAGAACGAATCGTTCCAGCAGTCTGAAACACTGGTCAGCAATGATTATTCGGTGAACATTCCGATGATATACTACTGGAAAAAGAAAATGCACAAAGGATGGATCAATATCATCAATCCGTTCCGTGGCACGATTGTACTGGGTACGCCGGGTTCGGGTAAGTCTTTCGGTATCATTGACCCGTTTATCAGGCAGCACTCAGCAAAGGGATTTGCCATGATGGTATATGACTTCAAGTTTCCGACACTTGCACAGACGCTTTTCTATCAGTACTGCAAGAACAGGAAAGCCGGTAAACTGCCTCAGAACTGCGGATTCCGTATAGTAAATTTTACCGATGTGGAATACTCCAACCGTATCAATCCGATTCAGCGGAAATATATTCCGGACCTGGCGGCAGCTTCCGAAACGGCGGCTACTCTTTTGGCCTCACTCAACAAGGGAGGTGGAGAGAAGAAGGGCGGTTCAGAAGCCTTCTTCACCAACTCTGCGGAAAACTTCCTGGCTGCCATCATCTATTTCTTTGTAAACTTCCATCCGGTCGGATTCAGGAACGGCAGGAAACTGAAGCGTTTCATATCACTGGAGGGAAAGAAGCTGGAGATTGTCATACGCAACTGGGATGACTTCAATGCCATAGACAAGGACGGCAATGTGGTACTTGATTTCGTGGATGAGAACGGCAATGACGTATCGACTGACGAGGACCGTATGTTTGTGGACCTGAACGAATACAGTTATAAGGACCGGACCGGCAGGAAGATTCTGATTCAGAGGTGCTGGTATGAGGACGAGCATGGCAATGAAGTGGAACCGGATACCGTAACCGGCGAGTTCTCGGATATGCCGCATGTGCTTTCATTCCTCGGAAGGCCATACGACCAGGTATTCAATATCCTGATGCAGGATGACAGGATTGCTTCACTGATGGCTCCTTTCAAGAGTGCTTATGAAAACAAGGCGAATGACCAGCTGGAAGGTATGGTCGGTACGCTTCGTGTGAACGCCGCACGTCTTGTGTCTCCGGAAGCATACTGGGTATTCACCGGGGATGATTTCGACCTGAAAATTTCTGACAAGGCCAATCCGAGCTATCTGGTGATTGCCAATGACCCGGAAAAGGAACAGGTTATCGGCTCGCTCAATGCTCTGGTACTAAACCGTCTTATTACAAGGGTGAACTCAAAGGGCAATATACCGGTAAGCATCATCGTAGACGAGCTTCCGACACTGTACTTTCACAAGATAGACCGTCTTATCGGTACGGCACGTTCCAACAAGGTAGCAGTGACCTTAGGTTTCCAGGAGCTTCCGCAGCTGGAGGCTGACTACGGCAAGGTCGGTATGCAGAAGATTATCACAACCTGCGGTAATATCTTCATGGGTGCGGCACGTAACAAGGAGACGCTGGAGTGGGCACAGAATGATGTGTTCGGAAAGGCAAAGCAGACCTCTCGTTCCATTTCCATCAACGACCATAAGGTATCAACCACAATATCTGAGAAGATGGACTTTCTGGTTCCTGCAGCCAAGATTGCGGATATGGCAACAGGCTGGCTGGCCGGACAGGCTGCACGTGACTTTACGGCTACCGATGACAGTATGCTTGACCATTTTGACATCGAGCAGTCGGAAGAGTTCAAGACCACAAAGTATTTCTGCAAGACACACTTTGACATGAAGAAGATTAAGGACGAGGAAAAACACTATGTTCCTCTGCCCAAAATCTATGAATTCAGGAACGACAAAGAGAAGGAAATCCTGCTCAACCGTAACTTCAAGCGTGTGAACCAGGAAGTGGAGGATATGGTAAAGGAACTTCTTGGTATCAGTTAAATATGTAATTTATGAATATGACCTTAAAACCGGCATTCGGACTTAGCGGCAGTGCCCTGAAAGTCATTGCCATGATTTCTATGGTGATAGACCACATTGCTCTCTATCTGATGGAGTACGGTACCGTATTATACGAAACGATGCGCTGTATCGGACGCATCGCTTTTCCTGTGTTTGCCTTCCTGATAGCAGAAGGATTTATCCATACAAAAAGCAGGTACAGGTATTTCTTTACTCTGCTGGGCTTTGCCGTAATCAGTGAAATACCCTGGTATCTGCTGAATGGTGCTGACGGGACACATAATGTGATGTTTACACTGGCTTTGGGTGTGGCCACGCTTATGGTTCTTGAAAATCTTCTGCAACGTAGTATGGTACTTGGATTTCTTTGGACACTTGGTATGGCCGGACTCGCTTCATGGCTTGGAGTAGACTATGAGTGGAGAGGGATTCTTGTTATTGTTATCTCTTATCTTTATAATACATATGCTCACTTCTTCCCATATAGTAGAGGTATGCAATTTTTTTGCACATTTACTTTAACGATGCATTATGGAGTCATTGGTGCTGTAATGGCTTGCATGTTTCTATATCTGTATAATGGGAAAAGAGGATTTATAAAAGCACATAAAGGTAAGTATGTGTTTTATATGTTTTATCCAATACATTTACTGATAATATATGAAATTCTAATTTTTCAAAATACTATAATAGTTGAGATATTTTTTTATAATAAAAATTATTTGACAACTTGCTTTATAAGCACTTATAATTATATGATTTAATCAGACCTATCCACTTTGTAGTAGATAGGTCTGAGAAGTTTTATAATTATAGTTTGATAAATTTCATTACAAAAGAATCCTCCATCCAAAAACTAATTACATCATTTTGTATTCCAAGTTCTTTCATTTTTTTTGCTATAGAGTATAGATAATTAAATGCCAAACGTAAATCCAGTCTATTCCATGCCTCAGATTTCTTAAATTCTGATAGCAGTTTGATAATTTTATCGCTATAATCCAACTCTATCAAATCTTCTCCTTTTTCTTTTATTATAAGCCAAATACATCTTATGTTTGAAGTAAGTGCTGTTGGAGTTTTTAATATTGCTCTGTCAATTAAGAAATCTATATCATTACGATATTTTTCTATTCCATAATTAGTTATACCCTCATATATATTGCCTAAAGCATAATTTACATCAGATGATTGTTCTGACATTAAAAGATCTATATTATTGGCATATTCTAGTCTGTCTGCTAATAAGCCTTCAATTTCGGAATATACATCTGAGAGTTCCATACGTCTTTTATTATTTAATCCATTAATATATTTCAGCATATCAGATAAATATCTCGCCTGAATTGATTTCATGAATGTGTCTTCATGAAGAGTCTTGTGAGCTTTATTGTATTTAGAAACATTATTTATAAGATTATCTTTTATAATCTCAAATTCATTGTCATTCCATGTTATTTTATCATTAAGAAGATTCAATCGGATATACATAGGCTCTGTCCATCCAAACTCCTCATTACTAAGTAATCCACAATGCCAAATATCCATTGACAAAAAACATTCTTTTATCTTATCAAGAGCTACAGTATTATGCATTGTCAGATTTACCAATTGAAATAATACTATACGGTCATGAGGTATATTATCTATGGACGTATTTATAATAGTTTCACATATTTCTTTTACACAATTATTAGAGAGCATATTATATTTGTTAAGACAGTCTAATAAATCCAATGTCTCCGCTTGTAATACCCGAGGAAAATCAAGGATGCTATCTAATTTATATTTTGACTCTAATAAATAAACAGACAAATTATTGACAATTAAATCAGAAACTATTTTTTCATTATTAGAAAAATGTTCAATCAGCTGCATAAAGATATAATACACATTTTCTTGTTTTCTAATATTGGCAAGAGCATATCTAGTATTAAAAACCCAATTATCATAATCTTGAATATTACCAAGATTATCTAACAATTTTTCAAATACAGTTTCCTTAAACAGTTCAAACCAATCATCTTCATTCACAGCAGTATACATTATTGCAATAATATTCAACATTCCATTCTTTAAATATAATGGAGTGAATTTATCACCTATCGCATATAGAGATTTTTTTAATATGTCTTGTACAAAATATTGTAATTTGACATTATATGTTAAATCTTCACCTATACGCCTTTGAACTTCTTTATCATTATATTGGATCGAATAAAAGAAACAAGGATAAGGGAAATGCTCATAAAGATTTGTGAATACTTTATACCATGATGCTATGTCAAAAATATGGCTACCAGGAATTGATAGATATATTCCAGAATCAATTATAAATTGTAGTATACGTAAACTCTTAACATAATCTCCATGATTATTACCGAAATATGTTGTGGAACCAATCCAACCACGCCTTTGTGGTTTTTCTTCTATTTTTCTTAAAGTTGACATCATGCTTCTTAATAGATCTCCTTGGCCCTCTAATCCATATTTCCAGAATTCATCCATATTATAAGGATTTGGCCATTGCGTAGAGATAAAATTAGCCATCACAACCTCAAATAGTTTTTCTGATTGATTTTTTTCATTCTTAATCGCATCGTCCAATAAATCAAGAGCATCTTTCTTATTATAATTATAGACAGCCATTCTCATGGCTTTTGCCTGAATCCAATAATTTCCTGCTTTCCAGTTATCTATAAGTATTTTTGCTTCGTGAAAATTTAGATGAAACAGGTGACGCTGAACTTGTTCATATATACTACTATCATCAACCAGTTCTTTAAAACACTCTGCAGAGCCACGTAAAGTATCTTCGCGTTCTTTTAATTGAATCCAAATAGGTTGCTTATTCAATTCAACATCATCATTATGATAATTCCTATAATAACTTGGAAGCTGACCAATATCAGAAACAGCTAAAGCAAATAAATATGCTTTATCTCTTGTTAACTGTTTCTTAGTCATTAGTCTATTAATAACCCCTTCTTGTGGAAAAATGATTCTAGAAAATCTACAAATAGATTTCAATTCTTGTAATTTATTTATAACCTCATGTAAATCTTTATTCTCCTCTATTAATTCACTTATTGATATCCATAAATTTCTGTAATCAAAATATTTCGCTTTTGTTTCAGCCAAACTAAGAGATTGCTCAACAGGTTTGATAACATCAGACTGAGGTTTTAAGTTTTCATCATTATTACAATCTTCCCTATTTAATGATGTATCTCCACCATTATAAATATAGCTCTGTGAGCTATTCTCGTTATCAGAAGATTGCAGATATTTAAAGAAATTTTCCAATATAAGCTTTCTATATTTTACTATATCTGGCTCTAATTTTTGTTTTAATTCATTATCTGCATTTTCAAATTGCTTTTTTTTCTCTAGCAAAACTGAGATGATATTGTTATTGGCCTGTTGATATCCTTCATTATCGACAATTTCCTTATAAATCTCATAACCTCTGAAGTCTTTAAGTATCTGATGTAAAATATTTTCATGCCATAAATTAATTACTACAATATGATGATTTGAATAAAATAATCTTAAATCATCATGAATATCTTTTCCTTCAATATCTAGTAGATAGATTTTATTATTGTCATCTTCCGCATTCAGAATATCACTCATCCATCGTACCCAAGCTAGATAATTAGGATCTGTTCCTGAAAAGCCTACTAAACAGAATACTCCTTGTAGCATAGCTATACGCATTAAATAAGAAAAAGCTTCATGTTTTTCCATATATGTATCATAATCTTCTTGAGCAATAATATAACGAAGATGCTTATCACCATCAAACTGAAATTCATTCTTGTCGTCACATATACTTCCATGAATCTTTATGATATTACGAGATAAATTACCGGATAATTTTTTCCCTGATATTACTAGATTATATGACGAATAAGGGTCCTCTTCTGAAAGAACATTTGAAGTAAATTCCAATACATTATCATAATTGGTAGTATATATATTTTGAAATCTACGACACCTAAGAAGAGATTTGTGAACAGATAAATCTGATTTTGTAACAGTGCCTAAAATATTATTACTTGTTTTAAGTTCTATATCACCGTTTTCTGATGAAACAACAAGTTGTGGTGTATGGCACTCAATATAATAATCTATTGCCTCACGATATCCTTTCTTCTGAATATATCTTGAAGCAAGTTGCAAGAAGTCCTCATTATCTAGAATCGTATCGATATACTTCTTTTTTATCTCATCTATGTTTTCATCATTTCCATAAATGTGTATGTAGTTATCACAATGCAGTTCTATTTTATCTTTATAAATATATTCTGCAATTTCCTTCATTAAAGTTCTCCATGAAAGAAATTTATTAGAAACATTCATTGAAAATCCAGCACCAACTAGAACTGACATTTTATTACCTTTATAATCAGAAAGAAATTTTTCAAAAATTTCTTTCTGGCTTTGTTCAACTTTACCCATTTTATTCAATTATTCCATCAAATTCGATTATTTACCTCAAACTTTATCCCTCCAATAAGGCTCATTTTTTATCAATCATATT
>NZ_DAWCXD010000098.1:0-18826 GCF_052357945.1 Bacteroides sp. | reverse complement strand
AAGAGCTTAAGACTTGGAGCTTGATTACAGTGATAAACATAATGTGGACTCTTCCATCCCAACACATGTTTAGCACCTTCCGTCAACATCCCCTTGAAGCCCATAGAAGCTACCAAGCCACCAATCTCATCAGAATAAATCAGACTAGAGTTGCGGAACACTTTCGGTTCTTTGCCAAACATCTGCTTCATCTTATCACGTTGACGAAGTACTTCTTCACGGAAGCAATCCTCGTTAGCCAGTGAAGACAAACCATGTGAATAAGGTTCACATAAGAACTCACAACAACCAGTTCCATTTAACTGATGCAATAAATCAATGACTGCCGGAGCATGAATTTCCAATTGTTCCAAGGCTACTCCCGATATAGAAAGCGCTACTTTAAAAGCCCCCCCCGAGTTTTTCGCCATCTCAATCAATGTATTGAGAGCAGGAATATACGAACGTTCAGCGACCTCATTCATACCCGTTTCGTTGGCATAATCATCATAATAATAATGGTCATTACCAATATCGAAGAAACGATAACGTTTCAAATGGATAATCTGATGTATTTCAAAATAAAGACAGATAGTTCTCATTTTTATTTATTGTTTTGTTATTTACCATAGTTTCTTAACACAGCCTCATAGAGAGCACGGATTCTCAAGCCGACTTTTTCCCACGTAATCCCATCTACTTCCTTCTTTCCCTCTTCTTTGAGATATTCGAAAAGAGACGGATTGGTACACAGAGAATGGATAGCGTCAGCCATCGCATGAATATCCCAATAGTCCGTTTTTATCACCTTATCAAGAATCTCACCACATCCAGACTGCTTAGAAATGATGGAAGGTGTTCCACACTGCATAGCTTCCAGCGGAGCAATACCGAAAGGTTCAGAGACAGATGGCATGACAAATACATCACTGTTCTTATAAACCTCATATACCTGCTTACCTTTCATAAAACCCGGGAAATGGAACCGGTCAGCAATACCGCGTTCAGCCACCAAGTTAATCATGGCATTCAACATATCGCCCGAGCCAGCCATGACGAAACGAATATTACGAGTACGACGCAACACAAGCGCAGCAGCTTCTACAAAATATTCCGGTCCTTTCTGCATTGTAATACGTCCGAGGAAAGTGACCACCTTTTCTTTTGAATGATCGGGACGTGGAATATCCAACAGCTCCTGCGACAATGGATAAACAGCATTATGCATTGCAAATACTTTTCTGGGGTCCTGATGATATTCATTAATAACAGTGCGGCGAGTCAACTCGGATACACACATGATACAATCGGCATGATCCATACCATTCTTCTCAATCGAATAAACAGTAGGATTGACTTTGCCACGAGAACGGTCAAAATCAGTAGCGTGCACATGGATACAAAGCGGCTTTCCACTTACCATCTTGGCATGTACGCCGGCAGGATAAGTCAACCAATCATGAGCATGAATAATATCAAACTCCTGCTGACGAGCCACTACTCCGGCAATGATCGAGAAATTGTTAATTTCTTCGTGTAAGTTCCCGGGATAACCACCTGCAAACTCCATACATCCCAAATCATTCACATGCATATAAGAAAAATCGGCATAGATGTGATCACGGAAAGAATAGTACTCCTCTGGTGTCATTTCCAACAAACGGGATTTCAAGTAGTCGTAGTTGACATCACGCCACACGATGGGTACTTGATTCATACCGATTATTTTCAAGAACTTTTCTTCTTCGCCGCTAGGTTTAGGCATACAGAAAATCGTCTCCATATCACCTTGCAGACTCAATCCTTTAGTTATTCCATAAGAAGCAACCGCAAGACCACCATATATTTTGGGAGGGAATTCCCATCCAAACATTAAAACTTTCATCTTCGTTCCTCCTTTTTTAATAATACTTAGACAGTAGCTTTAAGACACGCAGTATTTCTGCTACATTCATCGCGAACGATACTGCGCCACGTCCTTTGAAAGGCGGGTTCCCATCAAACAACTCGGGAATGGAACCAACGCAGTGGCTTGTCATCTCATCATCATAACTAATCAGCTGACGTTCAACGAATGACAACCCGCTCATCTTATAAATTCGAAGATAAGCTTCCAGATAGAATCCCATCAACCAAGGCCAAGCAGTACCCTGATGATAAGCATAATCCCGTTGTATCTGCGGACCTACATAGTTCGGATTATATCCACCGCTCTTCGGACTCAACGAACGAATTCCTTTCGGAGTGAGCAGCTCTTTGGTCACAATATCGAGCACCTGTTTCTTTTGCGCACGATCCAAAGGAGAATAATCAAACGCTACGGTAAATATCATATTAGGACGTACACTCCAGTCCATCATATTACCGTCTACGTAATCAAGCAAATAACCATATTCATTACGGAATACTTCGACAAAAGATTTTCCAGTCACTTCTGCCTGTGCATCAAGTTCATCTGCCAAGTACACATCACCACCTTCACGCACCAAATCAGCGATAAAACGCAGTGCATTATACCATAACGCATTAAATTCAACAATATATCCAGTACGAGGAATCACCGGATGGCCGTTCACAGTAGAATTCATCCATGTAATCGCTTTGTCCGTACCATTGGCAAAAAGTAATCCATTATCATGCAAGAAAAGATTCTCATGTCTTCGCTGACGGATAAACTCCATAATATCTTTCAGAAGCTCTCCATATTTCTGACGGCATTGTTCGCGGGAAGTCTCTTTGGCATATTGCTGCATAGCCCAGACAGCCCAAAGCAAAACGTCAGGATGCTCCATTTCATAAATCTTGTATCCAACAGGTTCTTCATTAATAAAATTACGAATCGCCTTTTCCGCCGTTTTCATCACATCCTCAAACTGGTCGATCTCATCAAGCGCAAGCGTCAGTCCAGGCAAGGCGATAAACATATCACGTGCTCGACATTTAAACCACGGATAACCGGCAAGAATATAATGTTCGTCTTCCTGCTGGTTATGGAACTGGTGAGCGGAATTCTTCAGACAGTGGTAAAAGCTATCACGCGGGGTACGATCAGCTACTTCAGCCTCAAATGTCTGTTTCAATCTACGGGGAGTCACTTCCGAAGTTCCGGCAGAGAATACGATGCTCTCCCCTTTCTTTATATCCACCTCAAAATAACCGGGAACATAAAGATCTTCATTGAAGTCATACCCACGCTCTTGTTCTTTCGGGTATTCAATCCCCCGATACCAATCAGGCATGAAATGAAACTCACACTTTTTATTCAACTGCATATATAGTTCCGGATATCCGGGATACATACAGGTTTTAATACCATTTTCCACAAGTTGATACTCACGGCTTGCCTGCGCATTTTCATGTGTGTACTCACGTACACTCCTGAAAGCGAGGAATGGGCGGAAGCGCAAAGTCGTAGCCGAATGCGCATCCAGCAAAGTATAACGAATCAGGATTCTATTTTCATGATGTACAAAGATTTTTTCTTTGCGGAGGATAACACCTCCGACACGGTAAGTTGTTGCCGGGATATGCTCACAGTCAAACTCGCGGATATACTTGTGTCCGTTAGGACTAAAGTTGTTTCCCTGATATTTGTGCAATCCCAAGTTAAACTCCGCACCGTGTTGAATTACCGTTTCATCAAGAGAAGATAGCAGCACATGATTTTCATCGTCGATATTGGGAACTGGAATTACCAACAGGCCGTGATATTTGCGTGTGTTACAATCAACAATCGTCGTACAATGATAAGCTCCTGCTTTGTTCGTCCGGAGGATTTCTCTTTGAAGAGACTCTTCCAGATTCGTCATGAGGGTCTTGTCAAATCGTAAATAACTCATAGTTGTGCATTATTAAAGGTTAATTTATTGGTCATTATATCGTATATCTATTTATTGTTACATACCGCACATATGGGCTGTAGCATCATATACAACGGGTATAACGCCCAAATGTACAAATTATAGATAAAAACAAAAATAAAAAGGCTTTTTATTTTCAGATTTTGTGCAAATATTCGTAGTATTGCGTAAAATATCTAAAGAAAAGAATGTCATGAAGCAAGATATTCAGCGTATCATGCTGGCTGCAGCAAAGCCTTTGTTTCTTATTTTTATTCTGTATATACTCAAGATTATGGAAGTCGGAATGGACTGGGACTTCTCTCGCTTGGGGGTATATCCTATGGAGAAACGAGGGCTGGTAGGTATTTTAACTCACCCATTGATACACAGCGGATTTAGTCATTTACTGGCAAATACAACTCCTTTATTTTTCTTGTCATGGTGTCTTTTTTACTTTTACCGGGGGATAGCAGGTAAGATTTTTATCCTAATCTGGCTCGGATGCGGACTACTTACTTTTCTTATTGGAAAACCAGGATGGCACATCGGTGCCAGCGGACTGATTTATGGGCTTGCTTTCTTTCTCTTTTTCAGTGGTATTCTCCGCAAATATATTCCACTCATTGCCATCTCTTTACTTGTCACCTTTTTATATGGAGGGATTATATGGCATATGTTTCCTTATTTCTCCCCCACCAATATGTCGTGGGAAGGACATCTTTGCGGAGGAATTATGGGAACACTCTGTGCTTTCGTTTTCGTAAATCACGGACCGCAACGACCGGAACCTTTTGCGGACGAAATGGAAGAGGAAGAAAATACAGAAGAAGAAACAACAGCAGCAGCAGCAGAAGAAGAAGAAGAAAAAGAAACGTTATAAATGCCAACTCGTGCCACCACATTGGCACACTTGTGACATCAAAGTGGCACGATTGTGACAAAGACATGTCACAGTTGTGCCAACACGATGGCACAACCGATACAATAGCTTTCAATTTAATAAGAAAATCAAGACCGATGCAATGCCTCAATCAATAACGTTATATTTGCCGTAAACAATCTTACAGATATAGCCAACAAGATGATACCGAAGAACTTACGAATAATATAAATACCTCCTTTTCCCAGGAAACGTTCTACACGACCGGTCATACTCACTACAAAGTAAACCCAGATCATATTCAAGACTAAAGCTATAATGATATTAACACTGGCATATTCTGCCCGGAGAGAAAGCAAAGTTGTGAAAGCTCCGGCACCTGCCAACAGAGGAAAGACAAGCGGCACCAAAGTTGCTTCTTTGATAGGACCCTGGTTCTTGAAAATCTCAATATCCAGAATCATCTCCAAAGACATAAGGAAAATGACAAATGCACCGGCTACTGCAAACGATTCAATATCTACATGGAAGAGTTTCAGCATCATATCTCCCGCATAGAAGAATCCGATCAGCAAAGCAAAAGAGATGACAGTAGCTTTCATTGCATTCACATCTTTCCCTTTTTCTTTCAGGTTAATTATAATAGGTATAGAGCCGATAATGTCTATCACGGCAAAAAGTACGATAAACGCACTAATCATCTGTTGCCAATTGAAGCCTGCGAACATAATTTCCTCCTTTTTTTCTGCAAATATACTCTATTTTTATGCATTCAAACAATAAAAAAAACAAAAAGAACGGTCGGATGTTGACAGCAGTATTGTATTATGAGTAAATTTGTACGATTAACAAGAGATTACAACATATGGAAACAATGTTCGACACTTTGCTCCAATTGCCTTTATTTCAAGGTCTTTGTCATGAAGATTTCACAAGTATTCTGGATAAGGTCAAGCTACACTTTATCAAGCATAAAGTGGGAGAAACTATCATTGAGAGTGGTAGTCCGTGTAAACAACTCTGCTTCCTGTTAAAAGGAGAGGTTTCTATCGTCACAAGTTCCAAAGAAAATATATACACCGTCATCGAACAGATGGAAGCACCTTATCTGCTGGAACCACAGTCGTTGTTTGGCATGAATACCCATTACACTTCTGCTTATGTGGCACATACGGAAGCGCATACCGTCAGTATCAGCAAAGCATTCGTACTTAGCGACCTGTTCAAATATGAAATATTCCGGCTCAACTACATGAATATTGTCAGTAACCGGGCACAAAATCTTTACTCACGTTTATGGGAAGAGCCGACACAGGATTTAAGAGAGAAAATCATTCGCTTTTTCCTGTTACATTGTGAAAAGGCGCAGGGAGAAAAGATATTCAAAGTAAAAATGGACGACCTTGCCCGTTACTTAGATGATACCCGGTTGAATACATCGAAAGCACTCAACGAGCTACAAGACAAAGGATTATTAGAGTTACGCCGGAAAGAGATTCTTATTCCGGACGCACAGAAGCTGGTAAACAAGTAGATACGGACTGACCAATCAAAAAAAAAAGAAACTATCCATCATAAAAATAGCCTCAACGGAAATTCCTGTTGAGGCTATTTTTATGATGGATAATGTTATTATTCCCATTCAATGGTTGCTGGTGGCTTGGAACTGATATCATAGGTTACACGGTTCACTCCTTTCACCTTATTAATAATATCATTCGATACCTTACCCATAAATTCATAAGGTAAATGTGCCCAGTCGGCTGTCATAGCATCTGTAGATGTCACAGCACGCAAAGCAACCGCTCTTTCATAAGTACGCTCATCTCCCATTACGCCCACAGACTGTACCGGCAACAAGATAACTCCTGCCTGCCATACTTTATCATACAATCCCCAGTCACGCAATCCCTGGATAAAGATATCGTCAGCATCCTGCAGAATACGTACTTTTTCAGGAGTAATATCTCCCAAAATACGCACTGCCAGTCCCGGTCCCGGGAACGGATGACGAGTAATCAGATGCTCCGGCATACCCAGCTCACGACCTACCCGGCGCACTTCATCCTTAAATAACAAACGAAGCGGTTCACACAACTTCAGATTCATCTTTTCAGGAAGACCGCCTACATTATGATGGCTCTTTATCACTGTACCCGTAATAGACAATGACTCAATACAATCCGGATAAATGGTACCCTGCGCCAGCCATTTCACGTCTTTTATCTTGTGAGCCTCCACATCAAATACATCGATGAAGCCCTTACCTATAATCTTACGCTTACTTTCCGGTTCAGCCACACCAGCCAGTTCTGCGAAGAACTTTGCGCTGGCATCAACGCCAATCACATTCAGACCGAGACACTCGTAATCCTTCATCACATTCTTGAACTCATTCTTACGTAGCATACCGTGATCTACAAAGATACAAGTCAAGTTCTTACCGATAGCCTTGTTTAACAACACTGCTGCAACTGAAGAATCAACTCCGCCACTCAAACCGAGAACGACTTTATCATCCCCCAACTGCGCTTTCAGCTCGGCAACCGTACTTTCAATGAAAGAAGCCGGCGACCAGTCTTGTTTGCAACCGCAAACATCTACCACAAAGTTCTTCAGGATTTGGGTTCCGTCTTCACTATGGAATACTTCCGGATGGAATTGAACACCCCATACCTGCTCACCTTCTACCTGATAAGCAGCAATCTCTACTTTATCTGTTGAAGCTATTTTCTTGAAATTATCAGGAATAGCAGTAATCGTATCTCCATGACTCATCCATACCTGCGATCCATCACGTACACCTTTAAATAGCACATTATCTTTACAGAAAGAAGACAAGTGAGCACGTCCATATTCGCGTGTTCCGGCTGGTTCCACTTTTCCGCCATTGGTGTATGACATAAATTGTGCACCATAACAAATACCCAATATCGGATATTTACCACGAATTTCACTCAAATCTACTTTGAAAGCATCTTTATCGTAAACCGAGAAAGGACTTCCGGAGAGAATGACTCCTTTAATAGTAGGGTCTTCTTTAGGAAATTTGTTATAAGGAACAATTTCACAATACGTATCCAATTCACGTACACGACGGCCTATAAGCTGTGTTGTCTGCGAACCGAAATCAAGAATTATTATTTTTTCCTGCATATCAATGGTTGGATTTTGAATAAATTGAGTTGCAAAAGTAGAAAAAAGTACGCAATCTATATTAATAATGAAGAGAAAAATAAAGGAGATTCACAAGTTTATACTTGGAATCCCCTTTATTTTAATTAGAATCAACTATTCTTTTCTTTCAGCAAATCGCGTATCTCCGTCAACAAGACTTCTTCCTTCGTTGGTGCAGGAGGAGCCGGAGGAGTAGCTGGCACTTCTGCCTGTTTTTTAGTTGTCAGTTTCGTAATCAACCGTATAAATAAGAATATAGCAAAAGCAATAATCAGAAAATCAAAGGTGGCTTGCAGAAACTGACCATAATCCAATGTCACGGCCGGAGCTATCTCCTTACCGTCAGCACCGATCTCTGCCGCTTTCATCACCCATTTCAAATCCGTAAAGTTCACACCGCCAACCAGTAAACCAATCGGAGGCATAATAACATTAGCAACCAATGATGATACGATTTTTCCAAACGCACCACCAATAACTACACCGACAGCCATGTCTATGACGTTACCTTTCATGGCAAACGCCTTAAAGTCCTGTAAAAATGTGCTCTTTCCCATCTTTTTTCAATATTTAATGTGAATTTAATATGCGAATATAAAAACATTTTTGTAATTTTGCACCGCATTTGAAAATAAAACAAGTGCGCAGGTCGAGAGATATTTGAACAAATATTATAAAACCCTTAAAAGTTTAAACAAAATGATTAAAGTAGGTATTAATGGATTCGGACGTATCGGACGTTTCGTTTTCCGCGCTGCAATGGAGAGAAACGATATTCAAATCGTAGGTATCAATGACCTTTGCCCGGTTGATTACTTGGCTTACATGCTGAAGTATGACACGATGCACGGACAGTTCAACGGTACTATCGAAGCAGATGTTGAAAACAGCAAACTGATCGTTAACGGTCAAGCTATCCGTATCACAGCTGAAAGAAATCCGGCTGACTTGAAATGGAATGAAGTAGGTGCAGAATACGTTGTTGAATCTACAGGTTTGTTCTTGAGCAAAGACAAAGCTCAGGCTCACATCGAAGCTGGTGCAAAATATGTTGTAATGTCAGCTCCTTCTAAAGATGACACTCCGATGTTCGTTTGCGGTGTAAACGAAAAAACATATGTAAAAGGTACTCAATTCGTATCTAACGCTTCTTGTACTACTAACTGTTTGGCTCCTATCGCTAAAGTATTGAACGACAAGTTCGGTATCCTTGACGGTTTGATGACTACAGTTCACTCTACAACTGCTACTCAGAAAACAGTTGACGGTCCTTCTATGAAAGACTGGAGAGGTGGTCGTGCTGCTTCTGGCAACATCATTCCTTCTTCTACTGGTGCTGCTAAAGCTGTAGGTAAGGTAATCCCTGCATTGAACGGCAAATTGACTGGTATGTCTATGCGTGTTCCGACTTTGGACGTATCTGTAGTTGACTTGACAGTTAACTTGGCTAAACCGGCTACTTACGCTGAAATCTGCGCTGCAATGAAAGAAGCTTCTGAAGGCGAATTGAAAGGTATCCTGGGTTACACTGAAGATGCAGTAGTTTCTTCTGACTTCCTGGGTGACGCTCGTACTTCTATCTTCGACGCTAAAGCAGGTATCGCTTTGACTGATACTTTCGTTAAAGTTGTATCTTGGTATGACAACGAAATCGGTTACTCTAACAAAGTTCTTGACTTGATCGCTCACATGGCATCAGTTAACGCTTAATTAGAAGCCTGAACAATATAGAAACCGCTGCGGGAAACCGTAGCGGTTTTTTTATACATTTCATTTTATATATTGTTAAAAAGCAACGTGTTATCCGTTGAATAAGCTACAATTTTAGTAGCTTTGTAACTCTATGGAGAGATTATTAATAACATTGATACTAGTTTGCACTATGAACAATATAACAAATGCCCAGAATCCTTTCTACGGGCAATACCATACGCCGCACGAAACCGTGCCGTTTGACCGGATTGAAACTGAACATTATGAGCCTGCTATCCTCGAAGGAATCAAGCTACAAAATGCTGAAATAGAGGCCATCATACAGAATCCGGAAAAGGCTGATTTTACCAATACGATAGAAGCTTTCGAAGAGTCAGGGGAATTACTGGACAAAGTAGTTGCCGTCTTCGGTAATATGTTGAGCGCAGAAACGAATGACGATCTACAAGAACTCGCTCAAAAGATTATGCCGTTGCTTAGTGAACACAGCAATAATATCACACTGAACGAAAAGCTATTCGCACGTGTGAAGGAAGTGTATAACCAAAAAGAGACTTTGCAACTGACACAGGAACAAAAACAGTTACTGGAAAATGCATATAACAGTTTTATTCGTCATGGCGCCAATTTAGAAGGAGAAGCACGGGAAGAATACCGTCGTCTGACTACCGAATTGAGTAAATTGACGCTTACCTTCAGTGAA
The DNA here is from genome assembly GCF_052357945.1 of Bacteroides sp. GTDB lineage: Bacteria > Bacteroidota > Bacteroidia > Bacteroidales > Bacteroidaceae > Bacteroides. Next base: position 8,532 of record NZ_DAWCXD010000098.1, on the reverse strand, counting down.
AACAACCTGAAAGAGACGAATGCTTATCAAATGCTGTTAACGAAAAAAGAGAGCCTCGCCGGACTACCTGAAATTATCATAGAAGCAGCTGCAGAAACGGCCAAGAACGAAGAAAAAGAAGGATGGGCATTCACACTTCACGCTCCGAGCTATATTCCTTTCATGACGTATTCTGACAATCGGGATTTACGTCAAAAACTCTATATGGCTTATAATACCAAATGTACACACGATAACGAATTCAATAATATCGACATCGTAAAAAAGATAGCCAATACACGCATGAAAATAGCCCAGTTACTGGGATACAAAGATTATGCGGAATATACGCTAAAGAAAAGAATGGCTGAAAACAGCAAGTCGGTATACAAGCTGCTCAACCAACTGCTGGAAGCATACACTCCTACTGCACAACAAGAATATAAAGAGATACAAGAACTGGCTCGCAAAGAACAGGGAGCTGATTTCGTTGTCATGCCTTGGGACTGGAGTTATTATTCAAATAAACTAAAGGACAAAAAATTCAATATCAACGAAGAAATGCTCCGCCCTTACTTCGAACTGGAACAAGTGAAGAAAGGAGTGTTTGGCTTGGCAGAAAAGTTATATGGAATCACTTTCCGGAAAAATACAGAAATTCCGGTTTACCATAAAGAGGTGGAAGCCTTTGAAGTGTTTGATAAAGACGGTAAATTTTTAGCCGTCTTATACACCGATTTCCATCCGCGTCCGGGAAAGCGGGCCGGAGCCTGGATGACGAGTTATAAGGACCAATGGATAGATAAAAAGACCGGTAAAAACAGCCGCCCTCATGTATCCGTTGTGATGAACTTCACCAAGCCAACCGAGAATAAGCCCGCTTTATTGACTTTCAATGAAGTAGAAACATTCTTGCATGAGTTCGGGCATAGTCTGCACGGTATGTTTGCCAATTCTACTTACAGGAGTTTAAGTGGAACCAATGTATATTGGGATTTCGTGGAGCTTCCCTCGCAAATTATGGAAAATTTCGCCATAGAGAAAGATTTCCTCAATACCTTTGCCCGCCATTATCAGACGGGAGAAGTATTGCCGGATGAATTGATAAAACGCCTTGTAGATGCATCAAACTTCAATGTTGCGTATGCTTGTCTACGACAAATAAGTTTCGGTTTACTTGATATGGCATGGTATACGCGCAACACTCCTTTTGAAGGAGATGTGAAAGCTTATGAACAAGAAGCCTGGAAGGATGCGCAAATATTGCCGGTAGTACAAGAAGCTTGTATGAGTACGCAATTCTCCCACATCTTTGCCGGTGGATATGCCGCCGGATACTATAGCTACAAATGGGCGGAAGTATTGGATGCCGACGCATTTTCATTATTCAAGCAAAAAGGGATATTCAATCAGGAAGTGGCAGACTCATTCCGCAATAATATTCTGTCGAAAGGAGGAACGGAACATCCGATGATACTTTATAAACGTTTCCGCGGACAGGAACCGAGCATTGATGCTTTGCTAATCAGAAATGGGATAAAGAAATAAGTAGTAAATATTAAGTTATTAGATATTAAATATGAAGAGAAGTATATTTCAAATAGTAGGATTGCTTTTATTGCTTCCTTTATTTTCAGGATGTAATGATTCGGACGATGTAGCTGCCATCTTTACAGGAAAAACCTGGAAACTAAATTATATCACAGTAGATGGAGGTCATGAGATGTTTGGCTTTTGGGAGAATGAAGAACAAGAGAAAGCAAGTATTAAAGAGCTTAATAAAAACGGTACATATAATATTGTATTTGATGGCACAGTAGATGGAGATGTTATGAACGGAAATATAAAAGGAACTGTAATTGCAACCAGTACTTTTGAAGGAAAATGGAATGCCAACGCCAAAAACAATAGCTTCAAAGCTACAGTTACCACTGCAGGTAGTTATGGCGACGACAAACTCGCCAAAAATTTTATAGAGGGGCTTAATGCAGCTACATCTTACGAAGGAGATAGTAATAACTTATACCTTTTATACAAACCGGCATCCGGTAAACAAACTTTCCGTATGGTTTTCCGGGTAGTAAGCAGTAAATAGTAAACAACATGGACACTGAAAAGAAACAATTAGAACTTGACAAACGTTATATACGTATGGCCAGTATATGGGCTGAAAATTCCTATTGTCAACGCCGTAAAGTAGGAGCTTTAATTGTTAAGGATAAAATGATTATCTCCGACGGATATAATGGAACACCTTCCGGATTCGAGAATGTATGTGAAGATGAAAACAACCTGACAAAACCATACGTTCTGCATGCGGAAGCCAATGCCATTACCAAAATAGCGCGTTCAAATAACAGTAGCGACGGTGCTACCATGTACGTCACCGCCTCTCCTTGCATCGAATGTGCAAAGTTAATCATACAGGCAGGAATCAAACGGGTAGTTTATTCCGAGCATTACCGCCTGGAAGATGGAATAGAGTTATTAAAACGGGCGGGAATCGAAGTTATCTACACAGAGTTAGATGATAATTCCTCTCCAAATAAATAAGAAGACGAACGTTTTAAAAAAGGAATAGACATGAGTACAAAAAACTCTTCACGTTTTACACCTGTCATCATAGCAGTCAGTGTGGTAGTCGGGATTCTTATCGGTACATTTTATGCCAAGCATTTTGCCGGCAACCGTTTGGGTATCATTAATGGTTCCTCCAATAAGCTAAACGCTTTGTTACGCATTGTAGACGATCAATATGTCGACACCGTAAACATGGCCGATTTGGTAGAAAAAGCCATGCCGCAAATTCTAGCCGAACTGGATCCGCATTCAACTTATATCCCAGCCCAAAATCTCGAAGAAGTCAACTCTGAACTGGAAGGCAGCTTCAGCGGAATTGGTATCCAGTTTACCATACAGAATGACACCATTCATGTCAATGCTGTTGTTCAGGGAGGTCCTTCTGAAAAGATAGGATTAATGGCGGGCGACCGTATTGTTACTGTAGACGATAGCTTGTTTGTCGGCAAGAAAGTAACGAACGAACGGGCTATGCGCACCTTGAAAGGTCCGAAAGGCTCACAGGTAAAATTGGGAATCAAACGAACAGGAGAAAAGGACTTATTACACTTCAACATCACACGTGGAGACATTCCTCAAAATACCGTAGATGCTGCTTACATGGTGAACGACGATATCGGTTATGTGAAAGTCAGCAAATTCGGACGTACCAGCCATGTAGAATTGCTTAATGCATTAGCACAACTCAACCACAAAAAATGCAAAGGTCTAATCATTGACCTGCGCGGTAATACCGGAGGATATATGGAAGCTGCCATCCGCATGGTAAATGAATTCTTGCCTGAAGGCAAGTTGATCGTATATACTCAAGGTCGTAAATATCCACGTGCAGAAGAATTTGCCAACGGTACGGGTAGTTGTCAGAAAATGCCGCTCGTTGTATTGATTGACGAAGGTTCTGCTTCCGCCAGTGAAATTTTCACCGGAGCTATTCAAGATAACGACCGGGGTACAGTTGTAGGACGCCGTTCTTTCGGTAAGGGACTTGTGCAACAGCCTATCGATTTCAGTGACGGATCGGCTATCCGCCTGACAATCGCCCGCTACTACACCCCATCCGGACGTTGCATCCAACGCCCATACGAAAGTGGTAAAGATCGTAACTACGAGCTGGATTTATACACCCGTTACGAACATGGAGAATTTTTCTCACGTGATAGTATCAAGCAGAATGAGAGCGAACGTTATAATACCAGCTTAGGACGTATTGTGTATGGCGGTGGTGGTATCATGCCGGATATATTCGTACCGCAGGATACAACGGGAGTCACTTCTTATCTATCGACAGTTATTAACCGGGGACTGACTATTCAGTTCACATTCCAATACACCGACAATAACCGAAAGAAGTTAAACCAATACGAGACTGAGGAAGAATTACTGAACTATCTTCGTCATCAGGGTTTGGTGGAACAGTTTGTCCGTTTTGCCGACAGTAAAGGAGTGAAAAGAAGAAATATCCTCATTCAGAAATCATACAAACTATTGGAAAAGAACCTCTTTGGCAACATCATCTACAATATGCTTGGATTGGAAGCTTATCTCCAATACTTCAACAAGACAGATGCCACTGTCATTAAAGGTATTGAGATACTTGAAAAAGGAGAAGCTTTCCCCAAAGCCCCGGTAGCCGGTGAAGAAGAAGTGACGAAGGATAAAAAAGATGGAAAGAAAAAAAGAACTGCGCAAGCATATAGCATTACTGAAGACCCAACACGCGGATTCAACTATGCGAAAGCTGCAATCAGCTAATATACTTGCCGCCCTTGAAGCCCATCCGGCTTTCAGGGCGGCAAATACTGTATTACTATACCATTCGCTGAATGATGAAGTAGATACACATGCCTTTATTCAAAAATGGAGTAGCGAAAAGCGGATTCTACTCCCTGTAGTAGTAGGCGATGATTTAGAACTACGGATATACACCGGACCGGAAGACATGTCAATCAGCGGTATCTACGGTATAGCAGAACCAACCGGAGAAATATTCACAGACTATGCGGCCATAGACTTCATCGTCGTTCCCGGAGTAGCTTTCGATGCTAAAGGTAACCGTTTGGGGCGGGGAAAAGGATATTATGACCGTCTCCTGCCACGCATACCATCAGCCTATAAAGCAGGAATCTGTTTCCCATTTCAATTAGTAGAAGAAGTTCCGGCGGAATCATTCGACATCCGCATGGATATAATCATAACAATCAATGAAGACGAATTATCACACCCACACCACCCGCTGCCATCATGCGACAGGGAGTGACGAAGAATTTGTTTTAAGTGCCATCAAAGGCGGCTATCAAGAATTAGGCTTTTCTGACCACACTCCGTGGAAATATCACACTGATTATATATCCGACATTCGGATGCTTCCCGAAGAGTTACCGGGATATGTGGAAAGTATCCGTTCGCTGCAAGAGAAATATAAAAATCAAATCAGCATAAAAATAGGATTGGAATGCGAATACTTTCCTGAATACATACACTGGTTAAAAGGAATCATCAAAGAATATAAACTGGACTATATCATCTTCGGAAATCACCATTTTCACACAGATGAGAAGTTCCCCTACTTCGGCCGGAATACAGATTCGATAGACATGCTCGAACTCTATGAAGAGAGTGCCATTGAAGGAATGGAAAGCGGACTATTTGCCTACCTTGCCCATCCGGATTTATTTATGCGTTCTTACCCCGAGTTTGATCGTCATTGTAAGCTAGTCAGCAGACATATCTGCCGGACGGCAGTACGGTTAAACTTACCGTTGGAATATAATATCGGATATGAAGAGTACAATGATATTCATGGTATTACTACCATTCCTCATCCGGATTTCTGGAAAATAGCCGCCCATGAAGGTTGCACCGCTATCATCGGCGTAGACGCCCATAACAATCAATATTTGGAAAATCCTTTTTATTACAACCGTGCAACCGAAACACTCCGGAAGCTAGGTATAAAGGTTACAGACAGAATATCTTTCTTCAACGAAAAATAATATTTGTAATTACGATAGCTCCGACTCTCTGATTCAGCGTGCGCACCAATACCTCACGTCCCATCATCAATTCCTGACGAAGAGCTGCGGAAGTCAGATGCACGTATAGTGTCTGATTACGAATATAAAGATTGCTGGTATAAGCCGCCGCCGGTCCCAAAATTTGAGGCCAGGCATCCAGCAGTCTTTGTTCGTTCAGCGGAGATTCCAAACTCTCCTGACGAAGAAACTGTTGAATCAGTTTTCCTATTTGTTCGGCATCATTGCGCTTCATTATCAGCCTCCGTTTCTTGAATTGTACCCTCTTCTACACGAAATATTTTATAATCGCTGCCTACCTTATGTAAAATACGGTCTAGATGCCCCCGGTTCGTATCCGTTATAAATATCTGCCCGAAATTATCTCCAGCCACCAGCTTCACTATTTGCTCTACACGGGAAGCATCCAACTTATCGAAAATATCATCTAATAATAATAAAGGAACAGTCCGGCCGGTACGCTTCAAGAAATCAAATTGCGCCAGTTTCAATGCTACCAGATACGTTTTGTTCTGTCCCTGCGAACCTTCTTTCTTTATCGGGAATTCACCCAACAACATATTCAACTCATCTTTATGAATCCCACGCAAAGAGAATCCCATTATCTTATCCCTCTCCCTGCTTTGCTTCAACACTTCCAACAAAGAAGCATCCCGCGCATGAGACTCATAAGATAATCCCACCACCTCTTTATCCTGCGAGATAAAGGAATAGAAAGATTGGAAAATAGGAATAAACTCCCGGATAAACGCTTCACGTTTCTGGAATACGATTGCACCGGCTTGCGCCATCATCTCCTCCCATACAAGAAACAGCTCCTCCTCCACCGGAAACTCACTCTTCAACAATGTGTTGCGCTGCGCCAATGCTTTATTATACCGTATCAGCGCTTCAAGATATTCCTTATCATACTGCGAAATCACTACATCCATAAACCGACGACGCTCCTCACTTCCCCCGGCTATCAATTCGGAATCGGCAGGTGAAACCATCACCAAAGGCAGAAAACCGATGTGGTCCGAAAAACGGCTATATTCTTTCTTATTCCGCTTAAATTGTTTCTTCGAACGGCGTTTCATCCCACAATAAATCTCTTCAGGAGTCCCGTCCTCCGCTTCATAAAAGCCCTGAATCACGAAAAAGTCTTGTTCATGACGAATATTTTGAGAATCAATCGGGTTTCCGGAGCTCTTACAGAAAGACAAGAAATACACCGCATCCAGCAAATTCGTCTTTCCCATTCCATTCAATCCGAAAAAACAATTCAGCTTAGCAGAGAATACCAGTTCTACCTCTTCCAGATTCTTATAGTTTAATATAGATATTCGTTTCAGTATCATTGTGTACACGTTAATTTGTTCACAAAAGTAGCAAGATTTTCGTGGTTTTCGGGTGTAAAACAAAAAAAGATGCTTCTAAATTTCGTTTGTAGATATAAAAAAACTACTTTTGCGAGTCGAAATATCAAACTGTGAATAATAACAAAAAGAATCATATAAAATGGCAGAACAAAAGAATCAGAACGAACATCTGAACGTAGAAGATGCACTGACACAATCGGAAGCATTTCTTATCAAGTACAAAAACGCAATTATTGGCGGTGTTGTTGCTGTGATTATTATTGTAGCAGGTTTTATCATGTACAAAAACCTCTATGCTGAACCACGTGAAGAAAAGGCACAGGCAGCTCTTTTCAAAGGACAGGAATACTTTGAGCAGGATGCTTTTGAGCAGGCTTTGAACGGTGACAGCATCGGTTATACAGGTTTCCTGAAAGTTGCTGATGACTACAGCGGAACAAAAGCTGCAAATTTGGCAAAAGCTTATGCTGGTATTTGCTATGCACAACTTGGCAAATATGAAGAAGCAGTGAAGATGCTGGACAGCTTCAATGGAAAAGACCAAATGGTTGCTCCGGCAATCTTGGGCGCTGCAGGTAACTGCTATGCACAACTTGGTCAATTAGACAAAGCGGCTTCTACTTTACTGTCGGCAGCAGACAAAGCTGACAACAACACATTAAGCCCGATCTTCCTGATACAAGCCGGTGAAATCCTGGTAAAACAGGGAAAATATGACGATGCTGTAAACGCTTACACTAAGATCAAGGATAAATACTTCCAATCTTATCAGGCTATGGACATCGACAAATATATCGAGCAAGCTAAATTGATGAAAAAATAATATTCCATCTATTATATAAGGGAATCGAGGCACGGATTACACCGGATTAAGCGGACTATCTATTAAAACCGTGGAATCCGTGAAATCCGTGCCTTTCTTCTTTAATCTCTCATACTCTCAAATCTTCATTTTATAATTCTCAACTTTTAATTAACTATGGCAACAGCTTACCATAACTTATCCGAATATGATTTCAATTCCGTTCCGAATGCAGAAGCAATGAAATTTGGTATCGTCGTATCCGAATGGAATTTCAATATTACCGGTGCTTTACTGAAAGGTGCAGTCGATACATTAAAAAAACATGGAGCAAAAGATGAAAATATCCTGGTGAAAACTGTACCGGGAAGTTTCGAACTTACCTTTGGAGCCAACCAAATGATGGAAAATTGCGATCTTGATGCAATTATTGCAATTGGTTGCGTAATTAAAGGAGATACCCCACATTTTGATTATGTTTGCATGGGAGCAACCCAAGGAATTACCGAATTAAACGCAACTGGCGATATACCAGTTATTTACGGATTAATTACCACAAATACAATGGAGCAAGCAGAGGATCGTGCCGGTGGCAAACTGGGTAACAAAGGAGATGAATGTGCAATTACTGCAATAAAAATGATCGATTTTGTTTGGAGTTTAAATAAATAGTTGTATCTTTGCACCGCAATTGAGAAACAAACCTCCTCAAAAGCAAAAAAAGGGCAAATACCAGAGTGGCCAAATGGGGCAGACTGTAAATCTGCTGTCTTTCGAC
>NZ_DAWCXD010000097.1:0-18894 GCF_052357945.1 Bacteroides sp. | reverse complement strand
AGGTATTATCATACAATAAAGCTAGTAAGAATGAAGAAACAAGAACTTTTTAACAACGTAACAGAAGGATTCCCTTACCAACGACAGCCCCAACAGATGGGCTTGTACGATGCGGCATACGAACACGATGCCTGCGGTGTCGGTATGCTGGTTAACATTCATGGAGAAAAGTCACACGACATTGTTGAGTCGGCTTTAAAGGTATTAGAAAACATGCGCCATCGCGGTGCCGAGGGTGCGGATAACAAGACCGGTGACGGTGCAGGTATCATGCTTCAAATTCCGCATGAGTTTATTTTATTACAAGGTATTCCTGTCCCCGAAAAAGGACGGTACGGCACAGGGTTATTGTTTTTACCGAAAAACGAAAAAGACCAGGCAGCTATTCTAAGTATCATTATTGAAGAAATTGAAAAAGAAGGACTCACATTGATGCATCTGCGCAATGTGCCCACCTGCCCTGAAATTCTAGGAGAATCTGCTTTGGCAAACGAACCTGACATCAAGCAGGTGTTTATCACCGGATTTACAGAAACGGAAACGGCCGACCGGAAGTTATATCTGATCCGGAAAAGAATCGAAAATAAAGTCAGATTGTCATCTATTCCGGCAAAAGACGATTTTTATGTTGTGTCACTCTCTACCAAAAGCATTATATATAAAGGTATGCTTTCATCATTACAGCTGCGCAACTATTATCCGGACCTGACAAATAGCTATTTTACCAGCGGACTGGCATTGGTGCACTCTCGTTTCAGTACCAATACATTCCCTACATGGGGATTGGCACAGCCGTTCCGTCTGCTGGCACACAACGGTGAAATCAATACTATCCGTGGTAACCGAGGATGGATGGAAGCCCGTGAAAGTGTACTCTCCACTCCCACTTTAGGTGATATAAAAGAAATCCGCCCGATTATACAACCGGGTATGAGCGACAGTGCTTCTCTGGACAATGTACTGGAGTTCCTGGTGATGTCAGGATTGAGCCTGCCACATGCCATGGCTATGCTCGTGCCGGAATCTTTCAACGAGAAGAACCCGATCAGTGAGGATCTAAAATCATTCTACGAATACCACTCCATCCTGATGGAACCGTGGGACGGACCGGCCGCACTACTATTCAGCGACGGACGATTTGCCGGAGGTATGCTCGACCGCAATGGCCTGCGCCCTGCCCGTTATCTGATTACTAAAAACGATATGATGGTAGTGGCTTCGGAAGTCGGTGTTATGGATTTCGAACCGGGAGACATCAAAGAAAAAGGTCGCTTACAGCCCGGCAAAATCCTGCTGGTAGATACGGAAAAAGGCGAGATCTACTATGACGGCGAACTGAAAAAACAGTTGGCTGAAGCCAAGCCTTACCGCACCTGGCTATCTACCAACCGAATCGAACTGGATGAACTGAAAAGCGGGCGCAAAGTTCCTCATCACGTAGCAAACTACGACCGGATGCTTCGTACTTTCGGCTACTCCAAAGAGGACATCGAAAGGCTGATTATGCCGATGGCAAGCACCGGAGCAGAACCGATCAATTCAATGGGTAACGATACGCCACTCGCCGTACTTTCAGATAAACCACAGTTGCTTTACAACTATTTCCGTCAGCAATTTGCACAGGTAACCAATCCGCCCATTGATCCCCTTCGTGAAGAACTGGTGATGTCATTGACGGAATACATTGGAGCAGTCGGTATGAATATTCTGACGCCCAGTGAAAGTCATTGCAAAATGGTACGCCTGAATCATCCGATTTTAAGCAATACCCAACTGGATATTCTTTGTAATATCCGGTATAAAGGCTTCAAAACAGTCAAACTACCCATGTTGTTTGAGGTTGCAAAAGGGAAAGCCGGACTGCAGGAAGCACTGACCCATCTTTGTAAAATGGCGGAAGAATCCGTGACGGAAGGTGTAAACTACATTGTCCTGACCGACCGTGAGGTGGATATTACCCATGCTGCCATTCCATCATTGCTGGCAGTAAGCGCTGTTCATCACCACCTGATTTCAGTTGGTAAACGGGTGCAAACGGCATTGATCGTAGAAAGTGGTGAAATACGTGAAGTGATGCACGCCGCGTTATTGTTGGGTTTCGGAGCAAGTGCCCTGAATCCTTACATGGCATTCGCTGTCCTCGACCGACTGGTAAAAGACAAAGATATTCAGTTGGATTATACCACTGCTGAAAAGAACTATATCAAATCCATCTGTAAAGGCTTGTTTAAAATCATGAGTAAGATGGGTATCTCTACGATCCGCTCCTATCGTGGTGCTAAGATTTTCGAAGCTGTCGGTTTGAGTGAAGAATTGAGCAAGGCTTATTTTGGAGGACTCGGTTCACCGATCGAAGGTATCCGTCTGGAAGAAATAGCCAAAGATGCCATTGCTTTCCATAAAGAAGGATTTGAAAGTATTAAAAATGAAGAGTTATTAAAAAATAACGGTTTGTATGCTTTCCGTAAAGATGGAGAAAAGCACGCATGGAATCCGGAAACAATCAGCACTCTGCAATTGGCTACACGACTGGGGAGTTATAAAAAATTTAAAGAGTACACCCATCTGGTAGACGAAAAAGAGAAGCCTATTTTCCTTCGTGACTTTCTGGGATTCCGTCGTAATCCGATTTCAATCGATCAGGTAGAACCGGTGGAAAACATTCTGCATCGTTTCGTCACGGGGGCTATGTCTTTTGGTTCTATCAGCAAAGAGGCTCATGAGGCAATGGCTATTGCCATGAATAAAATTCACGGACGCAGTAATACCGGTGAAGGTGGCGAAGACGCTGCCCGTTTCCAACCGCTGCCCGATGGCAGTTCTTTACGAAGTGCAATCAAGCAGGTAGCTTCCGGTCGTTTCGGTGTAACGGCAGAATATCTGGTGAATGCGGACGAGATTCAAATCAAGATAGCACAGGGAGCCAAACCGGGTGAAGGCGGACAACTACCGGGATTTAAAGTGAACGATGTGATTGCGAAAACACGTCATTCCATTCCGGGAATTTCGCTGATTTCTCCTCCGCCTCATCATGATATTTATTCGATTGAGGATTTGGCACAATTAATCTTCGATTTGAAAAATGTAAATCCACAGGCCAAAATCAGTGTGAAACTGGTAGCAGAAAGCGGCGTCGGTACGATTGCTGCGGGTGTGGCAAAAGCAAAGGCGGACCTAATTGTCATCTCTGGTGCTGAAGGGGGAACAGGTGCTTCTCCGGCTTCTTCTATCCGCTATGCGGGTATCTCACCGGAATTGGGATTGAGCGAGACACAGCAAACATTGGTTTTGAACGGACTTCGTGGTCAAATAGTCCTGCAAGCCGACGGACAACTGAAAACCGGACGTGATGTCATTTTAATGGCTTTAATGGGTGCCGAAGAATATGGTTTCGCCACCTCGGCATTGATTGTATTAGGTTGTGTGATGATGCGTAAATGCCATCAGAACACTTGTCCGGTAGGAGTTGCCACGCAGAATGAAGAGTTACGTAAACGCTTTCATGGACGCAGTGAATATTTAGTAAACTTTTTCACATTCCTGGCACAGGAAGTCCGCGAGCATTTGGCTGAAATGGGATTCACCCGGATGGATGACATCATCGGGCGTACAGACTTAATCGAGCGCAAGTCCGATGCCAATGACCCAAATCCGAAACATGCTTTAATCGACTTCACCAAATTGCTGGCACGTGTTGACAACAGTGCGGCTATCCGTCATGTCATCGACCAAGATCATGGAATTTCTGCTGTAAAGGATGTAACCATCATCGATGCCGCACAAGAAGCTATCGAACATGAGAAAGAGATTTCTTTAGAATATACGATTGCCAATACAGACCGTGCAATAGGTGCTATGCTTTCCGGAGTAATCGCCAAGAAATACGGTGCCAAAGGATTGCCGGAACATACGTTGAATGTGAAATTCAAAGGTTCGGCAGGTCAATCTTTCGGAGCTTTTCTCGTACCGGGAGTTAACTTTAAACTGGAAGGTGAAGCGAATGATTACCTAGGTAAAGGATTGAGCGGCGGGCGTATCTCCGTATTACCTCCTATCCGCAGCAATTTCGAAGCCGAAAAAAATACAATCGCCGGTAATACCTTGCTTTATGGCGCAACAAGCGGTGAAGTATATATCAACGGCCGTGTAGGAGAACGTTTCGCTGTTCGTAACTCCGGCGCAGTTGCCGTCGTAGAAGGCGTGGGTGACCATTGTTGCGAATACATGACCGGAGGTCGTGTGGTAGTCCTCGGACAAACCGGACGTAACTTTGCAGCCGGTATGAGTGGCGGTGTAGCTTATGTATGGAACAAAGACGGCAACTTCGATTATTTCTGTAACATGGAAATGGTGGAACTGTCACTCATCGAAGAAGCCAGCTACCGGAAAGAGTTGCACGAACTAATCCGCCAGCATTACCTCTACACAGGCTCGAAACTGGCACGCATCCTGCTCGACAACTGGAATCATTACGTAGATCAATTCATCCAAGTAGTGCCCATCGAATACAAAAAAGTACTACAGGAAGAACAAATGAGAAAGTTACAACAAAAAATTGCAGATATGCAAAGAGACTATTAGACAACTTCTCGATCACCAACTATTTTTCAATTTTTAATTCTCAATTTTTAATTTATATGGGAGATCCTAGAGCATTTTTAAATATAGCTCGGCAGGAGGCGGGATATCGCCCTGTGAGCGAACGAATCACTGACTACAGTCAGGTGGAACAGACATTGAATACAAATAGCCGTAAGTTGCAGGCATCGCGTTGCATGGATTGCGGTGTACCTTTCTGTCATTGGGCATGTCCGATAGGGAACAAACAACCGGAATGGCAGGATGCATTGTACAGGGGGAAATGGAAAGAGGCTTACGAGGTGCTGTCGTCTACTTGCGATTTTCCGGAATTTACAGGACGTATCTGCCCTGCCCTTTGCGAGAAATCATGCGTATTGAAACTTTCCTGCGATCAGCCGGTGACTATTCGCGAGAATGAAGCGGCTATTGTAGAAGCGGCTTTTCGTGAAGGATATATACAGGTAAAGACTCCGGAAAGAAACGGAAAGAAAGTAGCGGTGATTGGTGCAGGTCCTGCCGGACTGGTAGTTGCCAATCAGTTAAATCTAAAAGGATATAGCGTTACTCTATTCGATAAGGATGAAGCTCCCGGAGGATTACTGCGATTTGGTATCCCTAATTTCAAACTGGACAAGAATGTAATCGACCGACGGATGAAGATATTAGCCGCAGAAGGAATCCGGTTTGAGATGGGAGTAGAAATAGATGTCAATCATTTACCGGAAGGATTCGATGCCTACTGCATCTGTACCGGAACACCAGCAGCACGTGACTTGAGTATTCCGGGACGTGAACTGAAAGGGATTCATTTCGCACTCGAAATGCTGGCACAACAGAATAGGATTCTGGCAGGACAGACTTTCCCGAAAGACAAGTTGGTAAATGCCAAAGGCAAAAAGGTTCTCGTGATAGGTGGCGGTGATACCGGTTCCGACTGTATCGGAACCAGCGTGCGACAAGGAGCCGTCAGTGTCACCCAAATAGAGATCATGCCGAAACCTCCTGTCGGATACAATCCGGCAACTCCATGGCCTCAATGGCCGGTAGTCTTCAAAACGACTTCCAGCCATGAAGAAGGTTGTACACGCCGTTGGTGTCTGGCTTCCAATCAGTTCCTCGGAAAGAATGGAAAAGTGACAGGTGTAGAAGTGGAAGAAGTGGAATGGATTCCGGCAGCAGATGGCGGACGTCCCACAATGAAACCAACAGGGAAGAAGGAAGTCATCGAGGCTGATATGGTATTATTGGCGATGGGATTCCTGAAACCGGAACAACCCAAATTTGCAAAGAATGTATTTCTTGCCGGTGATGCCGAGACTGGTGCCAGCCTAGTGGTACGCGCCATGGCGGGAGGACGAAAGGCTGCGGCGGAAATAGATGCTTATCTAATACAATAAGGTTTGCAACAGTGTACAACAAGAAGCTCGATTGCTATTATCGGTTCGTTCCATATCTGTAGAACTAAAGAATAACAGATATGGAACTAAAGGGAAACAGTTGTGGAACTAAACGATAACAATTATGGAACGAATTAAGAATAACTAGTCAGCTTCTTAGAAATAGCGAATAAACAATCAACAGATTACATTACCCCCTCTAAAAATTAAAGTTATGTGTGGAATAGCAGGTATACTCAACATCAAAGTTCAAACGAAAGAGCTAAGAGATAAAGCACTGAAAATGGCCCAGAAGATCCGTCATCGCGGACCGGACTGGAGTGGAATCTATGTAGGCGGAAGTGCCATCCTGGCACACGAACGTCTTTCCATTGTCGACCCGCAAAGTGGCGGACAGCCGTTATACTCTCCCGATCGTAAACAAGTGCTCGCCGTCAACGGTGAGATTTACAATCACCGTGATATTCGCGCTAAATATGCGGGAAAATATAACTTTCAGACCGGAAGTGACTGTGAGGTAATTCTTGCCCTTTACAAAGATAAAGGCATCCATTTTCTGGAAGATATTAGCGGTATCTTTGCTTTCGTTCTTTATGATGAGGAAAAGGATGAATTTCTAATTGCCCGTGATCCGATAGGGGTTATTCCTTTATATATAGGAAAAGATAAAGAGGGAAAAATCTACTTCGGCAGCGAGTTGAAAGCCCTTGAAGGATTTTGCGACGAATATGAAATATTTCTCCCCGGACATTACTTCTATAGTAAAGAGGGAAAAATGAAACGTTGGTATTCGTGCGACTGGACAGAATATGAAACCGTAAAAGAGAATGATGCACAAACCGTTGATGTGAAAATAGCATTAGAAGAGGCTGTACACCGCCAGTTAATGAGTGACGTACCGTACGGAGTGCTTCTTTCGGGCGGGTTGGATAGTTCTGTCATCTCCGCCATTGCCAAAAAATATGCGGCAAAGCGTATAGAAACAGACGGAGCGAGTGATGCGTGGTGGCCTCAACTCCACTCCTTCGCCATCGGACTAAAAGGTGCTCCCGATTTGATTAAAGCACGTGAAGTGGCTGAATATATCGGTACTGTCCATCACGAAATAAACTATACTGTTCAGGAAGGTTTGGATGCCCTGCGTGATGTCATTTATTTCATCGAGACATACGATGTAACCACGGTACGCGCTTCCACTCCCATGTACCTACTGGCACGTGTCATCAAATCGATGGGTATCAAAATGGTGTTGAGCGGTGAAGGCGCCGATGAAGTTTTCGGTGGTTATCTGTATTTCCACAAGGCTCCCACTCCACAGGCATTCCACGAAGAAACAGTACGTAAACTTTCAAAGTTGCACATGTACGATTGCCTCCGCGCCAATAAAAGTTTGTCAGCATGGGGAGTAGAAGGACGTGTTCCTTTCCTTGATAAAGAATTCCTCGACGTAGCCATGAACCTGAATCCGAAAGCTAAAATGTGCCCCGGAAAGGAAATTGAGAAACGGATTGTTCGCGAAGCCTTTGCCGAGATGTTACCGGAAAGTGTGGCGTGGAGACAAAAAGAGCAGTTCAGTGACGGTGTAGGATATTCATGGATTGACACATTGAGGGAAATCACAGCTGCTGCTGTGAGCGATCAGCAAATGGAACATGCTGCCGAACGCTTCCCTATCAACACGCCACAAAATAAAGAAGAATACTATTATCGCAGTATCTTTGAAGAGCATTTCCCCAGTGAAAGTGCAGCACGCACCGTACCCAGTGTTCCCAGTGTGGCCTGCTCCACAGCAGAAGCGCTGGCGTGGGATATTGCTTTCAGGAATCTGAATGAGCCTAGCGGACGTGCGGTGAGAGGAATACACGAAGAGGCCTATACTTAACTGATAAGAATAACAGAATCTGTTCTTTCTGTTATTCTTTTGTAACATTTCTATTTTAAAATCTCAAGGATTAACGCAGATTAGCATATTATTGTCTGATTTGCGTTTTCTTTTTTATAATTTTGAGGCCAAACCAAATTAAATCTATCAAACTTTTAAAAGACCAAACAAATGAATTTAAAAAAAATGATGATGGCTTCTGCCCTTCTAATGGTTGCTTGCTGTATGCAGGCACAGACAAAAGTGATAGCCCACCGTGGATTCTGGAAAACTCCGGGATCATCACAAAACAGTATTTCATCACTTCTAAAAGCAGATTCCATCGGTTGTTACGGTTCAGAATTTGACGTATGGATCGCTAAGGATAACAAGTTGGTGGTCAACCATGATCCTGTATACAAGATGAGACCGATGGAGTATTCCAAAGGTGACGCACTGACCGGACTTAAATTATCCAACGGAGAAAACTTACCCAGCCTGGAACAATATCTGGAAGCCGGGAAAAACTGTAATACCCGACTGATTCTCGAACTGAAAGCACATAGCAATAAGAAACGGGAAACCAAAGCCGTACAGGGAATCCTTGCCATGGTGAAGAAAATGGGACTGGAAAACCGCATGGAATATATCACGTTCTCCCTGCACGCCATGAAAGAGTTTATCCGCCTGGCTCCTGCCGGTACTCCGGTATTTTACCTTAACGGAGAACTGTCTCCCAAAGAATTAAAGGAACTCGGTGCTGCCGGTCTTGATTATCACATGGGAGTGATTAAGAAACACCCCGAATGGATCAAAGAAGCTCATGAACTCGGCTTGAAAGTAAATGTGTGGACTGTGGACGAAGTGGAAGATATGAAATCGCTGATCGAACAGAAAGTAGATTTCATTACCACCAACGAACCAGTTATCTTACAAGAAGAACTGAAAAAACATCAATAAGATAAAATCATTACAAAGTAAACTATTTAATATCCGTCTTTAAAGAAACAGCTCGTTCCTTTAAAAGAAACAGGGTGTTTCTCGGTGTCGAACGGGTGGTTCCTTTAAAAGGAACCACCCGTTTCTTTTAAAGGAAAAATGAGCTTTCATAACAAACTAAATACCAGCATATTAAGAACACCCATTTTTTTCATTTGAAAAGAAAAAGGTCTTTTCTATATATGCCAATAAAAGATTACAAACGATTTACTGGAAATCATCTAATACCTCTTTCAACTCTCCTACCGTAAGCTCTCCTACCTGTCTCCATAATTCATGTCCCTTATGCAATAAAAGAAAGGCGGGCACTGTTTCTACATTATGTGCATCGGCTATTGTTCTATTTTCTTCAGCATTCACTCTAATCAATTCTACAGTTCTCTTTTCGTAAGTCCGAAGCACAGGACCTATCCACTCATAATGAGGTGACCAGTCGGCATAAAATACTACCAACACCAAATGGTTGGTCTTAACTGCTGTTTCTAATTGTTTCTCTATATTCATATCTCTACGTTTTTATATTAATGATAGTGCTAAAACAATGAATACAGAAAAAGGTTCTTCAGCATATCCGGTGAGCAATATGATAGATAAATAGGGGTTTTCACTTTCATATCGTCAAAAGGAAAAGGATATATTTCTTGTTTTTATAGCTGATTTCACCGATTATCAAGGCTAAATATTCTTCATATATTATGGAAGAATATGCAAAACAATTCATCCAAATAACAGTTTATTAATATATAAATAGGTATAATTTCAAATTATAACTAAATGTGGCCGTATATAAAGCGATTATAAGTTTGAAGAAAATAAATAGATATTAGATATACTTTTTAGTAAAATATAAAGCAAAAAGTCATATCTTTGCATCGTAATAAAACAAAAGGTTACAACAACTAACAAATATCAATCAAAATGACAACAAAGATTAAGTTCACAAAAATGCATGGAGCGGGAAATGACTACATATATGTAGACACAAGCCAATATCCGATAGCCGACCCTGCAAAGAAGGCAATCGAATGGAGCAAGTTTCATACAGGAATCGGAAGTGATGGACTTATATTGATTGGTGTCTCTGATAAAGCGGATTTCAGCATGCGCATTTTCAATGCGGACGGTTCGGAAGCTATGATGTGCGGTAACGGAAGCCGTTGTGTAGGCAAATATGTATATGAATACGGCTTGACTGACAAAACAGAAATTACGCTGGATACACGATCAGGAATAAAAATCCTGAAACTGCATGTAGAGGGAAAAACAGTTAGTGCAGTCACCGTAGACATGGGTAGCCCGTTGGAAACAGAAGAGATTCAGTGGGGAGGAAAGTATCCTTTCCGGTCAACCAAAGTATCAATGGGTAATCCGCATCTCGTCACATTTGTTGAGGACATCACCCAGATTAATTTACCGGAAATCGGTCCTGAACTGGAGAATCATCCTCTTTTTCCCGACAGAACCAATGTGGAGTTTGCACAGATTGTCAGCAAAGACACCATACGGATGAGGGTGTGGGAAAGAGGATCGGGAATCACTCAAGCTTGCGGGACAGGTGCTTGCGCCACAGCAGTAGCCGCCTTCATCAACGGACTTACAGGAAGAAAAAGCGATGTAATCATGGATGGAGGGACAGTCACCATTGAATGGGATGAAATCTCCGGACATATATTAATGACCGGACCGGCAACCAAAGTTTTCGATGGGGAGATTGAGGATAAGTAATAAGTATCAGGTATTGAGTATTAGATTTCGCAGAACTTAAAACAATAACAAGATGGCATTAGTAAACGAACATTTTTTGAAGTTACCGGGAAGCTATTTATTCTCGGACATAGCGAAAAAGGTAAATACCTTCAAGATAACACATCCTAAACAGGATATTATCCGGTTGGGTATCGGTGATGTCACCCAACCGCTTCCGAAAGCGTGTATCGAAGCCATGCACAAAGCGGTAGAAGAGCTGGCCAGCAAGGATACATTCCGCGGATATGGTCCTGAACAGGGATATGATTTTCTGATTGAAGCAATTATAAAAAATGACTTTATTCCACGTGGGATTCACTTCTCGGCATCCGAGATATTTGTCAGTGACGGTGCCAAAAGCGATACCGGAAATATAGGCGATATTCTTCGCCATGACAATAGCGTAGGTGTTACAGATCCCATCTATCCGGTTTATATAGACAGCAATGTCATGTGCGGACGCGCCGGAGTGTTGGAAGAAGAGACGGGCAAATGGAGTAATGTTACTTATATGCCTTGCACAAGTGAGAACAACTTTATTCCGGAAATTCCGGACAAACGGATAGACATTGTTTATCTCTGCTATCCGAACAACCCGACAGGAACGACCTTAACCAAACCGGAACTGAAGAAATGGGTGGACTATGCATTGGCAAACGATACATTGATTCTGTTCGATGCCGCTTATGAAGCATATATCCAGGACGAGAATGTCCCCCACTCTATCTATGAGATTAAGGGAGCTAAAAAGTGTGCAATCGAATTCCGTAGTTTTTCAAAAACGGCAGGATTTACCGGAGTACGCTGCGGATATACCGTAGTTCCGAAAGAGCTTACTGCCGCCACATTGGAAGGAGACCGCATCCCACTCAACAGATTGTGGAACCGCCGCCAGTGCACCAAGTTCAACGGTACTTCTTACATTACTCAACGGGCAGCAGAAGCCGTTTACAGTGCAGAAGGCAAAGCACAGATTAAAGAAACAATCGGCTATTATATGACCAACGCCAAAATTATGAAAGAGGGATTGGAAGCCACAGGACTGAAAGTGTATGGAGGAGTCAACGCTCCCTACTTGTGGGTGAAAACTCCGAACGGGCTTTCGTCATGGCGATTCTTCGAACAGATGTTGTATGAAGCCAATGTGGTCGGTACCCCTGGTGTAGGCTTCGGACCAAGCGGTGAAGGATATATCCGCCTGACTGCCTTTGGCGAACGTAACGACTGTATCGAAGCAATGAGAAGAATAAAAAACTGGCTATAAGATAGTATTTCGCGCGCTACTATATACATGGACCGTACATCCACATTTTTCTAACTTAAAGGTAAAAAGACGATGAAAACGACGATTAACAAAAAATGGGGAGTAATAATAGTAGCATTATTACTGACAGGGTTTGCTCCATCTGCAATGTTGGCGCAAGATAAAGTGGAAGCTTCCGTTGGAGCCGATCTGGTGAGTGGTTACATCTGGCGTGGCCAGGATTTAGGCGGAGTTAGTATTCAGCCTTCATTGGGAATCGCTTACAAGGGTTTCTCACTCGGAGCATGGGGATCGGTAGGGTTCGAATCGACAGATACGAAAGAGTTCGATTTAACTCTCGGCTATTCGACGGGTGGTTTTAGCGTTTCAGTGACGGATTATTGGTTTAATACCCAAGTAGCAACTAACAAGTATTTTAAATACGGAGCTCATTCAACGGCTCATGTATTTGAAGCACAAGTCGGATATGACTTCGGACCACTGGCAGTCAACTGGTATACAAATTTTGCAGGTGCCGACGGCGTGAAAGAAAATGGTAAAAGGGCTTATTCTTCTTACCTCGCACTTAGCGCACCATTCAAATTGGGAGGTCTCGACTGGACAGTAGATTTAGGTATGGTTCCTTGGGAGACAACTTTCTACAATGGCTATACAAGTGGGTTCTGCGTATCAGACGTAAGTCTCGGAGCTTCCAAGGATATCAAAATCACAGATTCCTTCTCCGTTCCGGCATTTGCCAAGGTATCTGTCAATCCACGGACAGAAGGAGCCTACTTCGCATTCGGATTAAGTTTTTAAGAGAGAGAATATAGAATATCAAAGAGCGTATAGGGATCAGGTAGTTAGAGTTTAGATTTTATCGGTTTGTTGTATGGTAACCTACTATGGCTGCCACACCCTATACCTCTTTCTTTTACAGGTCAACACTAATATTTAAGGTATATGAAAAAGATTGAAGCTATTATCCGTAAAACCAAATTCGAGGACGTGAAAACGGCTCTCCTCGAAGCGGACATCGAATGGTTCTCTTACTACGATGTAAGAGGCATCGGGAAAGCCCGGGAAGCCCGTATCTATCGCGGTGTTATGTACGATACAAGTTCTATCGAACGTATCCTGATCTCTATTATAGTACGCGACAAGAATGCAGAAAAGACCGTACAAGCTATTTTAAAATCCGCACACACGGGAGAAATCGGAGACGGACGTATTTTCGTTATTCCTATTGAAGACGCCATCCGCATCCGTACCGGCGAGAGAGGAGATATCGCACTCTACAACGCAGAACAAGAAAGATAACTCTTTCTCCCCAACAGCTATCCGTATAACTAATAATGTAAAATCATCATGAGTAGACATATTATATATGCCATTTCCAAAATTGGAATCATGGCAGCCATCATTATGGCCTGTTTATTTGCTCCCAGTGCTTATGCACAAGACACTGTAAAGTTATCAGAAGAGATAACAATTGTAGAAGAAACTCCTGTTCTCAACAGCGGCAACACAGCTTGGCTTATCGTAGCTACCATTCTCGTTTTATTAATGAGTATTCCCGGTATCGCATTGTTCTATGGCGGATTGGTACGCCAGAAAAATATATTGAGTATCATCATGCAGACATTACTCATTGTCGGTGTAGTCAGTATATTATGGGTCACTTTCGGTTATAGTTGGGCATTCGGTACCAGTTTTATGGAATCAGGCAATCCGTTGGGAGCCATTATAGGAGGATTCGACAAAGCATTCCTCCACGGAATCACCATCAATACGTTAACAACCGGGGATATTCCCGAACTGACATTCGTCATGTTCCAATGTATGTTCGCCATCATCACGCCTGCACTTATCCTGGGAGCATTTGCCGAAAGAATCAAATTCTCCGGATACATGGTATTTATTATCCTCTGGGTAATATTGGCTTACTTCCCGATGGCACATTGGGTATGGGGAGGCGGATTCCTTCAGCAAATGGGAGCCATCGATTTTGCCGGTGGTACGGTAGTGCATATCAATGCCGGAATTTCAGCCCTTGTTATGGCGATCATGCTGGGGAAAAGAGAGGATTACCGGATCGGTCACCCGATTACTCCGCATAACATCACCTTCGTATTCATGGGAACGTCTTTCCTGTGGCTGGGATGGTTTGGATTCAATGCAGGAAGTGGCTTGGCTGCCGACGGACTTGCAGCCAACGCTTTCATGGTAACGCATATTGCCACAGCTGTTGCAGCAGTCACTTGGATGCTTATTGACTGGTTCTGCAATAAAAAACCGACAACGGTAGGTGCATGTACAGGTGCAGTGGCCGGATTGGTTGCCATTACCCCGGCAGCGGGCACGGTAGATTTATTGGGTGCTTTCTTTATCGGTCTGATTACTCCGGTTATCTGCTTTTTCATGGTAGCGGTAGTGAAGCCCAAATTCAAATACGACGACGCACTCGACGCGTTCGGGGTACACGGAATCGGTGGTATCGTAGGTTCTATCCTTACCGGAGTCTTTGCCACTCAATATATCACTGGTGAAGGCGGCGTAGAAGGAGCTCTTTATGGTGACTGGCATCAGTTGTGGGTGCAGATTGTCGCAACAGTAGTCTCTATCTTATTCAGTGCGGTCATCACTTTTGTTCTTTACAAAATTGTGGATTCACTCATCGGTATCCGCGTCGACAGACGGGTGGAAGAAGAGGGACTTGACATCTATGAACATGGAGAATCCGCATACAACAGTTAAAACAGAGAAACTCTAACATATTTAACAACAAATCAAATCAGGTATTATGTCAAAACTTAGATTCAGAGTAGTAGAGACAGCTTTCAAAAAGAAAGCTGTTGAGGTAGCAACCCCTGCCGAACGTCCTTCGGAATACTTCGGAAAGTATGTATTCAACAAGGAAAAAATGTTCAAATACCTTCCCAGTAAGGTATACAATGCACTGATTGATGCAATTGACAACGGTGCTCCGCTAGATCGCAGCATTGCCGACGAGGTAGCTGCCGGCATGAAGAAATGGGCTATCGAAATGGGTGTCACTCATTACACACACTGGTTTGCACCGCTGACCGAGGGTACGGCAGAAAAGCACGATGCTTTCGTCGAACATGACGGTAAAGGTGGCATGATGGAAGAATTTACAGGCAAACTGCTTGTGCAACAGGAACCGGATGCTTCTTCTTTCCCGAATGGCGGAATCCGCAATACATTCGAAGCGCGTGGTTACAGCGCATGGGACCCCTCATCACCCGCTTTCATCGTGGATGATACGCTTTGCATCCCAACTGTGTTTATTGCATATACCGGCGAAGCTCTCGACTATAAAGCTCCCTTGCTGAAAGCATTGCGTGCTGTAGATAAAGCTGCTGTAGACGTATGTCGTTACTTCAACCCGGAAGTGAAAAAAGTAGTTGCTTACTTGGGCTGGGAACAGGAATACTTTCTGGTAGACGAAGGATTGTATGCCGCACGCCCGGACTTGCTAATGACCGGTCGTACTTTGATGGGACATGACAGTGCCAAAAACCAGCAGTTGGAGGACCACTACTTCGGTGCTATCCCCACCCGCGTAGCCGCTTTCATGAAGGACCTCGAAATTGAAGCGTTAAAGTTGGGTATTCCTGTTAAGACCCGTCACAACGAAGTTGCCCCGAACCAGTTCGAGTTAGCCCCCATCTTTGAAGAGTGTAACCTTGCTAACGACCATAACTTGCTGATTATGTCATTGATGCGTAAGGTTAGTCGCCGTCATGGTTTCCGCGTACTGCTTCATGAAAAACCTTTTAAGGGCGTCAACGGATCGGGTAAACACAACAACTGGTCGTTGGGAACTGACACGGGCATTTTATTAATGGCACCGGGTAAGACTCCGGAAGATAACCTGCGTTTTGTTACCTTCGTCGTAAACACATTGATGGCAGTTTATCATCATAACGGATTGTTGAAAGCTTCTATCTCCAGCGCTACCAACGCCCACCGTCTAGGAGCTAATGAGGCACCTCCTGCCATCATCTCCTCTTTCCTTGGGAAGCAATTGTCGCAGGTATTGGATCACATTGAAAATAGTACGAAAGATGATTTGATTAGTCTTAGCGGCAAACAAGGAATGAAGTTGGATATTCCGCAGATTCCCGAATTGTTGATTGATAATACTGACCGTAACCGTACCTCTCCTTTTGCTTTCACCGGAAACCGTTTTGAGTTCCGTGCCGTAGGTTCCGAGGCAAACTGTGCATCTGCCATGATTGCATTGAACTCTGCCGTAGCAGACCAATTGGTGAAGTTTAAGAAAGATGTGGATGCTTTGATTGAAAAGGGAGAACCTAAAGTGTCTGCCATTCTCGAAATTATCCGTGGATATATCAAGGAATGTAAAGCGATTCATTTTGACGGCAATGGTTACAGCGACGAATGGAAGAAAGAAGCAGCCCGTCGTGGACTGGATTGCGAAACCAGTGTTCCTGTTATCTTCGATAATTACCTGAAGCCAGAAACCATTGCCATGTTCGAAGCTACCGGCGTAATGACAAAGAAAGAACTAGAAGCCCGCAACGAAGTGAAATGGGAAACGTATACGAAGAAGATTCAGATCGAGGCGCGTGTATTGGGTGATTTGGCTATGAACCATATCATTCCGGTGGCCACTCAATATCAAACGGATTTAATTAATAATGTCTATAAGATGCAATCTCTTTTCCCGGCAGAAAAGGCAGCGAAATTGTCTGCTAAAAACCTGGAACTTATTGAAGAGATTGCCGACCGCACAGCCTTCATCAAGGAGCATGTAGATGCAATGATTGAAGCTCGTAAGGTTGCGAACAAGATAGAAAGCGAACGGGAAAAAGCCATTGCCTACCACGACACGATCGTTCCGGCACTGGAAGAAATCCGCTACCACATCGATAAGTTGGAACTCATTGTTGACAACCAGATGTGGACGCTTCCGAAATACAGGGAACTGTTATTTGTGAGATAGAAAAAAAGAACGGTGAACGATAAACGGTGAACGGCGAACAAGTTGTATTGCAACGCATTTACCGTTTACCACTCACAGTTCACCGTTATGAAATTATCTATTTCTTTTGTTGGTTGTTTTAAGTTTGCGGGGAGGGGTGCTGTGAAGCAGTCCTCTTCTTTTTTATTCGATTATCTTTGCATCCTCAATATCATCATCGTCATGTACCACCGGAGTCTTCGGACGACGACGGGTAAACTTGAACCAGTTGATTAATTCGGTAAGCGAATAAACCAAACTACTCACACCAATAATTATAAATGCAGTATTACGTGCTCCTGTCGGATTAAACAAAGCGATGATACCCGCAATAAGAATCAATGAAGGAACCAGGTAAAACGCTCCCGGAACGGGTATCCACCGACGTGCCATCGATAAAGAAGCAATCTGTTGCACTCCTCCCATTATCAGGATAAATCCCAATAAAAACATCAGAACATCTGCAAAGAATTCAGGCATCACAATCAACCAAAGTCCAAATAATAAACTGCCGATTCCTTCTATCGGGAAACGGGGAGCCGCTTCACCTTCCTGTCTTTTCCGGCCGAAATAACCAAAAAGGCTGATAACACCGGGAATCAAAAAGGCAACACCAACCGTAATGACAATATAGCTGGCAGCCGCATTTGGCCAAATAACGAGCACCAATCCTATTACAAGTGCAAAGAGAATACGAATAAGGGAATAATTCATTGTTTTCATAAATTCTATATTTTTTAACCGAGTCTGTTTCAATACTTTTGCGAATATAAGTGTTTCTACTGATATATAAAAATAACAAATAAACATTGTAATAAGTTCGTAATAATATCGTTATGACGATTACATCTCGCATTGATATTTCTGCAGAAAATTTAAACAGTTCTCTTTCAGTATGAAACAATATAAGTTGAAACCGGACCAGACCGATGTTATTGTTCCTACCATCGGACTGTCCGACGGTATCATCGATAGTCTGTACACGCAAAATATGAACAAGGTTTAATTCTCTACAATCTTGATGCATCAATACAAAAAGCTCCTGATACTAGTGTATATTCAAACTTTGTATCGGGAGTTTTTGTCTCATCTTGCTATAATGCACAGATTCGTCCTTAAAGAGATAAATATTCGAATTTTGTTCTTTATATTTGTGCAACTATATATTTGAAATAAGATGGATATAAAACTTAGAATTGAGCAACCTTCGGATTATAATGAAACCGAAAATGTCACACGGGAAGCCTTTTGGAATCATTTTTCTCCGGGGTGTGACGAACATTATCTCCTCCATATCATGCGTAACCATCCCAAGTTTGTACCGGAACTCGATATTGTTGCAGAACTTAATGGCAAGATTGTCGGCAATGTGGTCTGCCTTAAATCATTTATCATGGCGGATGACGGTAACCAATATGAAGTATTGAGTCTGGGGCTCATTTCTGTTCTTCCCGAATATCAACAGAAAGGTATTGGAAGAAAAATGATTGCGCTAACCAAAGAACGAGCTTTCGATATGGGATTTCGTGCCATTTTACTTTGCGGTGATCCAGATTATTACCTCCGGCAAGGATTCATTCCTGCTGAAACATTAGGGATTCGCACCGAAGATAATATGTATGCCACAGCTCTTCATGTTTATGAATTATATGATAATGCTTTAGCCAACGCTAAAGGACGTTACATAGAAGATGAAATATATCAGGTCGATAAATCAGCTGCTAATGAGTTCGACAAGCGATTCCCTCCAAAGGAAATTATAGTTGGCACTCCGTCACAAAAGCGATTCGATCAGATAGTAGTGATGCGGAGAAAAGCGATTTAAGGTTGAATAAACTTAAATCGCTTGATTTGTACATTACGGAAGTTCTATCGTGCTATGCCATCAAGCAACTATTATTCAACATAGCTACTATCTTTGTCTCTTCATAGTTACAAAGCATTAAAATATATAATTGTGACAGAGAGAAAAAATGCCTTAACAATTGATGAAACCTATCTTATAGAAACTATAGTTTACAAAAAGTCACCATTGACACTTTGTAATTCTTAATCT
>NZ_DAWCXD010000096.1:0-19035 GCF_052357945.1 Bacteroides sp. | reverse complement strand
ATTATTGCGTAACTGCTCAAAATTCTGTATTCCTATCGGGTATATTCTGAAAGTATTATCCATTAATGTCCGTCTTTAGCAAAGTGAATCACAGGCAAATATAGGCATTTACAGACAGACCACAAACAAAAATAAATGCATAGATTCAAAATAACATCAAGTTATTCAAATCTATGCATTTACATTGCAATATACGATAACAAAACTAACGTATCTCTTTCAAAAAATAAATCAATACAGGAAAGTGATCACTATATCCGTTAATGAAAGTATTACTGGAGAATGTACGCCACGGATATCCTTTACGTTTTCCTTCCTGCATTGTCAGGAAATCACGGTTGAATATTTCCGCTTTCCAAAATTTCAAAGTCGAGCGATCTTGGCCCAGAAGATTACCTGAAATAATCAACTGGTCAAACAGATTCCATTTGTCCTGATAGCACAAAGAACCAATGCCGCGATCAAACAAAGGCCATGTGGCATTAAAATACCCGTCCGGCTCTGTATCTTTGGCTTTCCGACGAGCTTGCAACACATCTTTCGTACTTTTATTATTCGGATCATCGTTCATATCTCCCACGATTACCACTTTAGCATTCGGATCAGCAGCATGAATAGAATCTGCTATATGTTTAGTAATAGCAGCTGCTGCTTCCCTATAAATCGAAGAGCGGTCACCGCCATAACGGGAGGGCCAATGATTCACAATCATGTGGAAAGATTCTCCCGCCAATAATCCGCTGACCAATAACTGATCACGCGAACGGAAACTCGGCTGTGAAGGCATCACAAAAGGGTATATCTTTGACGATAGCAGCGTGAACAATTTGGGATTGTAAAGACATCCCACATCTATTCCACGACGGTCAGGAGAATCATAATGCACAATTTCCAACCCCATCGATGCAAGCGGCTCAATCTTCACCAAGTCTTCCAACACCCGGCGGTTCTCTATTTCCGACACCCCCAAAATGGCAGGACCACCCGGACACTTTTCACGTGCCAACTTGGCTATCACTTTCGCCATATTCTTCAGTTTCTGCTGATATTTCTCCGGCGTCCAAGCGTAAGGACCATTCGGCAGAAACTCATCATCGCCCGGATTATTGGGGTCGTCTTCCGTATCGAACAGATTCTCCAGATTATAGAAACCTGCCGCATAGACTCCCAAACGTGTTTGCCCCATCAGTCCGACGGACAGGGCAAACAGTAGCATATTCAATAATACAAGTCTTCTCATTATCTATTACGATTATTTGGTCGGTTCCGGCTTTATAACCTCACCGTCTCCTTCACCAGAACCGGGAGCGATTAGCTTCACATCATACAGACGTATACCTTTTACATTGGTAGCACCGGCACAACTGAATGTCAATGTAGCAGTTCCTGATACAGCAATATCGTCTATACGTATCTCTTCGACCACATACGGATTTTGGGTACCTGTCAGTTCTTTATCAGGTACAGACAAATCCGTATTGTTACACTTCACACTCAATGTATTGATATTCTGTTTGTCTGCAGACTGATATACATTAACCCCCATCTTGTAAATCAATGATACTTTAGCAGCACCTTTCAGATCTATGTTTCCAATGGAAAGTGAATAATCACCTCCTGACGGAAACCAGATATTACCGTCACCGCTTTGCGTACGAGGCGACAATACACTCAGATCACCACTAAACATGGAATTAGGATTATCGAATGTATTGGAAGCACTAGCATTCCACCATTCTGTTATTGGCACCCATTTTTTATTGTCACCTTCACCGGTTTTTTCAGGCGCTTTAAACGTTTCGCTAAACAATATCGTTTCACCGCCTTCATTTCCACCATCTCCTTCTCCCGGTTCAACTCCATCGAAGCCGAAAACATCCGAACGGGCAGGAATCATCAGCTGCCAAGTTCCTTTGAAACGTCCGAGAATACCTACTACAGTTCCCGTTCCTACCGGCAACGTTTCCGCGGCAAAGGAAGCATAACTGCTCGTTCTCACCATAATCACATTTCCATGCGCATCTTTCAGGTTTTCCTCTCCGTACTCTTTCGTCTCCACTTTGGCAAATGTATTCTTTCCGCCATTTTCGAAATGTACTCCTTCCATTTGCACCAAACGGTAAGTCATTTTAGTTACGTCAAGGTTTACCGTACTCATGTCTGTAATCACTTCCGGCTTCACATTGTCCACATACGGCCATCCGTTCTTCTGGACACGCGCCTGAAATTCAGTAAACGGCAGACGATAGGTCGTGCCCCCAGCGGGCCATCCCAACTGCTGTTCATCCCCATATACAGACACACACATTCCTTTCAGATTCACAAAAACCTCTTGCCCGCGACGGTAGAAATTAGAAACGTTATTCTCGTCCACCTGTATCGGCATTGCTCCGGTTTCATCCTGCACGATTACCTGCTTGTAGATATTGCCCGATTCATCGTTTCCTGTGACGTATGCTTTCAATACCCAATCATTGGTGATTACTACAGGCGTTTCCTGTGTAGCATTCTTACAATTTTCTTTCAAATCCGCAATCGTTATATTCGCACTGGGTCCTTCATATACAGGTTCATTCAACGGAGGAGCATCATAATCACGTTCACAGCCGGTCAACACAGCGGCAGCCAGCACTAAAAAGGAGAATATTTTCTGAGTTACTTTCATATCTGTTTCAATTTTAATCGTTATAATATTCGTTCCGTTCTCTGTTTAGAAGCGGTAACTGATGTTCGCAAAGCAGTTGATACCCTGCATATAGTAATATTTGTTAGGGAACAGCAACGGATTGACCAATGCGCCGTCCGAAGCATACACACGTGCCTGTTCATAACCGCCTGTACGAATGTCCCGCTTATTGAGCACATTATTGACCGAAAGGTTGAAATTAATAGATTGACGGTTGCGCAGGTAGAAAATCTTACCTACCGAAAGGTCAAGCGTACAAGCACTTCCGATACGTTCTTGCGTAGTCATGGCATAATAGGTATCCATCGTTTCCGGAAGCGTCGGGTCTACCGTATTGTAAATCCCCTCCATGCGGCGGGCAGGAGCCACGTCGATATAATTGCGTCCGAAAGCATTCAGGTTGGCACCCAAGAACCAATAATCAATGAAGTAACGTACCCCGAAAGTTCCCGCAAACTGCGGTGTTCCGGACACATACAAATTTTTCATATATACTTTTGAAGTCTTGTCACCTTGTGTAGCTTCATAATTTTCCACTGCCATCGGATTATTGCTATAATAATATTCCGAGATGGTACCAGCAAGGTCAAAACTCCAATGGTTGTCCAACTTATAAGTCGTTCCCAATTCAATTCCACGATGTATCCGGTTCACACCATAGAGCACATGATTAAAGAAGTTGGTTCCGTTGAAGTAACTGCTACGCTCCATCTGATCGTAGAAATTAGTCTGATAAAGCGAAATACGTCCCGTGAAGGAAGGCAATGAAAAAATATAATTCACATCGGCAGAGAATACTCTTCCACTCTCCAGCTTCTGTCCGTTTTCCACATCCGCAGGAGTCATGTCCGAAATACGGGGTGACAGATAAGCGTTGTTAGGCAACGGAGCTTCAGTACCGTAACTAACATTGGCTGTCAGGAAATGGCGGCCATTGAATTTATAAGTCAATCCTGCTTTCAACGCCATATCCACAAACAAATGTGTCCGTCCTTTTCCGTAAGAATTTTCCGGATAACGTCCATTCTTCATTTTACCGTCCCGATAGAACTGCACATAATCGAACTTTGCCCCATAATAGAAGTCCATCTTAGCATATCTATGCTGATTGGTGACCCATGCACCGGCTTTCATGATATTCAGATTGAAATTATATCCGAATACACCGCCTTCATATACCTTGCGGTCGGGACGATTCAAGTCATTCTGTTTGCTGTTGAGGTCATCGTGTATATCACGTTCGGCATACTTGTCATAATCCATCACGTAGGATGCGCCCAGCAGGTCATCTACTGTTTTGAACTGCCGCGACTGTGTGTATCGAAATTCCGCCCCTGCCGTCAACCAGCTATGGTCGCCCAATTTGGTGTTAAAAGTAGAGTTCAAAGTAGTTTCCAGCAAATCACTACGTCGTTCTTCCACCATATATTGCGCTTTTCCATCCGCCTGCATAGCGTTAGCAAGATACATATTGTCCCAATTAATTTGCGTAACGCTCGTATCGTTGCGTCTCCACAATAGTTCTGTAGCTTCGGCAACTTCGGGTGAGACATTGATGTCAATGGCAAATGGCAACTTGCGATAATAGTCCGGACGCGGGTCCGACGCGTTGTACCAGTTCAATGCTGTATTGCCATAGCGTCCGTAATGCATTCCCACCCCTGTAACCAATGACGATTCGTCGTCAATCTTCCACGTATGTGAAAGAATCAATGTAGGGTCGAAAGCCAGAACGACTTTCGCATTTCTTTTTTTCCCGTTCTGATATCCCCAGTTCGGGTTGTATTGATAATTGTCCAGCAATTCACACGCCTGCTGATAAGTGGCGCTCTGCTGTCCACGCTGCACAGGAGAACCGAAAGCGACGATAGAGAGACTGTGTTCTCCCCCTTTCCATTGCTTTTCGGCCGACAGCGCATAAGAGAAATTACGATAGAAAGTACCGTCTACTGCACCTTCGTGCGAGTAACGACCGCCTAACGATGCGGCAAAAGCCCATCCATTGTCAAGCAATCCTGTGGAATAAGTCACCATTCCGCGCAAATAGTAATTGCGGTTGGCGTAAGAAAGCGTAGCCTTCGTTCCCGGAGAGATGGCAGAAGCCCGCATATTGATATTTTCCGCACCACCGATAGCTCCGTAGGTGAAAGCGGAAGGTCTGTTGTAATTGACCACATCTCCATTCCGGGTCATGTCGTTCAATGCACCGATAGAAGAATAGTTGAAAACGCCTCTCAACTGATCATTAAAATTTACGCCATTTATATATCTTTGTTCATAGATATTTTCATATCCTCTGACACGAAAACGCATAGGAGATAACTGATAAGAAGCTTTATTCAAATACACATCGTTAGAAAGTATGACTTTCGAACTAATCTCTTGTGAACTACTCTCTACGTCGTCATCCACTGCTGCTTCATCCAGCACACCAATTAATGAAAGATTATCAGTAACAGTCAGTTCCACAACCTTAACTTCACCAAGATCTGTTACCATACCTTCAGTCACCTCCACCAATATATTTTTGGGGTTGATGCCTACGGAGTTAAAAACAAGTACATCCTTTCCCGGAGATACTTTGTCGAAAAAGAAAGCTCCTTTTACATCGGTCCGCGTCTGTCGATCCTCTCCGTTCAAAGTGACAATCACTCCGGGAACAGGACGATTACTTTCCGCACCAATCACACAACCTTTTATCCCCGTACCCGATTGCTGGGCCAAGAGAAAGGAAGGAAAAAGGAATGCTAGTAAAAGCACTAAATTTTGTTTCATAATTATCAGTTATTCGTTGTAAAAGCGAGACTGTGTTAGAGATACCTCAACACAGTCTCCATTCTGTCAATCAATAAAAGCTATACTTACTTTTTAGTCAAAGAGACATTATCTATAAGCAAATCTGCTCCAACGCCACTTTTTGAATTTACAAAGAAGATGGAAGCTACTGTTTCGTTTTCAACCGTAAATTCATGTGTTATTTGTCTCCACTCTGTTGATAGTATTTCCGCTGACGTTTGAGTATATTTATAAGCATTCATCGGGTCAGTATCTATCATACTAATAATAGCATATCCCATTTTAAACTTCGTCTCTGCACTTGACATACTCTTGGCATAGACAGAAAGGGTATATGTACCAGCCGCCAACGTAATATCGGAAGAGCCAAAACGGGCATTCTTGGTAGAGCCAGCCATCAGAACCGCATTACTACCTTGCTGCGCATCATTGCTTTTTGAATATGTAACAGAAGTTACCTCATCTCTTCCCCAACCTTCAGGAGCAGAGGCCGTCCAAGTCTCAAAGCTCAAATTTGTCAATTCAGTAGAAGGTGTCGGATCTACCTCCCCACTGTCCTCTCCCGCATAAACTTTCAAGTCTTTAATCTCCCAAGTTCCTGCGTTACTTGCTGTACTTGTATATTTGAATGCAATTTGCACCAACTTTCCTGCATATGCACTCAAGTCAACATCCCCTCCATCAACATAATTCCAGCTTTCTGATTCCGGAAAATTCATAGTCAATTCTGTCCAATCCGTAGCTCCTTTTTCTTTAGCCCAAAGAGAATAATAACTTTTGAAATTAGTATCTTTAGTCTGATTTATGGCATGTTTAAAAGCCAATTTAGCTTGTGTCACACTTGTAAGATCAAGCATTGGAGATACTAACCAACTTTCAGAAGCACAAGAAGAAGAACCGTTAAAAGCAGAAGCTTTCATTCCATATTTATCATCTTGTACCCAAACCTCCCTAGACAATTCGGCAGGAAGATTCACATTATTAATAGTAAATTTACCTTGTCCAGTAGTAAAAGCTTCCACATAAGCTTCAGAATCTGTAATTTTCACTACATCACCTACCGGCGGTTCCGGTACATCTGTCCCATCACCAAAATCCACATCAATATCACCACCCGGTACCGGAGTCCAATCATCAATAGTAGCAGCATCCATTACAATTACCGGTTGTCCGTTGCTATCGCTTAATTTTACATTATGAGTATATTTACGACCTGCAATCAATTCTTTTTGCGGATACTCAGTGGTAAATTTCTTACCATTCAAGTCAAACACCACTTTCACTTCAGCCAATGCAGCAGCCGGCAAAACAATGGTTCTGGCAGTAGCAGCAGTTTCATCTACAAGTGCGGCAATATTAGCAACAGTTCCTGCATTGCTCAATGCACCATCAGCCAAAGCAAAATCTGCAGTTGTATTCATACCTTCAAATGTCACTTTCAGTCCATTCAGCGTAGGTACAGTAGCGTCTTTAGTGATATTGAATACAATCTGGCTCAACTGATGACCAAATTGCAACTGTGGCTTGCTTGTTGCTCCTTTTGCAAATCCTGTTGCATTGTCAGAATAAAGCAGGTCAATATTCTCCGGCTTGCTCTGATCTGCCACATTGACTTTGTAGACATTACCTGTCAACGAAGCTGCATATGGGTAATAAGCGATAAAATCTACAGCACTTCCGTCTGTCGGATAGTATAAAGCATTATCCGCATCGGCAGCAGAAACATTTCCATTTGCATCTGTAACGTGCTGCTTATTAACAGCAATAGCAGCAGCTAAATCGCCATCGCTCTTTTTCATAAAAACACCAAGCTTGTCGCCAGCAGTCCATTTTGAATCAACAGCTCTGGTATTAGCACCCTTGATAGAAGAAGTAAAACTTATAGGCTGACTTCCATCGTTCCATTCACTTTTGTCGTCATTGTCCACACAAGCAGTGAATGCCAATCCTGACAACACGGTTGCAAAGAATAATTTCCCTAGTTTCATAATCATTAGTGATTAGTTAAAAATATATTAAAGATTTATCTATTTCCATTTCGACTTGTCACATTGTCGTTTGATGTCAGCACTTAAAGTCGGGAAGAATGTGAATCCGGTTTCTTCCTCCAGTTCACTGACAGAAACTGCACAATCCATATAAGCATTGCTATCAGAATACTTTTTCTGTTCCAACTTGAATCCGATAGTTTGGAACACACCGCTCACCTTTCGCGCCAACGCCTTGTAATAGTACTTGGGCACAGCCACCTGCTTTCCGTCATTTTTGTTTGTCTTCCATTCTATATTCTTGTCCGTCAACGTAGTGACAGCCGCTCCTGTCACGATGAACAGCGTATCGGTTCCGCTACTCCAACTGCGTACTTTTTCTTCCAAATTCGCCCAGATAGTCTGATTCAGTCCCTGTCCAATCTGTGGTGTCATGTTGGTGGAATAGAACGTCATTTGATTGCTCGCCACATCCCGCTGACGATCTCCACTCGGAATCTGATGCCCGCGGTCATATCCGGAGATTCCATAAGAATTTTTTAAATTTACTTGAAGAGAGGAGGAGATTTCCGGGTCGTAAGCCCACTTTTCATTACGCCCCGCATTACCGTCATAATACGAGCAATACGGATACGCCACCCAATATGCCAATTTCAATTCCGAATCATAAAGCAAGGAATAATTGCGCACTTTCTTATCATTCGGCATATAGTGATTGATATATTTTATATTGCTTTTTTCCAACATACTCTTCGTTATCACCGGAGTCTCTCTCCACTTCACATATTTACCCTCTTCCGGATCCACCAGTGAACCGCCATTCTTTATATTAACCGAGAAAACATACTTGGAACCTTGCTCTAAAGAAGTGATAGAGGTCGGTAAAGTAATCTCTTTTGTCTTTCCATTCAACGTCAGAGTAAGCTTTATGCCATTTATCGTATTTACCGGTAATAGAATAGCTTCTGCGGCATTGCCCACACGACGCATAGCGACCGTTGCAACCGATTTCTCATCTATAGTCAACGAGCCGTTTACAAGATTGAAATCCGCTTTTGTCTTTACTCCGGAAATGGTAACGGAAAGGTTACTGAAATCTGTATTATCAGAACTGCTCAGATTAAGCACCAATTGAGAAAGCTGATGATAGAACTGCAAATTGCCTGTTGCGGAAGTCGCTGTGCGGTTTGTCAGATTATCAGCATAAAGTAAATCAACCTCTTCCGGTTTACTCTGATTGGTAACATCTACCTTATATATATAGTTGTCTAATATCGATTGAAACGGATAATAAGCTATAAAATCAACGGCGCTTCCGTCCGACGGATATTCTATCGCTTTCCCGTCCGACAGGAAATTGCCATTACCCTGTTTCGTTATGAAAGGAACATTATCTCCTTCACCGACAATGGTACCGGCTCCCAGCGTTCCTCCGGCCTGTTTCATAAATACTCCAATTCTGTCATTGGCAGCCCATGAACTTCCCGCAGCTCTGGTAACGGCATCTCCTTCCACAACAGAAGTAAACTGCACCACCGTCTGCTTCTCATTATCCACCACCTGTTGAGCCGTTTTATCACACGCTCCCAATACCAGCAGCAGGAATACACTCCACAAAAGATTTTTCTTCTTCATCTGTTTTAATTTAAGTCGTCTATTGGAGTGGCAAAATAAAAGATTAGCAATTACATTCTCATTACAAAACAAATACAAGAACAAAACATTTAATCCTACTTTCCCTCTCTATCAGTTTATTTTTTTATTCTCCCTTAGAAAGAACAAATGTAAATATAAAATTTTTGAAGAACAATCAATTTTTTGAAAAAGTATCAATAAAGAACTATAATTAACTAAGCATCGAAGACATTTTATCAACAATAGTATCTAAATCGTTCCTTGACAATATGGCATTTTTTCATACCACCAATGACATGTTCAGTTTTAATTCTAATTCAGAAATGCAATTTATTTATGCTATTTTCTTTAAATATAGAAGAATAGCAACAAAACGAGATTGCAAGCAATCACCACACCGAATCCTCCCAGAATCCAAGGACGAAGTTTACTTTCCTTCCCTGCAAAGAATAGAGCATAGAACATGTTTACCATTATATTACTGATGATAGCCTGCATACTACAAGCAGTAATTATCAATGCAGCAACACTACCCGTATTTTGCAATAAGTTTAATATGAAAGGAGTGATATCACTAAAACCGGATACAAAAGAAAGGAGATTCAATCCGCCTGTACCTGCATAAACGAGTGTATAATGAGTTAAGAAAGTAAATATGACAAAGAGTACGGCAAAAATCAAAGCAACTTTAAATTCCAACGGATTGCTACTATCATCCTCTTCCGCTTCAACAGGCTGGTCGTTGGAACGCTTTTGACGGGAATGAATAAACCAGGCCACAATAGCTGCCACCACTGCCATAGTCAATAGATACGGATAAATAGACAAGAAGATTTCTCGACTGAAAATAAGTATCAGTATCATAAAGCGCAGAAACATCATGCTGATAGCCAATAACATGGCAGCAACATAATCAGTGGCTTCTTGCTCCGAGGCTTTCCGGCTTTTACGGGCAAGCACCGAGATAGTAGCCGTACTGCTATATAATCCGCCGATAATACCTGAGACTAATGTTCCGGATTCATGGAATACATATCGCTTTAATAAATAAGAAAGATAAGAAATACCGGATACCACCACTGTTGCCAGCCAGATAGAATAAGGAGTGAGATTTACATCCGGGATCAAATTCTTATGTGGAAGCATCGGCAAGATAATACCACTGATAGCCAAGAACTTTGCCAACGTAATCATTTCATCATTCTTCATTCGTTGCGCAAATTCCGTAAAAGTATGTTTGAGCTCGGTCAGCAGAAGCACTGTCACAACCACCATGACATAAAACCAGGAAGGTTGGGTAGCTACGATAGGCGCCATACAATAAGTAATCAGAGCTATAATAATGGTAGTCACGCCAAAGACGTGAAATTGTGATTGTTTTACATAGTAGTTTAATCCCAATAGCAATCCCAACACGGCTCCG
This sequence comes from Bacteroides sp., assembly GCF_052357945.1. Lineage (GTDB taxonomy): Bacteria > Bacteroidota > Bacteroidia > Bacteroidales > Bacteroidaceae > Bacteroides. The sequence continues at coordinate 8,507 of NZ_DAWCXD010000096.1, read as the reverse complement.
CCTCCCATAAATAAACGCATATCCGTAGGGTCGAGTATATAAAGCAAGTAACCCAGTATACCGATAAAAGTAAAAGTACGGTCGGTTCCGAAAAGAGTAGTCTCCCCCTCACGTTTCAGACTGATTCGACGCTGCGAAAGTCCGATTAGTAATGAAAACAAAGTAACTAAAACAAAAGTAACCAATTCACGCGGCACATAACCGTATAACTGTTCCATATCCATACACTGCTCTCTTTTTTATACTAAGAACAAATATACAGTTTATTTGTTAACGTTCACCACGTTTTATACGGTTTTTTCATTAGCTGTGAGTTATAGTAGCGTATATCTCCGGTTACCTCCTCACCAATAAAACCGGGTTTCACAAAGACCTCATCTTCTGACTCAAGCTCTACTTCAGCCACGATAAGACCTTCATTCTCACCATAAAATTCGTCGACTTCAAATATATGCTTGCCACTGCGCACCAAATAACGGGTCTTGTCAATGATCCCCGGTTCGCAAAGTTTCATCAATTCTTCCGCTTCTGATAAAGGCAGTTCCTTTTCCCACTCATAACGGCTGGTACCGGAAGCATTAGAGGCTCCCTTTATCGTCAAATACCCCTTATCATCCCGAATACGAACCCGAACAGTACGCCCACGAGCACTACTGATATACCCTTGTACAATGCGACTCTGCGCAAAAGCCAAAGATTTGAATTCACCGGTAACCAAAAATTTACGTTCTATTTCTTGTGCCATGACACAAAGATAAATTAAAAATTGAAAATTGAGAATCAAAACGCTGTAGTTTTCTGATACACGGTGTGAGGTATCAAACTATCATTTTTTAATTCTCAATTCTCAATTTATATCAGAATCTCGTCATGAATTCAATCACGATTTTATCCCGTTCCGATTCTTTAGGGATTCCGGAGTTCTTATAGAAATATTTTTCGAAATTCAGCCGAAGGTCGGCAATGAAGGCTTTGGAAAGACTTAATGTAATTCCACCTGTCACACGATGGCGAGCATAATCATTTATAATCAGGGCTTTTGTCGTTTCATCCATTTTGCCATCACTATGGTCGGTCATCATATCATAGCGAGCCAGGAAAGAGATTTTATTGAATACCTTTTTCAATGGCAAATCATAATTGATAAAGCTATTCACCGCATGAACATCTTTAAACGCTTCGTGGCCATACATTTTATATAAATATTCCGCCTCAATATGAAAACGGTCATTCTGATAATAGATACCGGCATCGTACATGTTAATCCGCACATTTTCCGGTTTTATCATTTGGGTACTAAGTGTCAGATTCCAGTTCTTATTAGGTAATAGCTGTGCTTTTATGGAATAATTCAGCGTTTTGTGCCATTCCTTTTGATTGGTCAAACCGGAGCCGTTGAATAATCCTCCTTCAAGGATAAAAGGGAAGCCACCTTTATTCGCATAGCCAGCCGTAAAACCAACGTCACGCACATTTCCTACTTGTTTAGCTATGAATGAGCGATTTGCAAAATACTGTTGATGTGGTGAACGGTGAGCGTCTATTGTGAAAGGAACGCGCATCTGACCAATCGTAAAATTCAGGTCTTTCACCGGAAAAACGCGTGCATACGCATCGAGCATCTTGATAGAACCTTCATCGGAAAGGTCGATTTCCGCTTTATAAGCAACTATCGGATGCACATTTCCCGAAACACTGAAGCGTGCATTACGTACTTCAAAACGGCTTTCACTTGTTTCTGTCTGGTACTCGTACTTTCCCCGGATTGTTCCGTGAATCTCCGGCAGATAATCCTTAAACTCCATGGTCTGCTTATCCAGCATCTTACCATCCCCTGCATCTTCTTTTGCTTGTCCAAAGGCCATTGTCGCCAGCAAAAGCATAACGACGGTTGTTGTGATTCTACTCATTTCAGTTGTCTGCTACTAAATTCACGGCAAAAGTACAACTGTGAGGATACACGGAGATGACAAATTAGCTACGGGAAAATGACAGAAAAGTTACATTTATATTACAGAGAACACAAATGCATTACAAAACAAAGAGTTCGCCACAAATTACGCAGATTAACACAAATCGGATTTGATATTCATCCTATCAATAACCAAACAATCTGGGTTAACCGTGTAATTTGTGGCGAACTTATCAGCCGAAAAAGGAAAATGCGATCAGCATAATCAATGCCAAAATAATTAATGAGACGAACACTATTTTGACAACCTTCTGGGCTTGTTCTTCTTCTTTCTTACTAATTGCTACTTTTTTCTTCACCTTACCCATAATAGTTAGCTTTAAAGTTCAACGCTAACAAAGTAAGTACAAATCTATTAACTTTCCAAAAATAACTCTTGCTAATTTTATTTTTTATGATTCTTGTGAAGAAAACTCCATCAAATAAGCTTTGATAAAACCATCTATTTTGCCATCCATCACGCCGTTCACATCCGAGGTCTGATAGTTGGTTCGGTGGTCTTTCACACGACGGTCATCAAATACGTAGCTGCGGATCTGAGAACCCCATTCGATCTTTTTCTTACCGGCTTCCACCTTTGCCTGTTCTGCCATGCGGTGCTGCAATTCCTTATCATACAAGATGGAACGTAACTGACGCATTGCATTTTCACGGTTCTTCGGTTGGTCACGGGTTTCGGTATTTTCAATCAGGATTTCTTCTTCCTCACCAGTATAAGGGTCTTTATACTGATAACGCAAACGGACACCGGATTCCACCTTGTTTACATTCTGTCCACCGGCACCACCGCTTCGGAATGTATCCCAAGAGATATTGGCAGGCAAAATATTTACCTCGATACTGTCATCCACCAACGGAGTAACGAATACGGAAGCAAAAGAAGTCATACGTTTACCCTGTGCATTGTATGGAGAAACACGAACCAGACGGTGCACACCATTCTCTCCCTTCAAATAACCATAAGCAAAGTCACCTTCGATATTGATCGTGCAGGTTTTGATTCCGGCTTCGTCACCTTCCTGAAGGTTGGCAATGGTAGCTTTATAACCGTTCGTCTCGGCATAACGCAGATACATACGCATCAGCATGGAAGCCCAGTCCTGACTTTCCGTACCACCGGCACCTGAGTTGATTTTTAACACACAATCCATCTGGTCGGCTTCGTCACGAAGCATATTTTTGAGTTCGAGTGCCTCTACCGCCTCACTGGCTTTTGCGTAAGCAGCATCCACATCTTCCTCTGTCACCAACTCTTCTTTATAGAAATCAAATGCCAGTTCAAGTTCATCTGCCAGTGTCTTGAGTTCGTTGTAGCCTTCAATCCACTTTTGCAGGTCTTTCACCAATTTCATTTGAGCTTCGGCCTTCTTCTGGTCATCCCAAAATCCCGGAGCTTGTGTTCTTAATTGCTCTTCTTCGACTTGAATTTTCTTCCCGTCGATGTCAAAGATACCTCCTCAGCGCATCAGTGCGCTCTTTCACGTCTTTAAGTTGTTCAATAGTAATCATTTGATTTACAATTTTATTATTTACAAATTTCAGATATCGGGGACAAAGATAAGCAAAATTCTGCTACCTTTGTTTTTGTTATTAAAATGTTGTCATATTATGAACAAACGATTGAAACTTTCTTGCTTGTCACTCTTCCTGGCATTAGTGATTTGCAGCTGTAGCTCACAAAAAAAGTATAGCTACGAAACAGTGCCCAATGACCCGCTAAAAGCCCGCATTTACACACTGGACAACGGACTAAAGGTTTACCTCACCGTAAACAAGGAAACTCCGCGCATACAAACGTTTATTGCAGTAAGAGTGGGCGGAAAGAATGACCCGGCAGAAACGACGGGACTTGCTCATTATTTCGAACATCTGATGTTTAAAGGCACCGACAAGTTTGGCACACAAGACTACGCGACCGAAAAGCCTCTACTGGATGCAATCGAACAACAGTTCGAGATTTATCGTAAGACTACGGATGAAGCGGAACGTAAGGCGATCTACCACACCATCGACAGCCTTTCTTACGAAGCTTCCAAGTATGCTATCCCTAATGAATATGACAAATTAATGGCAGCCATCGGATCTACCGGCAGCAATGCTTATACCTGGTATGACCAGACGGTTTATCAGGAAGACATTCCTTCCAACCAGATAGAAAACTGGGCGAAGATTCAGGCAGATCGTTTTGAAAACAATGTAATTCGTGGTTTCCATACTGAATTGGAAGCTGTATATGAAGAGAAAAACATGTCACTCACCCGTGACAACAGCAAAGTACAGGAAGCTATTTTTTCTTCTCTTTTTCCCAAGCATCCTTATGGAACGCAGACTGTGTTAGGTACACAGGAGAACCTGAAGAATCCTTCTATCACGAACATTAAGAACTACTATAAACAGTGGTATGTGCCTAACAATATGGCAATCTGTATGTCCGGCGATTTAGACCCGGATGCAACGATTGCATTAATCGATAAATATTTTGGTGGATTGAAACCCAATCCGGAACTTCCGAAACTGGACTTGCCGAAAGAGGCGCCAATCACGCAACCAGTTGTAAAAGAGGTGTTAGGTCCGGATGCCGAAAGCGTTGCACTGGCTTGGAGATTCCCCGGTGTATCCGACAAAGACTTTGAAATCCTGCAAGTCGTTTCGCAAGTATTATACAATGGAAAGGCAGGACTTATCGACCTTGATCTGAACCAGCAACAGAAGGTCTTGAATAGTTACGGTTACCCGATGGGACTGGCAGATTACTCTGCATTGCTGCTAGGAGGACTTCCTAAACAAGGACAAACACTGGAAGAAGTGAAAGACTTGCTACTCAGCGAAATCAAGAAGCTCCGTGCCGGAGAGTTCGACGAGAAAATGCTGGAAGCCAATATCAACAACTTCAAGCTCGGTGAACTGCAAAACATGGAAAGCAATGAAGGACGTGCCGATATGTTTGTCAACTCATTTATCAACGGCACAGACTGGAAAAATGAAGTTACTGCCATCGACCGCATGGCCAAACTGACTAAAGAAGACATCGTAGCGTTCGCCAACAAATACCTGAAAGAAGATAATTATGCCGTTATCTACAAAAAGCAAGGAAAAGACCCGAACGAAAAGAAGATGACGAAACCGGAGATTACTCCTATCATAACCAATCGTGATGTAACCAGCCCGTTCCTTGTGGAGGTACAGGAAAGCGCAGTTAAACCGATTGAGCCTGTGTTCCTCGACTATCAAAAGGATATGAGCCAATTAAAGGCAAAATCGGATATTCCGGTTCTTTACAAGCAGAATATAGCCAATGACCTGTTCCAATTGATTTATGTCTTTGATATGGGAAACAACCATGACAAGGCTTTGGGAACAGCATTCGATTATCTCGAATATCTAGGTACTTCGGACATGACACCGGAAGAACTGAAAAGTGAATTCTATCGCCTGGCTTGTACTTTCTATGTTTCTCCGGGCAACGAACGCACGTATGTCGTACTTTCCGGACTGAATGAGAATATGCCCGCTGCCGTACAATTATTCGAAAAGTTACTGGCAGATGCGCAGGTTAATAAGGAAGCCTATACTAATATGACCGATGATATACTGAAAGCCCGTTCGGATGCCAAACTGAATCAGGGACAGAACTTCTCCCGTTTGATGAGCTTTGCCATGTACGGTCCCAAATCCCCTGCCACCAATCTACTGACGGAGGCGGAACTGACAAATATGAATCCACAGGAACTGGTAGACCGGATTCACAATCAGAACAGCTACAAGCACCGTATTTTATACTACGGGCCAAGCAGCAGCAAAGATTTACTGGCTACCATCAACCAATATCATCAGGTTCCGGCAACCCTGAAGGATATTCCTGCCGGAAACGAGTATGCTTATCTCGAAACTCCCGTCACTAAAGTTCTAGTAGCTCCTTATGACGCCAAGCAAATATACATGGCACAGATATCCAATCTCGACAAGAAGTATGATCCGGCCATTGAACCTATCCGCGCATTATATGATGAATACTTCGGAGGGGGCATGAACTCTATCGTCTTCCAGGAAATGCGTGAAACACGTGGATTGGCTTATTCCGCCTGGGCTAGCATAATGCCGCCGAGCTACTTGAAGTATCCTTATGTACTACGTACACAGATTGCCACGCAAAACGACAAAATGATTGATGCCGTCACTACATTTAATGACATCATCAATAATATGCCGGAATCCGAAGCTGCTTTCAAACTGGCTAAAAACGGATTAACCAACCGTCTGCGCACCGAACGTATCATCAAAGGTGATATTATCTGGAGTTATATCAATGCACAAGATTTAGGGCAAAACGTAGACCCGCGCATCAAGCTCTACAACGACATACAGAATATGTCGCTAAAAGATATTGTCGATTTCCAAAAGCAATGGGTAAAAGGACGTACGTATGTTTATTGTATCCTGGGAGATAAGAAAGATTTGGAACTGGATAAATTGAAAGCTGTAGGTCCTATTGAAGAATTGACCCAGGAACAGATTTTCGGATATTAAAAGAAATGATCCGGCCATAAATAATAAGCAGGTGTCAAAGCACCCCTAAACACAAAGTTTACCCCTGTTACAGATTGAACAGTAACAGGGGTAATATTTTTAAAAAGAGCTCCAATACACTCTTTTTTATTTCTGATTTATCATTTATGGTTTATCGTTTCATTTTTAACGACAAACCGCTTATCGCCTATTTCTCACTTTCTTCGTACATCTTCTCTATCTGCTCACTATAATTCTTGGCAACCACCGCCCGTTTCAATTTCAGTGTATTAGTCAATTCTCCACGTTCCATGCTGAATGGTTCAGGCAGTAAAGTGAAACGTTTGATTTGTTCATAATGCGCAAATTGTTGCTGAAGTGTATCGATCCGCGCACGGAACAGTCCTACAATCTTTGGATGTTGCAGCAACTCAGTCATATTTTTATATTCAATACCTTTTTCTTTTGCATACTCTTTTACGTATCCATATACAGGTACTATCAGGGCTGAAACAAATTTACGCTGATCGGCAATAATGGCAATCTGGTCGATATAACGGTCAATGACCAACTTCGTTTCCAAAGCTTGCGGAGCGACGTATTTGCCATTTGATGTTTTGAATAAATCTTTAATACGTTCCGTCAGGAAAAGCTGTCCATTTTTAAAGTAACCGGCATCACCTGTATGGAACCAACCATCCGGCTCAATAGCAGCAGCTGTGGCTTCCGCTTTTTTGTAATAGCCCTTTGTGATCGTCTTACCCCGAAGCAGGATTTCATTGTCTTCGCCAATCTTCACTTCAAGTCCCGGCAATACGACGCCTACCGAACCGATGTCATAGCCAACCGGCAGCGTACAAGATACAGTGGCCGTAGATTCCGTCAGTCCATATCCTACCACCATATTGATTCCTACCGAATGAACGAATTCATTGATTTCATCGGGAACGGCAGCACCGGCAGTCGGGAAAAAGTTACCATTCTCAATACCGATTGTTTTTTTCAGCAGAGAATAGATAGTCTTTTCGTAAAACTTATATTTCAGTTGATTCATCACCGGAGGAGTCTTTCCCAGACGCAGATAATCCAGATTATGGATTCTACCTACCCGGATAGCATCCAGCATCAGTGCCTTCTTCAACCCTGTAGTTTCGTTTATTTTTTCCTGCACCCCTGCATACACCTTCTCCCAAAAACGGGGAACACTGCACATCAGTGTCGGGCGAATTTCCTTAATGGTCGTTTGTATATCTGCCGGACGGAGATTGATACAAATCTGCACTCCTTTATGAATACAGAGATAACACCATGCTTTCTCAAACACGTGTGTTAATGGAAGGAAGTTCATCGATACATCCTTATCCGACATCGTCGTCAAACGGTCATCATGTGTATGAAACTGTTCCAGATAACAGGAATGATGAAGCATAACCCCTTTGGGTTCCCCCGTTGTGCCGGAAGTATAGAGAATATTTGCCAAATCATCATAAGAAGCCCGCTCCGTACGTTCTTCTACCGTATCATTATGAGGCAATCCCTCTCCCGTCGCCATAAATTCATCAAAATAGATAGATGATACATCACGAGGGTCTTTTACCACCGAACGGTCAAAAATTATCAGTTGTTGCAAAGAAGAACAGAAACCAAAGATGCTGAAAGCGGCATCATACTGGTATTGCTCACCGACAAAAAGAAAACGAATCTGCGCATCATTAATGATATATTGCGCCTGCGCAGGTGAACTCGTCGCATAAAACGGAATGGTAACAGCCCGATTGGCAAACGCGCCAAAGTCGACATAGAACCATTCGGGTTTATTCTGTGAAAATATACCGATATTCTCTTGTTCTTCCACTCCCAATGCCACGAAAGCATTAGCTGCTTGCCGTACTGTTCCGGAGAACTGCTTCCATGAAATAGGAATCCATTGAGCTGTCTCATAGTCGCGGTATTTTAAGGCTACCTTGTCGCCATATTTTTCGGCCTGACGATGGACCAGGACAGATAAATGATGATAAGTCATACTCTT
>NZ_DAWCXD010000095.1:0-19112 GCF_052357945.1 Bacteroides sp. | reverse complement strand
CTCTTCCCATTCGGGAACTTCCTTGCTCATCTTGTCCCTTTTGGCACGGACCATCCAAAGGGTTTCATTATGCCATGCTGCCATCTTGCTGTCCTGCAAGAACTTCTCGGCAGCCTTTGAATGTTTTGTACTCATGATTGCGACGCTAGAATTTCTACAATATGGATAATCTGAATAGGCAGATGCTCCCGTTTGATAACACCTTGCATGTGCATCAGGCAGGAACTGTCCGCTCCGACAATATATTCGGCTCCGGTGGCCATGTGGTCTTTCACCTTATCACGCCCCATGCAGACGGAGACTGCCTGCTCTTCCACGGCAAACATTCCGCCAAAGCCGCAACACTCGTCAATATGGCTGGGTTCGAAAACTTCGATTCCTTCAACCAGATCGAGCAAATCACGCAATTTATTGTAATAAGGAATATTCATCTCGGAGGGAGCGGAAATAAACAGTTCGCGCACCCCATGACAGCTATTATGGATGCTGACCTTATGAGGAAAGCGTGCAGGAATCTTGGAAGGTTTCAATACATCGTGAATAAATTCACAAATATCACAAATCTTTCCCGCAGTCTGACAAACATGTCCTTCTTTCTCTAAGATGCCCGGATGATTCTCTTTCACAAAAGCCACACAACTGGCGGAAGGACCGACTATGTAATCGTACTCCCGGAATAAATCGCCAAAACGGAGCGCCAACTTCATCGATTCATCTTCAAAACCGGCATTTGCCATCGGTTGTCCGCAACAGGTTTGATCCAACGGATAATCGACGTCTACTCCCAAACTTTTCAACAGTTTATACGATGCCACTCCCACATTGGGATATATGGCATTGATATAACAAGGAATAAACAAACCTACTTTCATAACTATATTATGTAATAATTTAAGATTCTTCCGTATCACCCGTCCATTTTGCTCAACGAATGTCGATTAATTTGTGTGTTTGCAGGCTGAGTCTCCATTTGGGATGTCGCATTACACAGTCCACTGTCAAAGCAGTGTTATTACAAGAACAAGGCTGGAGGAAAAAATGTTCGGCAGGAAGTAGTTCAAAAATACTTATATCTTGTCCTTCATAGACAACTTTCACTTCATCCATCCGGTCGATTGCCAGTTTTGCCCCTTGTTTGGGTGAGCAGGTCACCCAGTCGATAGATGCCGGTAAGGGGTGTGTACCGTTGGTTTCGATGGTCACATATTTACCAGCTTGGTGCAAAAGGTCGATCAATTGGTCGTCTATCCATAAGGAAGGTTCGCCACCTGTGAGGACAACGGTAACGGCAGGATATTTTTTCACTTTGGTGATAATTTCTTCATCAGTCATCATTGTTCCTTCTTCGTGTTGTGTGTCGCAAAAGTCACATTTCAGGTTGCAGCCGGAGAAACGCACGAAGATGGCCGGAGTTCCGGTGTGGTAACCTTCGCCCTGCAAACTGTAAAAGATTTCATTAATCTTTCTCATCGTCATACTTGTTTAATTTGCTACTCTTGTCCCTCTGCGCTGGCGGAATCTTTCTCATAGATGACTATGTTTCCTTCCGATTCCTGCACCTCTACCTTATAGCATTGAGGAAGCTGTTTGCACACCCACCGGGCGATATTCTCTGCTGTGGGATTGAACGGAAGTACTTCATTCAGATTTTGATGGTCGAGTTTTTCCATGACCACTTCTTTGATACGGGTGAAATCTACCACCATTCCTTCGGAGTTGAGCCGCATGGAACGGCAATAGACGGTGATAATCCAGTTGTGACCGTGTAAACTGGCGCATTTACTGCGATACGGGAGTACCAGCTTATGAGAAGCCGAGATCTCCATGCGTTTGATTACTGTAAACATGGGTGTATGTATTTTAATAGTTACACGCATCTAATGTCACCTCGATGCAACGGCAAAGGTAATACAAAATAGAGTTTTCATCCAGCAAAGAGTGTTATTTTTTCCCTTTTTTTGCACTATCTTTGCCGCATGAAAACTCTGTATATTGTTTTAGGTAGTATCTCTCTTGCACTCGGCATTCTCGGCATCTTTCTGCCGCTACTGCCTACTACCCCTTTTCTGTTACTCACCGCCGCCCTTTATTTCAAAGGGTCCCCCCGATTATATAACTGGCTGCTCAATCATCGGCACTTCGGTCCTTATATCCGCAATTACCGCGAAAACAAGGCGATCCCTCTCCGAGCCAAAGTAATCTCGCTCGTGTTGATGTGGGGAACTATGCTTTACTGCATTTTCTTCCTGATTCCTTTGATATGGGTAAAGATTCTCCTGGGACTGATTGCCGCAGGGGTCACTTATCATATTCTTTCTTTCAAGACATTAAAGTAATGCGATAGTCCCTGTCGTGCATCGGCAAGTTTATCTTCCCAATGTTTCACGGAGTTATGACCAATAATGTCAGTCACATATTTCACGGAAATAAACGGAATTTCTTTTGAACGGCAAACGAATGCCTGTGCATAGGCTTCCATGTCTACGACATCTCCGCTAACGTGAGTCAATTCTGTAAGAAAGCCATCTCCCGTGTTACAGATTCCTTCTTCTGTCCAGTGCTCGCAATAACCTTTTTCTTCGAGCAAGGCCGATGAATCAATCTCACACTCCAATCCGAACTCTTTCATTTTCTGCATATCACGGTCTACGAACTTGCGGCAGACAAAGATATCTCCTACTTGATGGTTGACTGTTCCGGCACTTCCGATATTGAGTACTAAGTCCGGTTGTACCTGGCGGATTGCTTCTGCCAGATGAAAAGCTGATTTTACTTTTCCAATACCTGTACGAATGTAATAAGGTTCTACATCCGGCCATTTAATCTCTACAAATTCGCCTTGGACGGCGTAGGTTACTAATATTTTCAACATGGGTTTCTTTATTTCATAAAATAATTATTCAATGAGATATGCAAAATACTTATATACAATATCTTCAATCGACATTTCATTTTGTTCAAAACGTATTTTGTCCAATGAAGATATTCTTTCTTCTATTGTCTTTTGTCCTCTATATATAGTGGAATCCGTCAATACAATGTGTCGGTTCTTTTGTATCAGGTACAGCTACACCTAATTTCCGTGCGACGGAAGAACGTACTTCCGCAGTATTTAATATGATTCCCTCTATTTCTGAAGATGACACAGAAAGATATCCGATAGCTTTGTTTGTCGGAGCCGATAGCTCGGACAAACAAGCAGCATTCCATCTGAACGACGTCCAATTTTCTATTTCATGAATAAACAGATCATTGGTTCTTTCCACAAAAATAGCTATTTAATTGGAGTTATAGACAAAGTTGCGGTTAAAATTGGGAAATAAGCCGCAGATTTTGCGGCTTATTTCCCAATTTTAACCGCATAACATACGATTATCTATAAAATGCAGTGATTTAATTACTCATCATATCCCAGTCTTTTATATGTGCCATTTTCCAATGAGCCATCTTTTATCTTTAATATATCTTTTGAAAATAAGCACTCCCACACTCGCTTCTGTCCTTTAAGCTTATTTCCATCATCAGAATAAGTTATTTGGATATTAATTTTATCACCTGAAATTTGATAGGTGAACAAATAGTTAGACACAAAGGTAGCCCCGCTAAGAAGCGCGTAATATCCAGTTCCATCACTCTCAAACTTAATGTATTTATGAGTACCCTCTATACCTGTTGACCAGGTTCCTACAATATCTTCCGAATTCAAATCAATCCAATCATCATCATCGGACGAACAACTACTCAATACGATAGGGAAAAACAAAATCATCAAAAATAAAATCTTTTTCATTTCATATAATTATTTAGTTTGTAAATTTTGTCTGTGTTTACTGCGCAAAGGTACGGATTATATCAATATAATATCAAATATTAGAAGATTATGTTTCTACTCCGCGGTGGATATCATATGTAAAACCCGCCACATGTGATTCTCATCAGTGATTTGCATGGCGCAACCCAATCGGTTATCGATCCTACTACCGACCGAAGCCATTCAAATCATCGGACGATTCCGAGGGGGAGTAAATACCGTGACACATATTGCTTCCATCCACCCGGATCTGGAATGTATGTCAACCAATGAGATTGATAGTTGGATACAAGGCGCTTCCCATATCTTCAACGGATGGAAAACTCAACTAGCACAAACCTCCAATGCCGATGAACGTACTTTGTTGCAGGAAGTTATCGGAGAAAATTCATATCTCCCCTATCTGGATGCGAATGGAAAACCTGATTCGTTTCTAATAGCAAATTTATATAAGAAGGAACAAGTGAAACGACTATACACGTCCACCAATCTGCTTTGTTGTGTCTACCAACAAGCAGAAATAGGGAAAGGATGGAAACACGACAATAGAACAATCAAAATACTGAAGTTCAAATAATTGGCAATAAAATGCAGCTTTCCTTCTGAAAAAAGCAGAAACTCCGTATATGTTTCCTGTAAACTTCTCTTATTTTCGGCTATTTTCAGAGATAAGTCATTGATTATATGATCTGCCACATTTTTGTTTCTCCCCGTATAATACTTAAAAGAAAGACGAAAATGTGGCAGAGAGTTTCTTTAAACGTCTGCGGGCAAACAACGCTAAAACAAGTACGAGGCATACGCCCAATCCCCATATCCACAACAAAAAATCTCCTCCTTCGGTTTTTCCATAAGAATGCAGACCGCTCAAATAGTAGTTCACCCCAAACCAAGTCATTATAACCGAAAGGACGGCAACAACGGAAAGCAGATTAAAACACCAGGTGGTCTTTCCTTTCAGGAGAGGAATAAAGCGGATATGAAGCACCAATGCATAGACTACGATTGAAATCAATGCCCAGGTTTCTTTAGGGTCCCATCCCCAATATCTACCCCAAGAGACATTTGCCCAGATAGCTCCAAGAAATGTTCCGGCAGTCATAAAGAACAGACCGAGAATCATTGCCATTTCATTCAGCAGTGTCAGTTCACGGATACGGAACAAGAGTTTCACCCGGTTGGTGGCGGAAAGTAAACTCATCAATACAAGATTAAACAACCCTGTCAGCGCACAAAGAGCAAAAAAGACATAACCGATCATAATAATAGCGACGTGAGACATCAGCCAATAAGACTGGAGTACCGGAACCAAAGGGGTGATTTCCGGGTTCAGGTGGTTCAGTCCTGCTACAAAAAGCATGATTCCTCCCAATAGTCCTGCCAATGCGGGAAGAATACGGAATCGGCGGGCAAACAGGAGTCCGCTACCTACCAGCATCCAGGAAGTACATATCATCGACTCGTAAGCATTTGCCCAAGGGGCATGTCCGCAAATATACCAACGTAACAAGACACCTCCCGTATGTGTGAGAAAAGCGATTGCCAGAAGAGCAATCAGAATACTGCTAATTTTTCTTCCCCATTTAAAGTCCGCAATAATCTCTCCGCAGGCAATGAAAAGTAGGATACCACCCAAAATCAAGTAAGCCAGACGACACCAGAAAAATAAATCCAATTGATTATAGAGAAGTTCGGCTTTCACTTTCCGGTTGTCAATAGCGGGGACTTTAGCTTTTGCTTGTTGGTAGACATTCATCATTTCAACTACCTTGTCTGCTTCCTTCCAGTTGTTGGAACGAACTCCATTTCCTAGCTCATAGATATACCAGTCCATGATTTTAGTTACAAATAGAGAATCTTTCCCATGAAAAGCGCTCAAGTCATCACCCGGTGAATACCATTTTCCCTGCAAATCATTTCCATCCGGGAAAAGCGGTAACAGTTGGTGTTGCATGATGCGATATATGATGTTTACTGATTCGTCCAGTTTTAATAAATCCGAGTCCAAACGTTTTCGCTCCGCAGCCGGTTTAGCGTAAATTGTGTTCAGTTCATTCGTCAGGATATAGTTACCGTCTGCATCAAACACATCTTGCCAGGCAATGTATTTGCCATCTCTGCCGAAGCGTTGAAAAAGTTCTTTATTATCAACTTTGATAAAAGGAAAAGCTCCCCATTCATCGGGAAAAGAAAGTAGATTCAAAAAGAATTGATCTGAATTGATGCCATTCAGTTTATCGGCTCCATACAATTTGCGTAAAATGGCAGATGTATAACTGTTGACGGGTTCGAGGCGTCCGTTAGGGTTAAGCACTACCAGACTGCCAAACTTTTCGGCATGTGAGGAAGAAACACAAGGTAATTGCGAAACGAGGAGAGATTGTTGTGAAGAGGCAACCGGTTGTTGTGCAGACAATGCCTGCATATTGGAGATACCGGATAAAGCCAGAAAGAGCAATAAGCAGAAAGGGGTATTCTTTTTCATTTCTCCCAATTCTTTACGCAACCGCCCGAAACGGGATTTCTTACTGAACAATGTCAAGACAAAACCTACCAATAAAAGGAAATATCCCGTATATGTAAGCTGCATACCGGGACGGTCATAGCTCACTGATAGCACAGTGCCTTGTTCGTCGGAATCGAATGAAGACTGAAACAGACGGTAACCATCCACATCAATCACTTTATTCATTCGTATGGTTGCCTGTAAAGGAGATTCATTTTCTCTCTTAATCACTAGGTCACTTTCATAAGACATCGGGCTATGAGAACCCGGATAGCGCTGCAACCGGAAATCTTCCAGAATTACAGAGAAAGGCAGGGAAGCATTTTCCATCCCTGTTCCTTCCTCTTTCATCATGCTATTTGCCGTTTCCCCTTCACGGATATGCATGATACCCGTCACTCCTACATAGTGAGTAACAGCAGCCCCCAACCAGATAAAAAGAAAAGCTCCATGAAAAATCAGACTGCCTTTACTAATTCTCTTAAAATAGCTTCCCTGAAGGAACATAGCCAATAAATTAGCTGCCTGCAACAACTGCAACAGTATAAACCAGGGGGCATAATAAAAAGATTCACGGGCAACGACAGGACCATAAGAGTTTTCCACTAAAGTGGCTACCGCCAATATCAGGGCATAAAGTCCCGCTAATATGTACATCAATACCGGTGAAGCGATCAGTCGAATCAATTTCATCTGTTTTTCTTTTATAATAAACAATGCTTTTATAAATGAGGCTTTTATAGATAAGCAATTCCTTCAATTTCTACCAGCAATTCCTCTCTGCATACATCTGCATAAAGATATACGATAGGAATGTCCGGACAGAGTTTATCCAAGTCTGCTTTCACAGCTGACGCATCCTCTTCATTCTTGAGATATACACGAAGAAGTCCCAACTTACCGGAATGTTCCGGTAGTTTCTCCCTACCCTCTTCCAAGCCAATCAAATGCTGGATATTTTCAAGAGTGATTTCCGTTTGAGAGAGAACATCTCCGGTCGTTACACTTTCCTCGCCACGGATAGCAGCTGTGCCGGAAATATAAATCACCTCCTGCCGACGGTCGGACAGTGACTTTCCTCTTTCAAATTTAGGTGTTCCTTTCTTCCTATCTGCCCGATGGCTAATCAATACCTCATCCGAATAGACATGAGCAGCCCGTTGCCAGTCGTTATCTAAAGGAGCAATATCCACTTCTCCACTGACAGCATTGAAATCAATCAGAACGCCGCCATGCTGTGTGCCAATCCCCGTTGCCGCCGGATAACCTGATTCCCACTCCGAAGAAGCATAGAACAGGGTACGCACATCATTGAAATCCTGATAACACTGATTGCCATGTGCAATATCCGTGATATTTTCCAGATAATTCCACTGACGGACAATGTCGCCGAAATTCATCTGCTCCGTCTTTAAGATCTCTTCTGCCTTTCTGAAAGCCTGTTCCGATTGTTCGCGAACAGGAAGATTCCAATCGTCTGCGTAAAGTCCCCCTACTATTATTTCCCGATAGTGAGGAGTCATGATCCGCAGGTAGCGGACAGAGGAAGAAGTGATTTGTTCCTCTATGGTGACTGCCTCATCCGTAATTTCCACCAACGAATGTACCTCCAATACCAAGTCTGCTACCAAAGGCTTTTGAGCCACCAGCGAAACAACCGGACGGGGAGAAACGAAATGCCGCTCCACCCATTGTTCCAGAAAGGAACGCTGAAACTTGTATTCCTGATTATCCGTACAGCGTGTAAAGAGTACAAGACGGAGCACCCTCTCTTCGCGGACAGCGGATGAAAGTAATTCCTCCGCCATCTGTTCCCAACTGTTTCCTGTCGTTTTATACAAATTACATGTGATTCGATGATACTTCATACTGCAAATTTCAATGTTTTTCTGATGATATATACTTTTTAATGATAGGAAGCAACACCTGCCGGAACGTCCATGCTATAGACAGATGACATCGTCTTCAATCCCGGAGTATTCTCCAAAGAATAAAGCACTTTCTTTTGACGGTCTACCAACAACATGTGTACCTTTTCTTTTGGATTCACATGTCCCGTCCAGTTCGTTATCAGGATGCGTCCGTCAGAAAAATACTGAAAACCTCCCAAAAACTTCAACGGTTTTCCAGGGATATCCGCATTCGATAATTCCCAAACAGTCTTTCCGTCTGCCGTTACTTCGATAATTCTCGGATTCTGGTCTTTATCTGCTACGGCAATCAACGTATGCCCATTGGGCAGACGAGTCAGAGAATGCGGTCCGCCGGGAACATCCAGTTTCCACACCTCTTTGCCGTTCGTGTCATATTCCGTCACACATTGCGGTCCGTAATGTGCTACCAGAAAATGCCCGTTATCCAAGCGACGTGCATTACGCATAAATGCAAAACCTTTCTCTTTCACTCCCTCCGGCAGGATGCAGACTTCTTTCACAATCTTACCTTTAGGAGAGATTTCCAGCATACGCCCCGTGGTACATTCACCCACAAACGTATTGCCGTTCTTCAACCGCTGACAGGCAAAGACCGGACTTTTAGACTCGTAATGGAAGATTGTATCATTCTGACGGGTCATTTCGAGTACCCCATGCCCAGTGGTGAAAAGGATATTGCCATTAGGCAATACCCATAAATCATTAGAATCGGGAGCTTTGTGCTGCCATACAATCTGATTGTTTTCCATCACAAAGACGATTCCCTGTGAATAATCTGTTCCTGCAAACGTCCGGGTCTGTGCCAACAGGGGTGCAGAGAACAGAAATATCAAAATCGCACTATATATTCTTGTCATAACTAATCATTCAAAATTACAAAGACAATACATATTCCTCCAACTCTTCCAGTTCTTTATCAGAAACAGGCTTATGAGGTCCGTGTACCTTTAACATATCTTTCATCGAATAGCTACGACCGTCATACAAATAAGGAGCCGTACGCCAACATTCGTTCAGAGCAGGAACGTCCATAGCCAGTCCTTTATCAGGTCCGGTAGTCCAATCCACTTTATATTGCTTCTGATCCGTATAGTATTCTCCGGAATGGCAACTCGCGCAGTTTTCTTCAAATATCTTCTTTCCTCTTTTCGCTTTCGCAGAAAGTTTACCATTCTCAAGATAAGGGCTTGGCAGAGGCTTCAGAGATTTCAGATATTCGTTGATAGATTCGTAGATCTCATCATTTCCCTCCATAAACAGGATATATTTCACTCCCGAACGAACGGCAACTTCGGCATTTTTACGAATACCAGTCGCCATACAAGGCGGAGTCTGATGCGAAAACAAGAGAGTTTTCGTATTCTTCGGATTACCCATACCGTCATTCAGCAAATCCCAGTTAAGCCCGTCCATGCGTGCATCATTCGGATGGCAGGTTGCACAGCTTTGCCAATTTTGGAAACAAATGGTCGCATCATGGAAATACATATCGCCTTTACCTACTTTAGTGAAAGCCAACGGAGCACCCAAAACCTGCTTCTGCACGTTCTTGCCGTTCAAATCCATAGACACCAGTTCCGATGTATAATAATTGGCTGTATAAATTTTACCTCCCGTGGCAACCACCGAACGCGGACCTTTTCCCTGTGTAGGAATGAAATCACGGATGCCATACAAGAATCCCGCGTCATTGGGTATATTACCCCATGCTTTCATAGAAGGAGTCACCATTTCTCCCTGTTTCGCCTTGGCAAGACGTTCGTGCAAAGCAATACGATCGATGCGCACCAATTCCTGACTGCCGGCAGCCGCTACAATGATTTGTTTATCATCCGGAGTAACAATGACCGACCACGGATTAGCCGCTCCTTTCTGCGGAGTATCCAAGATGACGGAAGTCAGCCACTTTTTTGCCTTCAAGTCAATGATAGACAATGTATTGGTAGCCATCCATCCTCTATCCAACTGATTGGTAGGCAACTGATAACGGGAGATTAAATGAGTGACATACGCAAAAGTATGATTCTTGTCCACTGCTACCGACTTCACATCCGTAGAGCCGTTCGGCAACATGATACGTCCCGAAACCTTTTTCGAAAGTACATCGACCATATCAAGCTGTACCGCAATCGGATAAGCCGTAGAAGGCATTTCCGGCAGATTATTAACAATCAACAGGCAGGAATCACTCGCAAAGGCAGCCATCGACACAGGCTCACGGCCGACAGCGATTTTAGTTTTCACCTTACGGGTTGCCGGGTCAATCTCCCAAAGTTCGTTGTTGAATCGTTGCGTCACCCAAAGAGACTTTGACAACGGATTATACAGAATGTCTGAAGGAGTAGCTCCGCTTTTTGTTTTAGATTGCACCGAAAGTTTCTTCCCGTCCAATTCGTACATCGTACCGTAGTTTCCGTCGCATACCACCCAAAGTTTGCCATTCGCATCTTGCGTCATGGCATTGACAGGAGACGAGAAAGATACTTTCTTTTCCATTTTCTGTCCGTCGGACGACATCTTGATGAGTTCACAACCTGCCCTGTTTGTTACAAACAAGGATTTCCCGTTGTCTGCCAAAAACAAACGGTCCGGCGAAACCGTCGTTTCCGCTTCTTGCCAAGACGCACAAAGAAACAGAGCAGCCATACCAACAGGTATCAATATCTTCTTTTTCATTTTTTCTCTTGTTTAGTTTGAAGGGATTGAATGTATTGACGAATATTCTCGTGATCTTCCGCACGGGCTGCTTCCCGCTTCTTATCATAATAGTTGTAGAAGTCGAGATCCTTTTGCGACCAGTTGTTCGCTTCGCGGTAGTCTCCGATAAAAGGTACAAGCAAGTCAATCCAAAGAGCTACTTTTCGTATTTCCTGCGGAGTCAGTTTAGTACCTCCATGTCCGCTTTCCAGACGTTTAATCAGATTACTCGTGTTGGAGCCTGCAAAATAAGGTGGCAACAACGTAGGTTCGGACAAAGCACTGATCCAGTTTACTTCCGGATGGTGTGCGTTACCTCTCCATGATCCCTCTTCTTTTTTCTGGGTGGCATGGGTCAGGTTCAGATACGAATCCGTATATTTTCTTTTGCTTCGTTTATCCATTACTTTCAATTCGCCTTTCAGGCTCATTGGTTGCTTCACTCCATCATGACAAGAGATACAATGCTTGTCCCAGATAGGTTGGATTTCTTTCAGGTAACTGAAATTGCGTTCGCCCATCTCATCTTCCGGAGCCAATGCCTTGACACCTTTGTTCATTGCCATGGATACCGGGTGCCCTGCTACGGGAACCGTGTTCTTATGTTCGTGGCATCCTACACAACTCTGCACTTCGTTCGGCTGCAAAGTAGACCAACTACGCATAGTCTGCACCACACGCCCGTTTTCGTCCAATGCCTGGAAATAAAGCGGTCTGCGTGCAGGAACTTTAAAGAATGCGGAACCGTCAGGATATACTTCCGTCACTCCCAACACTCTCTTCACATCCCAGGCAGCATTGCCCACTCCTACCGGAGAACTCATGATAGCTCCTCCACCTTTATCATTACCGTTCACTTCACCTACACCTGCTGCACGAAACTGGATTTCCACCACACGCAACTGTTTGATAGTTCCCGGTTTCACACCTTTCAATCCATTGCCCTCGTAGATATTCTGCATATAATATACGCCTTCATTCTTTGTATAATCTACCGAAGATGAACGGCGGAACGGACGTTTACGGGGAGCGACCAACACAGGCTGGTTGCAGGATATACGCGCATCGGACACGAGTAATTCACGTTCTCCGTCCGCATTCATCCAATAAACGCCAAATTCCATCGGATGTCCGACGTAATAACCCAACGGAGTATAGGAAACCAAATATTCAGTCTCGCTCAACGGGAAAGGATGCTGAAACTGATCGGTAAACTTTCCGTAACCGTCAATACGTTCTGGTTCCGGTTTGTGAACCGGAGCTACGAACATAACACCTTCATTCTCATCGCGTCCGGCTTCAGGATCTATAATACCCAATTTACCATGTTGAGGAGTATGATGTCCCATGAAAACTCCCATCAACTTACGAGTGCCGGGAATCTGGCGAATCTGTGCTACCGTTGTCGGGAACCAACTGTTCATTCCGTAATATTCAGCCTGTCCTGTTCCATCGGGATTCATCTGGAACAAGGGCTGTGCCCATACCTGGCCACGGTCATTGTAATCCCAACGAGTATAGACCACCCGACCGTCATCCAACAAAGTCGGTGTTACCGTATGCACCTGGTCGAAACCAACCTGACGCATATAACGCCCCTCCCTGTCGCAGAGATACATATTGCTGACTTCGGTAAACCAACAGTCTACCGTACTTCCGCAACGGGTAGAGTTGAACAGGATATTGTCATCCGGCAAGTAAATACCTTCAATGTCGGCATGTCCTTTTCCGAAAGTCAGCTGCTTGATTTCCCGTGTCTTTAAATCCATTTCATACAAATGGAAGTCGTCTTCCTTGCGGGATTTCTTCCAGGAGAAAAGCAGATGCTGACCATCAAAATGAAGATTCGGATCACGCACTACTCCTTCTTCATCTGTCAGCATGGTTTCTACTTCCGCCCAAATTCCATTCATCTTCAATTTCGCCAACGCACCGCCCGCAATGTAGTTGCATTCAGCACGGGCATCCGACACCCCTTCGGTATAAGCAAAGAAAGAGGGACGCAACGTTCTGTACTTTGTAAAAACAATCTCCGGTTTATCTGCTGTGAAGGCTTCCAAACGCTTGATACGTCTTTGTTCGCACGCTTTCAGATAAGACAGGAAAACCGATTCGATGCTTTCCGGAGTATTAGTCACGGGAGCTTTGATGTTCAGTTTCTGTAAACGCACGGAAAGTTCCTCATTGAAACTCTTGCCAAACCAGTCTACATCACCCGTTGTTCCATCCTGTAGCCACCAGTCGTAATAGACCGGATAGGCACGCGTCAATCTCCGGTGCACGGCTTTTATCTTGTTTTCTGTTTCTTCCTGATTACCATTCTGTCTTATCGCCTGAATTTCCGCGTATTTCTTCTGAATCTCGACGATAAAACCTTTCGCGTCGGTAGGCTGAAGGGAAGTGTCTTTCGTCTGCCATGCTACGATGGAGAGGAACACACAGCATGCCATCCCACACTTCAACAGCTTCATTAATTTCGATCTTATCATTTTATCTTCTTATTTACCTTAAATTTACCTTCCTGAAAAAAGAACGATTACAAACCTTTCTTCAGCTCCTTATAGGATTCTACAATCTGAATACCGCTTGATGTACCAATACGGGTAGCGCCCGCCTGAATCAATGCCAACGCAGAATCCAGATCACGAATACCACCTGCCGCTTTCACTCCGATAGTAGGTCCTACCACACGACGCATCAATGCTACATCATGCACTGTTGCTCCTGCCGTACCGAATCCGGTAGAGGTTTTCACAAAATCCACTCCGGCTTCTTTAGCTATACGACATACGGTTTCTTTCTCTTCATCCGTCAGATAGCAAGTTTCAAGAATGACCTTACAGATCACACCGGCAGGTTTGCAGATAGAAACCATGTCTTCAATCTCTTTCTTTACGATTTCAGTCTGTCCTTTCTGTAAAGCACGAACATTGATGACTGTATCTATTTCAGTAGCACCTTTAGCAATGGCATCACGGGTTTCAAATGCTTTGCACTCTACTGTGTTCTGTCCCAATGGAAAACCGATAGCGGCTCCTACACGCACTCCCGATCCTTCAAGCAACTTCACACAAGTTTCTACTTCCGCAGGATTGATGGCTACCATCGCAAACTGATACTGACGGGCTTCCGCACAAAGTTTCTCAATAGGCGATGCATCACCGAAAGGTTTCAGGAATGTATGGTCGATCATACCTGCCAACTGTTCTACTGATAATTCTGCAATCACTTCGTTTATATTCTTCTTTTCCATTATTTTGAGTCGTTTAACAAGTTATTATTAATATGTTGTTTCTTAAAAAGTCAATACGCATTTCAATACTTCACCCCGTTTCACGGCAGCAAAGGCTTCTTCTATTTCTTCTATCGCAAAACGGTGCGTGATAAAGTCGGATGCAGAAAGTCTGCCCTCTTCAATCCATTTCGCCAATGTGGTCATCGCCGCCTTTTCTTCTGAACGGGTGGGCCATTGATGCATGTGCAGGTCGAAGTTATAAGGAGCTTTCGACAAGTCGAAAGTTGGATTCTTAGTCATGACACCATAGACACAAACATCTCCACCCATCTTCACTAATGGTAATACGGAATTTACGACTACATCCAGTCCTACCGCATCAATAACAGCATCATAAGAGCGATTAGCCGCAGCAATAAATTCCGGAGTACTAATTTCGGCGGGTGTATATCCGTTATCTGCTCCCATCCGGCAAGCTACTTCCAGTTTAGCGGGAAGCATATCGACAATATCAATCTGTCCCAGACCGAACAATTTACCCAACTTCACAAAGCTCAATCCTACAGGACCGGAGCCTACTACGATCACCTTTTTCCCCGGAGTCAGATTGAAATCCTTGAAAGCTCCCAATACTTCGCGCCAGGTACAAGAGATGACTGCCTCTTCCGGTTGCACATGTGAAGGGACTGTGTTCTGAATCTCAAAACTGTCCCAGCATCCCTGTTCGGGTGTAGCCAGTCCCTCTTCTTTCAGTACTTCAAAGTCATTCACTACTACATATTCGCTGAAACCACCCCAGCCGCTATCGACACCTTGCGCACCAAAATCGGAAATAAGACCACCAATAGCACGGTCGCCTACTTTAAAGTTACGTACTTTTTCACCGACAGCCACTACTATTCCGGCATTCTCATGTCCCAAAGCCAATGGATAAGTATCCACTCCGGGGAATTTTCCGGCTATCAGTTTACTGTCAGTCGCATTACACAAAGCAACCATTTCTGTTTTCACCAATGCCTGATAAGCATTGATTACAGGAGTTTCCACCTGTCGTATTTCAATTTTGCCGGGAGCCGGCACTATTACTGTTTTCATTTGATTATTAGGTTTTATATAGAATCTAGTTCAGTTTTTGCTATTTCAGTATACATATCGCACAAAGCGTGATAAGCTTTATCAAAAACAGGCATCCAAGCCTCATACTTCTTCACGTTTTCCTGAATCGGCTGCACGGTCTGTTCGATACGGACAAAGCGGTCTATCACAGAGAAGTCTTTAAAGACTCCCGCACCGATACCTGCCAGAATAGCCGCTCCCATCGAAGTAGCCTCTTCCAGATAATTAGGTACACGGATTTCTGCCTGATAGATGTCTGCCATCATCTGGCGCCATACAGGGTTTTGCGCACATCCTCCGATCACCGTCACCTGATCGATGGGAACGTGTTTGCGGAAAATATTGACGATAAATCCCAGGTTGAGGGTAATTCCCTCCATCACGGCACGCAGCATATCACCATGTGTATGTCCCAGCGTCAGACCGATAAATGCTCCTTTGGCGTCTACATTCCAACGGGGAGTACGTTCACCAAGCATATAAGGTAGGAATAGGAGTTTATTGGCTCCTATTGGAGAGGAAAGAATCTGTTCGTCAATCAGTTCGAACACGCTACGTCCAAGTTGAGTAGCCAATACCTGCTCGTGCTGGCAGAGTTGGTTAATCATCCAGTTGTAGGAAGAGCCTGCCGCCTGCATCGTTCCCGACGGATGCAGCATGCCCGGCACTACGTGCGCCCAGTTCATGGTGCGGCGTTGTTCGTCTACAATCGGTTTTTCTACTGTCAGAGCTACCCAGGAGGAAGAACCCAGATAGTTGTATGCGCTACCCGGAGCCACACAGCCGACGCCTACTCCGGCACAACTACCATCACCTCCACCACAGATTACGGGTGTTCCGGCAAGCAGTCCTGTTTCACGGGCAGCTTCGTTGGTCACTTCACCGATCACGTCGATAGATGAACGGACTTCCGGGAATAGGGAAAGATCAAGTCCGGCAGCTTCTATGATTTCTTCACTCCATTGCCAACGGTTCAGGTCGTATGCATTGGTACCCGAAGCATCCGAGGGATCAGTGGCTAGAGTACCGCAGAGACGGAAATTGATATAATCCTTGGCATTCAATATCTTGGCTGTCTGTGCAAAGATTTCCGGTTCGTGTTTCTTTACCCACATCAGTTTCTCGATGGAATAGGAAGCGCTGATCCGGTGTCCCGTGATTTCATAGAAATGAAGCGGATCTATCTTTTCGGAAAGAATAGTTTCTTCTTTCTGCGAACGCTGGTCGCAATAAAGCATGTGAGGACGAAGCGGGTGACCGTTTTTATCCACACAAAGACAACCCATCATTTGTCCGCTAAGTGCCACACCGGCAATATCATTGGGAGATACCAGTTTAAGAAGTGCCTGCGTGGTATCTACAATCGCTTTCCACCAATGGAGCGGATTCTGTTCCGCCCGGTTGCCGGAAGCGTAATCTGTAGGGTATGCGGCTGTACGTGAAGCAACCAGTAGTCCCGATTCATCGAACAAGGTTGCTTTGTTGCCACTAGTACCCAAGTCATGTGCTAATATATACATAATCTCTTTTTCTTTTTCAATTAATAGGATCAGAGTGCCGCATTCGTGTATCCGGTAAGTCCGACGAAAATACCACCGACGATACCGCCCAGGATAATCACCAGCCAACGGGGAAAGGCTTCTTTCAGCAATCCGCCGCGTGTCCCTTTCGGTGCGCAAAGTACGTCGGCCAGAATGAAGCCCATTGCAATCGCCCATCCCATATCTACCCAGGGAGCACTACCCCGATTTCCCTGATGAATCAGGCAGAATTGCATCGGCAGACCGTCGGCGTCATTCAGCAACCCGGTGGAGAAACCAAAACCGGGCAGTTTGTGATTGACCACCCAAAAAGTACCGATAATAAGGGCGGCTGCCATAAATCCACCTATCGGACCAAAGTCCTTTACTAATTTAGGCCAACTCATCAACACGGTAAAGGTGACGGCAAAAGCTCCGAAAATAGATGTGATGATTCCGGCATGATACATGCCGAAAAATTCATTATAGGTCTGTAACCATTCGCTCATTGTTATTTCCTCCTTAATTTATCTTCCGGGCACAATCGCACGAACGGATTTTCCATACTAATATTCCTGCCAAGGCACCTCCTATCAGACAACAGATTAAGGTAGGTACTGCATAAAAGAAATTGGTGATATCGCCTTGAAAGCGGACAATTCCCCAGGCAATTCCCGCAGAGCCGATACACCAGCCCTGATCCAGCCATATTTTTCCCGGAGGATTCAGAATAGCTCCATGATAATGGTTCATATACCACATAATGCCGATAATCAGTGTGGCCGCCAACCAGCCTCCCATCAGACCGTATGTCTTCCAAAGTTCCGGCCAAATGCCAAAAGCAAATCCGCCACAGATAGCAGAGCCGGCAAAGGTCGATAGATATTGTTTCATATAATTGATAATGTGTTTTTAGGTTTATAATAGTAGTTCGGGGTTATTTATTTATTCCAAAGACAACTTAGCCAATGTGAAAGGCTTGTCATGTTTCGTGTTTACCTTATCCGGTCCAGTCACCAAGTCGAAACAGGATACAATCACCTGTCCGTTCCATACGATAGGTTCGCCCGGCTGATCCAGACCTCCGTCACTGCCATCGCAGTCAGGGCTTTGAGTAATACGCTGAATTTTTCCGTCTTTATCAATGCGTGCAACTGCATTCGCCGAGAAATCCGCTACCCAGATATTACCTTTATCGTCTATACACATTCCGTCCGTGGTACGCAACTGGGTGGTATCTTTTGCCCATACATCATTACTAAGTACATTCCCTTCCACATCCATCTTTATGCGGTGAACAGCACCATCACCGAAATTTCCAACAAAGAGGTCGCCCGCTTCGTTGAAAACAATTCCATCCAGTCCGTATTGTACTTCTGGGTTCTTTGTGATAACGGTGGTAATAAGGTTTTTATCTTCTAATGTATTAGTCACTGCCACATCACGGTCATTCATATCAAAGCAATATACCCCGCTGACCAACAATCCCGAAGGATCTTTTATCTGCGATAATGAACTCTGCGTGACGTACAGTTTCCCGTTGCGGATACGCAGGCCGTTAGGATGCTCCATACCGGATGCCACAGTGATTGTT
Organism: Bacteroides sp.; assembly: GCF_052357945.1. Lineage (GTDB taxonomy): Bacteria > Bacteroidota > Bacteroidia > Bacteroidales > Bacteroidaceae > Bacteroides. Next base: position 699 of record NZ_DAWCXD010000095.1, on the reverse strand, counting down.
TCTTTTAATTGGTCGTTTTCAAACTTCAGACGAAGAACACGTCCTTTATTCTGTGCTTTCTCTGCTCCACTCCAACCTTGATTGTCGCAAATAAACAGATCACCCTCTTCATTAAAGGCAATCCCCATCGGAGAAGCCCAGCCAGTTTCTTCCAATACCGGAACATCCATCCATTTCGTAATCTCGCCATTTTTGGTGATGCGCATCAGACAAGCAGGCTGTGTGATATCTGCAAAATTCGGACAGGCCAGAATCAAATCTCCATTAGGAGCGATAGCCATTCCGTCCGGTGTCGGACAACAATCCGGTAAATTTGCAAACAATTCGCTCTTCTGCGGAAGAGCATTCTCATCACTTTTTTGTTTCGGAGAAGTACATTGAATACAAGTTGCTCCCATCAAAGAAGCTGCCACAAGAGATAGTAAATAATACTTTTTCATGGTTAGATAATACAAATATTTATGTTTATAATATGAGTCCGTTAGTTCGGTACGCAAACATACTGGTATTTATCAGCAAAGAAGGAAAATGACAAATCAATAAAGGACAAAAATTGTTCAAAATGCTATTAAAAGAGCCGGTTTGAGCTATAAATAGAGAGAAGGAACAAAATATGGAAAGGCTGAAAACAAAATATGAAAGGATTGCCCCCCCCTTTCATATATACCTATATATTATAAAAGCAGTCGGAACTTACTT
>NZ_DAWCXD010000094.1:0-19252 GCF_052357945.1 Bacteroides sp. | reverse complement strand
TTTTGGCGGTCCTTTTTCTTCAGACCGGCCTCCAACATGGTACGATGCGCAAGAACAGAAGTGAACCGTTCGTCCACATACTCAACCGGAAGGTCCGGATAACGCTTCTTCAGCGAACGAACAAAAGGTTCTATATTCTTCATATTCTCCGAAACCTCATTATTCATCTGCTTTGGCAATCCAATAATAATCCGCTCCACCGGTTCTTTAGCCATATATTCACCGATAAAGTTCAGAAGTTCATGCGTAGGCACTGTTGTCAATCCGTTTGCGATTAACTGCATAGTATCGCTCACAGCTATCCCAGTACGCTTTCTTCCATAATCTATTGCTACTATTCTGCTCATGGGGTACAAAAATACAAAAAAGACGCTTCCTGTGAAAGGAAACGTCTCTTTTATTCTATTATTTAAAATGTATATTATTCTTCAACAATAGCTACACGGCTTAACTTAGCATCATCATAGAACATGTTGCCTACGCCACCCTTGTAATCAACTTTCAACTGAGAAGCAGGAACACCGAATTCATTAACCATCAGGTCACGAACTGCTTCAGCTCTCTTCTTACTCAATTTCATGTTATATTCAGCAGAACCAGTACCTTTATCAGCATAACCTGTTACAGTAAATACTTTATCAGTTGCTTTGATACCTTTAGCCATAGCTTCGATATTCATATACTCTCTCTTGCTGATGTTGCTCTTTCCGATATTAAATACAACAACGTAACGTGGAATGAAACCAGCTTCTTTCTTAACGATCACTTCCGGTTTTTTGTTACGTGCTTCAACCAAGTCACGTTTCAAAGATTCGTTTTCACCCTTCAGAGCGTTTACTCTGTCTCTCATGTCGTTCAACTGGCTTTCCGGAACCATCGGTACAGTAGGAACAGCATCCCAACCACGTTTCTTGAACTTGTAAGTAACACCTACAGTCAGACCAGCCAATCCTTCAGGACCTGAGTTACCAAATGCGCCTTTCATCAAAAGTCCGCGCAATTCAACGTTAAGATCCAAAGCTGAAGACAGACGGAAGCGGTTGATCAAACCGGCATTGATACCCAGTTCATCATAACCCGGACCTTTACCTGTGTGTACGAATCCAGCACCTACATAAGGAATGAATGAGTACAGACGATCTTCTTTATAACCACAGAACATATTGGTAAGGTTCAACAATACGTCTCCGTGAAGGTTAACAACATTCCATTTTTCTTTGTAGTAACCATTAGAGTACTGTCCTCCGTCTACAAGCGGACCGTTAGCATAAGGAGTAGCACCTTTAGCCTGAAGACCGTTGTAAGCCACGCGTAATCCGATACCTGGAGTAAACCACTTACCTACAGCAATGTCAAGTGCCGGAGCAAGACGTTTTCCGAAATCAGCTTTACCATCATTGTCGCCAAAATACATTTGTGCGCCAACGCCACCACTAATAAACCAGTTAGCACCAAAGCGGTTAGTTTCCACTCTATAACTCTTTGCTGCATTTTCTTTTTCTTGTGCAGGCAAACATACAGATGCTGCTGCCAATAAAATAAACAATAAACCCTTTTTCATCTCAATTTATTTTAGTAAATAATATATTTCAATTGTCTTACAGGATAGATACACAACCCAAATGTTCTACACCTGACTAAGAGACAATAAACGTCATTCTTCTTTCTAAATTTAGTGCAAATATAGATATTTAATATAACACAAACAAAAAAACACGTAAATTTTCATTCATTCATAGATTTTTATAGAGCGATAAAAGTCTTAGATAACTCCAGAAGGCATCTGAAAGGGTTTGTGACAAAAGAATTAAAACAAAAAAAATAGTCAATGATAAATAATATCACTGACTATTTTTCTTCTTTGTCTATATACTTTGTTAATATACCAGTTTTACATTGTCAACCCATAATGTATTTCCCGGAGAACCGATATAAGCTCCTCCATGACTGGATGTGAATTGAATATACATATGAGTCGGAACATCATTTTCATCTCCCCAGGCCACTTCGTGGATAGGCACGCTTTCACCCTTGCTGTTCACCGTATAACTTTCGGTTGCTTGCAGACGCATCATGTGCGCCTTGTATTCCGGACGATTCGTTATATCACCATACATAATCTCATAAGTCACATTATTTTTCCAGTCCGTAGAGTGATAATAATAAGTCACCATTGTCCCTATCCGTTTCGCATACACATTTCCATTGGCATCTTCCCAACGTTTTTGCAGCAACAGGATAGCTGCCGGATAATCTTTTCCGGGAACATCCGTAATCTTGCTGAAACCGGTAGCGCGAATACGATTCTCCCGGTCGGACATCTTCACTTTATAGTCAAACTGAAGAGCCACCGGCTTTTTGGTAAACGGAATACCGGTCTGCAACATTTTCTGTGGATTTTTAGTACCCTTAATCGGCTCATGCACCGAACCGGTAAAGACAGAGCCAGCCGCCAACACCGTAATATTAACCAGTCCCAACACTTTCACACTCTCCATGCGCGTATCCAAACGGGCGCAATATCCATCTCCCCGCTTCTCCGGGAATACCGAAGTATTAGTTTTCGTAATACCAGCAACTTTCGCCATCACATTTGAAGTAGCCCAAGGCGATCCGCCCATATTCTTATAAACCTGATCTCCCTTAATTACCGTCGTCGGCCCTATCGCATATACATTCTTTGTATTCCCACCGATAATGCTCGATTCCTTTATCTGACGGTCCACCCATTGATCCATGTCCCCAAAAGGAAGCATTTCAACTTTATGTTGCGCCATCAAAGACAAGGAAGAAATAAATGCAACGAAACCTGTCATCAACAGGCGATGAACGCTTTTCTGAATCATCAATACTTTTCCTTTCTTTTTCTTCTTATAAATTATAATCCCATTGTTTCAAAGCAAAATCCCAGTTCTCTTCTACCAAACGAATCGTACGGTCGTCATATTTATACTTATTCTTCTTATATCCCTTCTTTCCGCCCACATATTTTTCTATATCACTACGTGCTTCGGCAAATCCGGGGATAGAAAGAGACTGATAAATATTCTCCGTCATTCCCATCGCATCCGCTTCGAAATCTTCAAATTTCACTTCCATCAAGTTACCTTCCGGAATAAATTTCTTATCCGATTCATACTTATGATAAAGTTTTGCATAGATAGAAATGATATTTTCCTCTAATTGTTCATTGCTGACATCCTGCAACTTCAACGGTTGAATCGTATTTGTAAAGAAACTGCGTGTAGATTCGAATACGGTATACGGATTACGCATCAGGTAGATAAACTTAGCATTCGGGAACATCTTCACCAGTTCCTTCACCCTTCCGGTATGCGGAGGATTCTTGCTAAGGAATTGAGTTCCCTGGGTATTCCACAAAGAAATCTTAATCAACTTCGTGAACACCTCTTCAAACACCTTCAATTCGGCATCCGTTATATCATCAAACAAAAGATACTTATCGGCATACTCCTGCTGATATTTCGGCAGGAACCAGAAATTATAATATGTATAAGGCATCATGTTCGACAAAGCAAACTCCTCTTCCTGGGGAAGATCCACTGCCAGTTCCATATTATCCGTCGGACGTTTATCCGGCATCAGCCAACTCATATTCTTTTTGAAGAAAGGCTGTCCCCACATCATCAGATGAGGAAATACAGTCTGATAAGTAGTGTTATACCCAAAATGCTTGTCACAAGAGAACACATTATGTACAAATGTAGTTCCACTCCGCCAGTGTCCCAAAATGAACACCGGATCATGCTCCAGCGGCTGATTAGCCAGCAACTTCTCGTAACGCCTGTCTTGTAATGACGCCAGTGGAGAAAGCAATCGGCACACAGCCTTCGTCAATCGGTATTTACCTCTGTAGGCTGCGTCAATTTCACAACCGGCGGTGATAGCCTTGAATGTCTTCCAGTCGGCACCTACCAATGTATTAATCGGAAGTTTATTAAATTCGAGTAATCCCACTTTATTAATTAGAAATTAAGAATTAAAAATTAAAGACGACAGAATGCTGTCATTTTCAGTTTTCAATTTATTGTTGAACAATCTATTTTATTAGTCGCACTGCAAGGCCCTGACGTTCCAGTTCCTTCACAGCTTTCTCTACCGCTTCGTAATGTTCCGGAGCAATTCCCAGTTTTGCCATATCCAATACCGGAATATCCTCCGTGTCACTCATATCTTTCATTTCCACGCGGTCGATAATCATACCTACTGCCGAAGTATTATTAGTGATCGGGTCAATCAGGATAAATGAGCCACAAGATTTATTCTTCTTATAAGGATCAAAGAACAATTCCTTAGCCGTAGTCAGCACCACACGGGCAATCTGATTCAACTGCAAAGGCAACGTTTCTTTAGTCAGCTGACCATTCTCCAGAGACAGATGCTCCATCGTATTCACGTCCACCTTATACTTTATCGTATCAATACGCGTACGGCTCAAATTGGTAGTCTGCTTAATAAAGAACGACTTATTTACATCCATCGGTTCTTCATCCATCCAGACCATCATCGCATCAAAGTTACGATCCACCGTCGGCAGATTGTCAGGATGCACCAACATTTCGCCGCGCGACACGTCAATCTCATCCTCCAATGTCAAGGTCACAGACTGCGGTGGGAAAGCGTAATCCAATTCCCCGTCATAAGTCACGATGCTCTTCACCTTAGATGTTTTTCCGGAAGGAAGTGCCATCACCGTATCGCCCTTGCGAACAACACCTGATGCAACTTTACCACAGAATCCCCTGAAATCCAGATTCGGACGAAGCACATACTGAACCGGGAAACGGAAATCCGTAAAATTATGATCATTGTCAATATGAACCGTTTCAAGAAAATCGAGCAAAGAAATGCCCTTGTACCACGGAGTACGTTCAGACTTATCCACTACATTATCCCCATCCAATGCAGAAAGCGGAATACAGTTGACGTCAGGAATACCTAATGGAGCAACAAACTTCTTATAGTCAGCCACAATCTCGTTAAAACGCTCTTCCGAGAAATCCACCAGGTCCATCTTATTGACAGCCAATACCACATGTTTGATTCCCAACAAAGACACCAGGAAAGTGTGGCGACGAGTCTGGGTAATCACTCCGGTACGGGCATCCACCAAGATAATAGCCAAGTTAGCCGTAGATCCCCCGGTAATCATATTACGGGTATATTGTTCGTGTCCCGGAGTATCCGCGATGATAAACTTACGGCCATTCGTTGAGAAATAGCGATAAGCCACGTCAATCGTAATACCCTGTTCACGTTCAGCCTTCAATCCATCGAGCAATAACGCATAGTCAATATGCTCGCCCGCATTTCCCACACGTTTACTATCACGCTCCAGTGCATCCAACTGATCCTCATACAGTTTCTTACTGTCAAACAACAAGCGTCCGATCAACGTTGATTTTCCATCATCTACCGAACCCGCAGTCAACAGTCTCAACAAGTCTTTCTGTTCATCCTTGTCCAGAAAAGCTTTTATATCTAATTTATTATCTGCCATAACTAGTTACAATTAAAAGTATCCCTCACGCTTCTTTTGTTCCATACTACCCTCCTGGTCAAAGTCAATCACACGGGTAGTACGTTCACTCTTCGTTGTAGTCATCATTTCCTCCACAATCTCTTCAATCGTAGCAGCTCCACTTTCCACTGCCCCTGTCAGAGGCCAACAGCCCAACGTACGAAAACGAACCATCTTCATTTCAATCTGGTCACGGTACTTTTCAGGCAAACGGTCATCATCCGCCATAATAATATTACCATCCAAATTAATGACCGGACGCTCCTTAGCATAATACAACGGAACAATCGGAATATTCTCCAAGCGAATATACTGCCAAATATCCAATTCAGTCCAGTTGCTAATCGGGAATACACGAATACTTTCCCCCTTATGCACGCGGGCATTATAAATATCCCACAATTCAGGACGCTGATTCTTCGGGTCCCATTGGTGAAACTTATCCCGGAAAGAGAAAATACGTTCCTTCGCACGTGACTTCTCCTCGTCACGACGGGCACCACCAAATGCAGCATCAAACTTATACTTATCCAACGCATGAAGCAAAGCCTGCGTCTTCATCAAGTCCGTATGCACCTTGCTTCCATGCGTAAAAGGTCCTACCCCTGCATGAAAAGCCTCCATATTACTTTCAACAATCAGATTCCATCCGTACTTCTTCGCATATTCATCACGAAACTGAATCATCTCCTTGAACTTCCATTTCGAATCGATATGCATCAACGGGAATGGCACTTTACCCGGATAAAACGCTTTTTCAGCCAAGCGTACCATCACCGAGGAATCCTTTCCGATACTGTAAAGCATCACCGGATTCTCAAATTCCGCCGCCACCTCGCGGATGATATGAATAGACTCGGCTTCGAGCTCCTTCAAGTGGCTTAATTTATATTCTTCCATATTTATTTCATTTTATACACTTCACTTTTGGCAAAACAAGCTCCAACAAACGGTTCACCGATTCCTCCAAAGTCAATTTGGAAGTATCCAGTGACAAAGCCGGATGTTCCGGAACCTCGAATGGTGCGGAAATTCCTGTAAAATTTTGAATCTCCCCTTTCCGTGCCTTCGCATATAAACCTTTTACATCACGTTTCTCACACTCCTCCAGCGGAGTGCTAACGAAAACTTCCAGAAAATCATCCTTACCGATAATATTCGCAGCCATTTCGCGAATATCATTATTAGGGCTGATAAATGCAGCAATCGTAATGATGCCACTATCCAAAAACAGCTTAGACACTTCAGCTATACGACGAATATTTTCCACCCGGTCCGTTTCGGAAAATCCCAGATTATTATTAATTCCACTACGGATATTATCCCCATCCAAGATACGGCAAAGCAATCCACGCTTATGGAGTTCACGTTCCAATGCGATGGCAATCGTGCTCTTTCCGGAACCACTCAATCCGGTAAACCAGATCATCACACTGTGTTGCCCCAAAAGCTCTTCTTTGTCCTGCCGCGTCATCATGCGGTCAAATATCGGATATATATGTTTTTTTTCTTCCATTTACAATTTTATTTAAAAGTTCCAGATCAACGGAACCAGAATAATAGAGATTAAGAAAGTGATAATATTAAGCGGCAACCCGATACGTACAAAATCCGTAAACTTATAGTTGCCGATACCTTGCACAATCAAATTTGTCTGATAACCAATCGGTGTCGAGAAGCTGGCAGATGCAGCCATACAAATCACCACAAAGAAAGGCGTAGGGCTCACTCCTAATTGGGCAGAGATTGACAATGCCAAAGGAAACGCCAAAGCCGCTGCTGCATTATTAGTAATCAATTCCGTAAACAAATTCGTGATAATAAATACCATGGCGAGCAATACGTGCGGACCATAATCATCACTCAATCCGATAATAAACTTCGCAACGCTATCCGCCACACCGGAGTTCACCATTGCCTTACTGATAGCAAACGCACAGGCAATCGTAATCAATATATCCCACGAAATATATTTAGTGTATTTACGAGCAGGGAACAGATTTGTCCATGCCATAATAATAGTAGTGATAGACACAAAGAAAAACATATCCAACTTGATATCCGGAAACATCTCCTTTGTTACCGGAAGTTCACCTACCGTTGCGCCGACAATCATCAGAACCAACAATAACAAAGCAAACCACCGCTTTTTCTTTCCGGTAGTATCCGGTTCATTTCCGTTCGTCAACAAGACAAACACAGAAGATTCACCCCATGTCGGAATAAATGTATCATCAGCCATCACTACCAGCGTATCTCCTTCGTGAAGTACCACATCCTCCAGATTCGACACAAAACGTTGTCCGTTACGTGTTTTAATCTCTTTTACCTCTGCACCGTAATGACGTTGGAAATTAAAATCCTTCAGTTTTTTATTGATACCAGGAAAACGGGCACCCAAAACAGCCTCTACCCGATGCAACTTCTCCCCCTCTTCTACTTCTTCATCCGGCACAGCTGTGTCCGGACGTGCATCCGGCAAAAGACGCTTGGAAAAAAGAAATATATAAATAATTCCGGCAATAGCGATGAATATTCCCACCTTTCCGAGTTCGAACATGGAGAAGCCTTCAAATCCGGCTTCCAATATCATTCCATGCACCACCAGGTTAGTAGAAGTACCGATCAACGTACAGATACCTCCCAAAATAGTCACATAAGAAAGAGGAATCAGGAACTTCGTAGCCGGGAGATTCACCGATTTAGCCCAATGCTTGATAATCGGAGCAAAAATAACCACGACAGGCGTATTATTCAGAAAGGCAGAAATAAATGCCACCGAAGGCAAGATACGCAACTGTGCTTTAAACACCGTTGTCTTTCCCTGCGGAAGCAACTTCTTAATCACTTGTCCCAGTGTACCCGACTGACGAATACCTTCACTCACCAAAAACAGCAGAGCAACGGTAATCATCCCTTTATTACTAAACCCTTCCAGCATCTCCTTAGGAGTCAGAATGCCAGCACACAGAAACAAAACCACTACCGAAAAAAGTATCATGCCCGGACGCATCTTGTCTGCTACCAAAGCCGCTACCATTCCTAATAGGGATAATAGTACAAATACGATTTCAAATGTCATATAAACATTATTTAGTGTTCTCTTTTTGGCTCAACAACAAACCACGGATTCAATAAATCCTCCTTGTTATATCGTAGAGGTTCTTCCTTTCCAGCCTGATATACTTCCATCCCTGCGGCACGGGCTATCGCATGCCCTGCAGCCGTATCCCACTCCATTGTCGGAGCAAAACGCGGATATACATCAGCCTTTCCTTCAGCAACCAGACAGATTTTAATAGAACTTCCACTCGAAATCAACTCCACACTGCCGTGTTTCTTCTTTAAATCTGCAATATATGATTCTGTTTCAGGCGACAGGTGCGAACGTGAAGCAACCACAATCAAATGATCGCGCACTTCCTTCAAAGGTATCCGTTCCGATTTCCCAATCAGTTCTTCCAATGCCACGCCGTCACCTTCCAAACTGACAATACCGGAACATTTATAAGCCCCTGCACCTTCAATCCCGAAATAAAGTTCTTTTTTCACAGGCACATAAATAACACCGAACACAGGCACAGAGTTCTGCACCAAAGCGATATTTACCGTAAATTCTCCATTACGCTTGATAAACTCCTTCGTTCCATCCAGCGGATCTACAATCCATAAAGTATCCCATTCACGTCGAGTCTCATACCCTAAATGCTTCCCTTCTTCACTAAGAACAGGAAAAGGAGTCTCATTCAGAATAGCCACAATTGCTTCATGCGCTTTTCTGTCTGCTATAGTTAGCGGAGAGTTATCGGCCTTCCTCTCTATTTCAAAGTCCGATGCCGGATCATTATAAATAGAAAGAATCTTTTCACCTGCTTTTAAAGCCGCGTCGATAGCAGCCATTACATATTTTTGTTCCATTCAATCTCTAAATTAATGCCCTATTCACATTCAGGCAATACATTCTCCAAATTAAGAATTGACAAAAGTAAAAACTTTCTTTGCTATAAAAGTTTCCCTCCTATCATTTATAACTTCTTTTAGTAGAAAGATAAAAATATCTAAACGAAGAAGTCACTCATTTTCAATAAAAAAGCAGTAACTTCCCAGTTACCGCCTTCTTATTCGGAAAAAAACGTTCGTTCTTTCCAATATATATTACCAAAAAGAAATCAATATACGCGATACAGCAACCAAGCACCCTGGAAATCCGAACGGTTCGGATATTTAGCCTTGAATGCGTCGCGAGCTTCAGCAGCAGCAGCCTTATCAGCAAATGAATTCACGATAACGCGATACATTGCCTTGTCAGCATTAAATGCAATCGTAGAGTGATATCCTTGTCCATCCAACCAATCTTTCAGGCCTTCAGCATTCGCTTTCACACCAAAGCTACCTGCTACGATGCTATAATCTTTCAACCCTTCGTTGCCGGAAACCACTGTAACCTTTTCCTGACGAACGCCGGATGTATCTGCCACTTTAGTAGTTGTCACAGGAGCTGCAACCACCGGAGTTACTTCTACCGGAGCTTCCACCTGCGGTTCTGCCAATTCTTGCTGTTTCGCTTTTTCGTAAGCTTTCTTATAGGCACTTTCGCTGGATTTACAAGATGCAAATGCTAGCACCAAGCATACTCCCATTCCTAATACGACTAATTTTTTCATAATCCTATACTCTGTTTTAATTAATAATTCAATATTTTCGTCTATTACATTTAGTTTCGGGCAACAAAATAATAGAAATTTTATCATCCGGCAAAGAAATCCGTCAAAAAAACATCTATTCCGGCTTTTTCTTATACGAAATAGTACCCGTTGCCTGATAAGTAGGCATCAAAAGCACCTCCGCAATCTGAATATGCGCAGGAGCCGACGCGGCAAAATAAACCGTTTCCGCAATGTCATCTCCCGTCAACGGACGAATCCCTTTATAAAAATTATCGGCAGCTTCCTTATCTCCCCGATAACGCACCACTGTAAAGTTTGTCTCCACCATTCCCGGTTTGATGTTCGTCACTCTCAACGGAGTATCCACCAAATCGATCCGGAGTCCGTCCGAAAGAGCCTTCACGGCAGCTTTTGTTGCGCAATACACACTCCCACCCGGATAAGCGGCATCACCGGCAATAGATCCGATATTAATAATATGTCCGCGCCCGCGTTCTACCATACCGGGAACCACCAAACGCGTCATTGCCAGCAGTCCTCTTATATTCGTATCGATCATGATATCCCATTCATCCAGGTTACCCTCGAATTCCTTATCCACACCGATCACCAGTCCGGCGTTGTTCACCAACACATCAATCGCCTTCCATTCTTCGGGCAATGATTCTAAAGAGGCGGCAGCCAGCTTCCGGTCGCGCACATCAAAGGGCAATATATAGACCCGTACACCATGCGTCGCTTCCAGTTCAGCTTTCAGTTCTTCCAGTTTCGAAACGGTACGGGCATTCAGAATCAGATTCCATCCCTCCTTCGCAAATTTACGGGCACAACCTTCGCCAATTCCGCTACTGGCACCGGTTATAAAAACAATCTTAGCTTCCATTATGTTTTGATTTACAATATTCGAAAACAAAAGTACGCCTTAACCTTCAAAGGTTAGCTACGAAAGTCAGTTAAATAAGATTAAACCATAAAAGAAAAAAAGAATTATAAAACGTAGCAAAAAATTTCAGTTTTCACGAACAACCTTTCCATAAAAATGTTATATTTGTTGTATCATAATCATTTTAAACATTATACATTATGAAAGGATTGAATGTTTTAGCAGCTTTTCTGGGTGGTGCAGCCGTAGGCGCAGCCCTTGGTATTTTATTTGCTCCTGAAAAAGGAGAAGACACCCGTCACAAAATCGCAGAGATTCTTCGTAAAAAGGGAATCAAGCTGAATCGCAGCGAAATGGAAACTCTCGTTGATGAGATTGCTGCGGAGATGAAAGGAGAAATTGCAGAATAAGTGAGTAATCAAAGACTAAAAACAGAGCGACCATGTTTGCAGACGATAAAAGTATTGAGAATTTTCAGCAGTTGTTTTTCGAGTTCAAGAAATATCTGGAGCTTCAAAAAGAATATACCAAATTAGAATTGACGGAGAAGTTAACCATACTTTTTTCCACGTTAATTATGATATTAGTACTTATTATCCTTGGCATGGTGGCTCTGTTTTATCTGCTTTTTGCTCTTGCTTATATATTGGAGCCTTTAGTGGGCGGTCTGATGTCGAGTTTCGCCATCATTGCAGGCATCAATGTTGTTCTCATCGCCCTGGTTATTATTTTCCGCAAGCAGCTCATCATTTCTCCGATGGTGAACTTCCTCGCTAATTTATTTTTAACTGATTCAAATAAATAAATTATGAATGCGCAGACCCCGCAGAAATTTACATTAGAAGAGATTGCCGAACGTAAAAAGAAGCTTTTAAATGAGATCCATGCTCAAAAAAAGGCCATGACAGCTACTACACGCGAAATATTCGCCCCACTTGCTCCGGCAACCAACAAGGCGGATGCACTCATGCGTTCGTTCAATACCGGTATGGCTGTATTCGATGGCGTAGTGATGGGAATCAAGATTATGCGGAAGATACGGGCGTATTTTAGGAATTTGAAATAAAAGGAACTACTCTTCCACTATCCATTTTTCTATATTTCTTGTTTGCGAACTAAAGTTCACACCCACTTTAAAAAGCTTACGATTATCCGCTTCAAAAGGAAGTGAATAATGTTTCTCATTAATCTGTTTCAGGGCTTCTTCTGCCGTACCATTCAGTTTAAATTCCATGACATATATAAATTTATCCGTTTGCAACACAAGGTCGATACGCCCTTCGCTTGTATGATATTCCACTTTAGTATAAAAGCCCACGAGCTTGAAAACGATAAAAAGCACATTTTCGTAATGTAACTCCTGCTCGCGAATCACGTCATAACCAGTGTCCGCAAAGAAACTTTGCAGCCGTCGGAAGAAAGAGTTATAGTCACCGGAACGTACTTCACGGACAAACTTCTGAATTTCAAAAGGAGACTCCACCTTATTTACGTTCGCATAATAAGGAAGTAAGAAACGGACAAACCCCTCTTCCACTTCACGATTCGGAAAACCTAAACGGTATATGCCAAACTCTTCGTCATACCCCTTAATGGTAAGATATCCGCTCTGATAAATCACTGGAATGGGATTACTAGATTCCGAGTCGATACTGTTCAACACCTGTTCGTCTGTTTCCTCATGAGCCATCCGTTCCAAATCATAGTGATGCTTCTTCAACAAGTTCACCAGATAAGTGGGTGTCCCCGTCTCAAACCAGTAGCTGCCGAACTTCATCTTATCAAACGTGTTCAACAGACTGAAAGGGTTATAGATCCCGATGGTATGTTCCATAAAGTGGTAACCATCATAACATTCTTTCAATTCTGCGCACACCTGCTCATAACTCATCTTCTGCTTTTCTGCCAACTGATGCAATTCCTCCTCCAGGTTGTCATGTATTTCTTTCTCCGTGATGCCGCAAATATCCACAAAGCGTTCATCCATTGAAATATCCTTCAAGTTATTCAAGTCGCTGAACACGCTCACCTTGCCAAATTTTGTCACCCCGGTCAGCAACGCAAACTTGATGCAGCCGTCCATCGTCTTCAAAGCTCCGTAGAAAGGCTTCAACGTATCCCGGAATTGCTTCTGTAAGTCCTCATTGCCAATGGCCTGCAGCATCGGCTTGTCATATTCATCCACCAGAATAACTACCCGTTGTCCGGTCTTCTGGCAAGCACGCTCTATAATACCGGCAAAGCGTAGGGAGAACGAACGTTCCGATGGTTCGGCACCATAAAGTTTTTCCCAAGCGGTCAACGATTTATCTAGAATATTATCCAGACTCTCCAAAGCATCATACTTCTCGATATTAAGGTCAAGATGCAAAATTGGATGTTCTATCCAATCTTTTTCGAGCTTCTCCACCATCAGTCCCGTAAACAGTTCCTTCTTCCCTTGAAAATATGCTTCCAAAGTAGAGATCAGCAGACTCTTTCCAAAACGTCGCGGACGACTCAAAAAGTAATAACTCCCGGTCTTTACCATTTGATACATCAAGGCCGTTTTATCAACATAGAAATAACCGTCTTGACGGATTTTCTCGAAGTTCTGGATACCAATAGGATATATTTTATTGCTCATACATGTACAACCTTTTAATTATGGTGCATACAAATATACAGCTTTCATTCTATAACACAAAGCTAGCAGTGATTTTAATTCTATGATAGAAAAAACTTTTAGATGAGCTATATTCAGGAACAGAAGTTGCAAGCGTATTTCAATTAGAATCTTATATTCTTGCGATTTATTCGAGCATCTTCAAGTGATAATATAATAATATCTTCTCCTTGAACTGAATAATATAATTTACTTAATGGAGTAACTAAACATTGGTCGCACAATCATATTATCTTATATATAAGGAAAGGTGAAAGGATTTATTTCTATAAATTTTAAATAGAAATAAAGTATCAAACATCATACCCTCTAAAAGTAATATATCAACGATCTTCACAGACAGTTGATATATTTAGAATACATATCAGCATTTTGCTAATATGAGGGGGACAGATCAGGAATATACCGCTGTATTTTTCCCAACCTGCAAAATGTAGGGGATTCATGTGTGTAGCATGAAGTTAGGGACCTACATGTATCGTTATTATTATATGCTAATAATCTCCAAGGTATTTTAAAAAAATAGCTAGTTGCTCTGCACAAATCAACAACCAATCTCATTTAATTGCCATTATCCTTTCAATAATGCCAACACAAACTGTGGTACTTTCCATGCCATCTTCTCTAATTTAGTCAGAGTAGGCCATAGACCGTGAGAGGAATACACTCTAATGTCTTCTCCCCACATTTTCTTACGCTTAGCACTATCAGTAGAAAGCCCTCCCATACGCATACGTACAACATACTCTTTCAAATAAGTAACAGAAAGTCCGCCCGTCATCAGATAACGTACCAACAGTTCACTATCCGCAGCAATCTTATAACTTTCGTTATAAAGACCTAGTCTCATCATTACCTCGCGGCGAATATAACAAGTAGGATGTAATGGAAGCCAGCCATGACGTACCTTCCATAAACGATAATCACCGCCAATCCAGTTACGTACTACCTTATCTGTATTATCAGGATTCACAAAAAGTCCATCACCATACAGAAAATCTGCTCGAGTAGTCTTCATGTGTTCCACAATGCGGCTTATGACCCCATTATCATAGAAAAAATCATCCGAATGTAGTAATCCAATCACATCACCTGTAGCCACACGAATTCCCTTATTGATAGCTTCATACATTCCATGATCGGGCTCCGAGATAATAGTTGATATACGATCTTCATATTCCCTAATAATCTCTAACGAACCATCCGTACTCGCCCCATCTACAACAATAAACTCTATGTTATTATAATCCTGCGCCAAAACACTCTCTATGGCACCACGAATCGTCGCCGCACGATTAAAGCACGACGTTATTATAGATACTTTCATAAAATTTTATTATACATCAAAGACCTTACACATATTAAAAGATCATAGGAATTTCTCTTTCAAATATGTCTTTATCATTTCTTCATTCCACCCACATTGCTTCTTCAGTTCATACACCTTTGCATCTACCAGCATTCTGTACCAAAAACCTTGTAAGATGTGCCAAATGAAACCTTCTTTTCCATCAAGAAACCCGCCTTTCAAAATATAACGGATAGTAAAGTTAACAAAAGGTCGTATGAAGAGAGGTGACTTAATGTATTTTATTTTTAGCCAACGTTTGCGTTGTTCCTCCGTTCCGAAAAATTTAGGTACTACTTCCTGCGCTTTGGCATCCATGGCATACTCTGTCATCAGCATATCAGCCATTTCACGAGTTGCATATCCGTTATGTTTATCTGTCCACCATGTCAAATTATTAAGATTAGCATCCACTTGATTGCCCATATTTACGGTAATGGATGTTCCATCAGTTAGACGAATGTGTTCATCCATCCATCTGTTTTCGCACTCTCCATGCCCTCTACGAAAGATTTTCAAATGATAGCTAGGATACCAGCCACCATGGAGCAATGGATGGCCCATAAAGTCAATGCGTTTACGCACATAAACACCATTGACTTGGTCGGAGCATTTACTAACGGCTTCTTTTACAGCTGTGCCAAGTTCACCTTCTAGGAACTCATCTGCATCTATTCGCCATATCCAATCTGCAGTAATACCACATTCATAAACACCGTAATTAAACTGTGTGGCGTAATTTTTCCACTCATGCTGGATTACCCTTGCACCATGTTCTTTAGCTAGTTCCGTCGTTCTGTCGTCACTAAAACAATCTACGACAACTATGTCATCACAAATTCCTTTTAACGATTTCAAACAGCGAACAATATGCTTTTCTTCATTCTTGGTCAGAATGACAGCTGCAATCGATTGTTTCATAAATATTTCTTTAAAATGGGAACTCTGATCAAAACATTTACTGACATCCAAGAAAGTATTACAATAGCTAGCGATACCATCAATATCATAAGAATATTAAGCCCCATGATATTAACATGTAACACTTTAATAATCAAATTAATCCAAACCATATGAATTATATAGATACCCAATGAGCATCTATTAAAATTTTTCACAAGAGGATTACAACAAATTTTATCAATCAATTTTCTCTGTCTCATCGCCATTATGAACATCAAGGTAACCTGCATTACAGTGAATGGCGATGTGTAGCCAGAAAAGCGAAATTGTATATCAAATACGTATTCTATTACAACCAGGGCAAATAGAAATAATATTATAAAAACGCAATATTCATCTTTCAAATAACAAGAACACCAATCTTTCACTTCTTCTATTGATAAAAAATAGCCAAGTAGTAAATAGCCAACATAAACTAATGAAAGTGGAAAGACGATACCAATATCTTGTTTTACACATGGCAGTATGGATATGAAAAAGAATATTATCAGGAGTAAAATCAACAACTGCTTGGGATGGGGAGAGGTATTTTTCCAACTAAATATTGGAAGTATTAAATATATTCCTAACAACATATACAAATACCAAAGATGATTCCAAGTTTTTCCTTGAATCATATCAACAAACGAGTTAACAAACAAATCTAAAGTCAACGATTTGGTTTTAAAGAACAATTCCATAGATGCAAATAATGTTCCGAATAAAGCCAAGAGTATAGCAATTCGTTTGAAATAACAAAATGCTTTGTTATAATCAATAGGTTGTCTCGAAAGGAGCAGGAATCCTGTGATCATCATAAAGAGCGGCACAGGCCAAAAAGCCAAACCATTAATTGTTTTAAACAATACCAACCCGTTAGCATTCGCAGTATCTCCATATGCAGAAATCCAACAAACACCTACATGATTCATGATTACTCCTATGGTGGCACAGAGTCTAATAAACTCCACGCCAACAATTTTTTCCTTGCTCATAATCTCCTTTTTATAATTTTTGCAGGATTACCACCAACTACCATATCGGGACCAACATCTTTATAGACGGAGGCTGTTGCTCCAACTACTGCATTTTCACCGATCTCAACTCCCATACTAATGAATGCGCGAGTCCCAATCCATGAGGCTTTATGCAAAGTTATGGGAGCAACAATCAGTCCTCCTTGGTTGCTGTTTCTACAAGAGAGTTCATGGCCCGCAGTACATAAATAGCTGTATTGAGAAACCGTCACATCATCTTCTAATGTAACCAGAGCTTGATTGTAGCAAATCACATGGGGTCCCAACCAAGCATTATGCCCAAGTCTTAAATTCCAAGGTGCCCAGATAACAGTACTGCTATATACCCCCGAATCCCAATGCACTTTTGCCCCAAACAGCTTTAATAAGAACAATCGCCAAGGCAAAAATAATTTAGTTCCAAATGGACGGAATAGAAGGAATCTTACAATATACCAAAGAGTCCGCAGCATTTTATTGGTTAAAGATACCTTTCCAATATTTGATGATTGAAAGCCCATTATTCCATTACATTATTTACATATTCTTCCACTAAAGGTAAAACCGCGCAAGTTGAGTTTATACCGCCGGCACGAGGAAGTACTCCTGTGTTTACCACCAACATATTTTCAAAGCGTTGAAAATAATCCTCTACACTATTAAAATCACAGAACATTCCAAAAGGATGATATACATCTTCATATTTTTCTGCAGAAGTACTAAAAGGCAGTTCTTCATAAACAACTCCATTTTTATCCAAGTAAGACTTCACACAAGCTCGTGCTTTGGTAAACAACTCTCCAGTTTTAGGCATGATAGTCAAGTCAACATCGACACTACGTTCACCAAATGCATCTTTTTCATTGTTCATACTCATCTTACCTGATTCTCGTGGAGCCTCTATATCTATTTGGAGATAAAACTCATTCTTGTAGATATACATTCTTTTAAGAATTATCATGTTCCATGCAAAAGCAACACAAGAAGGAATATTCTTAATAATGTTCATCAACAATCCGGCACGAAACTTATGCCCAAACAATAGTTTCTTTAAATCTCTAAAGAATGGGAAGTCCTCATTACAGATGGGCTGAGAATAAAAAGAGTAGCCATCAACTTCACCAACAAATCGTTTTGTAACCAAAGAAGCACCTTGAACATGGAAAGTAAAATCTTGGTCTCCCATTTGAGGACCGCTCTTCACCTTAAAAGCACGTTGAGAAAGATGATCGGAAAAAGTCATTGTTCCTTTTTCTTTTGACAATCCAGATTCTACTAGAAGACGACTACTTTCAAATGCTCCTGACGTTAAAAAGTACTGATCAAAAGAAAGCGTCTTGTGTTGTCCATGCTGAATTAATTCAATTCCGGTAATCAGTTTTCCTTCATTCAGGAATTTAATTACACGAGAATTACTTAATAGTTTAATCTTCTTATTCTTTGCAATCCTAAAATGCGTAAAAAGATTTCGATGAAAATAGCTCAACCATATTCCTGTCTTGGTGAACAGGTTATGTTCTAATCTAACCTCCGGGATTTTATTTTCCAAACCAAATTTTGCCAAAACCCGATCTTTGTATTTTATATCAAGAGCTACTATTCCTTTCATGAACTCTGTTGGATTAGCAAAATCATTTTCTGTAAAAGTCAGCAATTGACCGCCCCATTTAGCAGAAGCTCCTCCATAGCCAAAGAAACGTGCTTTTTGCAAACCTTCGTAAGGCGCATTCACGACATGTGAAATATAACCCATCTCTGATTCGGTCTTTAAGTGTGAATCTCCAACGTCAATGAGAGTAATATCCTCATGCGGATAAACGCTGGCTAGTAAGTCTGACGTATAACTACCATAGGTACCTGCGCCAATTACCGCTATCTTCCTTTTGCCCAAATCAAGGTTTAAAACCTGCTCTGTTTTAGCAGAATTAAACCAAGTTCGTTTAAATAACCCAACAACCTTTAAATAGTGATGTTGTTTTGCTATTCCTATAGATTTCAAGCCTTTAGCAATTATCATTAAGAAAAAATAAGGCAAGCAAATAGGTTTGACATTCCATTGCCGAGTTACAAAATTGTATTTTGTACCCTCTTCCTTATCTTTATTCAATAAAAGATAAACTGATTCTTTCTTATCAGTTTGAATGATACGAAGTAATGCTTCATGAATTTTCTCTCGACAAATAAGAGGT
>NZ_DAWCXD010000093.1:0-19771 GCF_052357945.1 Bacteroides sp. | reverse complement strand
ATACAATCAGTACGAACCACAACGAATATTTCAAATAATTCTTTATTATCTCCATAATGTTCCTAAAATCCAAAACGACCGCAAAGATAGACAAAAGCCACAAAAAGAAAGGAGAATCTACATTATTTATTAGATTCTCCTTTCCCTTTTATCTATCTACCGGATCGTTTTTAAATGGTCCGTTCAATGTTCCACACAAATGCGCGCAAGCCTAATTGCTCCGTCTGTAAATCCATCTTATGCAAGGTGTCCAACAACGGATCGACCTTACTGTCGTCTACTACTGTCAGGATAGCCGAGCACATACTTGGCCAGGCATGGCTTCCAAAATGCGGATCGCCTGTCTTCGAACCACGTCCCTGTACTTTTTCGAGGTAGGTAAAACCACGACAACCCAAACGGTCAAGCAATGCCATGATTCGTTCGTAATAAGCCTGGTCGAATGTTATCAATACTGATTTCATATTTCTTTTCTGTTATTTCTTAATAATGCTGTCTTTATTCTCCTGGAAGTAAACATCCAATTCACGTTGACGACGAAGTTTACGGCGACGATTCTTGATACCTGTTCCTGCAAATACACAATATAGAGTAGGAATCAAAATCAATGTCAGAACCGTAGATATCGTCAAACCACCGATTACGGCAATCGCCATCGGACTCCACATTTCAGAACCCTGACCGCCACCGATAGCCATCGGAATCATACCGAGAACGGTAGTGGCAGTAGTCATCAATACCGGACGGAGACGGCTCTTACCTGCCGTTACCACAGAGTTCAAAACAGCTAGTCCACGTTCTCGACAAAGGGTGATGTAGTCGATAAGCACGATACCGTTCTTCACCACAATACCAATCAACATGATACCTCCCAACAAACTCATGACACTCAATGTGCTGTTCGTAAAGAATAGTGCCATCAAGACACCACTAAACGCAAACGGCAGGGAGAACATGATAATGAACGGATAGGTCAGTGACTCGAACTGTGCTGCCATTACGATAAATACGAGCACAACAATCAGGATGGCAAGTGTTCCCAAATCACGGAACGAATCTTGCTGATCTTCATACGAACCGGAAATCTGAATGGTGACTTCTCCCGGAAGATCCATTTTATCTATCACCTTATTACCGGCAGCTACTACGTCTCCCAACGGAGCACCGGAGATTACTGCGGAAACGGTCACGATACGTTCACGGTCTTTACGTTCGATGGTAGGAGGTGCAAAACGCTCGACTACCTTTCCAACGTCTTTCACACGAACGGATTGTCCCTGTGCATTGTAAATGAGGATATTCTCGAGACTTTCCAAACTTGTGCGGAATTCGGGCGCATAACGCACTTTGATATCATATTCATCTCCGTCTTCACGATATTTAGACGCTACCGCACCATTGACACGGTTGCGCAGATAGTTACCGGCGGTTGAAAGATTCAAGCCATGCATCGCCAGTTTCTCACGGTCGAAGTCTACCTGATATTCCGGCTGGTAGTCACTACGGCTGATATTTACTTCGGTCACACCTTTTACTTTCAGCAATTCACGTTTCAGACGGGCTGCTACGCTATCGGTTACCGTCATATCGTATCCGTAAACCTCAAAGTCGGCACTTGCCTGTGCGGACATACCTGTGTTACTACCTCCGAGGATTACCTGTGCCTTACTGAATTCCGGATAAGCTTTCAAATCTTCACGCATCTCATCACAGACTGCTTCCAAAGTGATATCACGATCACCCGGGTCTACCAAACTGATGTTGAACGAGATAATATGCGAACCGTTGTCCTGCATCGATGCCCAAGTATTATCGGAGTCAGCCTGCCCAACGGTGTAGTTGCAGACTTTCATGATGTCTTTATACTTCGTCAACCATTGATTGGTCAGCTTCTGTGACAATTCCTGCGCAATCTCTTTTCGTGTACCGATCGGAAGCTCCAACTGTACGGCAATACGGGCATTATCCTGTGCCGGGAAGAACTCCGTACCGATGCCCTTTGCACACAGCAAACTGACAACGAAGAAAACGATACATCCCACAATCACAATCGGACGATGGCGTACGGCCCAATTCAACATCTTCGCATACCAGATATCGAGTCCGTCGAGCGCTTTCTCTATCGGAGTAAAGAAGAGCTTGAACATCTTCGATGGTTTCTTCTGCAAGCGAAGCAACTGAGAACAGAGCATCGGAGTCAAGGATAGTGCGGCGACCGTAGAAATAAACATGATGGCACACATCATCCAACCCAACTGTTTGAAAAGTACACCGGACATACCGCTTACCATTGTCAACGGGAAGAACACGGCAATCATGGTCAGCGTAGAAGCGATTACAGAGATTGCCACCTCATTCGTCCCGTGCACGGCTGCCTGTTTCGGATCGGAGCCACGCTCAATGTGGGTAGTTACGTTTTCAAGTACTACAATCGCATCATCCACTACCATACCAATAGCGATAGAAAGTGATGAAAGCGAAATGATATTAATTGTATTTCCACTAACCGCCAGGTAAATGAACGATGCAATCAATGAAAGCGGAATGGTGATACAGATAATCAGCGTCGCACGCCAACGCCCCAGGAAGAGGAATACGACGATGACAACGAAAAGCAAGGCATAAACAACGGTTTCCGTCAAACTGTCGATGGTGTTCAAAATGTTGTCGGAGGTATCGACAATGACACCGATCTTCACGTCACTCGGCAGGTTCTTCTGAAGCCTCGGCAAGGCGTCGGCCACTTTCTTGGAGATCTCTACCGAATTGGCTCCCGACTGCTTCTGAACAACAATCATAGCACCTTGCACACCATTGTTATAGGTTTCCTGTGCACGTTCTTCCACAGTATCGACGATTCGGGCTACATCATGCAAAAAGACATTTGCCCCATTATGCGTACCTACCACTACGTCTGCCAACTGTCGGGAATCATCGAACTCACCTTCCACACGCAACGCGTATGTTTCACTACCAATATCGAAGTTACCACCGGGAATATTCTTGTTCTCGGCACCGATGATGGAACTGATTGTTTCGATGGTCAGGTGATAGGCTTCCAGTTTATTGGGGTCGCAATAGACCTGAATCTCACGTTGCGGCGCACCACTGATAGACACGGTTCCGACTCCCGGAATACGTGCCAGCGGATTTACCACACGGTCGTCCAATATCTTATAAAGCGCTGACTGACTCTCATTGGCCTGTACGGAAAGCAACACGATCGGAATCATGTCCGTACTAAATTTGAAGATGATCGGATTCTCGACATCATCGGGAAGCTCCGAACTTACCATGTCGAGTTTATCACGCACATCATTAGTCAGCACGTCAATATCGTTACCAAACTCGAACTCCAATGTAATCAATGACATATTCTCGGAAGAACGGGAGGTAATATGTTTCAGGTTACTCACCGCATTCAACGTATTTTCGAGCGGACGAGTCACATTATTTTCTATATCCGAGGCACTTGCGCCGGGATAAGCGGTCATCACCATGATTGTATTCGTGTCAATGTCCGGATACAAGTCGATAGGTAACTTGGACAAAGAGAAAAGACCAAAAATCACCACTGCCAGGAAGCAGAGGGAGGTCATAATCGGTTTCTTAACCGCACCTTCGTATAAACTCATGTTGTTTTATAAATCTGGTTAATTAATTAAAGCATTAGGCGAAAGGTAGTTTGCACCTTCTATTTAGAAGAAGCTTCTACCTCTACTTCCATATCGTTCACCAAACGCGACTGTCCGGCAACTACAACCTGTGAATTATCAGGTACACCGGATTTCAACTCGTACTCTGTCCCCATGCGTCTACCTAATTCGACTTTATTATAAGACACTTTGCCGTCTTTATAAACGAATACATAACGGTCGCCTGAACCTGCCTGCTTAACGATTGCCAAATCGGGAACAACGACGTTTTCTGCCGTTCCGAAGTTCAATGTGGCACGGGCAAACATGCCCGGACGTACACGCTGGTCTTTATTGTCCAGTCTGATCTCTACCTGGAATGTACGGGTAGTAGCATCTATAGTCGGGTAAATCAGGTTGATGGTTCCTGTAAAGACTTCATCACCATATACATCGAGTTTCACGTCGACAGGCGTACCTTTCTTCACTTTCGTAAAATAGGTTTCGGACACATTAATCAGGAGTTTCACGGGAGTGATCTGCTCTACTACCAGAACCGGTTCTCCACCACTGTACATATCGCCGTTATCATAGTTGCGTGCAGTCACTACACCATTGATAGGACTTTGCAAAGAGGTATTCTCCAGCAAATTCTTATAAGCGGTTTTCTTCACATCGAGTTGCATCTTCGAAGCATCCCATTCTGATTTGGACGCACCGCCCACTTTATATAGTTCGTCGATACGGCTGAACTCTATTTCCTGATTGTCGAGTTGCAGCTTCGTCTGTTTCAGATTGGCTGCATCCATCTGCACAAGTTTCTGGCCTTTGGATACGCGGTCGCCCACTTCTACGAAAATCTGATCAATACGTACGGGAGACGAAGGTGCAATATTATTCTTTACTTCGGCTTCCACCGTTGCTGTGTAATCCTGTATTTGATCTACGGGGCGGGCTTTTACGTCTGCCAGCTTCACAATAGGCTTTGCGTCCACATGTTCCGCAGCAGCTTTGTCTTTTCCACCTGTACATGAGCCCATAAACACAGTTAACAGCAGGGCTACCAATTGGATACTTCTTTTCATATTCCTTACTTGTAATTTTTTAGTTGTCTATCTTTATTCTTTTCCCAGAACCTGATCGAGGTCTGCCTTAGCAACCAGGTAATCGTATATGGACTGATTGTAGGTGAGTTGTGCCTGTGTCAGTGACACTTGGGAACTGTTTAGTTCGAGCACCGTGCCCTTACCTACATCATAACGTTTTTCGGCAATCACCACCGCTTTCTTTGCCTGCATCACATTTTCCTTGTTGCTGACTACCTGCTCTGTGCTGGCACTCATATTATTGCGACAACTGACAATCTGCATATTCAACTGTCTTTCCGTATCGATACGATTCCAATCGAGCTGGCGCATCTGAATACGGGCAGATTTCACTTTCGTAAAATTGCTTGCCTTATATAAAGGTATGCTGATATTGAACATCAGGCTGGAACTGTTGCTCCAGTTATAATCGAAGAAATTGATATTCGGATTATACAATGACTGATATTGATAGGAGAAGCTCATAGAAAGAGTCGGCATAAAGTTCGTCTTTAAAGACTTTACATTCTTTTCGAGCAACTTCATGTTCAAGTCCAACTGCTTCATAGTGGTATTGTTGTTCAGATTCACATTCTCTTCTTTCAACTGATTGGCAAACATGGTCGTCTCATAGTTGGTCAGATTATCATTAATCTTTATCTCCACATCGGCAGTGATGCCCATCAAAACTTTTAACTGTAATTTAGCCAAAGTCACCGCATTGGCTGCCGCAATCAGATTCGGCTTAATGCTGCGCATCTGTACTTCCGCACTGATCTTGTCATATTCGCTCACAGTTCCCTGCTGATATTTGGCATTCACTACATTGTAATTATCTTCTGCCAGTTTATAGCTGCCTTGAAGCACTTCATAGCTATCCTGTGCAAGCATTAACTGATAATAAGCCTTGCTTACCTGATTCACCAGATCCAGTTTAGAAGCACGTGACTTCTCTACTGCCAGTTCAATATCCGTCTTTGTCATCGACATAGCACGGTAAACACCCGGCACAAAGAGTGGCAGGTTAATACTCAACCCGGCATTGGCGGTGTTCGAACCGTCTTGCCCCATCTTGAACGACATATCGTTCAATTTCATTTCAGCCGCTTTAATTGTATGGTCTAAGGAACCGGCAATGCTGGCCTCCGGCAACAGACTTTGCCAGGCTTCCTTGCTGGCAACTTTCTTTAAGGCGATTTCTTCCGCTGCCACTTTCATTGTCGGATTCTCATCCAATGCAATTTCCAAGGCTTTGTCTAAGGTTAAGGTTAGGGTATTCTTCTCCGTCTGCGTGTCCTGCGCCTTTGCAAAACCAAATGCACAGAATGCCACAGCTACCAGAAGAATCTTCCGACCTGTCAATCTTTTCATCTTGTTCATAAACTGAATTTCTAATTTAATCTTAATTGTTTGTCAATAGAACCGCACTTTTACTCTAATCTTCGATGCGGTTCTTGCGATATTCTTGTATAAAGTCTTCCAGTACCCTTGCTCCTTTTTCGGTGGAGATGCCGCGTATATAAGTAAACATGATGGATTCATACACTTCAATGAAAGGATATTCATTGCAGATGTCTGTATTTAAAAGCACATCAAACTGCTCTCGTACCAGCAAATTGACGATGGCAAAATTCACATCCGGACGAAAAATGCCCTGCTCTACTCCTGTTTTGAAGAAAGACATCGTTTTCATCGAATCACTGTCCTGCCGGTTCTTCATCATCTCATATACTTTGGGATATTTCTTAATGTCTTCAAAAAAGCGTTTGTTCGTCTGATGAAACATCTCAATGCTTTTCTGAAAGACTGCAAGTATCACTTCCAACACATTGTGCGACTGTTCAAAGACTTTCTGCAAATACTTGTCTCTGTCTGCCTGTGCCTTCAGTATGCATTCTTTCAACAACGATTCTTTATCCGAAAAGACTTCGTAGAGCGTACGTTTGGAAATTCCTAATGCTGCTGCAATGTCATCCATTGTAATACTCTTGATGCCTTTTGAAGTAAAAGCTTCTGTTGCCGCCGTTATGATCCGTTCTCTTAACTCTACCCGTTGGGAAGCGTCCTTTCCATGCTCTGTCATCATCCGTTTTTCTATTTTATTAAAATGCAGTTTTCGTTTTCTCTTCATTTCCAAAGGAAAAACGGAACAAAGATATATAGAAAACTCAATTAACAAATTAAGTTTCCAGCTATTTATAGTCCATTTGGGATTTATTATCATTCAATAGAGTGAAATGAAAACAAGTGTTAATAGGAAATTTGGAACAAACACAAAGGAAAGGTAAAAGGAGGGAATATAGGAAGTAAAGTTTTATCGCTAATAGAAGAGATGGGAGCCAATAAATGCCGGATAAATATCGATAAGAATCGACACTTACCCGGCAATAACAGTCACCATTATTAACGAAAAGCGAAAAAGGGTCAATTTATTGTCAGTATTCAATCTGTGTCCTCTTCAGGAAGGCGACTGTTTTATGTATTTCCTTGTACATCACAATGTCATCTTTTACAAAAGGCACTTCTTTCCGATAGGCATGGAGAAAACGCTCAAGAACGGGAGAGGTTTTCTGCGGGCGGCGGAAGTCGATGCCTTGTGCGGCGTTCATCAGTTCGATGGCAAGGATATGTTCCAGGTTGTCCATTACTTTATAGAGTTTGGTGGCGGCATTGGCACCCATGCTTACATGATCTTCCTGTCCGTTGGAGGAGACGATGGAATCGCTAGAAGCTGCATAGCAGTACATTTTATTCTGGCTGACCATGGAGGCGGCGGCATACTGGGGAATCATGAATCCGGAGTTCAGACCGGGGTTGGCTACGAGAAATTCAGGTAGTCCACGGAGTCCCATAATCAGTTGGGAGACACGGCGTTCGGAGATATTTCCCAATTCGGCCAGGGCGATGGCGAGGAAGTCATAAGAGATGGCAAGCGGTTGCCCGTGAAAGTTTCCGCCGGAGATGATCCGGTCTTCATCGGAGAAGATGGTGGGGTTGTCCGTGACGGAATTGATTTCGGTCAGCAGTACGGAGGCAACGTAGCGGATAGCATCTTTGGTGGCGCCATGTACTTGCGGAATGCAGCGGAAGGAATAGGGATCTTGCACATGTTCCTTGTGACGTTCGATTAGTTCGCTGCCTGCCAGTAGTTTGCGGAAGGCTTCGCCTGTCTCAATCTGTCCCTGATGGGGACGGATTTGCTGGATGCAGTCCATAAACGGGTCGATACGGCCGTCAAAGGCTTCGAGGGAAAGGGCGGCTATCAGGTCGGCCTTTTTCGAGAGGCGGAAGGCTTTGAGCATAGCAAACACACCGTTGGCACTCATAAATTGGGTGCCGTTCAGCAAGGCCAGTCCTTCTTTGCTCATTAGTTTGACCGGTTCCCAGCCAAATTCGTCGAGCACGCTGATGGCTTCGCACTTTTTTCCTTTATAGTAGACATCTCCGACACCTATCAGAGGAAGGAAAAGATTGGCAAGCGGTGCCAGGTCGCCGGAGGCTCCAAGGGAACCGCGGTCGTAGACAATTGGCATGACGTCATTATTGAAAAAATCGAGGATACGTTGCACGGTGATAACTTGTACACCGCTATGTCCCAATGAGAGGGCGTGGGCTTTGAGAAGCATCATCAGTTTGATGATGACGGGGCGGATTTCTTCGCCTACACTGCAAGCATGGCTTTTTATCAGGTTCTCCTGGAGGGTTCCCAGTTCATCGGGAGATATATTTTTAGTGCATAGAGAGCCGAAACCTGTTGTTATACCGTATAATGGTTCTTCGGAAGAAGCTATTTTTTGGTCGAGGTAGTCGCGACATTTCTGGATGCGCAACTTGGCTTCGGGAGCTAGTTCCAGTTTCAGGTTTTCGTTTATAATTCGTTCGATGATTTCGAAGGTCAGTGCTCCGGAACCGATATGGTATACATTCTTACTCATACGCGCAGGTCTTGATTTACGGCATCCAACAATTCTTTTTCTCTCTGACAGGCGGTTTGCTCGATGGCATCGGCTTCGGTTTGCAGCTGGAGGACAAAATCTCTGTCTTTGAGCGAACCGAGGTTGATACGGACATTCAGTAAGGCTCCCAATACAGCGGTACGGGCGGACATCATTGCTACACAGGCATCTGTGACAGCATTCCGATTGCCGAGACGGGCAACATCTGCTATAACGGACATCATATCCAGTGCTTTGCGGGCTACTTCCAACGGAACGAGGGCAGCTTGTTTGGTTGCCTTCTGGATAGCAGCACTTCGGGTAGCTTTCTCTTCGTCGGTTGTTTTAGGTAGTTTAAAGCAGGCAAATACTTCGTTGTAGGCAGCTGAATCTTTGTCAATAAGTGCCATAAATTCGTCCAACAAACGGAGGGTGATGGTTTGTGCGTGCTGCATTACTTCTTCACTGACTTCGTATCCTTTTTTTCCTACGGTCAGCCGTGCCACCATCGTAGAAAGGGAGGAAGCCAGCGCTCCATTCAAAGCGGCAATACTACCGCCACCGGGCACAGGGTCACTGCAAGCAACTTTATCTAAGAAATCTTTTACGGTTAAATCTGCTAACATGGTATTCTGATTTTTAAGTGATTAATGAATGAGAGTTTTTCAACTATTAAGCGACGGGATAAAGTATGCCGCCTTTAATAGTCATGATTACGCAATTCATGCCTATATAGTAAGGTAGAATATGATAGTTGTCGGAATTGAGGATGATGAAATCACCTTGTTTACCTACTTCGATACTTCCAATACGGTCGGCTCGTTGAAGGGCGGCGGCTCCGTTCAGGGTGAGAGCAGTGATGGTTTCTTCGATGCTCATTTGCATATAGATGCAGGCCAGAGCAATGGTCAGCGGGATGGAACCGGAGAAACAACTGCCAGGATTCAGGTCGGTGGCAAGTGCCACAGCACAACCGGCGTCAATCATTTCACGACCTCGCGCGTAGGGTTCTTTCAAGGCGAAAGCTGTCAGAGGCAACAGGGTGGCTACTACTCCGGCATCAGCCATTGCACGGATGCCGGCATCGGAAGCGTGCAGGAGATGGTCGGCAGACAGTGCTCCGAGTTCGGCTGCCAGTTCGGCACCGTCGAGAGAGACGATTTCGTCGGCATGGAGTTTCAACAGGAAACCGTGCTCTTTAGCTGCCTGAAGCAGGCGACGGGATTGTTCGATAGAGAAAACGCCTTGTTCGCAAAAGACATCACAACATTCTGCCCACTTACCGGAATGGATAAGGGGAAGCATTTCACGAATCAGGAAATCGATGTATTCGTCGCTTCTCCCTGCATATTCTTCGGGAAGAGCGTGGGCGCCGAGGAAAGTGGAGACTATATCGACGCGTTTATGCTCGGCGTTATTCAGGCTGCGCATTACTTTTAGTTGTAGTAATTCTGTGTCCCGGTCCAAGCCGTAACCACTTTTACCTTCTACGGTGGTTACTCCCATGGTGCTCATCTTCTTCAGGAAGCTTTCGGCGGCTGAACGAAGTTTAAGGTAGTTCATTTGCCGAGTGGCTTTTACGGTACTTGCAATTCCCCCTCCCCGCTCCATGATTGACATATAGCTTTCGCCTTTCAGACGCCAGGAGAATTCTTCGGAACGTTCTCCGCCAAATACAAAATGGGTATGGGAGTCGACGAAACCGGGCAAAAGGCAATGTCCGCGAGCGTTATAATGCCAATAGTGCTGGTAGTAACCATCCCGGTCTTCACCACGGTTTTCACCAACGTAGGTAATGATTCCTTTGGTCACTTCCACGGTTCCGTTTTCTATGATTTGCAGTTGAGACATTTCCTCTCCTTTACGGGCGGAAAAGCCGATGGGGGTTACGATACGGGCGTTAAATATGATTAGGTTTTCACTCATAAATAGTTCATCATAATTAGTTCATATAATAAATGGAGATATGAATGGGACGTTCTTTTAGAATGATGTTTGCCATAAAGCAATTGTGATTCATTCTATTTTCTTATTGACTATTCCATAATACGAGCTTCGAGAACTTGCTGCATGGTAAAGTTTTCGAGTCCGAGATAGTAGGAAGCGGTATCAATCAGAGCTTCCATCGGTACAAGACCGATTATTTCACTACCTACAATTGTAACACCGTAACGACGGGCTTCGATACGTACTAATTCGAAGGCACGGTAGAGTGCGGTACGGGTATAGTCGGTCATGTTAATGGATACTTGGGTAATGTTTCGCTCTTTCAGTTCCACTCCCATTGCTTTTACATAACGAAGTCCTCCATTGATATGGCGGATATTTTTCGCTATCTTAGTGGCTATCTCCAGATTATCTGTACTTAGATTAATATTGTAGGCTACGAGTGGCATACGGGCTCCAATTGCTACGGTACCTGCGGTCGGATGTCGTTCAGCAGGTCCGAAGTCAGGTTGCCATTCGGGTAGTTTGATCTTTTCGGCCATTCCTTCAAATTCGCCTTTACGAACGGAGGCGAGATTTTCCCGGTGTGGCGCAGTAGCCGACTTTTCATACAGGAAGACGGGAAGATTATATAGCTCCGCAACTTTCGCTGCTACTTTTTTAGAGAGTTCGATGGCTTCTTCCATACTGGTGTTCTTAATCGGGATGAAAGGAATTACATCTACCGCTCCCATACGAGGATGTTGCCCGGTATGCTGATTCAGGTCGATCAAACGGACAGCTACACCAACGGCTTCAACTACAGCTTCACACAGTGCTTCCGGCTCTCCCACAAGTGTGACAACCAGACGGTTATGATCTTCATCATTACTATAATCAAGCAGTTTTACTCCGGCTTTACCACGGAAAGGGGCTACTATCTGATCTATTTTCTCCAAATCACGTCCCTCGCTAAAATTGGGGACACATTCAATAATCTTATTCCAACTCATATCAAATATCTATTATTATAGAGGTTATACTTTACTGAATAACTATATGTTTTACATCAAATAACCATGTGATTTATCCAAAATAACTGCATGTTCAAACTGTTCCATATATTGTGGGAATTTATTCCTTCACATTATGGGAACGCTTTCTCTTATATTGTGAGACTACTTTCCCATAATATATGGAACTATCTTCTTTATTAATTCTTCGTCCGCCACATACGGCATTGTTATCTGATAATCTCCAGCATGGGACTCATTAAATGCTTCACTCGTTTCCATCGCATGCGGATTACGCGCCCACGAACGGCGGGCTACTCCTCCCATTACGTCCCAAAGCATTGCCGAACGGAGTATTTCATCTACCCGTTCGCTACCGTCGCATACCATACCAAAACCGCCATTGATTGCTTTGCCAATGCCGACGCCACCTCCATTGTGTAAGGCTACCAGACTCATTCCACGGGCACAATTTCCGGCAAAACATTGCACAGCCATATCTGCCATCACATTACTTCCGTCTTTGATATTCGACGTCTCCCGGAAAGGAGAATCCGTACCGCTGACATCGTGGTGGTCTCGTCCCAGCATAATAGGGCCTACTTCACCCCAACGAACCATCTCATTGAAACGGAGGGCTATCTTCATTCTTCCAACTGCATCCTGATAAAGAATACGTGCCTGTGTACCCACCACGAGTTGATTCTTTTCTGCATCCCGTATCCAATTATAGTTGTCCAGATCCTGACCGCGCCGATTGACGTCGATACACTCCATAGCCGCATGGTCTGTTTTTATCAGATCTTCGTGTTTACCACTCAAGCAGACCCACCTGAACGGACCATAGCCGTAATCAAAAAGTTGGGGCCCCATAATATCTTCGACATAACTCGGCCAGATAAATCCGTCTTTTTCATCAACACCATTATAAGAGATTTCTTTTACTCCGGCATCGTATATGGCTTTCATGAAAGAGTTTCCATAATCAAAGAAATAAGTTCCGCGGGCTACCAATTTCTTGATGACCTCGAAATGACGGTGCAGAGATATGTCTACCAAGTGACGGAATTGCTCCGGTGATTCGTGAAGAAGGCGTGTGCGTTCCTCGAAAGTCAGTCCGGCAGGGCAGTATCCGCCTTCGTAAACGGCGTGACAGGAGGTTTGATCGGATAATAGTTCGATCAAAATCTTTTCGTGCTCGGCATACTCGAGCAGGTCTACTATATTTCCATGATAGGCAATGGAACAAGGTTCACGGCGTCGTATTGCTTCAGCTGCCATCCGGTATGCTTCTATGATATCTGCAGTCACATGCCCCACCCATCCCTGGCGGTAACGTGTTTCAATGCGTGAACGATCTACTTCAGCTATGATGGAGACTGCTCCTGCTATTTCGGCTGCTTTAGGTTGTGCACCACTCATTCCTCCCAAACCGGAAGAAATAAATAAGTGTCCCCGCAAATCTTGGTCTTGTGGAATGCCGAGTTTCAATCGTCCGGCATTCAGGAGGGTGTTGAAAGTGCCATGCACAATGCCTTGAGGGCCGATATACATCCAGCCTCCGGCTGTCATTTGTCCGTAATTGGCAACTCCCATCTGTGCGGCAATATACCAATCATGTTGATTGTCGAATTGTCCGATCATCATCGAATTGGTAATTATAACGCGAGGAGCATCGGGACGGGAGCGGAAAAGCCCCAATGGATGTCCGGATTCAATAACCAGTGTCTGTTCCTGGGTAAGTTCTTCCAGATATTGCTTAATCAGTCGATATTGCATCCAATTTTGGCAAACTTGCCCGGTTTCACCATAAGTAACAAGTTCGTAGGGATATAAGGCTATATCGAAGCAAAGGTTATTGTCAATCATTACCTGAAAGGCTTTGCCTTCAATACATTGCCCCTGATATTCATCAATCGGCTTTGCTTTCAAGTCTCCGGCAGGACGGAAACGGTATCCGTAAATCCGCCCGCGAGTGCGTAGTTCTTCCATAAATTCAGGAGCCAGTTGTTCGTGCCACTCGGAGGGAATATAACGCAAAGCGTTTTTTAAAGCTGTGATGGTCTGCGCCGGGGTAAGTGTATAACCACGGTCGGGAGCTCTCCGGATACCTTCTACAAAATCCGGATAAGGAGGTAGCGTGTTGCCAAGAGTTATTCTCATAATAAACAGAATTAAGGATTACAAACTGTAAGCAATACAGTCTTATAACTCTTCGCAATATAGAAAAAAAGAAGATAAAAGACAAGAGAAATAACAGATTTATTATCAGAAAGGCATTATTACATTTACTGCTTAATAGAATGGTAAGATACAGGCAATGTCAGGAGTCTCTTATGCTTTTATACAGATACAAATGCAGGTCTTTTATCCAAACGGACTAATAGGGCTTTTATTAAAATGGATAGCGGATTTTTCCATTAAATCAAAGCTATGAGTTCTGTGTTATTTGCATAATCCGCACCCTAATCATATCACTATGACCATGATTGTATTATGAACATACTCTTTCTCTGCTATACCAACAGAGATCGACAAAATTACTTTTTTTGTTTATTCCGCAACTCCAACAAATATTTAAAGGTATGCTTCGCCTCCTGACTATCATCTTTCAAATATGCCTGTTTCAGTTCCGGATAATTCTTCAATAATTGAAGCATTTTATCTTTTCCTAGAAAATCGACTTTTCCTGTTTCACCATTTAGCTCATAACAGACGCGTTTCGTAACCAAACTTGAAGCGGCAAGAGCATCGCCAATATTCCCTCCCAGTTTTACGTCATCCTCTTCTACAAAGTTTCCTCCGATAACCGAACCTAGAGGCATGGCACAAAAATAGATATTTTTACCCAATTGAACGGCAGGGGCATACCATGCTCCAAAGCGTAACTTTTTATAGCGCAACTTACGACAATTCAAATATAAATCTCCTTTTTCGTCACGCACGGCAAAACAACGCTTCTTCAAGCGTCGACACATCGACTCGTCATCACCGGCCGTTATCCGGTAATCAGCCCCTCCTGTCAATACAATCTGATTTCTGGAACGTTTTTCTACACGCAACACGGCTGTTGTATCACCATGTTGAGCCAGCAACTCTTTCAGGTTGGAATAAATAATATTCTGCGCAATTAACGGAAGGCTAATCACGCTTATCAGCAAACATAAGATACATCCTTTCTTCATAAGCATCCTCCTTTCCTGTCTAACGCCTTTTCGAGTGGAAAGTTATAAATTTTAGCGGATAAATGCAAGAATGAGAAAAGAAATATTGAAAAAAAGCTGCTATCAGGAAATACCCCCTACTCTCATTAAACGGAAAACAGAACTTATATACCCCATTCCTTACAGCTAGTAAAGGCATTATCCAGGCAAGTCATAATATGAGCTTGTTATTCCTTTCTATCTTCCGTTAATAAACAGTAAATCTGCTCTCGACAAAAACAAGCTCTTATCCCGACCGTCATGAATTATATTACCTTTGTGGAAAAGAATTAAATTTGTCATGGAAAAACAAGAACAGATCATTACTACATATCAGCAAATCATTCAGAAAACAGAACTGGAGTTACAGAATGCACGGAAACGTATCTATTATATCAGTCTTCTCCGCCTGATCTTATTCGTAGGAGCTGTAGCAAATGCCATTATCTTTTGGTCTGATGGGTGGCTATGTCTCTCTGCTTTCGCTATCTTACCTTTTATCTTATTCATCTGGCTGGTAAAACGCCATAATTTCTGGTTCTACCGAAAAGACTTCTTGAAAAAGAAAATAGAAATCAATGAGCAGGAGCTACGTGCCATACAATATGACTTCTCTGATTTTGATGATGGAAAAGAATTTGTTAATCCATCTCATCTCTACACTCTTGATTTAGATGTATTTGGCGAACATTCTCTTTTCCAATACATCAACCGCACTGCAACGCCTATTGGCAAACAGCATCTTGCAAACTGGTTCAATGCACATCTGGAAAACAAAGAAGCTATTGAACATCGCCAGGAAGCTATACATGAATTGTCCATAGACTTAGAATATCGCCAACAAATCCGCTTACTCGGCTTACTCTATAAAGGAAAACCTGCCGATACCACCGAAATCAAAGAATGGGCAAACAGTCCAAGTTATTATCGGAAGCGTACACTTCTACGCATCCTCCCGACAGCGGTAACGATCATTAATTTCTTATGTATAGGTCTAGCCATTTTAGGTATTATCTCGGCCAGTATTGCAGGAGGAGTGTTTGTTGGCTTTGTATTATTCAGCACTATTTTTTCTAAAGGAATCACTAAACTACAAACGACCTACGGAGAAAAGCTACAAATTCTTTCGACATACGCTGACCAGATTCTTCTCACTGAACAGAAAGAAATGCAAAGTCATATACTGCAAAAGTTAAAAACGGAACTTACAAGTCAGCATCAAACCGCTTCCCAAGCAGTACGCCAGCTTTCAAAACTGATGAACGCGCTCGATCAACGAAGCAATCTGCTAATAAGCACGATACTCAACGGACTGATATTCTGGGAGCTGCGCCAAGTGATGCGAATCGAGAAGTGGAAAGAAATCCACGCATCCGACCTTCCCCGCTGGATAGAAACCATCGGAGAAATTGATGCTTATTGTTCTTTGGCAACATTCGCATATAATCATCCGGATTATATCTATCCTACCATTGCTGCCCAATCTTTCCATCTGCAGGCTGAAGCTTTGGGCCATCCTTTAATGGATCGCAACAAATGTGTATGCAACGGAATAGATATTGAAAAACGTCCTTTCTTTATTATTATCACAGGAGCCAATATGGCAGGAAAAAGCACGTATTTACGTACTGTAGGAGTGAACTATCTACTAGCATGTATAGGGGCTCCCGTTTGGGCAAAGCGGATGGAAATATATCCGGCTCGCCTCGTCACCAGCCTTCGGACCAGTGACTCCTTAACCGACAACGAATCTTATTTCTTTGCCGAACTCAAGCGACTTAAATTAATCATAGACAAGCTTGAAGCAGGAGAAGAACTTTTCATCATCCTTGATGAAATATTGAAAGGTACAAACTCTATGGATAAACAGAAAGGTTCTTTTGCCCTCATCAAACAATTCATGCACATGAATACCAATGGCATCATCGCCACTCATGACTTGTTGCTAGGAACTTTAGTGGACTCCTTCCCACAAAATATCCGGAATTACTGTTTCGAAGCTGACATTACGAACAACGAACTCACCTTCTCTTACCAAATGAGAAACGGAGTTGCGCAAAATATGAATGCCTGCTTCTTAATGAAGAAAATGGGGATCGCCGTCATTAACGACTAATCCCCATTCCTTGTATGAAAATCAAAGTTTTCTATTGCAATAACATCCAAAACCTGTTTTATTTAGTAGCAGCAAACTGAATATAAAATTTCAAGCTACCTGTTTTAATGTGTCGGAAAAAACTAAGTTAAACAGTTTTTGTAGAGATACTTTTACTGCATTTTACTTTTTGCCAGAAATGCTATTACCGCTGAAGCTTGTTCATCAGTGAAATACTGCACTGACGTTATTGGCTGATATGTATAAGGTATAAACTGGAATAACTGTACAGCTGCAAACTTTTTATCAGCAGAAAGTATCACATCCATACGTATATTACCACTAGCCTCACTCTTTATATTCGAACCTGCAGAGAATGAACCCGAACTCACAAGATTCCTCAAAGCATCCATATGTTTCAAATCAAAGAATATACTATGCTCTTTAGCCACACTTTTGGTTGGCAAATAAATAACTTCTTTTGATTTCCAGAAGAGACGGAAAATCCCCATAAGGAATAAACCTGTTCCCAGAACCATCAAAGCCATACTAACCGTAGAAGACTTATCTTCCAATTCGAAAGTAGAAGCAAAAGCTAAAATACCGACCAATAACATTACAGAAGAAATTAAAACTCCTGAAACACTTGTACGTTTTGCGATATCGGGGTGTGAAGATGCGAAGATAGTAGCATCAATCGTTTGAGTAGTTGCCATAATATTTAAAGTTTAAATTATTAGTAAAAATATAAAGATAAAAAGGATATAGTCACCGGTATTACAGAAGATACCAGTAACCACAAAATAAACAATACCAATAAATAGACTACTAAATAATTATACGCCTCAAAGTATATACATAGTATTCACTTGATGGCTGGCAATAATAGGAAGTTGTTGTACCATAAATCCGCCCCCAGTGTTGTGAAAGTGAGTTATCACGATCAGCACAACATTGTAGCGCATTTTTTAAAGAAAAGAAATATTCTCCAAGTTGCACACGTTGAATACGTGTTACAGATATCTGATGGCTTTGCAAGTTGTTCAATTCAGCCACTGGCTTACCAGGAAGATCCGGTGCGCTGATTTCCCCATGCTGTCTCATTGCATATGTAATAGCACGCTCCTGTTCATCCACCACTTTCGCAGTAGAAACATTGCCTGCTATGCTATGAAAAGCAACAGTCAGCAACAGAAACAATATTACCTTTACAAATTTTGCCATATTCACCTGCAAATATAACAGATTCTCTCTATGAAAAGTTCTATTAAGATATATTTTAATGTATCTTAGTATTAGTAAACGGCAGACAAACAAAAAAGGCTACCCTCACAGGTAGCCTTTTTTATATCTATAAGAATAACTGTAAAATTATTCTGCTGATTCAGCTTTTGGTTCTTCAGCCTTAGGAGCTTCAGTTGCAGGAACTTCAACAGCAGCAGGAGCAGCTTCAGCAGCTTTCTTCGAACGACGAGTACGAGTAGCTTTCTTAGCAACTTTTTCCTTAGCCATGTTTTCATTGTAGTCAACCAACTCGATGAAGCACATTTCGGCATTGTCACCCAAACGGTTACCAGTCTTGATAATACGAGTATAACCACCCGGACGATCAGCAATCTTAACAGAGATTTCTTTGAACAACTCTGTTACTGCAATCTTATCTTGCAAGTTGCTAAATACAACACGACGAGAGTTCGTAGTATCTTCTTTAGACTTAGTAATCAAAGGCTCAACAAACTTTTTCAAAGCTTTCGCCTTTGCAACAGTCGTAGTGATTCTTTTGTGCTTGATCAAAGAGCAAGCCATGTTAGATAACATAGCGCTTCTATGAGAAGCAGTACGACCTAAATGATTGAATTTTTTATTATGTCTCATTTTTTATTCTTTATCTAATTTATATTTAGAAATGTCGGTTCCAAACGACAGATTCAGACTTTCCAGCAAATCATCAAGCTCGGTAAGCGATTTCTTTCCAAAGTTTCTGAATTTCAGCAGGTCAGTTTTGTTGAATTGTACCAAGTCGCCGAGAGTTTCTACGTCAGCAGCCTTCAAGCAATTGAGGGCACGAACTGACAAGTCCATATCAACGAGTTTAGTTTTCAACAGCTGACGCATGTGCAATACTTCTTCATCAAACTCTTCATTGCCATCAGTATCATTACTTTCAAGCGTGATCTTCTCGTCAGAGAACAACATGAAATGATAAATCAGAATTTTTGCAGCTTCTTTCAGTGCTTCTTTCGGATGTATAGAACCGTCGGTACTAATTTCAAGTACTAGCTTTTCGTAGTCAGTCTTCTGTTCTACACGGAAGTTTTCTACAGCATACTTGACATTACGTATCGGTGTATAAATAGAGTCGATTGGAATTACATTAACATCCGTGCAATACTCGCGATTCTCATCAGCAGGTACATAACCACGGCCTTTGTTAATTGTAATATCAATCTGCATAGTTGACTTAGAATCTAAATGACAAATAACTAATTCCGGATTTAACACTTCAAATCCAGTCAAATACTTACCTATGTCACCTGCTTTAAATTCACTGGAATTCTCGACAGTGATGCTCACTTTTTCGCTCTCGAACTCTTCAACTACTTGCTTGAATCTCACTTGTTTCAGATTCAAGATAATGTTGGTAACATCCTCTTTTACTCCAGGTACACTAGAAAATTCATGCTCCACACCATCGATTCTGATAGTAGTGATAGCAAAACCCTCTAATGAAGAAAGAAGGATTCGGCGTAATGCATTACCTACAGTAATACCAAAACCCGGTTCCAACGGACGGAATTCGAATTTACCGAATCTGGAGTCCGCCTCCAACATTAATACTTTATCAGGTTTTTGAAATGCTAATATCGCCATGAAATTAA